>JAQVYY010000002.1 GCA_028708425.1 Bacteroidales bacterium
GACAAAACGAATCTCTTTATCTTTGCTCATGTTGTTTTTTTATTTGTGGAAAAACAAAATTACAACAAGGGGTGAAACTTTTTAGGAGTAACCCCGTTTTTTTAAAATTTACTCGGTCACTACTGATTAAATTTATTAAAGATAAATGCAAATGCGGATTACCACGAAATAGTCGAACCTAATTTTGGGCAACAAAATCGGTTGTGAAACGTGGTCGCTGTCGAAGACCCAAGTTATTCAGATGAATAATTGGGGTTGAAAACGAACTTTTTACGACAATATCCTTACCACTGCATGCGAATAATTATCCCGTGGATGCTCCCTTTATATCAAAAAAATCTAATGATAGATAAATGAAATGAGGTGTATCTAAATAAAAAATTAGAAATATTTGGAAACAACTAGGATAAGTTATAATTTTGCACCTCAATTAAAAAACAAAACCAATTATACAATAAAAGCATGATTATTATACCCATTAAAGAAGGCGAAAATATAGAGAGAGCCTTAAAACGTTTCAAGCGTAAGTTCGAGAAAACAGGGACTATGAAGGAGTTGCGTGCACGTCAATCGTTTACAAAACCCTCAATAGCGCGTCGTGAAGAGATTAGGAAGGCTATTTATATTCAGCGGCTTCAGGAAGAAGAGGAGTAAGATTTTTTTGAATGCATCAGGCATTTTGCCTGATTTTTTTTGGCAGAAAATCAAAAAAAGGTTATATTGCATTCAAAGAATATGCTGACACAATTCCTTAAATATATTCAGATAGAGCGAAATTATTCTGTCCAAACCATCCGTGCCTACGGTGACGATTTGCGACAGTTTTTTGTGTTTTGCAATATAGAACCCGATGTTGATGGCATTAAGCAGGTAAATCATAGGCTGGTAAGGGCATGGTTAGCACATCTGTTAAACACTAATTACTCGGCACGGTCAGTAAATCGCAAGCTGTCATCGTTACGAAGTTTTTATAAGTATCTTTTAAAGCAAGGGGAGGTTACTAAAAATCCCATGCAAAAGGTTGTGGCTCCTAAGGCTAGCAGTAAAATGCCTTACTTCCTTAGTCGGAACGAAGTAGATAAATTGCTCTATCACTTAGATTATTCCGAAGGGTTCTTTGGTTTAAGGGATTTATTGGTTATCGAATTGTTCTACTTTGTTGGGTTAAGGGTGTCTGAATTAGCTAACCTAAAAGAGTCCGATATCAGTATAAGTAACAATTCTGTTAAGATTCTTGGGAAAGGTTCAAAGGAAAGGATAGTGCCATTGTATCCAGACATTGTGCCGTTGCTGGAAAATTATGTGCAGCAAAAACATGAACTTTACCCTTTGAACCAAACACCTTATCTTATTGTTTCTTCAACAGGTAAAAAGGCTTACCCCCAATTATTGTATCGAATTGTGAAAAAGTATTTATCTTTGGTAACACCGCTCGAAAAAAAGAGCCCACATGTGCTTAGGCATACATTTGCTACGCATCTATTGAATCAGGGGGGTGATATAAATGCCATTAAAGAGCTGCTGGGGCATGCAAGTTTATCTACAACGCAGATCTATACCCATACCAGTGTTGAAAAGCTGAAAAATGTATATAAGCAGGCGCACCCGAGAGCCTGACTATAATTATCAACCAAAAAAAGGAGGACTATGAATATGGACGTGAAAATTCAATCGATCAAATTTGATGCTGACAAAAAACTTATTGATTTTATTAATGCTAAACTCAGTAAGTTAGAGCGTTTCTACGATGCTATAATAGGTGCTGAGGTGTTCCTTAAGCTCGAGAAATCGCAAGGGCTAGATAATAAAAATGTTGAGATTAAATTAATAATTCCAGGTAACGACCTATTTGTAGGGCGTCAAGCCAAAACTTTTGAGGAGGGAGTTGATGCCTGTATTGAGGTTTTAAAGCGACAGGTAACCAAACATAAGGAGAAACAACGGGCAAATTAGAGCCACACGATGATTTTACGTATTTTTCTTACTCTTCCTCTTGGGTTTTAAGTGCTTGATAGTTAGTTTGGTAAGCTCTAAGAGGAAGTTTTTTTTGATAAAAATTATATATTCTTTGGTGGGTAAAAAAAATGTTTATACATTTGCCAACCGATTTCGGAAAGGAAAAACAGCCGAAACAATAAGTTTTAAGTGTATTGCCGATGTAGCTCAGTTGGCCAGAGCAGCTGATTTGTAATCAGCTGGCCGGGGGTTCGAATCCCTCCATCGGCTCTATTTTTTTGTTCTTTTTACTAGTGCTAAGGGGAGATACCAAAGTGGCCAACTGGGGCAGACTGTAAATCTGCTGGCGAATGCCTTCGTAGGTTCGAATCCTGCTCTCCCCACACCATTATATAATAAATAAATAATTATATTGGTTTAATAAGATAGGCGGGAGTAGCTCAGTTGGTAGAGCATCAGCCTTCCAAGCTGAGGGTCGCGAGTTCGAACCTCGTCTCCCGCTCTAGTCGTTAGGCCGATGTAGCTCAGTGGTAGAGCGCTTCCTTGGTAAGGAAGAGGTCATGGGTTCAACTCCCATCATTGGCTCAAGCACTATCTTTTTTTCTCGACAATCAATCTTTAAATCTAATAATTTAACAAACTGGAGTCATGGCAAAAGAAAAATTTGATAGGTCGAAACCTCACGTTAATATTGGAACCATTGGTCACGTAGACCATGGTAAGACTACGCTTACTGCAGCCATCACTAAGACCCTGCATGATAAAGGTCTATCCGAGTTACGTTCATTCGACTCTATCGACAACGCACCCGAAGAGAAAGACAGGGGTATTACAATTAACACCTCTCACGTTGAGTATGAAACCGCTAATCGTCACTATGCGCACGTCGACTGTCCTGGTCACGCCGACTATGTTAAGAACATGGTTACAGGCGCAGCTCAAATGGACGGTGCTATCATTGTAGTTGCTGCTACAGATGGCCCTATGCCTCAAACCCGTGAGCATATCCTACTTGCACGTCAGGTAAACGTACCTCGTTTGGTTGTTTTCCTTAACAAATGTGATATGGTTGATGATGAGGAAATGTTGGAACTAGTAGAAATGGAAATACGCGAACTGCTAAGTTTCTATAACTTCGATGGAGATAATGCACCTGTTATCAGAGGATCAGCTCTTGGTGCTCTTAACGGAGAAGAACAGTGGGTTGAAAAGATAATGGAACTGATGGATGCGGTTGACGAATACATTCCGCTTCCTCCACGTGAAACTGAAAAGCCATTCATCCTCCCTGTTGAGGACGTATTCTCAATTACAGGTCGTGGAACTGTTGCAACGGGAAGAATCGAAACCGGTGTTGTTAATACAGGTGACGAGTTAGAAATTATTGGCCTTGGCGGTAAAAATCGCAAAACTGTTTGTACAGGAGTTGAGATGTTCCGCAAGATTCTAGATCGTGGTGAAGCTGGTGATAACGTAGGTTTACTCCTTCGCGGTGTTGATAAAAATGAGATTAAACGCGGACAGGTACTAGCTAAGCCTGGCACCATTAAGCCTTACACCGTATTTAAAGCAGAAATTTACGTGCTTAAAAAGGAGGAAGGTGGACGCCATACCCCGTTCCACAATAACTATCGTCCTCAGTTTTACTTGCGTACTCTTGACGTAACAGGTGAGATTAAGTTGCCCGAAGGTGTTGAGATGGTAATGCCTGGTGATAACGTAACCATTACTGTAAACCTTATCTATCCTGTAGCTATTAACCAAGGCCTTCGTTTTGCTATTCGCGAAGGTGGACGCACAGTTGGGGCAGGTCAGGTAATTGAAATTGTAGAGTAATTTATTGTTACTCATTGCTTAATATAGAGTGGTTTACTTACAAATTGTGAGTAAACCACTTACTACACGGGTGTAGCTCAGTTGGCAGAGCACTGGTCTCCAAAACCAGGTGTCGGGCGTTCGAGTCGCTCCTCCCGTGCAACATAAGTAAAACTCACTATGAGAATAAAAACATACCTTCAGGACGTTTACAATGAGCTAGTCCACAAAGTATCGTGGCCAACACGGAAAGATCTTCAATCCAGTGCAATAATTGTTATGATAGCTTCCCTATTAATTGCACTTGTAGTCTTTATCATGGATATTTCTTTTGAAAATGTGATGGACGTAGTTTACAGATTGATGTATTAAAAGTCTGAAAAGAGGAGAATTCAATGGAAGAGAACGTAAAAAAATGGTATGTATTACGTGCCATTGGCGGGAAGGAAAAGAAAGTTAAGGAGTATATCGAGAATGAGATTAACCAGCTTAAGCTAAACGATTTCATTTCGCAAGTACTAATCCCTACAGAAAAGGTTTACCAAATTCGTAACGGTAAAAAGGTAAGCAAAGAAAGGGTCTTCTTTCCAGGATACGTACTAATTGAGGCCTCACTTGTAGGTGAAATTCCTCACATTTTAAAGAGCATTCCCAATGTTATTGGGTTTTTGGGAGATCCCAAAACAGGCGAACCCACACCATTGCGCCAATCGGAAGCCAATCGAATACTCGGAAGAGTCGATGAGCTAGCTGATAGCGATGAGGAGCTAAACGTTCCATTCTTTGTAGGTGAAACGGTTAAAGTGGTTGATGGTCCATTCAACTCTTTTTCTGGAGTAATTGAAGAGGTGAACGAGGAGAAGAAGAAGCTGAAGGTAATGGTCAAAATTTTTGGCCGAAAGACTCCGTTGGAGCTCAGTTTTATGCAAGTCGAAAAAGAATAATAACCATTAAGAGCTAAGCATTATGGCGAAACAAGTTGCCGGATTAATCAAGTTGCAGATTAGGGGAGGTGCTGCAAATCCATCACCACCCGTTGGTCCCGCACTCGGCTCGAAAGGGGTTAATATTATGGAGTTCTGTAAGCAGTTTAATAGCAGAACTCAGAGTCAGGCTGGGAAAATACTCCCGGTAATTATTACCGTTTATTCCGATAAATCATTTGATTTTATCGTAAAAAAACCCCCGGTTTCCGTTCAGCTACTTGAATCAAGTAAGAAAAAGAAAGGCTCATCAGAGCCAAATCGAGATAAAGTAGCTTCGGTTTCATGGGATCAAGTACGGGAAATTGCCCAAGAGAAAATGCCCGACCTGAACTGTTTTACCGTAGAATCTGCAATGAAAATGGTAGCAGGTACTGCCCGTAGTATGGGTATTACTGTTACAGGAAATTTTTCAGGTAAGTAATATTAAACCTCTTTTAGCGAGATGACAAAATTGACCAAGAACAAAAAACTTGCGTTGTCGAAAATTGAACCCGATAAGCAATATACACTTACGGAGGCAGCCAGTTTATTGAAGGAAATTACACACACCAAATTCGATTCTTCTGTAGATGTCGATATACGCCTAGGAGTTGACCCCAGAAAGGCCAACCAAATGGTACGTGGTGTAACAACACTCCCTCATGGAACTGGCAAGTCTGTGCGTGTACTGGTGCTTTGTACGCCCGATAAGGAAGAAGCGGCAAAAGCTGCCGGCGCCGATTACGTAGGTTTAGATGAATATATCGAGAAAATTAAAGGGGGTTGGACTGATGTGGATGTTATTATCACCATGCCAACAGTTATGCCCAAAATTGGTGCTCTCGGTCGTATTCTAGGGCCACGCGGACTAATGCCAAACCCTAAGAGCGGAACTGTAACCATGGATGTGGATAAGGCCGTTTCCGAGGTTAAGGCAGGTAAAATCGACTTTAAGGTCGATAAGGCAGGGATTGTACATACTTCTATCGGTAAGGTTTCATTCGAGCCCCAAAAATTGGTAGAGAATGCTTACGAGTTTATTCAAACCATTATAAAACTTAAGCCATCAGGCGCTAAGGGTACTTACATAAAAAGTATTTTTCTATCTAGCACGATGAGCCCAAGTATTCCTATCGATGTGAAATCGACCTCGGAAAAGTAGTAATAACGCAATAGAGACCCAATTATCATGAGAAGGGAAGATAAAAATGTAATAATTGATCAGCTTCAAGAGCAAATCAATCAGTATCCACACTTTTACCTAGCAGATACATCTACACTAAATGCGGAAGATACCGGTTCGCTGCGTCGTAAATGTTTCGAAAAGGAAGTAAAGCTTGTGGTAGTGAAAAATACCCTTCTGAGAAAGGCACTTGAAAAGTGCGAGAAGGCTGATTTTTCACCCATGTTTGAAACGCTTAAAGGATCTACCTCTGTCATGTTTTCAGAGGTAGGAAATGTTCCTGCAAAGCTTATCAAAGAATTTCGTAAAAAACACGAAAAACCAGTTTTAAAGGCTGCTTTTGTTGAGGAGTCATTCTATGTAGGTGATGAGAATTTAGGTATGCTTGCAAGCTTGAAGAGCAAAGATGAGCTTATTGCCGATATCGTTGCATTACTGCAATCACCTGTTAAGAATGTTATCTCCCAGTTGCAATCAGCACCTAATACAATTGCAGGAGTTGTAAAAACCCTTAGCGAACGCGAAGAATAAAAATAAATTTAATTAGAATTAATTAATAAACCGTTAGTAAAAATGGCAGATCTTAAAAAGTTTGCAGAAGAACTAGTAAATCTTACTGTAAAAGAAGTAAACGAACTTGCTGAAATCCTTAAGGATGAGTATGGTATTGAGCCTGCTGCTGCTGCAGTGGCAGTTGCTGGCCCCGCAGGGGGTGAACCTGTTGCCGAAGAAAAAAGTACTTTTGATGTTGTACTAACTTCGCCAGGCGGTGCTAAATTGCAGGTTGTTAAACTAGTGAAAGAGCTTACTGGTTTAGGCTTAAAGGAATCTAAAGAATTAGTAGACGCTGCACCTAAAGCAGTTAAAGAAGGTGCTTCTAAAGAGGAAGCAGAATCGTTTAAAACGCAACTCGAAGAGGCAGGAGCAGAAGTTGAACTTAAATAAAGAAAACCTGAAAGCATTAGGTACTAGAGGTTTAGAGTCTACTCGATAGACTCTAAGCCTTTTTATTGTTATTATTAATGGCTCAACAAACCCTATCGTAATGTCCTCAGAAATATCACAAAAACGAATATCATTTGCAAAAACTAAAAATCAGTTTAATTATCCTGATTTTCTTGATATTCAGCTAAAATCATTTGAAGAATTTTTCAAATTTGGCTCATCGGTTGAAGAACGTAAGAAGGAGAAGCTATATTCAGTTTTTTCCGATAATTTTCCTATTACTGATACTCGAAATAATTTCGTACTTGAGTTTATCGACTATTATATTGACCCCCCCCGATATTCAATTGACGAAACCATTGAGCGAGGCCTGACCTTTAGCGTGCCCCTAAAGGCTAAACTTAAATTATACTGTACCGACCCCGAACACGAAGATTTTGATACCGTGGTGCAGGATGTTTATTTAGGGACAATCCCCTACATGACGCCACGAGGTACATTTGTTATAAATGGAGCCGAACGGGTTGTCGTATCGCAACTACACCGTTCGCCTGGCGTGTTCTTTGGGCAGAGCCTACACGCAAATGGTACTAAACTTTATAACGCAAGGGTTATACCTTTTAAAGGGTCGTGGATTGAGTTTGCTACTGACATTAATAGCGTTATGTATGCGTATATCGATCGAAAGAAAAAATTGCCCGTTACAACGCTTCTCAGAGCTATTGGTTTTGAAAGCGATAAGGATATTCTAGAAATATTTGGCCTAGCAGATGAGATTAAGGTTTCGAAAACGAACCTGAAGAAATTTTTAGGGCGACGTTTGGCTGCCCGTGTACTTAAATCATGGGTAGAAGATTTTGTTGACGAGGATACCGGTGAGGTTGTTTCTATTGAGCGTAACGAGGTAATTTTAGATCGTGAAACGATACTCGAGAATGAACACATCGACGAAATAATCGACTCGGGAGCCAAAACAATTCTAATACATAAGGATGATGCGAATATTTCTGATTATGCCATAATATATAACACGTTACATAAAGACCCCTGTAACTCCGAAAAAGAAGCGGTGGTTCATATATATCGGCAGCTGAGGAATTCCGAGCCGCCAGACGAGGCAACGGCTCGAGATGTTATCGACAAGCTCTTCTTTTCCGAAAAACGATATGATTTGGGGGAGGTTGGGCGTTATCGAATAAATAAAAAGCTAAATCTAGAGACCGACATTGATGTTAAAGTCCTAACCAAAGAGGATATCATCGAAATCATAAAGTATCTCATCGAGCTAATAAATTCGAAAGCCGATGTGGACGATATCGACCACCTTAGCAATCGTCGAGTACGCACTGTGGGCGAACAGCTTGGTAATCAGTTTGGCGTAGGATTAGCACGTATGGCTCGTACCATTCGTGAGCGTATGAACGTTAGAGACAATGAGGTATTTACACCTATTGACCTAATTAATGCCAAAACATTATCGTCAGTAATAAACTCCTTCTTTGGAACTAACCAGCTCTCTCAGTTTATGGATCAGACAAACCCGTTGGGTGAAATGACCCATAAGCGACGCCTATCAGCCCTTGGACCAGGAGGCTTATCGCGCGAAAGAGCAGGTTTTGAGGTTCGCGACGTACACTACACTCACTACGGCCGTTTATGTCCCATTGAAACCCCTGAAGGCCCTAATATTGGTCTTATTTCATCGCTTTGTGTATACGCTCGGATAAATGATTTAGGATTTATTGAAACTCCTTATCGCAAGGTTGATAGCGCTAAAGTTGACCTTACTAACGATGGTGTTATATACCTTAGTGCCGAGGAGGAAGAGTATCAAACTATTGCGCAAGCTAATGCGGCCCTGAACCACGATGGCGCTTTTGCAACCCCCAAGGTAAAGTCTAGGGTAGAGGCAGATTTCCCCCTTATAGAAAGGGAAAAGGTTGATATGATGGACGTTGCTCCTAATCAGATTGCATCAATAGCTGCATCACTTATACCTTTCCTTGAGAATGATGATGCGAACCGTGCGCTGATGGGATCAAATATGATGCGTCAGGCTGTACCGCTTATTACCTCCGAGTCTCCAATTGTTGGAACCGGCCTTGAAGAGATAGTTGTACGCGATAGTCGTGTACAGGTGGTAGCCGAAGAGGATGGTGTTATTGAGTATGTTGACTCAGACGAGATAGTGGTAAAATATAATCAATCAGAAGAGCAACGCTTTATTAGCTTCGACTCCGATACGAAAAGATATAAATTACCCAAGTTTAAGAAAACGAATCAGAATACTTCTGTAACCTTAAAACCAATGGTTTATAAGGGGCAGAAGGTTAAAAAAGATCAAATTTTAACCGAAGGGTATTCAACTAGCAATGGAGAGTTAGCGCTTGGCCGTAACCTTAAGGTGGCTTTCATGCCCTGGAAAGGATATAATTTTGAGGATGCCATTGTAATTAGCGAGCGTTTGGTTCGTGAAGATGTTTTTACCTCGATACATGTTGACGAATTTGTGCTGGAGGTTCGTGATACTAAGCGTGGTATTGAAGAGCTGACCGCCGACATTCCTAATGTTAGCGAGGAGGCAACCAAGGATTTAGACGAGAAAGGAATGATTAGAATAGGTGCAAATGTTGTGCCTGGCGACATTCTTATTGGCAAAATCACACCAAAAGGCGAGTCTGATCCTACTCCTGAGGAAAAGCTGCTTAGGGCCATTTTTGGCGACAAGGCTGGCGATGTAAAAGATGCTTCGCTTAAAGCACCCCCCTCTCTTTACGGAGTGGTAATTAACAAAAAACTTTTTGCTCGTTCGGTTAGGGATAAAAAGGACGGAAAAGCAATCGAGAAAAATTTGGTGGACAAGGTTGATGATGAGTTTACTACTAACGTGCTTTCACTTAAAGGAAAACTTATCGACAAGCTTTTCCAGCTGGTAAATGGAAAAACTTCGCAGGGGGTATCCGATTTGTTAGGACAGGAGATAATACCTCGTGGTGTTAAGTTTACTCAGAAGATGCTTAACGAGATTGATTACCTTAATGTTAGCTCACATAAGTGGACTACCGATAAGCATAAAAACGAGTTGATAAAGCTAATTATCCACAACTATATACTAAAGTATAAAGAGTATGATGCTGATCATAAACGTAAAAAGTTTAATATAACCATTGGCGACGAAATGCCTGCTGGTATTGTTCAGCTAGCTAAGGTACATGTTGCAAAAAAACGCAAGATTAAGGTTGGCGATAAAATGGCCGGAAGGCATGGTAATAAGGGTATTGTTGCCAAAATTGTTCGCGATGAGGATATGCCATTCCTTGCCGATGGAACTCCTGTTGACATAGTGCTTAACCCATTGGGTGTGCCATCACGAATGAACCTGGGCCAAATATACGAAACGGTGCTTGGTTGGGCAGGTGAAAAATTGGGTGTTAAATTTAGCACCCCCATTTTTGATGGAGCCAATCTCGATGAGATTAATGAGATGACCGATAAAGCGGGTTTACCGCGTTCTGGAAAAACATACTTGTACGACGGTGGAACAGGTGAGCGATTCGATCAGCCAGCTACAGTAGGAATTATATATATGCTGAAGCTTGGCCATATGATTGATGATAAGATGCATGCGCGTTCAATTGGACCATACTCGCTTATCACGCAGCAACCTCTTGGTGGTAAAGCTCAGTTTGGGGGACAGCGTTTTGGTGAGATGGAGGTATGGGCGCTCGAAGCATTCGGCGCATCCCATATTCTGCAAGAAATACTTACCATAAAATCTGATGATGTGGTGGGTAGAGCAAAAGCGTACGAGTCCATTGTTAAGGGCGAATCTATGCCACAGCCAGGTATTCCTGAATCATTAAACGTGTTATTGCATGAATTGCGTGGTTTAGGGCTTAAGGTATCACTCGATTAATTGGGTGATACAAATATAAAGTATGGCCTTGAGCTATACTATCTGCTATATTTAATAAATTAACATACTACAATATGTCGTTTAGAAGGGAACACAAGGTAAAAAGCGATTTCACAAAAATAACTATCAGCTTGGCATCCTCCGAGGAGGTGCTAGAGCGCTCAAGTGGAGAAGTACTTAAACCCGAAACCATAAATTATAGAACATACAAGCCTGAACGCGATGGATTATTTTGTGAGAGGATATTTGGGCCAGTTAAGGACTATGAATGCCATTGTGGTAAATATAAGCGCATCCGTTACAAAGGGATTGTATGTGATAGGTGTGGTGTTGAGGTAACCGAAAAGAAAGTACGCCGCGAAAGAATGGGGCACATTAATTTGGTGGTGCCAGTTGCCCATATTTGGTACTTTAAGTCGTTGCCAAATAAAATTGGCTATCTACTGGGGTTGCCAACAAAAAAGCTTGATACCATAATTTATTATGAGAGGTATGTGGTAATTCAGTCTGGTATTGCAGAAAATACTACTTACCTTGACCTACTAACAGAGGAAGAATACCTTGATATTCTAGAAACTTTACCCAAAGATAATCAGCATCTCGATGACGAGGACCCCAACAAGTTTATTGCTGCCATGGGAGCCGAGGCTGTTTACAAGCTCTTATCGCGTATAGAGCTAGACGATTTAAGCTATAGCCTTCGTCATAAGGCTGATACAGAAACATCTCAACAGCGCAAAAACGAGGCACTTAAAAGGCTTCAGGTCGTTGAAGCATTCCGTGAATCGGCACAGCTAAATAACCCGGAGTGGATGGTTCTGAAAGTTGTTCCAGTAATACCTCCAGAACTTCGACCGCTTGTACCTCTTGATGGAGGTCGGTTTGCAACATCAGATTTAAACGATTTATACCGCAGGGTAATTATTCGAAATAATCGTTTAAAAAGGCTTATCGAAATTAAGGCCCCAGAGGTTATTTTGCGAAATGAGAAGCGTATGCTTCAAGAATCGGTTGATTCTTTATTCGACAACTCTAGAAAGAGTAATGCTGTTAAAACTACCGCAAATCGTCCCCTTAAATCGCTAAGCGATAGCATAAAAGGAAAGCAAGGACGTTTTCGCCAAAACTTGTTGGGTAAGCGAGTAGATTATTCGGCTCGTTCGGTTATTGTAGTTGGGCCCGAGCTTAAAATGCACGAATGCGGTATGCCAAAAGATATGGCAGCTGAAATATACAAGCCTTTTATTATTCGAAAATTAATTGAAAGGGGAATAGTAAAAACCGTTAAATCGGCAAAAAAGATTGTTGATCGTAAAGATCCTGTTATTTGGGATATACTCGAAAATGTACTTAAAGGGCATCCAATATTGCTTAACCGCGCACCTACTCTACATAGGCTTGGAATTCAGGCTTTTCAGCCAAAGCTCATTGAGGGAAAGGCAATACAATTACACCCACTTGCATGTACCGCTTTTAACGCTGACTTTGACGGCGACCAGATGGCAGTGCACCTCCCATTGGGGAACGATGCCATACTAGAGGCGCAAATATTGATGCTAGGCTCGCATAATATCCTGAATCCAGCTAATGGAGCACCTATTACGGTTCCTTCGCAGGACATGGTTCTTGGCCTGTACTATATTACCAAATCACGCCCAGGAGCAAAGGGTGAGGGGTTAAGGTTTTACTCAACCGAGGAGGCTATAATTGCTTATAATGAGAATGTTGTAGATATTCATGCTAAAGTGAAATTACGCTTTCCAAAGGTTGAATCAGATGATGTTACTACGTACGAGTTGATTGATACAACAGTTGGTCGTATCGTTTTTAACCAGTACATACCAGCTGAGATGGGTTTTATAAACGAGCTGCTAACCAAGAAATCGCTTAGGGATATTATTGGTCGGGTACTTAAAAAAGTTGGTATTGCCCGCACTTCTCAGTTTTTGGATGATATAAAAGACTTGGGGTACTTGTATGCATTTAGAGGGGGGCTATCCTTTAATCTTGAGGATGTTACCATTCCTGATGAAAAGAAAATATATGTTGAAGAAGCATACGCTCAGGTAGATGAGGTTATGGCTAATTACAATATGGGTTTAATTACCAATAACGAGCGTTACAATGCCATTATCGATATTTGGACTCATACCAATGCTAAGCTAACCCTAACGCTGCTTAAAAAGCTATCAGAAGATAATCAAGGCTTTAATTCCGTATATATGATGCTTGACTCAGGTGCAAGGGGGTCCAAAGAACAGATTAGGCAGCTATGTGGTATGCGTGGATTGATGGCGAAACCTCAAAAATCTGGCTCTCCGAGTAGCGAAATTATTGAAAACCCCATTCTGGCGAATTTTAAGGAGGGGTTATCGGTACTCGAGTACTTTATTTCAACTCACGGTGCACGTAAAGGATTGGCCGATACGGCTCTTAAAACAGCTGATGCTGGTTACCTAACACGTCGTTTGGTCGACGTTTCGCAGGATGTTGTTATAACCGAGGATGATTGTGGAACGCTTCGTGGCTTGGTCGCTACTACCATCAAGAAAAACGAGGAGGTTGTTGAAACCCTTTACGAGAGAATATTAGGACGTACAACAGTACATGATATATACCACCCGCTTACTGGAGAACTTATTGTGTCAGCAGGAGAGGAGCTAACCGAGGAGATTACAACCAGGATAGATGAATCTCCAATCGAGCAGGTTGAAATTAGATCGGTGTTAACCTGCGAATCGCGTAAAGGTGTTTGTGCAAAGTGCTACGGACGTAACCTTGCTACAGGAAGAATGGTGCAGAAAGGTGAAGCGGTGGGTGTTATTGCTGCCCAATCAATTGGTGAACCTGGCACACAGCTTACGCTTCGTACGTTCCACGTTGGTGGTACTGCATCGAATATTATTGCCGACTCAAAAATTGTTTCAAAATTCGATGGAAAGGTCGAGTTTGAAGAGCTAAGGGCTATAGCTAAAGAGGATGAGTCTGTTGGTACTTATCAAATTGTTGTTGGGCGATTAGCCGAGATGAGGATAATTGATAAAAATACAGGTATTACCTTATCAACTCATAACATACCCTATGGTTCAAGACTATATATAAACGATGGCGATGATGTGACCAAAGGCATGGAGCTCTGCGATTGGGATCCATGGAATGCCATAATCGTTTCGGAAACTGATGGTAAAGCTGCCTTCGATTCAATTATTAAGGATGTTACCTATAGAGAGGAATCTGACGAGCAAACGGGATACCGTGAGAAGGTGATTATTGAAACTCGCGATAAGACTAAAAACCCTTCCATTAGAATAATGAAAGGTAAGGATGTGCTGAAATCGTACAATATTCCTGTAACATCACATATAATGATTGATGACGGAAAGCCTGTTAAGGCTGGGGATATTCTAGTAAAAATTCCTCGTGCGGTTGGTAAGTCTGGCGACATTACCGGTGGTTTACCTCGAGTAACCGAACTGTTCGAAGCACGTAACCCCTCGAAAGCTGCTGTTGTTTCGGAAATTGATGGAGAGGTTTCATTTGGTAAGGTAAAACGTGGTAATCGAGAGGTTATGATTACTTCAAAAACCGATGAGGTTAAGAAGTATATGGTTCCTCTGTCCAAGCAAATACTTGTTCAGGAGAATGATTATGTTAGGGCTGGTATGCCCTTGTCAGATGGAGTAATAACACCTGCTGATATTCTGGCAATTAAGGGGCCAACAATGGTTCAAGAGTATATTGTAAACGAGGTTCAGGAGGTTTACCGTATGCAGGGTGTGAAAATTAATGATAAACACTTTGAGGTTATCGTTAGGCAGATGATGCGTAAGGTCGATATTGCCGATCCAGGTGATACTCGTTTCCTTGAAAAACAGATAGTGGATAAGTGGTTATTTATGGAAGAGAATGACTGGATTTTTGATAAAAAGGTAGTAGTAGACTCAGGCGATTCGACTAATGTGCGCGCAGGGCAGATTATAACCGCCCGTAAATTGCGCGACGAGAACTCTATTCTAAAGCGTAGGGATTTGAAACTTATTTCAGGACGGGATGCAATCCCTGCAACTTCAAACCAGGTGCTTCAGGGTATTACGCGTGCGGCGCTTCAAACGCAAAGCTTTATGTCGGCAGCATCATTCCAAGAAACGACCAAAGTGCTAAATGAGGCGGCTATACGCGGTAAAGTTGACCATTTAGAAGGTCTGAAAGAGAATGTGATTTGTGGGCACTTGATACCGGCTGGAACAGGTTTGCGAGAGTTTAATAACCTAAAGGTTTATACCAAGGCTGAGCGTGAAATCTTAGAGCAAACAAGCAAATCAGTTGCTACTGTTATGGAGTAATTTTTCCCTAATTTTATCAAGAAAAAAACGAGGGACATACCCTCGTTTTTTTTTACTACCTTTATGCTTATTATTCACCCTATTATTATAATTAAAAATAGATATGAGCGAAAAGAAAAACAACCCGTTGAATATTGAGCTTACCGAAGAGGTTGCTCAAGGTAACTATGCGAATTTAGCTGTAATTACGCATTCTGCATCCGAATTTATACTCGATTTTGTTCGAGTAATGCCTGGCCTACCTAAAGCAAAGGTGCAAACGCGTGTTATTTTAACGCCCGATCATGCTAAACGTTTACTTATGGCCCTTAAAGATAATGTGAGCAAGTTTGAGAATAGCCATGGTACCATAAAGGTTGGCGAAACGAATCCTACTATACCGCCATTCCCTATGAATTTTGGTGGGGGACAGGCCTAGTTACCTTTTTCGATAAAAGCACAGCGGTCTCTTATCATTTGGGAAGGTCTGCTATCGCCTAAATTTCGGGCTGTTATAAGATACTGACAGCCTGTTTTTAGCTTACTTATTCGAATGTACGAAATCCCTAGATAGTAGTGAAGGTCTATATTATTTGGTTCATGCTCCAATAGTTGTTCTAAATCGGGTATTGCCCCACCGAAATCAGATTGTAAATACTTGGACAACCCTAAATGGTAGCGTGCTTTAAAATTATTCTCATCAAGGTTAAGCACTTTATTAAAGTCGGAAATAGATCCCATAAAATCACTTTTATCGATTTTGGCCAATCCGCGAAGCATTAATGCTTCGATATTGGATGGTTCTGTTACCAGAAGCTTGTCTAGGTTTTTAATCGCATCTGAACTCATATTTACCTCCCGAAAAGCATTAGCTATTTCAATATAGGCTTTGGTATGTAATGGGTTAATTTCTATTGATTTAGAAAAGTCATCAATAGCTTTTTCATATTCTTTTAGCTCGGCGTAAGATTTTCCGCGACAGAAATAGAGCGTTGCGTAGTCGGGCTTTAAACTAATAGCTATTGAAAAGTTGGAAATTGCCCCTGTGTAATCAGCACGGTTATGCCTATCGAGCCCCTGATTAAATAGCTGCTCTACCGATTGAGAAAATCCAGAGAATGTGAGTGTTGCTAGTAGTAATCCCATTGTAAAATATCTCTTTACCATCGTCTTCTTCTAGGAGGTGCGTTTTCTTTGCAAAATTCTTTTATAAGAAACTGGGTTTCAACCTTTCCTAGTTCTAGTGCTTTATCAAGATCCATGCAACCGTTCTTTTTTAACCCTTGGAGTATTTTTGATAATCCTCGGTAGTAGTAGGCCTCAGCATTATCAGGGTCAATAATAATTGCTTGATTTAAATCGACAATAGCTCCCCGAAGGTCGTAAACATCAACCCTTGCTTTCCCGCGGTTTATATAAGCTAAAACGAAGCGCGAATCTATTTCTATAGCATGGCTAAAATCGGAAATTGCCCCTTTGTAATCTTTTAGATGAACCTTGGAAACCCCTCGGTTATTATATGCCATGGCAAATTTTGGCGCAATTTTTACCAGCTCGTTATAATCGGAAACGGCACCCTCAAAATCCTGTATTTTCATTCGTGCATTCGATCGGTAGTAGTACGCAATGGCGAAACGACCATCTATCTCAATCGCTTTCGAGTAGTCGGCAATAGCCTCCTGAATTTGGCCCAGTTTTACTTTCGAATCGCCTCGGTATATGTACGCATGCTTATTAACGGGATCGAGGTTGATCGCTTCGTTAAGCTCTGCAATAGCACCCTCGTAGTCTTGCTGTTCGTGCTTAAGATTTGCTTTAAGCAGCAGCTTCTGGGCGGTATCCTGTGGATATGCACTTGCGAGGCAAAATATGCATAGTAAAGCGAGTAGTGTTTCTTTCATTTGAATAGTATTATGCTAGTAGTTGAAAATCTATTTATCCTCTAATACAGTACTTGAATGTTTATTGTTTTCTTTTTTTTGCATCTCTTTACCTCTTCTTTTTTTTCGGTACCTGCAAATCGAGTAACTTGTAATGGCAATTAGAATCCAAAAGGGCCAAAGCTTTGCAATAAATAGAACGAATTGTACAAATGCTGCCCAGCCCTTGTAAAACGATTTTTTTAAGAGCTGCCCAAAACTTTCTGCGGGTTCTGGGTCGTATTTATAATCAATTTTTTGATAGAATGTTAGGTTTATCGTGCTGTAGCCTACTCTATTTGAAAGGTATCTCATACGGCCTTCAGTGGATTCAATTTGGCTGCGTATATCCGCAAGTTTGCTTTCAATTTCAAGTATTTGACTTATGTTGTTGGTTCGTTGAAGCAGAGCAATAAATTTTTTCTCAACAGCGCGCTGATTTTTCAGTCGGCTTTCAATGTCGATGTACTCTTCGGTAACGTCTGTTGACCTAACTGATTGGCTCTCAATTTTTTTTGCTACGGTTAGCAACTTTGTGATTAGCGTGTCTAGCCTTTCGGCTGGTACTCTTATGGCTAGGGTATTCGTTATCCGATGGTCGTAGTTTGTCATATTTTCAGAAGAAACCCACCCGTAGTAACGCTTGGTTATTGAATCTATTTTTTGTCTGGCTACTTTGTAATTTGTTACCTCCATGGAGATATTTGCTGTTTTAATAAGCTTTTGACTGGTGGTAGGGCTCGATTCTTGTCTCCCTACCATATTGTTCATTCCATCCATTTCAGGGGCAGCACGATAAACCATTCGGGTATCGGAAGCTGCGAACGAATCAGCATTCTTTTCGCTTATTGAGCCACAACCAATTGCAATTAAACATACTGCTGCCGTAATTGTAAGAATGTTTTTCATGCCCTTCGAATTTTAATGCAAGTTAGCAAAATATGAGATGTTATTGGTGTACCCTGCAAAAAATGAGCCACTGCTTTTACATATTTTAGTTTTCTGTATTGCTTGCAGGTTGTTTTAATTAGGGTGTGTACTATTTGTAAAAATTTTTTTCGAATGCTTTGAAGTTACCCTTTTTTAAAATAATTCTTTTCCAAAAGGCTTCAATAAAACCAATTCCGTAACCAAATAGTTGTACCCAAGCAGCCGCTACGCTAAGGATGGCAACCCTCATGTTTTTGTTAATTACTAGAGAATTTAGTACAACCAGCAATGAGTAGCCCACTGGAATTGTTAATGTGTAGAGGGTAAAAGGACTGGCTAAAATTGATAGTAACATAGCTATAACGAATACCGAGGGTAGGGTATGAACAATTTTTAGCGTTTTGGGGTGAAGTATATTTAGGTTTATTCGGGCAATCCCAGAGTTGTATACTTGCCGGTAAAATTTCTTGAAATCGGTGCGCCGTTTATGGTACACGAATGCTTCGGGGAATAGCCTGGTGGTAAAACCATTGTTAATTATTCTGAGGCTAAAGTCAATATCTTCGCCAAAGCGAAGTGTAGAGAATCCGCCAGTTTTTTCGAATGTTTGTCGTGAAACCCCCATATTGAAACTTCGGGGGTAAAATTTGTCTAATCTTTCTTTTCCGCCGCGTATACCTCCGGTTGTAAAAAAGGATGTCATTGAGTAGTTTATAGCCTTTTGAATGGGCGTAAAGGATGGGTGTGCTCTATCGGGGCCTCCAAAGGCATCAACCCTGTGGATATTAAGTTCCTGTTCAACGTGGGTTAGGTAGTACTCAGGAATTATACAGTCCGAGTCGAAAAATATAAAGTATTCGCCACTAGCTTTGTTGGCACCATAATTTCGGGTAGTTCCAGGGCCGGTATTCTCTTTGGTGAAATATTTAAGGTTTAGCTGGTTACTGTATTGGTCAACAATTTCTTTGCAGGGTACTGTCGAACCATCTTCAACGATAATTACCTCAAAATCATTTAATTTTTGATTGGTAAGGCTCTCTAGTAGCTCCTGCACCTCGTCGGGACGGTTATATACTGGGACTATTATTGAGTATTTTGGGTTTTGCATTTGTGTAGGTTGTTTTATGCAAAGATAAAAATCTGTTGTTAATTTATGGTACGCTTTATCTCTTAACAGCAAGATATTGCTAGATAATTTCTAGGTAGGGCCTGATTTTTTGTAACGTTTCCTTTTCAATTAGTTTATGTTTAGTGAGGTCGTCAAGCGAGGTAAAGTTTCCCATGGTTTCTCGGTAGTAAATAATTGCCTTTGCCTGATAGTTGTTGAGGTAGGGATGAGCCTTTAGCACTTGGTAATCAGCTAGATTAATATCTATTTTATTTACAAGCGAGGTGTCAGTCCAAATTGTGGGTTTAATTTTTTCGAGCAGGTCGGGTGGAAATCTATAAATCTCTATTAATTGTTCTACACTGTGGTATCCGCCTAAAACGTTTCGGTACGAAATAATTCGTCGTGCATAGTTTTTACCAATCCCCCTAATCTTGATAAGCTCTAGCGTGTCGGCACTGTTTAGCTCTATATACAAAGGGGCTTCGCTCTTATAATTTGCTGCAGTAGTACTTGGTTTTGAGTGGTGCGTTATGCTCTTTTCCTCTACTTGTTCAATTTGTATATATGGCTTTAGGCGATTAAACATGGCTGAGTCAACAACATACATCTTTGCAAAATCGTTAGGGGTAACAAATACTCCTCCTTTACTTCTATACTTCTCAATGGTTGCAGCTTGCGAAGCGGAAAGACCTAGCCTAACCAGCTGGGTTGAAGTCACTGTGTTTGGGTCAAATGGAAAAGTTTCGGGTTTGGGTTTTACCTTTCTCTCCTCATCGGTAAATGAGAAGCGTTTTGCTCTTGTTTTTTGGGTGTAGCTTAGCGAGGTGAAAAAGCTATCGACCTGCTGAAAATTTTCAGTACCTAGAGAAACAAAAGGTTTGTTAAAAAATGATTGATGAACTTTAGGGTATAGAGCAACAATAATAACCAGAATGGTTAGCACCAGTACTCCGAGTTGCTGAGTTTTTGAGAAGTTAAACCATTCCTTCCACATAAATATGCTCGTTTGGTTTATTTAGATGTATTCAAAGTTAGCTTTTTGTGTTTAATGTTCAAATGCTTAGGGGTATTATATCCGATTCTTTGTGTTTAGGTATCTTTCAAATCATGAATTTGACTATTTTTGTTGCCATACGATTTATCTATATGAAGAAAATTATTAGTTTCCCGCTGATTATTGTTGCTATTGCAACCCAATCAGTACTTGGTAATAATCTAAAACCCTTCGATACCGACTCTTTAACGGTTAATCAGGAGCAGGCTGAAAAGCAAATTGCCAAAGGCAAAGTATCAACACTACTTTTTTTGGGCTATCGCTACACCTCTTTTTCCGAGGGGAATACGAGTAATGAATTTGTTGTAAGTCGGGGCTATATAAATTTCACCGGAAATGTTTCCCCCTATTTTAGTGGAAGAATTACTCCTGATATTACAAGAGGTGTAGATGGTGACCTTGAAATGAGGCTAAAGTATTGCTTCGCTCAGTATAAAAATGTTGATATGCAGGGGTTTATAGCCGAACCGTCGGTGCGAATTGGCCAGGTTCACACCCCGTTAATCGAGTATGAATCTAAAATCAATCGTTATAGGGTGGTTGAATCGTATTTTCTAAATAGGATTAAGCAGCTTCCGTCCTCCGATTTTGGGGTTACATTTACGGCCCTTTTGGGTGGGAAAATAGATGCCGAATATCAAAAAAAAGTCAATAGTAATCATGCTGGTAGGTATGGCTCAGTGGCTTTTGGGTTTTATAATGGTGGTGGTTATAATGCTTTGGAAAGGAACAGCAATAAAGCGTTTCAGTGGAGGGTTTCGGTTAGACCATTGCCGGATGTTTTACCCGGATTTCAGACTAGTTTTTTTGGGTCGCTAGGGAAAGGGAACTTGCCCGAATCTCCCGATTGGAAACTTTTAGGTGGATTTTTATCGTACGAGCAGCAACGATTCGTAATAACAGGTCAGTACTATCAGGCAGTAGGTAACTATACGGGCGTAATGATTGACGGGTTTGGTATTGAACAGGCGAGCCAAGGATATAGCCTTTTTTCTGAGGTGAATTTATTTAAGCAGAAATCGAGTGTTTTTGCTCGTTGGGATTACGATGAAATTGATAAAAACAGCCCAAAATATACCTCAAAATATATTGTTGGATTAGCATATCATATTCAATCGAAATCTAAAATTGTTATTGATTATAGTTTTTTGGATAGTAGCCATGGTGGCATCGATATCGGTATTCTTGAGCTGATGTTTGAGCTGGCCTTTTAATCCGCATTATTCATCAAATTTATTAAAGATGAATAATTGGGGTTATTTTTTATTGATGATTTTTAGGGCGAAAAACTACTCGTTTATTTAATAAAACACCTATTTACTTGACTTGTATACTATTTAGCCAGAACTTAGCTAATGCTATACCCATGTAGTTATGCTGTTAATGCTTCGATTCTAGTTTTTGTTGGCAGCCTTTTTACGGCGACTAAAAGCGAATTGAACTATAAGGAATTTAACCTGCATTATTCATTAAATTTGTAACAGATGAATACAAACGCGGGGTACCCCAATATAGTCGAGCCCAGTTTTGGACAACAAAATTGGAGGTGAAACTAAGTCGCTGTCGGAAACAGCAATTATTCGAATGAATAATTTGGGATAAGCATAAAAAAGGAGTTACCTAGTATTCATGAAATTTTAGGCAAAATGAGAAAGCTAACCATTATAATTTTATTCTTTGTCCAGCTGGCCACTGCACAGCAATGGGAGGAAATGGTTTTTATTGAACGCGACGGCTATTTTGTTAGGTCAACCTCCGAATTAGCAGGCAATGCGCAACCCCAAGAGTACGCTCACAGTAAGTACAGCCCTACTAACGCAGTCGATGGTAACTACCAAACAGCATGGGTCGATGGGGTATCTGGTTACGGTATTGGCGAGTCGATATTTGTATCCATTCCCAACAATTGTAGTGTTATTAACATACTTGGCGGATACGGGAAAAGCGAAGCCCTTTTCAATCTTAACAGCCGACCAAAAGCGATAAGGCTAAAATGCCATGTTGGCATTAATCCAACGGGTTACGTTTCTGAAATCGCATCAATTTTTAAAACCCAAAAATACGGTAAGGAGTACGTTCTTCATTTGGACGACGTAGATTCGCTTCAGTCGTTTGCATTTCCATTTCAACATGGTAAGCTAAGCAGTTTTGGTGATAGCGTAAAGGAGAAATATTTTGAGCAATTTACCGAACCAATATTTCAGATGCACCATTTTGTTGAGATTGAGATTATTGATGTTTATAAGGGGTCAAAGTACAGCGATACGTGCATTAGCGAAATATTTTTCAACAATTCGTATGTGCCCGATTACCGAAAGCAAAACTTTACTGGTGTACTCGATATTTATGTTGATGAACAGAATGAGAGCCGATTACTGATTGATACTCAATACGACAAGGGTATTGAGGTGTTGAACTCTCCCGAGGCAATACTTCAGCTGCTCGAAACGTCGGTCGATAAACGGTGGGCAATCCTAATTAGCGCTCCTGCATTTGCTGGTGAGGGCAGGGTGGCAACGGAGTACCTCCTTTTTAATACGCATTTAGGAAAAGTAATGAATGCTGACATCGAAAGAGCTATTGGCGCACCGCTATTTGGTCCCTTGTTTATTGTTGAACGATATGGTAATATTGTAGTTGAGCATTCGAGGGGGGAGGTGCTGGTTCGTTAGCATTTTGTTCTTTTCAAGATAAAGGGGTAATTTGCTCAGCCTGCTTTGCTGAGAAGTTCAGTAAACCCAGGTTTTAGTGAGCATGATTTATTTTGTTACAGGTTCTTCCTTTCAGAACTAATAATAGATTATAAAATAATATTACTTTTATGGTGTTGCAAAAAGAAATTGCGGTGCAGCTGTAATTTTTAGTTGTAATGCAGTATAAAGATATACACTATATAATTAATTGAATATGTACGATTTACTACATGGTATTGACTCGCTACATTTGAATTTTTCTGAGGGCGGGCTTCTTTTTATGAACATTACCCTTGCCGTTATTATGTTTGGTGTGGCGCTAGGCATTAAGGTTGAAAACTTTAAAAACATTGTAAACTATCCTAAGTCGGCTATTCTGGGGGTATTCTCTCAGTTTGTTTTGCTACCTGCGTTAACATTTGTGCTGGTTATTATTCTAAATCCACCACCATCTATTGCAATGGCCATGATACTAATTGCGGCGTGCCCAGGGGGTAATATTTCGAACTTTATCTCATCGTTAGCCAATGCAAATGTTGAGCTGTCGGTTAGCCTAACGGCTATCGCAACCCTGTTGGCCACCTTTTTAACGCCAATAAACTTTGCGTTTTGGGGTGGCATGTACGTTCGCTATTCACAACGAGCGCTTCACCTAAATATCCCCATAGAGATTGATTTCTTGCAAATGGCGCAAACCGTATTTATACTGTTAGGTATACCCCTAATCCTTGGAATGTGGGTTGGGCACAAATTTCCTCGCTTTGCGGCTAAGTACTTAAAGCCCATTAAGATTGGGTCTATTATTCTATATCTCACATTTATTTTTGGGGCAATTTATGCTAATACGGATTTTATGGGGATGATTTTAATTCCTATAAGTGCCATCATTTTTCTGCTTAATGCACAAACCCTGTTTACTGGTTATATTGTGGGATTATTGGGTCGGGTTCCCCGTGCCGATCGTCGATCGTTAAGTATCGAAACCGGCATACAGAACTCTGGGCTTGCCCTAATTCTAATTTTTAACCCCAAGCTATTTAACGCAAATGGGGGAATGGCTGTTATGGCTGCCTGGTGGGGTATTTGGCAAATGGTTAGCGGGCTGCTTCTAGCGTATTTACTAGCTAAAATTAGGCTACCCAAGCTAAAGATGGTAAAAATAAGGCGGTAGTTTGGTGTTTTTACTAGTTAGTTGCAGGCAATGCTAAGAAATGAAATGCATTTGGGAGGCGAATAGTTTCATTGGAATAGTTTCATTGTTTAAATTTCATGAAAACAAGTATCACACTGACAGAAACACATGAGCATGAGAGGATTTAATGAAATTTTATTTTCTATAATTTTATTTTTTTCAGCAATAGACACCTGTACAGCGTCAGTTGCAACAGGAATTGATAATTTCAAAGACAAAGCGATTGAAGCTTTTAAAAGCGAAGATTATAAAAAAGCCGTTGACATTTTAAACACTGCCATTGAGAACGGGCTTGAAGATGCTGAAACGTATTACTACCTAGGCTATTTTACTCACTACATGCTATATGACTCAAAGCCTCTGATTAAAGAAAACCATATCGAATACTCTAACAAGGTAATAGAGTACCTCGAAAAAGCACTAGCTCTTGACCCTGATTTAAGGGACGCATACTCTTTAATAGGAATTGAATACGGTGCTAAAGCGATGCGTGCCCTATATCAAGAAAACAAGAATGATTATATTAAGTTGTATAAGGCTGGACATGAAAAGGGTGGCTTTCCTGATTGGCAGATTGAATTTGGCAGAAACATTCTAAAAAGTTGTGATGAAAATGCTATCGTTTTCCTAGGCGGAGATTTTGACTATAATGCGGTGCGTTACCTTCAGTCTATAGAGAACTATCGAACCGATGTTACCGCTATTCCAATTGGTCATTTAGACCGCCCTTGGTTTGTAAAAACATTGAAAAATGGATTTAACCCTTTAGTTAGAGAAATCCCAATTAGCTTATCAACGTATGACATTGAAGATATGCGAAACTACAAATGGGATACCTTGCAAATTGAAATTCCAGTAAATAAAATGCTTATTGAAAAATATGGGCTGGAAGTTGATTACACCATGAAATGGAAACTCGAGCCAGACCTAAAATCTGAAAGGCGTACCTATCTTAGCCCTAGAAGGGCTCTATTAGCAGATATTATCTTAACAAATAGGTGGGAAAGACCAATTCACTTTTCTTATACATGCCAGCCAAAATTTCGTGCAGGGTTAGATAATTTCTTTCAAGTGTATGGTATGACCTATAAACTCTTACCATTTGAAACTAAAGAGACAAATTATTACATCAATCCTAACATGGTAAGCAGTATAATGCTGAATGAAGAAAATTTCTCAAGTTTTAAAACCATTGAAACAGCTGACATTCCAAGAGACTCATATATTCTTAATAACTATTATCAAATATTAATACAATTGGCGGTCTTTTATCAAAAGAGCAACCAAGAAGAAAGATTAAATAGCATCATAAATTTTATTGAGAATCATTTAACAACCACTAAATTAGGCTCTGATAGATATTTAGAATATTTGAAAAAGTTATCTAATGAATAAAAAAGCACAGCTTGCAATAACGGGTATAAAATATAGCGGTTTCAGGTGTTTCCGAGCGTTTTAGCTCGCATCAGGGTTTGTAGCGTGGGATGAAAACGATGCACCACGTTCTCGCCCACTGCTCACACCGCCATCCGTTAAGCGCAAAAATTAAAAAAACACCTAAAATCAACAACCTAAATATTTATGAATACAAAAAAATATTTATCCTATTTTTAACACTCAGTACGTTATACTCTTGTACTGACTACTCCTCGGAAAAGTATCTGGAAACCGTATTAAAGAACCTTGACAAAATTGAAACGGCTAGTTATACTGAAATCGTTGAGCAATGGCATCATGGAGATACTGCTGCAGCTGCTACTTACCGTCATCTTGTTAGGGAGTACTCTTATTCCACTGACACAACTATTGGGTCAAAATTTGTCGTGCTAGACAAGTGAGATTCAACAACTTTCATCTCCGGTTATGATGGCTTAGTAAGAGCAAACTCATACCATGAAGATGAAGTAATCGTAGTTGATGATTTTACAGCAAGACCCTTACCTTTCAGACCAACTTCTCCACCGTTCTTTAATTATACCCATAGCATTATTAAATACGCTACCACAACAAATGACAGTATAAATCTTCAAATTGAAGACCTCAAGAATTCTATCTACTTGAAACTTGTAATTTACGAAGAGAATCAGATAGAATTTTTCGGCAAACCCTTTCGTATGCCAATATCACCTTACAGCTTTGATAACAGCTCAATTTATGAAATTTGGGTAGATAAGACCACAGACTTGCCCTATAAAGTTAGAAGGGAAATGTCACACAATATCTCTGTAACCATTTGCAAAGACATCAGGCTGAACCAACTGGATATCAACAGCTTTAAACTAAATGATTACTTCCCTGAGCACTATCAAATTGTTCCTTACGGCAAAGGAAGCACTAGGCCAAAAACGGATAGGTTAACAGGGAAGCCAGCACCTCATTGGGTGCTAGAATCAAGTGCCGACACAACAATAAGCATCAAACAGCTGAAGAGCAAAGTACTACTCATTCAATTTACTAGCGTTAGTTGTGGCCCCTGCCGTGCATCGGTTGATTTTATGAAAGAAGTAAACGAATCTTATAGCAAGGAAGACGTTGATGTGGTAGCGATTGAATGCAGCAGCAAGAATCTAAACGTACTAAAAACTTACTCAAAAAGGAGTAATTTCGATTACAAGTTTTTGCTCTCAACAAGAGCAGTTAAAGCAGATTATTCTATAAGCTCATTCCCCGTATTTTTTATAATAGATCAGGAGAGAATAGTCCAAAAAGTGGTCAATGGCTATGCAAAAGGCCAAACTGACAAGGAAATCAGAGAAATCATTGAATCGCTCATTTAACCCACATTTGTATTCATCCTTAATAAATTTGATGCAGGATTCAAGTTATAAATGCAACTTTTCCGTCGTTATTAATTGCTTGTAAAAATACTTGATTTGGAGACAAAAAACCAAATCTTTTTCTAGGTCTATTATTTAGCTTATCCTCTACATATTTAAGGCGTTCTTCCGTTATTAGATTGAAATCATACCCCTTAGGGAAATACTGTCTTAACAACCCATTGAAATTCTCATTAGCTCCTCTTTCCCAGCTATGATAAGGCCTTGCAAAGAAGTAGTCAATTTCTAAACCAGCCGCTATGTCTTTATGCAAAGTAAATTCCTTCCCATTGTCAGAGGTAATTGTTTTTAAAAAAAACTTCCATTCTTTGAGTATTTCTAAGGTTTTTTCTTTTACCTCTTCGGCTGATTTTGACTTTAAAAGGGCAATTTTTGCTTTCCCTGTGGCCCTATCATTGATCGTTAGGATAGCTTTCTTGTGATTTTTACCAATGACTAGGTCTATTTCTAAGTCGCCGACTCGTAGTTTTTCATCTACTACCTTGGGGCGTTTCTCTATGCTCACCCTGTCTGGTATTTGTCCCCTTTTATCTTTGGATGCTCCTCGCTTCCGGTAACGTTTCCCCTGAGTCCTCAGATGAGTGTATAGTGTTCCGCCCTTCCTCTTGTCCTGCCAAATATGTTGATAAATGCGCTCTATCGACACGCAGGGTTTTCCCTCTAACATCGCTGTTCCAACAATCTGTTCTGGGCTGTAATCTTTCTCGATGAGATGCTCAACAAAACGCTTTATTTTTTGGGTAAACCCTATTCGCTTAGGCTTCGTTTTATGCCTGTTTGCGCATTTTCTTTCCGCTAATTCTGCCCGATATTCTCCGCTTCTTTTATCGCTGTTTCTTTTTAACTCGCGACACACTACAGACTTGTTTTTGCCTATTCTCTCAGCAATAACTTTTTGGGAAAAACCTTCCTTTTTTAACACTTGGATTGTGTACCTTTGTTCTACGGTTAATTGACTCATTTTTTTGCGAATTTTGGACGAGGAGCAAAATGAGAAATTATTTCCATTCAGAAAAAGGGGGAGAACTTTTTCTTCCCTTTTTCTGAAAAAATAATTTAAGATGCTCTTTCCAAAAGTTGCATTTATTTGTTGAATTTAGGGATGAATAATGCGGGATAATTTCGGGCCAACAGCACTCGCATTGGGCGGTTCTTAGCGGCGGTTGAAGACGATGTACCACTTTCTAAGTGCTCTGTAATATCGAAAGTTACAAGGCTACCAAACCGTTTTAAGCATACCCCCATCAACTGGGATGGTTGTTCCTGTAATAAACGATGCCCTATCGGATAGCAGAAAAGCAGCTAGATTTCCTAGCTCCTCGGGCTTTCCATATCGCGACAGCGGAATTTGTTCGTAAAACGATGAGCGTACCTCGTTAACGCTAATCCCTTTGGTTTTGGCAACAATGCCATCGAGATGTTTTACTCTTTCGGTATCGAGCCTACCGGGCAGAATGTTGTTTATGCGAATATTGTACGATGCCAAATCGCGCGATAAGCTTTTGGCCAGGCTGGTTACGCCCGAGCGGAAAACATTGGAAAGTAGCAGCATATCAATTGGTTCCTTTACCGACATTGAGGTAATGGTAACAATGCTCCCCTTTGATGCTTTACGCATAGAGGGTAGCACCTCGCGTATTAACCTTACTGCGCCCATTAAAATCAGCTCAAAAGCTGCTTGCCAATCATCATCCGATAGGGAATCGAACATGCCTGCAGGAGGACCACCTGCGTTAACAACCAACCCATCAATGCGGCCGAACTGGTCAAGCGCAGCCTTAACCCAATTTCTAATTGACTCGGGCTGGGTAACATCAAGCACACCGTAATCAACATTGGCTCCGCTCTCTTTGGCAATAAGCATCGACGAAACTTTCAGCTTCTCCTCGTTTCTACTCCCTATAAATACATTGGCTCCCTCTAAGGCCGAAGCCTGAGCTATAGCATAGCCTAGCCCTTGGCTGGCACCGGCCACGAGTATGGTTTTCTCTTCAAGTATTGGTTGCATATTATATGGTTTTTATGCTAAGGTAACTAAATTGGCACAATAAAAGTAATATAACCCGCATCATTCATCAAATTTGTAAAAGATGAATAATTGGGGATAAGGGTTGCTCTTTGGGTAATAAAGATTAATTCCTATTCAACAAAGCTGCTCAAATCGCCGGTAAGCGTTTTTATCTCTATGGCAGCAGCTTGCGAGGTCATTTGCGATGACATTAGGCGGGTTTTTGCGTCGAGAAGCTTATTTTGACTTTCGCGAAGCTCAATATCCGATATTGCCCCTAGCTGGTACTTTTCCCAAGCCGCCTCGGCGTTTCGCTGGGCAAGTTTTACCGACTCCTCCTCAACCAGCACCAGCTCAATTGCCTGATTAAGGTCGTTTACCAGCTTAAAAGCCCTACTCTGCAAACTTAGCTCTAGCTCTTGTTGGCTTATTTTTCTGTTCTCTGCAACAATAGCAGCATTTTTTATTTTTCTGTTGATATTATAGCCGTTAAACAGCGTAATTGAGGCACCAACTCCAACCGATGGCCCGTGAATTTGGCTAAGTTGTGTTTGTCCGCTAGGGGTTCCGGTTCGGGTAAAGTTGTACGCCCCGGCCAAGTTTATTGTTGGATAGCGGGACGCTTTGGCCTCGTCAATCTCAAGTTCAGAGACCCTGGCCTGTAATCGGGCAAAATGTACACTTGGGTTTTGCTCTTGTACCTTTACATAGATATCTGCCGAGATTTCTGGATTGGGTACGGGGATGGTTGTATTAACCATAAAATTCACATCAGGTTGGCGTGCCAGCAATCGGTTTAGCTCAGCCTTTATGTTTATAAGATAAGTTGATTGCTGCATGTATCGGGCGCTATCGGCTCTATAATCAACCTCCGATTGAAGCTCTTGAAGTTCGTAGCCAACCCCAATGTTCGATTTTTCTCGTGCAATGGCTAACCTTTCATGCGATAGCTTCATTTGATCTTTATACGACTTGTAAAGGTTCTCGTTAAAAGCAATGTTGTAGTAGGTATAAACTATATTGGCAATGGTATTCTCTACAGCCATTCGTAGCTGCAAATCGCTTTGCTGTGCAAAAACGTCTAGTTTCTCTTTGCGAATAAACATGGCAAAGCCGTCAAAAAGGGTCCATCCCAATTGTGCACCCGAAGCTAGGCTATGGGTTCTATACCCGTTATCAGAACTTGAATTGCCCCCTTCGTATTCAAAGTAACGATTTTGAAAGTTGTTATTCTGGTTCACATTTAAATCGGCACGGGGTAGGTAACCTGCATTGCCAATGGTATTGTTGTTCTGTGCAATATCAACCTCATTTTTTGCAATTCTTATTGAGAAACTATTCTCAAGACCAATTAGAATAGCCTCTTCAAGGGTTAGAATATCCTGCGAGCTAACCATAAAGGGTAGTAGAATGAATGCTAAAATAAGTTTAAAACTATTTTTCTTCATTGTGGAGGATGTTTGGTTTTTTACTTGAGATGTAGCTGTACATGGCCGGAATAATGAAAAGGGTCAAACCCAGCGACAGGAGCAACCCGCCAATAATGGTTATGCCCAAGGGAATTCGGCTGGTTGAAGCCGACCCAAAGGCTATGGCAATTGGAAGAGCCCCGAAAATTGTGGCAAGGCTAGTCATAAGAATAGGGCGTAGCCTTTGGCCGGCGGCCTCAATTACGGCTAAATTTTTATCGTATCCTGCAATCTTCTTCTGGTTGGCAAACTCTACTATCAAAATTCCGTTTTTAGTTACAATGCCTATTAGCACAATAATCCCAATTTGGCTAAAAATATTCATGGTTTGCCCCATGATGTATAACGAAAGTATTGCGCCTGCCAAAGCAAGAGGCACCGTAAACATGATGATAAGCGGATCTCTAAAGCTTTCGAACTGTGCAGCAAGAACCAGGTAAACCAGAATGAGGGCAAAAGCAAAGGCAAAGTACAAGCTGCCCGAGCTCTCTTCAAATTGTTGCGAAATACCCGTTAGCGTGGTTGCAAAGCTATCATCAAGAATTTCCTCCGAAATCTCTCGCATAGCCTCAATACCTTGCCCCAGAGTAACGCCCGATGCTGGCGAGGCCCTAAATGTGGCCGACACGTACCGGTTATACCTGTATCGTTGTGGGGATGTGCTCTCCTCGGTAATAGTAATAAGGTTGCCCAGCTCAACCAAATTCCCCTTATCGTTTCGTACCTGTATACTTGTAATATCCGATGGGTCGTCTCGATACTGACGCTCGGCCTGCCCAATTACCTGATACTGCTTACCGTTAAAAATAAAGAAGCCATAGCGCTGACCTGAAAAGTAAAGCTGTAATGCCTCGGCTATATCTCTAGCCGTAACACCCGATGTTCTGGCTTTTTCGCGATCAATTTCAACGTGTAGCTCTGGCTTATTAAACTTCAAGTTCACGTCAACCACCTGAAATCGTGGATCATCCTGTGCTCTTCGTAGAAATATTGGAACAACCTCTTTTAGCTGCTCAAAGGTTGGAGCCTGAACCACGAATTGCACGGGTAACCCCCCACCACGGCCAGCCCTAATGGTTTGATCTTGCGTAACGAACGAGCGCGCAAGGGTTTGTGTATTAAGGTACGCCTGTATTTCGTCGGCCAGCTGTTGTTGCGATTTTTCTCTCTCGTGGGGTTCATTAAGAATCATATTAACAAACCCTGTATTCCTCGAGCCGGTCCACCCAGGCGATGCCAATGCAATGATGGCTTTGCGCTCGGGCATGGTATCAATAAAACTAACAATGTTGCTGATGTACTCATCCATCATCTCAAACGAAGTTCCTTCGGGTGCTGTGGACGATATTCTGAGACGGGACTTGTCTTCCATTGGGGCAAGTTCAGAGGGTATAATACTTCCCAATCCTAGTATTATAGCCAGCGCTCCAATAATTACAGGAAATGCAAGCCATCTTTTTGCCACAAATGCTGTGAGCGATTGCTCATATGCACTAGAGAGTCGCTCAAAAAAGCCTCCAACGGCAGCAGAAAATTTTCCCTCCTCCTCTTTTTTATTGAGAATGCGAACACTCAGCATTGGGGTGAGGGTAAGCGCAACAAACGTTGAAATGAGCACCGCTCCAGAGAGCACTATGCCAAACTCTCGGAAAAGCCTTCCCGTTATACCTTGCAAAAATACTATGGGCAAGAAAACCGATATAAGGGTTATTGTGGTAGATATGATGGCAAAGAAAATTTCTTTGGTACCCGTATATCCCGCCTTAAAGGGATCCATGCCCTTCTCAACCTTCGAGTAAATATTTTCTACCATAACAATGGCATCGTCAACCACGAGCCCCGTAGCAAGTACAATTCCCAAGAGGGATAGAACGTTTATAGAGAAGTCCATTATGTACATCACAAAGAACGACCCTATAAGCGATATTGGAATTGTAATCATTGGGATAAGCGTAATACGCCACCTTCGGAGAAACACAAAAATTACTATAACCACAAGGAAAAAGGCAATAAGAATGGTGTCCCGAACCTCCTTAACAGCATTACGTATGGAGGTGGTTACATCCATTGCTATGTTAATGCGAATATCTTCGGGCATTTCACGTTCCATCTGCTCAAGCCTTTTGTAAACATTATCGGCTATCTCAATATAGTTAACGCCCGGCTGAGAGGTTAGCGCCACGCCAATTTGTGGGGTGCCAAAATTTCCTCGTAGCAATGAACGCTCGTTTTCCGCAGCAAGTTCGGCTCTTCCAACGTCCTTCATTTTTACGGGAACACCTTCAACTTCTCTTATAATCAGATTGTTGAAATCTTTTTCTGTTTCAAGCCGTCCTAACGTTCGTATTGATAGTTCTGTATAGTAACCCTCTATAGTACCCGTAGGCAGCTCTATATTTTCGCGGGTTAGAGCTAGTCTAATATCCGAGGGGGTTAGCTTGTAGGCTGCCAGCTTATTGGGGTCGAGGCGCAACCGCATAGCGTATCGTTTTTCGCCCCAAATACCTACTTCACTAATACCCGAAACGGTTTGTAACCGTTCCTTAATAACATTATTACCAAAGTTTGATAGGTCGAGTAAATCTCTCGTATCACTCTGTACGGTTAGTATCATAATGGTTTCGGCATCAGCATCGGCCTTACTAACAACAGGAGCATCAATATCGGGCGGGAGCCTTCTAACGGCTCGCGATACTTTATCCCTAACATCATTGGCAGCAGCCTCCATATCAACACCAAGCTGAAATTCAACCGTTATTGAGCTGCGGCCGTCGGCACTGCTTGATGTGATGGATTTGATTCCAGAAATCCCATTAATTGCAGCCTCAAGCGGCTCTGTTATTTGAGCCTCTATTACGTCGGCATTGGCACCAACGTACGATGTACTAACAGACACAATAGGCGGGTCTACGCTGGGATATTCCCTAACCCCCAAAAAGGTGTAGCCAACCACCCCAAAAAGTATTATTATTATTGCAAATACTATGGTTAGTACAGGCCTATTTATGCTAACTGTTGAAAGATTCATCTAATTGTAAGTTGAATGTTTAAGAATGAAAAGACAATGAGTTCGGGCTAATTTACCTACCAGTTTTCAACAATATTAGTTAGTACGGGTGTTCCCTCCCTAACCTGAAGTAGGCCCGACAATAGTAGCGTATCGCCTGGGTTAATGCCCGATACAATCTCAACCGCCGTTGAAGTACGTATTCCAATTTCTACCGGAACAAAGGTTGCCTTGCCGTTTCGTGCAAGCACCACATTTTGACCTCCTAAAACTGGCACCAGTGCATTTGGTGAAACCAGCAAGGTTTCGGGGCTCCCATTAATGGTAAACGATACCCTTGCGAATGACCCTGGGATTAGTTCGCCCTTTAAATTTGAGCAAAGTGCACGAACCTTAAGGGCTCGGGTTTGCAGGTCGATAACCGACTCGGTTGCGTATATCTTTGCGTTATATTCCGTTGGGTAGTTGCCCAAGGTAAAGGTAACCTCTTTGCCAACCTTTACGCCATAGGCGTAGCGTTCGGGTACAGAAAATTCGAGCCTTAATGGATTAACCTGTATAAGTGTTGCCAGAATAGTGTTGGCTCCAATAAAGCTGCCAGGGCTCACATGGCGCAACCCTATGCGGCCATCGAAAGGGGCGCGAATTTCGGCCTTCTGTATTTGGGCTTCCGATAGCTTAATATCGGCCTTAATACCATCAACCTTATTTAGGGCAACATCCAAATCTTGCTGGCTAAGCGCGTTAATCTCCTTTAGTCTTTGCTTACGCTGCAAGTCGTCTTCGGCTAGTTTTAAATCCGATTTTAGTTTTTCAAGCCTAGCTCGAATCTCACTATCGTTAACACGAGCAAGTAGTTTTCCTTTACTCACCGTACTCCCCTCAATAAGATGGAATTCAACCAGTTTCCCAGTTGTTTCAGCCCTAAGTTCAACCTCCTCGCCAGGTAGTAAGGTTCCAGACAAAGAAAGCCCCTGCGTTAACGGTTGCAGGGTTACCACGTAGGCCTCAACTGTTAAACCTGCACGTTGGGTTGTGGTTTTATTCTTATCCTGAGGGTTACATGCAGTTAAAAGTAATACAATTAAAGCTGTAACAAAAAGAAAGTTTTGCTTTACCATTTAAGTGTTCAATAATGTTAATATTTAATTATAGTTATAAGACAACATTATGCCGAAAAGGTTTATGGATTTCAAATCTTTTTGAATATTCGGAATAATCTATACCGAAAATTACATAAGCAAAAGGAGGGTAGGCCGAAGATACTACTTTTTACGTTTCCTGAATATAAACCCCTTGCGAAGAAAAAGCCCATAAATACCCCTTACGGTTGACGATTTTTCAACCAAAGGAACAAGCACACTGGTAAAAATAATACTAAACAGAATTACGGCGTATGTAATGTCGCGAATAAATTCGCCTCCCTCAATACCTTGCTGTAGTGGTAACGATGCCAATACTGCGGCTGCTAGCCCCTTGGGCACCATTATACTTATCGTGGTTAGGTCGCTAGTTGGTAATGGTTTTCTAATCGATATTTTTGTAATGGGCATCCTAATTATGTATATAACAATGGTTAGTAGCAGGCCCAATAGCAGCGACCAAGGGTTATAGAACTGAATAGACAACCCGATGTATATAAAGAAAAAGGTTTTTAGCAAGAAAACGATTTCGGAAAAGAAAATTCGCTCTGCTTCGTTTAGGGTAATGGGCGATTTGCTAGCATGTTTTTTAATAAAGCTAAAGTTAAAGAGTTCAATATTTGCTAGCGTAATCCCAAATGCCAGTGCTGCAATAGCACCGCTAAAACCAAACATTTCGGTCACTCCGTATATAATAAAAACGAAAGCAGGTGTGGTAAAAAGGCTATTGCGAATTGTACGTACGCGGTTAAGTAGTATAGACCATGCCATGGCGCCAATCCAGCCTATTACTGCCGCAAAAACAAAGGATGAAACGATGCGCCATGCTATTAGCGCAATTTTTACATCTTCTACCTGAAAGGTTTCTAGAAGTGCTAGCGCAAATACAATACAGAGAACATCGCTTATGGCCGATTCGAGCACCAGTATGGTTCTTGTTTCTTCTCTTATTCTAAGTTGCTGTACCATTGGTATTACAACTGCCGATGAGGTTCCGCCAAGAATAGCACCAAGCATAAAGGCGGCAACAGGGTTTAACCTAAATATTAGCCAGCCAATTAGCCCAACGGTACACATAGTAACAAAAAAATTGGTTGTGGTTAGGGCAGAGGTGCCGCGTATGGCGTTTTTTAAGGTATCAAACCTGAGCGTAAGCCCACCCTCAAACAAAATTATTACCAGGGTTATGGTTGTAAATATGGGGCCAACTTTACCAAAATCTTCAGGCGAAATTAGCTTAAGAACTGGCCCTAGAATAATCCCAACTGCCATAAGTAAAAGTACATCGGGAATTTTTCTACGGTAAAAAATACCAGTAAATAGATGCGAAATAAAAACCATGAGCCCAACAAATACTATGGCAATGGCATTTTTCATTTAAGTGTTTGGTTTTTAGCGGTTCTTAAATAGGTCTATGTATATTGGTAGGTGGTCGCTATAACCTCCATGGTACCTAAACCCTATATAGGTTCGGAATGGAACTACGCCAACAAATCGTTCATCCTCCTCGAGTAAAAAGTCGGCTCTATATATCCTTCCTGCATCGGGAGTTGTGTAAACCCCATGCTTTGCGCTAAGCAATCCTTTTGAAACAATCATCATATCAATAATTTCCCATGCTCCCTGATATTTGAGGGTTCCTTCGCCTTTGGCTACGTACGGATAGTGCAAATTATATAAACCATCAGCGGTAAATGGCTCTTCTGGGGGCGAGGCAACCAAACCTTCAGCTAGAGGTTTGCTATCAGGGGTATCGTTAAAATCGCCCATAACGATTATGCGGGCATCGGGATGAAATATTTTTATGGAATCAACCTTTTGCCTTACCAGTTTTCCTGCGGCTATTCGACCCGGTTCGCTAGCCAGTGCCCCGCCATACTTCGATGGCCAGTGGTTAACAAACACATGAAGCGTATCTAACCCATCAATAATGCCACGTGCATAGAGCACGTCGCGCGTTGCGCGATCGGGATTATCGGGGTACGATACCCTAAAGAAACGTTCCTCCTCAACGGCAAACTGATCGGGTCGGTAAATTAATGCAACATCTATACCCCTAAAATCTGGGGAGTCACGATGCACAATCTTATAGTTAAATTTCGATAGGGGGGTGTGCTGGGTTATTCGTTTAACAACAAGCCTGTTTTCAATTTCGCAAAGGCCAACCATTGTGGGAGGATCCCACTCGCCAACGGCAGTAATAACCTTATATATATTGTTAACCTTATCGGTCATCTTGCGCCATGTCCAGTAGCGTGAACCTTGAGGAGTAAACTCATCATCGTTCGTAAGGCTGTCGTTAAAGGGGTCAAAAAGGTTTTCAACATTGTAAAACATTATTCGATACCTATCTTGTGATTGGGTGTATGGTGCCAATAGTAAAATAAGTACTGTCGTAGCAACAGGCCAAAGGATTAGTCTTATCTTTTTCATGGTATAATGTTTTTATCTTTTAGGCAAGTACAGGCAGAAATACTTACGTGTAGATTGTATAGTTTTGCGGGCCAAAGTTTTGTAAATCATTGGTAACGTTAATCTGTTTCTATTCTTTCAAAAGAACCTAAATCCGGACCATTGTCGCTGGTACGGCTTACGTTATTTAGGTCGAAAGGGAAAAGGGTTGAGATGCTTTTTAAACCTATATCTTTTGCAGCACTTAGTGTGTCTAGTTCAAAATTACCCTCAAAAGGCAGCTTAAACTTAGGGTTTTCTGTAATTGTATTCTTAAAATGTGTTTCGTCAGTAAGGTCCAGCGCTTGTTCGATTCTTACTATGCAATTCTCAAAAGTATAGTTTAGCTGGGCATTAACGGGTTGTCCGTCATATTCGTCTATAATGGAAACCTCATCGTTTCGCGAGCCATAAATAATGCAATTACCAAAGTATGCATTTACAATATCGCGAGGTTGTACATTGTTGTTGTGATCAATGTAGTAGTTCCACAGAAGTAGGGCAGGGCTTTTGCGGCTAATGTATTGCCCCCAGTAGTTTGCAATGGTGCAGTGGTAAAAGTTGTAGTCGCCACCCCAAATAAGTGAAACGGTTTGGTCGGCGGTATTTGCAAAAAGACAGTTTCCCGCTTCAACTATTGCGCCTCTAGCCAGCAGGGCGTTGGCACTCATATTTTGTATTCGCGAGTTGTGTAATGTTAGGGTTTTGGTGTTAGCTTTGCCAATTGTATCCGCAATAACACCGTAGATAGCATTTTTTATTTCTGCCCAGTTTATAAAGCTGTTGTAGCTACCTGCCGCAAGCCAAATGCCACCCCATTGTCCAGCTTTGTCTTTATAAAACTCCTCAAGTCTATCGCCAGAAAAGGTAACGGGGTTGTCTGGTTCACCATTAACCGTAAGGGTTCCAAGCACCTTGAGCATGGCCTGGTTATGAAAATGCAATGCGGCACCTGCATTTATGGTTAGGTTGATGTTTGGGGCAACAAACATGTCGTTAATAATCAGATAGGGTTTATCTGCAGTAAATATTGTGTCGGTTGTTATAATTTTATTGTTCAGCAGATGCACATCCTGGCCCCATGCAGCAAGTTTTACATTCTGAAAGTTTCCATTCGTGTTAAAAATTATGGAGTCTGTTATGAGCAATGGCGAGTTTGAATTCGTTGGATTAACAGTTACTTCAACAAAAACAAAGAGGCTATCGTTGCCTTTCAGGAAAACGTTTTTAGCGCTTGGGTTGGGCTCACCATCAATATTAATTCTGTAGGGAGATGTTTGTCCTCCCGCCAGTTCTATCGATTCAATCTCTACGTTTTTACTGCTTTTGTTGTAAATCTTTAAAAAGCGGGTTGCCGAACCAACATTGGTAAAAACCGTATCGAACATAACGGTATCGGAACTAAAACCGAGTTTAATCGACGGGTCGCTTGATATGGTTTCTTTATAGCAGGATGTTAGCCAAGCTATGATTATTATTAGTATGGGGAAAATTATTTTTCTCATTTAGCAAAAATCCATTTTGTTTTAGTACATTGTATAATTATAATACGTGGTAGTCTTCGGTAAAATTTAGTCAAAGATACTAAATATCATTAACGAATATATTCGTTTTTAAGTCTATCCTATGATAAATAATTTCAAACCAGTTGAAAAAGCGATATGTTTGTAGTAAACAATCATAAATGAATATTTTATGCTGGCTAATTTTAAACAACGGGGAGTTATCCTTTCCATTTCAATGTTACTAATTATGTCATGTAATTCGGTAGAAAAGGTTGACCTGATAGTTAAAAACGCAACCATTTACACTGTTGATGCCAACTTTTCGGTTCATCAAAGTATGGCTATAAGCAACGGAAAAATTGTGGCTGTTGGCGATAATCAAGCTATTGAGAGTGCGTATTCAGCTAAAAATACTGTTGATTTAGAGGGCAAACCGGTTTACCCCGGGTTTATCGATCCCCATAGTCACTTTTTGAGCTACGGGTTAAGCTTGCGCAACGCCTCGCTTTCGGGTGCGGCCAATTGGGCAGAGGTGGTCGATAGGCTTGTTAACCATCACAAGGAGTTTCCGTCAGAATGGGTGCTTGGACGGGGGTGGAATCAGAACGAATGGGATGTAAAGGAGTTCCCAACCCAGGATTTGCTCGATAAAGCATTTCCAGACAACCCCGTACTGCTTACCCGAATTGATGGGCATGCTGCCATTGCCAACTCTAGGGCGCTTGAACTAGCTAATTTTTCTGCCGATACAACTATAAATGGTGGCGAAATAGTAACGATTAATGGCGTACCAACCGGAGTGCTTATTGATAATGCAATTGGGCTTGTTAGCTCGCTGGTGCCCGCAGCAACAAAGGATGATAAGGTTAGAGCGTTATCCAGGGCGCAGGAAAATTGTTTTGCCGTTGGGTTAACCTCCGTTAGCGATGCCGGAACCTGCTTGTCAGACGCATTGCTATTTGATGAGTTGCAGCAAGAGGGAAGCCTTGCGATGCGAATAAATGTAATGCTCAATCCTAGTCAGGAAAATTACGACCACTTCCTAAGCAAAGGGGTATATACAACCGAAAACCTAACTGTTAGAACCGTTAAACTTTTTGCCGATGGGGCTCTTGGGTCGAGGGGTGCTCTGCTACTCGAGCCATACTCTGATGACCCTGATACCAGAGGGTTGCAGTTAGATTCAAGAGACAAGTTAAGGAATGTTTGCCAACAGGCATCAGAGGCAGGATATCAGGTGGCAACCCATTGCATTGGTGATGCTGCGGCTAGATTAATGATAGATATTTACGAGGAGTTTTTAGAACCAGGGAATGATTTACGCTGGCGAATTGAGCATGCACAAACTATTCATCCAACCGATTTGCCTCGCTTTGGCGAGTTGGCTATAGTTCCCTCAATACAAACTACGCACGCTACTTCCGATATGAAATGGGCTGCACACAGGTTAGGCCAGAGGATTAAGTATGCTTACACCTACCAAGATTTGCTTAAGCAGAATGGTTGGCTTCCTAACGGTAGCGATTTTCCAATTGAGCATATAAATCCTTTATATGGGTTTTATGCAGGGGTTGTACGGAAAAATTTAGAGGGTTACCCATCCAAAGGTTTTCAGATGGAGAATGCCTTATTCCGTGAGCAGGCACTTAGAGCAATGACAATATGGGCGGCCAAAGCGGCTTTTGAGGAAAATTTGAAAGGAAGCCTTGAGCCTGGCAAGATGGCCGATTTTGTTGTTTTAGAGGATGATATAATGACGGTACCCGCTGATGATTTGGCTAGGCTAAATGTTAAAGAAACATATATTGGAGGTGAGTTGGTTTTCTCTTTAAAAAGGAGGTAAGTTATGGTTGCTATGCAAAAGACAGTTGAAATTAAGCCAGCCAAAGATAATCAATTGCTTGAGGTAATGTATATTATTAGGACGTGTGCCGAGCAACTTGCCGAAATGGGAATTTGTTTGTGGAATGATATGAATTCTGAATCCCCACAAATTTTAGATGACATTAAGCAAAAACATGTTTTTTTAGCTTACCTAAGGATGGTTCCCATAGGTACTATCACTATTAAACCTTATGCCGATATCAAGGAGGCTGTATTAATTGATAGACTCGCTGTTTTTCCCCATTTTCAGAAAAGAGGTTTCGCAAAAGATTTAATAGATTTTGCCGAAGATTTTGCCCGTAATAATGATTTTAAGACGCTATGCGTAAACGCACCTATTGAGGTTAAACCAATAGTTAAACTGCTAGAGCGTAATGGGTTTGTTAACAAGGGTGCTGCACCTGAGAGCTCCGATGAACTTGCCCAGGTAGTGTTTGCGAAACCGTTGTAGTGTAAAAGTTGAATCAAGCTAAGTAAACCCAATTATTCATCCGAATAATTGGGGCTTCCCACAGCGACTAACCCCCACAACCAATTTTTTTGTTGCCCAAAACTGGGCTCAACTAGGTCAGGGTAACCCGTATAAGCATTCATCTTTACCAAGTTTGATGAATAATGCGGGTTAAAATAAAAGGCAGCGATGAATTGATTTTTAAATTCATCGCTGCCTTTTTATAGGTATCCCTATCTTACGATAATTTGTATCAAGCTCGTTATTTATTTGGCTTAGGCTTAACCGTTCCGGTTAATCTTAGAACAACAGTCGATTTTTTGGGATCGTTGGTTATAACTGTTATCGACTTGCTCTGTCGGCCTTTATATCCACTGGTTCGAAACGATGCCGATAGCGAGCTTTCTTCGCCAGGCTTAATTAAGGTAATTTTTGGAGCAACGGTAGTACAACCACAGCTAGCCCTTATCTTTCGGATGATCAGATCGCTTTTCCCCGTGTTTTTAAAAACAAACTCATGTTTAACAAGCTCTCCTTCATTTATTTCTCCAAAATTCTTTTGTATTTCTGAGAACTCAATTCTAGGTGCATTTGCAAGCTCTTCATCGGTAAGTTTCGAAAAATCCTCCTCGATACGCGCGCTAACATTAATTATGTTGCCCGGAAGATTTTCTCCATTTACCAAAACCCTTAGCCGAGATACGGTATAGCCCCAATCGTTTAGTTCAGACGAATTGAATGTAACTATAATGGTTCCTTCTTTTTGGGGTTCGAGCTCTTTTTGGGGTGCTTCAATATTTATGTGTTTAGGTATGTAATCAAACGAAATAGTTATATTTTCCGAGCCAAAATTATACATGTGTAGGGTGTCAACTTTTATCTGATTAACATGCACAGTGCCAAACGAAATGTGCGAATTTTTTAATCCTAAATCGCCAAATCGCCGCCTGAAAATTTCAGCCTTGGTCTTTGGTCGAGGTAAAACTTCTCCTCTTAGCGATAATACAATTCCAGAACCTGGGGCATTTGTAAATACTGTAATTCGCTGGTTTATGCGCCCAGGCCTGCCTGCTGGATTATACGAAATGGTTATAACACCCTCCGAGTTGGGCAGTATTGGTTCCTTGGTGTATTTTGATGCCGTGCAACCGCATGAGGTGGCTACCCTGTTGATAATAAGTGGGGTTTCGCCTACATTTTTTACTTTAAAGCTATACGATACTGTACCCGCTTGTTCTAATATTTCGCCAAAATTATGCGTTACAGTGTTAAATTGGGGTACTGGATACTTATCCTGTGCGGTTAGTTGTAAGGCACTAATAATTAAAATGGCGGCAAAAAATATTTTTCTCATAAATGTGTGTTTTGTAGTTAGGCAAAAAAGAATATTTTGAAAATACATCCAAAAGTACAAAGATTTATTTCTTTTAAGACTTTTGCACAACATTTTATTTATGCAAAAATTATTCCCTTGTAAAAAAACAAGTTAACCCCAACTATTCATTCCAGTAATTGGGATCTCCAACAGCGACTAGGTTTTATAACCAATTTCGTTTCCCAAAATTGGACTTTACCATATTGGGGTAACCTGCATTTGCGTTCACGTTTAATAAATTTGATGAATAGTGAAGGTTAATAATAATTTACCTGTTTTTTAAGAATGGTGTTACTACCTAAGTATTTATAATGTTTTAATTATATTTGTAACTAAATTAGTTACAATGAGTACAGCTGAGCTTGTTATTCTTTTAGTAATTGGTCTTTTGGCAGGCTTTACTGGCGGATCGTTGGGGTTAGGCGGAGGAATAATAATTGTTCCTGCCCTAGTATTTATTATGGGGCTTACGCAACACCAAGCCCAAGGAACAAGCCTTGCTGTAATTGTTTTTCCTGTGGCCATACTGGGGGCATATAACTACTATAAAGCAGGGTTTATAAACTACAAGTTTGTAATTGTACTAGCCTTGGCATTTTTAGTTGGAAGCTATTTGGGGTCGTTAATGTCGATCAATCTTCCTGAAAAAATCTTGAGAAAGATTTTTGGTTTTGCCATGCTGGCACTTTCTGTTAAAATGATAATTGGAAAATAGCTTAATAATTAGCAATGTGTTTAGCTTTATGGGTTTGGAGAACACTTTTGTTTAGAATGATTATTTTCAACCCCTAGCTAAATTTATACTGGTTATAAATACCGTAAAAGTTGATTTTTCCTTTTACTTTTGAATAATTGCTACTATTTTTGTAGTGCATATACATGCAAAAGTTTAACTTAAAAAACAAAACAATGGCTTATGTAATTTCTGATGATTGCACCGCTTGCGGTACTTGCATTGACGAATGCCCAGTTGAGGCAATCTCTGAAGGTGATATCTATAAGATTGATCCTGATGTTTGTACTGATTGTGGGGCTTGTGCTGATGTTTGCCCAGTTGAGGCTATTAGTCCAGCATAGTGAAAGTTAATTTTTAAGGAAAAGTCCAGTGCATTGCATTGGACTTTTTCTTTACTATTAGCTTAACGTAGTATTGAAGCTGCTAATTAGCCCCAATTATTTATTCGAATAATTGCTGTCTCCGACAGCGACTAAGTTTCACAACCAATCTAGTTGCCCAAAATTGGGCTCAACTAAGTCGGGGTAACCCGCATTTGCATTCATCACTAACAAATTTGATGAATAATGCGGGTTAGTCTGATGGGCTCAAGTCGAGCTCTCTGTACTTCAAAAGCAGTTTAGTTGTATTCTCTGTAAAGTTTATTTCACTCGTAGCGTCAATCATTTTAAGCAGCTGACTGGCTTCGTGCGAGATGGGCTTTCTTTTGAATGCAACCTCATGGGCAAAGTTTAAGTATTTAAGCAGCTTAAATGCATCGAACCATAAAAAGAACCGCTTGCTAAAAGCTTCGGCTACTGATGTATTCTGGTTAATTTCTAGTATCGAATCAACGAAGTTATTGGCAATTAAAAATTGCTGTACTGCCTCAGGTTGCTCTTTCAAAAAGTCTTCAATTTCGTTAGGGGTTGCTTCAAATAGTCTGGTTGGGCCTTCGGCAATAAGTTTTCTCAGCGTTAGGAACGATTCTAGGCTATAGGTTTCGTACGCGCTACAGTTGGTCTCAATATATTTGGTCATAGCCCGTCCCGTACCAAAGGGAACGCGAAAAGAAATTCGGGGCGAAGGGTATATGGCTGTGGTATTTAGCTCTTGAAATTGACCATGAGGAATAAATTTCTGAAGGAAATAAAAATCTTCTCCCGCCTTACTTTTACCCATTCCGCCGTATTTTACGTAGGCCTCGGCACTGCAAGCCATGCTCGATCCCACGGTTTGATACGAAAAGGGATGTCCTATAAACTTACCGCATCTAACGTAGTACCGTAAGTGTAGTTCGTATTCGGCAATGGCTCTATAAATTCTTTCGTCGAATTCATTACCCTCAATTGGATGTGCGTAGCGTATTGAGCAGGCGTCAGTTTTTGGATGTTTTTCCCATAGATTGGCTAGTTCAACAAAATAGTTTGGTTCGCAGGTGGCGTCGGCATCGAAGCACGCTATAATTTTATGTTCACTCCTAGTTTGTAGCAGTCGCCAAGCCGCTTCGTCCATTCCAGTTTTTCTGGCTAGGCCAACGCCAGCGTGCTTTTTTGGCATGTTGAATGCCTTTAGCGCAAAAAACCGAAAGTTGGGGTTGTTGATACTGGCATTTGCCCTGTTTACCTGATTAACGCATTCGGCAGCGTTTTGTACAATCTCTTCTGAAGAATTTTCGGGGTAGTTAACCACTACAATTACTTCAACTGCGGTATCTGGTAGCGTGCAATTCATTAACGATTGTAACGATTGCCAAAGATTAGGCTCGTTAAACGAAGGCAGAACAACGCTAAGCCCCAGATCTGGATGTGGTTTTTGGTGTACTTGGGGGCTAAACGATTTATGCCGCTTAAAGTATGGATGAAGCATTGCAGAGGGTTTAGTTGTAAATGACTATAAACAATAAGCCCTGCCTTGTAGAGGCAGGGACTTATTAAATAAGGTATGAGTAATTATTTTTTTGAAGGGCGTGATTTTTGGTACTCAGCGTTTAGTCCCTTAAGCACATCTTTTGTAACGTCAATTGAAGGATGGCCGTAAAGTAGAGGGCCACCAAAAGAGCCGCTCATAATAATCTGATAACCTTTATCCTGATTATAGCTTTTTAAAAAATCGGTAATGCTATGCTGTATACGTCGAAGCATTACTTGTTCCTCTTCAGTAAATTGCATGCGAAGCTCATCTCTGTATTGATAAAGCTCTTGCTCTTTTGCTGCTAAATCTTCCTGCATTTGTTGTGCTGTTGATCGGGTTACCAGTCCTTTTTGAACCTTTTCCTGAAAATCAATCATCTGTTTTTCAAAGTTTCGGGTGCGCGAGGTCATATCGGTTTCCATTTTACGACCCTTGATCTCAAGTTCCTGCTGAATATCAAAATACAGATCGTAATTGTTGAGCAATGAGTCCATGTTAACCCAAGCAATGGCCTTGTCACCCATCATTTGCTCTGTTAATTCGGCGTTGTTAGTGTTTGGTTCAGTGCTTTTTGGCGTTCCTGTAAAATGAAGTATGTACAGAGTAACAATGGCAATGCCCAGTACAATGTTTACGATTAGTGATGTTTTTTTCATTTTCTAAATTTGGTTGAACCGGAATTTAATTTTTGCCGGTATGTTTAACAAATGGTTTAGTTAGCTAGTATTTATTGCAAATATATTGATAATGCTATAAAATCAAACTGATGAATAACAATTCACTCAAAAAGCCCTTCGTCTCGAATTAACACTAGAATGGAGTGAAATGGAACTACTACATATTTTTCGTTGCTAAACTCAATTTCAAAACCATTATCCTGAAGATATACAGCCATATCGCCAATGTTGGTTTGAAGTGGGAAGTAGCGAGAATTCTTACGTTTTTGCCATGGCTCATCGTAGTCGGTTAGTGCCGGAATTGGATAGCCTGGGCCAACTTTTACAACGTAACCGCATTGCACTTTCAGTTTTTCCTGAACCCCAGGGGGCAGTAGTAGTCCTGTTTTTGTTCGTTCAGCAGGGTTCTTGGGTTTTATTAAAACCCTGTCGCCAACAACTATGAGTTTATCTAAGTTATTTGATTCGAGCGATAGTGCCATACTCTTTTGTCTACTATTCTTTGCTTTACACAAAGATACTGAATAAACAATAATATTCTATTATCTTAAACTGTGCTACGACCTTGCTAAATGTTAAGATGCTGTAATTAAGGGCGTTGTTGATGTTTTTGTGTTTGCCACCCCCGCTTTTTTATTAAATTTTAACAATTCGCACCTTTCCCTAGGTGCTGGAATATTCATTTTTGCAGTATTTTATGGCAGGTCGAACTAAGAACCAAGGGGAAGTTGAGAGGGGTAACCCGCATTTGCATTCATCTTTAACAAATTTGATGAATAATGGGGGTTATGTTTTACTGGAGCGGCATTTTTGTTGCGTTAGCAACTTGCTCTATTATTGGGTTTATACCATAATTTACAGTGTTTTACGTTAATAAAAATGTGCGTTTTATGCTAAAAGCAATAATAAAAAACTTTGATAGATTTATTGAAAACCCTGACAATTTTTGCAAATGTTTAAAATTGTTGAGGAATAGCATTTTAAAAGAACTATTTTTGTAAGCAAACTAACTAAATACATATAGATTATGCTTAAACAAAAACTTAAATTATTGCTCGTTATGGCATTAGCTGCTGGTTTATGGTCGTGTCAGGATGCTGATACTGCAAAGCAGACCGAATTAATTACTCCTGATGTTGAACTTACTGCTCAGGAAATTTCTAACGCAAGGCTCACTCCCGAGGTACTCTGGAAGTTCGGCCGATTGGGTGCTGCTCAGGTCTCGCCCCATGGGCAAACGGTGCTATTTACCATAACACGCTACTCTATGGAGGCCAATAAAGGGGTTACTAATATCTACAGCATACCTGTTGAGGGTGGTGAACCCACCGAGTTAACTACAAACGAAACAAATGACTTTAGCCCTCGCTGGCGACCCGATGGTAAAAGAATCGGGTTTTTATCTTCTCGCAGTGGCGATGTTCAGCTTTGGGAAATGGATGCTAATGGAGCCAATGTGGCACAAACTACAGCTATTGAAGGTGGAATTAATTCTTTTGCTTACGCCCCAACTGGCGATAGAATTTTGTACACTAAGAATGTGCAGATTGAAAAAACTACAAAAGACTTACACCCCGATATGCCAAAAGCCAACGTGCGTATTACCGATAACATGATGTATAGGCACTGGAACTACTGGCGCGATGGTAGCTTTAGCCACATTTTTGTTGCACCCTATACCAATGGTGCGATTGGTGAGGCCAAGGATATTATGGAGGGAGAACCATGGGATGCTCCCATGTCGGCCTATTTCGATGACTCTGAAATTGCATGGAGCCCTTGTGGAAAAATTATTGCCTACACGTGCAAAAAACTTCATGGTAAAGATTACGCCGTTTCAACCAATTCCGATATTTACTTGTATAATGTTGAGGATGAAACCGTAGAGAATATTACTGAGGGCATGATGGGTTATGACAAGTATCCTGTTTTCTCACCCGATGGTAGTAAAATTGCATGGCAAAGCATGAAAACCCCTGGTTACGAAAGCGATAAGAGTAGGTTGTTTGTATTAAATCTTAAAACAGGTGAGCGTAGCTACTTAACTAAAGGGTTTGATCAGGATGCCGAAAGTGTATCGTGGAGTGAAGATGGTAAGAGCCTGAATTTTATTAGCGGTATTAATGCTACCGCACAGATTTACAGTTTAAACCTCGAAACCAAAGAGATTGCTCAAATCACCAATGGATGGCATAATTATACTTGGTATGCTCCTGCAAAGGGCATGCTAGTTGGTTCGAAAATGAGCATGAGCATGGCTTCGGAACTATTTACTATTAACCCTGAAACTGGCGAAGAAAAACAGCTCACCTTTATCAATAAGCATATTTACGATAATATTAAAATGGGTGAGGTTACCCAACGTTGGATAAAAACTACCGATGGAAAGCAGATGCTTGTTTGGGTTATACTGCCCCCGAATTTCGATAAGAATAAGGAATATCCAGCCCTTTTATATTGCCAAGGTGGACCACAAAGTGCAGTTAGCCAGTTTTTCAGCTACCGTTGGAATTTTCAGATAATGGCAGCTCACGACTATGTAATTGTTGCGCCTAATCGTAGGGGAGTACCCTCGTTTGGTAAGGACTGGAACGCCCAGATATCAGGCGATTATAGCGGACAAAACATTCAAGACTACCTAAGTGCTATTGATAATGCGAAGCAGGAACCTTGGATAGATGAGAATCGCCTTGGTGCAATTGGTGCTAGCTATGGGGGCTATTCGGTCTTCTATTTAGCCGGTATGCATCAAAATAGGTTTAAAACATTTATTGCCCATAATGGAATGTTTAATTTCGAAAGTTTTTACGCATCAACCGAGGAGACATTCTTCCCAAATCACGATTTTGGTGGACCATTTTGGGATAAGAAAAACAAGGTTGCACAGCGTACCTACGCTAACAGCCCTCATAAATTTGTTCAAAACTGGAATACCCCTATCATGGTGATAGTGGGCGAGAATGATTTTCGTATTGCTTACTCCGAGGGCTTACAGGCATTCAATGCAGCACAACTGCAGGGTATACCCAGCCGTTTAGCTGTTTATCCCGACGAAACACACTTTGTAACAAAGCCTCAGAATGCTGTGGTTTGGCAGCGCGAGTTCTTTGGATGGTTAGATAAGTGGTTAAAGTAAAATTAGTGATTTTACAATAGTCAAAGGGGTGCAAAATATTATTTTGCACCCCTTTGTTTATTCATTTTTTACTTTTGCTTGCCTTTGTTCTTCCATTGTTTCTATTGCAATCGCTTTAGCTTCGTTGTAGCTGCTGCAAATATTATTTCGACCAATTAAAAAGTTGATGCGTGCATTCTCTAACTCTTTTTTCACTTCGGGTTGAACGCCTGATAGAATCAATTTTACGTTTATCGAGTGAAGGTATTTTATTGTATCCTCAAAATTATGAATACCGGTTGAATCAATAAACGGAACGAATCGCATTCGTAGGATAAGGACATCCGCTTTTTTTCCGAAACCCTTTAGGGTCTCCCTGTATTTTTGTGCTGCTGCAAAAAAGAAGGGACCCTTAATTTCGTAAACTTCAATCCCTTTTGGAAGATCGGAGTAGTCTTCAAGTGCATCAATGTCAGAATCGGCAGCAATTACATTACTCGATACGGACATGCGCTGCATAAATAGTAGGGCAGCAAGTACCATACCTATCTGTATTGCAACGGTCAAATCAACTAGCACGGTAAGAAAAAATGTTGTAAGAAGCACCACGATATCGTATTTCGATCCTCGTAAAATGGAGTAAAACGAGCGCCACTCACTCATATTATAGGCTACAACAACCAGTATTCCGGCCAAGCAGGCTAGTGGAATTTGTATTGCCCATTTGCCAAAGAATAGCATTATTAAAAGCAGGGTAATGGCGTGTACAATGCCAGCTACTGGAGTTCTACCTCCATTTTTTACGTTGGTAGCGGTTCGAGCAATTGCCCCAGTGGCTGGTATCCCGCCAAATAATGCCGATGCCATATTTGCCACCCCTTGACCAATGAGCTCGGTATTAGAACGATGGTTGCCGCTTATCATACCATCGGCTACGACTGCCGAGAGTAGCGATTCAATGGCCCCCAACAGGGCAATGGTAAAGGCTGGGGCTAAGTATTGCGAGATGCTCCCTAAATCGATATTGGGAAAGCTAAGGCTAACTGTAGTTGGAAGTTCCCCATAGACTGAGCCAATGGTGTTTACCGGTAGCTTAAATATCATGGCTAAAACCGTCATCAGTATAATTGCAATAAACGATCCCGGTATCTTTTTTATGATGCGTTTTGTGTATATTGATATAAGAACTGTACCCACCGAAATGGCAACGGCATATGCATTAAAGCTGCTTAATCCGCTAAAGTATGCGCCCCATTTTTCAATAAAACCGGCGGGAACCTCAGCAATGTTTAGCCCAAAAAATTCTTTAATTTGGGTTGAAAAAATAATCACAGCTATACCGCTAGTAAATCCAACCACTAGAGGATGAGGAATAAATTTAATAATAGTACCCAGGCGAAGCAAACCGAATGCAACAAGGAGTATGCCTGCTAAAAAGGTCGATATTATTAGTCCCTCAATGCCATGCTGTTGAACAACGCCAAATACAATAACCACAAATGCTCCAGTTGGACCCCCTATTTGTACCCGGCTACCTCCTAAAACAGAGACTAAAAATCCAGCTACAATGGCTGTTATTAGCCCTCGTTCGGGCGATACCCCCGATGCTATAGCAAACGCAATGGCCAATGGCAGAGCAACAATGCCAACGATTATTCCAGCAAGCATATCGCTTTGCAGTTGGGCTTTACTATACCCTTTTCGTTTGAATAGCGAAAAGAATTTAGGTTTGAAAATCCTGTTCATTTCAAGTGTGTTTTGTTTTTTGTTAAAAATATTGTGAGTTATCCCTTATCTTATTTTCCAACATGGTAAGGAATTGGCTATGGTTTATAAACAATACAAAGTTAGACAAACTTCCAAATGATTGTCACGAAATAATCGTAAAAATATTTCAAGGGTGTTAAAGGATTGGTAATCAAAGCGAGTAGGCTTGGTGATTTGCTGGGTAATGAGTTTAATATATAGGTTGGCACTATTACTGACATTCGCAAAGTTGAAAAGAATACGGATATTCATAGTAGGTGCTTAGTCTTATTTGCTGTTATTGCTGCGTTTTTTTGTGTTTAAGCCTTTTTACTTTTTAGCATAAAGTTTTGCCCCTAGAAATATTACGTATATGGCTTTACATTTTATCGCAATAGGTTTGTTGCAAAGTTACGTGCGGTATTTAACCCGTATTATTCATCAAATTTGTTAATGATGAATGCAAATGCGGGTTACCCCGACCTAGTTGAGCCCAATTTAGGCTAACAAAATTGGTTGTGAAACTTAGTCGCTGTCGGAGACAGCAATTATTCGAATAAATAATAGGGGTTAAATCCAAAACACAGAAATATCCAAAAAATAATCTACTTGTCGCTTGTTTTACTCTTTTCAACGGTGGGTTTTGGTTCTTCTGCGCAAGGGCAGAAAGAAACGTATAGCCATAGGCTTTATACCCGCATTATTCATCAAATTTATTAAAGATGAATAATAGGGGTAATATTTTTTTGGAATACAGCCTTGCAAACCGCATGTACCACCATAGTTACGATTGACGATAATAGCGGTTTTAAAACCACCTTCAGCGCATTTATTGGCTACGTCCGCTATAATGAAAACATCAAATTTTACCATTTTGGAAATGTGAAATGAATCCTTTTGCATGCTATTACTTTTTATACGCCAATAATCTTAATGCATTAAATACCACAACAAGGGTTGAACCTTCGTGGATGACTACGGCAACGCCAATGCTAGCCAGGCTAAGGATAGTTAAAGGGATAAGCATTGCTACCACACCCAGACTAATCCAAACATTCTGTTTTATTATTCTTTTCGCTCTTCTGCTCAGGTCGATAGCAAATGGAAGGGTTTCCAGTTTATCGCCCATTAGGGCAATATCAGCGGTTTCGAGTGCTACATCCGAGCCAGCCGCACCCATGGCAATGCCAACGGTGCTGTGGGCCATGGCGGGGGCATCATTTACCCCATCGCCTACCATTGCTACCCTCGATTCTTCCACTTTCAATTGCTTTATGGCATCTACTTTTTCTTCTGGCAACAGGCTACCCCAGGCTTCCGTTAATCCTATTTTTTTGGTCACCGCATCGGCTACGTTTTGATTGTCGCCCGTGAGCATAATCATCCGTCTGATCCCGAGTTTCTTTAATTGTATCAGTGTGTCTTTTGCTTCCGCCCTCGGTGTGTCCATTAAGGCGATGATGCCCACATAATTACTATTCTGGCGAATAAGCATGGTGGTGTTCCCTTCAGATTCAAGGGTTTTTATTTTTTTTACAATTTCTTCCGACGGCTTTTTATCATCTAAGGCTGCATATAATTCCAGGTTGCCAATGTATATTTTATCCTGCCCCAGCCTGGCTTTAATGCCTTTTCCTGAAACGGCTTCCAACTCTTTGGCCTCGGGAATATTATTGTCTTCCAAACGCTTTTTGCCGTCCTTAACCACCGCCTTTGCAAGCGGGTGGTCACTCAGGGTTTCTAGGGCAATAGCCATTTTCAGCAATTCATTTTCACTGGTGTTGTTGAGCGTAATAACCTCAGTAAGTTTTGGTTTGCCTTCGGTAAGGGTGCCTGTCTTATCGAAAGCAATGGCGGTTAAAACACCCAGGTCTTCCAGCGGTCGTCCCCCTTTAATAAGTACGCCGCTTTTTGCAGCTCTGGCAATCCCGCTCAGCACTGCGCTGGGCGTGGAAATAGCCAGCGCACAAGGGCTTGAAGCTACCAGAACGGCCATTGCCCTGTAAAAGCTATCGCTAAAATTTTCATCAATAACCAAAAAAGCCCCATGCAGTACCACCACCAATACCAAAACAGCGGGTACAAAGTATTTCTCGAACTTGTCGGTAAACCGCTGAGTGGGTGATTTCTGAGTTTGAGCTTCATGCACAAGCTTTACCAATCGGGAGAGGGTAGAATCTTTGGCCTCCTTAATAACTTTGATATCTAATGTGTTGTTACCATTGATTGTACCCGAAAAAACCCTGTTTTCGTCAGCGATGTTTTTTTCGTTGGAATAGTCTTTTTCGGGGTCTTTCACTGGTATTTTATCCACGGGAATACTTTCGCCCGTGATGGGAGCCTGGTTCACGCTGCCTTCACCGCTAACCACAACGCCATCAGACGGGATCTTACTGTGGGGCTTTACCACGATGATATCGCCTATACTCAGTTTTTCAATGCCTACCTCTTCAAGCTTCCCGTTCTTCTTTAGAAAGGCGGTTTTGGGAGCGAGTTTGGACAAGGCAGCAATAGATTTTCGAGCTTTGTTCATGGCATAATGTTCGAGTGCATGCCCCATGCTAAAGAGAAACAACAGCAAAGCACCTTCGGCCCACTTGCCCAAAACAGCCGCACCAATAGCGGCAACCAGCATCAAAAAGTCAATTTCAAATCCACCCTTAAGTAAGGTTTCGACTGCTTCTTTGGCGGTGTAGTAGCCCCCAAAGAAATAAGCTCCGATGTAGAGCGACAGGCTTACCCAGTAGGGGATAGAGTCAATGAAAGAGAGACCAAAACCAATGGCCAGCAATATTCCCGAAAGGACAGAGAAAATCAGCTCCGTATTTTTACCAAAAGGGCCGCCATGGTCATGTTCTGTTCCACATTCCGCATGCTCAGGCTTCTTTTTAGGCTTTTGGCCTTTGGGTGGCTTCTCTGTTTCTTTGATGCTGCGCAGATATTTTTCGGCATTTACGGCAGTATCCATTATGGCAAGGCCTTCTTTTTGCAAGGCTTTAATTATTGTTGCTTCATCAAGTTGACTTCTGTCGAATTCAACCCGTATCATCCCCGAGGCAGAAACCGATATTTCAATCATACCGTTTAAGTTGCGAAGATTGCGCTCGATACTACGCGCGCTGCGCGTATGGCGGATGCCTTCTACCTCGATGAGCTTGTGTGCGATTTTTTCGGTAATGGACGCACCTGCTTGCCGGGCTATTGAACGTATTTTTTCAATGGAAATTAAGTCCGGGTTATAATGAAAACAAAGTTGAGGTATGCCATTCTCGGCAACTCCTGAGACGTGCACTTTCTCCAGACCTTTCTGCTCCTGAAGCAATGAGATAAGCTTCTGCACGCATTGGTCTTTTTCGTCTGGCACTCCAGGTAAAATGAGAGGTATTTCTAACTTTAGTTTTTTCATATTCTTTGAAAATTTATTACTATCCGTTTTTAAGTCTGGTTTTACCCGAAAAATTCTTTAAACATCGGAAACATAAAACAACCCGCGCAGGGTTTTGATGTTCATGTTCGGTTTCTTCCTTTTTCATTTTTCTCTGTTTTGAATTCATAATTTATAACTTTCTATGATGTTTATTATTACCAAATTATATACTTGTGCGAAACATCAGTTATTTAGTTTTGCATTTCACTCTTCCTCTCCTGCCACTCTCATTTTCCTTTTCAGCAGCTGAGCATTCAGAGCCACAATAATGGTGCTTAAACTCATCAGAACTGCCCCCATTGCAGGGCTAATTAATATTCCTGCACTGTATAGAACTCCTGCTGCAAGCGGTATAGCCACAATGTTGTATCCAGTTGCCCACACAAAGTTTTGAATCATTTTTCGATAAGTTGCTTTTCCAAAAAGTATAAGCGTAGTAATGTCTTGCGGATTGCTGTTCACCAATATTATATCGGCCGTTTCGGCTGCCACATCCGTTCCGCTACCTACGGCAATTCCTACATCGGCTGTTGCAAGTGCGGGTGCATCGTTTATTCCGTCGCCGGTCATGGCAACAAACTCGCCTTTTTCTTGGAGCTCTTTAATTTTCTCCAATTTCTGGTCGGGTAGCATACCGGCGAAATAGCCATCAAGCTGTAGCTCATCACTCACACTTTTGGCTACCTCTTCGTTATCACCGGTCATCATATAACATTTGATATTATTCTCTTTGAGCGTTTTAATTGCATCAAAAGACTCTTCTCTTACCTCATCCGACATGGCTATAAAACCAGCCAGCGTGTTATCTACTAAAATAAATACTACAGTTTCTGCTTCATTTTTATACGCATTGTCAGGTATGTCTATCTTCTTATCTTTGAGATAGCCAGGGCTTACAACTTTTATATTCTTGTTTTCAACGTCTCCTTCAATCCCTTTACCCGTAATGGCATTAAAATTATCAACTTGAGGAATTTCAATTTTACCCTCCTTTACTTTACGCATAATACCCATAGCGAGGGGATGCTCCGATTTCGATTCAAGGGCACCTGCATATTTGAGAATATCATTGTCATCCAAACCATCCATAAAACTACCAAAACGTGTAACGCCAAAGTTTCCTTTTGTGAGTGTACCCGTTTTATCGAAAACCATCATTGTTATTTTGCGAGAATTTTCAAATGCTGTTCGGTTGCGAATAAGCAATCCGCGCTGAGCGGAAATAGAGGTGGATATGGCAACCACCAATGGCACTGCAAGCCCTAAGGCATGGGGGCATGTTATAACCATTACAGAAGCCATGCGCTCCATTGCAAAGCTGAATTCTTTACCTATAAGAAGCCACGCAGCAAGTGTAGTAAAACCCACAGATAGAGCAATAATTGTAAGCCAAAAAGCAATTTTATCAGCTAAGTTTTGGGTTTTTGACTTTACGCTTTGCGCATCGCGCACCATATTGATAACCTTGTTGAGATAGGCGTTTTCTCCCACTTGTTCCACCTTGACAGTGAGCGAGCCGTTACCATTAATTGTTCCACCGATAACCTTGCTATTCTTCTCTTTTTTTACTGGCTTCGCTTCACCCGTAACCATAGCTTCATTTACATAGCTCTGTCCATCGGTTATTATACCATCCACAGGTATTTTTTCGCCGGGGCGAACAACCACGTGGTCGCCTTCCTTCAACTCATCCAGCTTAACATCAACAGTGTTGCCATTTTTAAGAAGATGTGCTTCAGAAGGCATTAGCTTTACCAATTCTTGCAATGAACGTGATGCGCCCAACACTGATTTCATCTCTATCCAGTGACCCAACAGCATGATATCTACAAGCGTGGCTAATTCCCAAAAGAATGACGACCCTTCCAAACCAAACGTTGTTGCAGTACTATAGCCCCAGGCCACTGTGATAGCAACTGCTATCAATGTCATCATGCCGGGTTGTTTTTCCTTTAGCTCATCAACTAGACCTTTTAAAAATGGCCATCCTCCATAGAAAAAAACGATGCTTGATAATCCAAAAAGCAAATATTTATCCGCAGCTCCCAAAAGAGCGAACTCAAAACCAAGTAAATTTTGGACCATTGGCGAGAGCGCCAATATGGGAAGCGTGAAAATGAGAGAAATCCAAAACCTAAGCTTAAAATCTTTTATCATCATCCTGTGATGATCGGTATGATCATGATCGTGATTTTGCTTTGTTTGTTGATGGCTTTCGTGATTGTTTTGATTCACATTATTATCAGCACTGTTTCTCTTAGAATGCTTGTGCTGTTGATTCGATTTATTTTTATCCTTTTCCATAAGTTTTCTTTTTAAGTTATTTGGTTTACCTATTCAATAACTTCATAATTACGCATCATGCCCATATCTTCGTGTTCCAGATTATGACAATGATAGAGAAAGATGCCGGTAAAGTCTTCGAATCTTAGAGCAACTTTTACACGCATATCGGGTAAGAGAAGGAAAGTATCTTGCCAACCCTCATCAATAAAACCATCTTTCATGGTGTTCCAAACAGCAGGCGGAACTTCTGAAACATCACGCTCGATTATCTGAAACTGCAAGCCATGAATATGCACTGGATGAGGCATACTCATCATTCCGCCCATTCCGCCTCGTCCACTTCCACTATTTATAAACTCCCACAGTTCTGCGGTGTTAAGCTTTACTTTCTCCCAGTCTGCCACTTCATTCATCTCGAAGGTCTTACCATTAATAAGCCATTCCATACGTTGGAAGTGAAAGTTAAACTGACGGGGTGAATTTTGATTAACGACTTCCGATAAATCAAATTGCTCTATCGGCTCAAGCTCTGTGGGCAATGGAACCGCTTCGCCTTGTTTGTCTGAAACAACAAAGCCGTATAAAGTGAGGGCATCACCATTATCGATATACGAATCGGATGGATTGTTGTTACTTTGCATATTACCTCTTCCTCTCATCATTCCTCCGCCCATTCCTCTTCCACTGCCCATCATTCCCATGATGGTGCCGCTGTTGAAAGCGAGACTTTTGAGTGAAATTTGTTCACCGGAGTTTGTAGAAGAAAAATTGCGCCAAACGTCTATTCGCTCTCCCGGACCTAGCATCATGTAAGGTTTGTCTATTGGTTTAGAAAGTAAACCTCCATCGTTGCCAATAACTGTTAAATCAGCTCCATCGCTCCAAGCTAACTTATATATTCTGGAGTTGGAACCATTCAGCACTCGAAAACGATATGTTGCTTTGTTAACTTTCATTGATGTGTTGCTTTGGCCATTAATTATAATTTCATTGCCCAAAAACCCAACCATCCTGTCCATCATATTATTCTCTAAATAAATTAGCTGGTTCGACGAATCAAATATTCTGTCCTGAATAACGAGGGGAATTTCATATTCTCCTGAGGGTAAATCATTTTGATCATTCTCAACAATGAAAAGTCCTGCCAATCCTTTATACACCTGATAGCCTGTTTTTCCATGCGGATGTGGATGAAACCAATAGGTGCCGGGTCGATTGTTTACCACAAATTCATAAATAAACTGATCGCCTTTTTTGATAACATACATCGGATGGCCATCCATTTCGTGTGGGACATGCAATCCATGCCAATGAATGATACTTTTATCTGGAAGTTCATTGTTGAAGCGAATACGAATTTTTTGCTGTGGTTTTACACGAATAATCGGACCTAAATACGAATTTGGAATTTGTTGAAGTGATGTGCTCTCACCTTTAATAAGCTCAGAATTATAGGTGTAAATAGCCGTTTTTTCTCCTTCAAAAAGTTGTATCTCTGCCGGTATGGCAGTCAATGAAATGTCTATGTCGGGTTCAAACGATTCTGTAATTGTAAGTTGACTACTTGAACGTTTTTGTTGTTTGCTATTTTTACAAAAAGCAAACGAGGGTATGATGATCAATAAGATCAATACCCTCATTAGCTGTTTTAATTTATTTTTTTTCATTTTTATTTGAATTTATGGCAATTCCTTGTTCATTGTAAGTTTTTTTCCTCTTCGCGTTGTTTTTCCAACCTTGAATAGTTTAAAAAAACGGAAGGATTCTTTCAATTCTTTCATGGTTTACAACCTTACTTCAAGGTTTCCCTGTTCTCACCACATTTCAACATCGCATCCCCGAAATAGGGATTTTTAATTTCTTCGGAACTGCTAAACCAGTATGCTCCTTTGTCTTTTTCGGCCATTGGGCAATACTGGTAATATGCGGTAACATTCTCTAGTCCAAATGCTTTGATGCTTTTGTAGAATGCAATATTGAACTTTGCAAATTCATTGCGTTGTTTTTCAATATCCATCAGTTTACTCATGGAATTTACTGTTTTTTCGAGCACATCAAGATTTTCCATCCAAGCCATGTGTGCATCGCCTTTCAACAATCCCATATCCACTTTTTTTAAAGCCGCAGACACTTCGCTTGCTGCTGTCATGACTTTATGTGCATCGGATGCAACAAAAGCATTTTTCATTGGTATATAAGCATTATAAACTTTTGTGAGTTGTGCTGTAAAAGCAGGGTCGGTTCCGGTTTTAGCGAAGCCCTCGTTCGCATCCCTCATTTCTGTTTCCCCATGATCATGCCCAGTCATTGCAGAGCCGCCTTCAGAGGACATCATGCTAGGTTTGCCAGCTAGCTGAGCAGCAGCATCAATGCTGAATGTGCCATTTACTGCTATTTCTTCGCCTTCCTGCAAGCCGTTTTCTATTATATAGCTTCCGCCCAACGCAGGGCCGAGCGTAACTTTGCGCATTTTAAAGTTAACACCTTGTTCAGTAGAAGATTTTACGTAAACCACCGAACGCTTGCCAGTCCACATTACAGCAGTTTTCGGAACCACAATTGCATTGGACTTTTTGGGCAATTTTGCCTGAACCGTTCCGGAGACGAACATTTCTGGCTTCAATGCCATGCCTGTGTTGGATATTTCGACCCGGGCTTTGGCAACCCGCGTTTGTGCATCGATTACCGGATCGAGAAAGGAGATGTTCCCAGCAAAAGTTTTCCCGGGCAACGAGGAGATGGTAAATTCAACTTTATCACCAATTCTAATCCACCCCATATCCGATTCATACACATCGAAAAGCACCCAAACTTTTGAAAGATCCGCGATTTTATAAATGGGTTCACCTTTGACGATGTATTCGCCAGGGTTTACCATTTTCTGGGTGACAAAACCCGACACATCGGCTCTCACCTCAAAGGTTTCTGTGGGCGATCCCGATGTTAGCATGTTTTCAATTTGTTTCTCCGTCAATTTCCAGTTTTTAAGTTTTTCTTTAGCGGAATTGAATAGCGCAGGTTGGGTCTCTTTGAATTTTTGGGCTTCGAACAGCTCATTTTGAGCGGTCACCAGCTCGGGGGAATACACCGTGGCGATTATCTGTCCTTTTTTTACCTGCTCGCCTGTAAAATTCACCGTTAGGTTTTCTATTCGTCCTGGCACGTGCGAAGGTTGGGAAAATACCCTGCGCTCGTCTTCCTGTACTTTGCCATTTAAGCGTACAGATTTCACCGGATCCATCGCACCAACAATTGCCGTACTGATACTGGCCAGTTGCATCGCTGTGGGCGACATGCTAATCACCATTGGATCGGTTTCGTCGTTCTGGGCTCCTTCCAGCGGAATGAGGTCCATGCCGCATATCGGGCAACTACCCGGCTCGTTCTGCCTGATTTGTGGGTGCATGGAGCATGTCCAAATAATTTCACCTGCAACTTCTTCTGTTTCATGCTGGTGTTCGTCAGTTGTTTTACGCGGAGCACTACCAAAAATTAGCCACCCAAGCAAAAAACCTGTTGCCAGTGTTGCCACAATTATTATTATTATTGTTTTTCTATTTGTATTCATTGTTCGTATGTTTTTGCAGTTAAATAATTCAGCTTGGCTAGCTCAATCTGGTATTGTACTTCTGCCGTGACCTTCATTTTTTCGTATTTCAACAATTGTTGTTGCATGCGCAAAACTTCCTCAAATTGCTCCCCCGAATTGCCGTAAGCGCTAAACAAGAGGTTAAGTGCCTGTTCCGATACCAGTATTTGCTGATCGTACAGTTCAATCAAATGTTGTTGACTTTGAAGTTCGAACCATACGTTTTCGTAATTTGAAATAAGCTTGTTCGCAGTTTCCTCTTTTTGCAGGGAGTAGCTTTCCTGCATCAGTTGCGCTTCTTTTTTGGCCGCTCTGTATTTTTTCCTAAAAATGGGAATGCTCACAGAAACCATTGGCATTAGCACATCTTTTCCGTTGTCGGTCATGCCCCCGTTGGAGTTTTTATCCATAATCATATATCCTAAACCAACGCCCAATTTTGGGAAACCTTGTTTATGTGCTGCCATTTCGCTCGCCTTGCTTGCCTTCACTTTCAATTCGAGTGCCTCCAAAAGTGGGTTTTCTGCAAGCAAGGAATCCTTTCGGATTTTGTTCTCCACGAATTCAATTTCCAAGGAATCGGCAATTTCCACTTCCGCATTTTCGTTTCTGTTGAGCAGTTTGTTGAAAGTAGTAATCAGGGTTTTCTCTTTCTGGTTCAGTATTTCGAGGTTGGTGCTGGCGTCTTTGAGCATAATATCCATGCGCAAAACATCGACCATGGGAGCAATCCCGTTTTTGAATTTTATGCTGGCAATGGATTTGTAGGCTTTCAAAATTTCGATGTTGTCTTGCTCAATCTGTTGCCAACGGTTTAGCTCAAACAAAGGATAAAATGCAGTTGAAACCTGAAAAAACAATTGGTTTCGGGCATCTAAAAACGACTGGTATTTGGCTTCTGCCGTTAGGGTTGCCGCATCGGCCTGTGCGCCTAGGGTGCCAAACCAAGGGAACATTTGGTTGATTGTCAACTCTGCCCGTTGCGAGCCCATTTTTGGAATAAAATACCCGAATGAAATAGTAGGGTCGGGGAGGGAAGCCACCTGTGGTACTTTTTGCATGGCTGCTTCAAACTCCTTGTATTTCGATTGCAGGCCCGGGTTGTTTTCGGCTGCTGTTTGAAGATAGTCATTCAGGTTTTGAGCAGCCGCAGGTACCGTTGCTACCGTTGAAACCAATATCCAGATGATAGTGGTTAGAAGGTAGAGGTTAGATGTTAGAAGAGAGAGGTTAGGGAATAGAGAAAAGAAGAAAGAATAATAGGTATTGGTAATAGGATTATTATTCTTTTTATCTATCGACAGATTGTCAAACTCTAACTTCTGACAACTAATTTCCGACCTCTTGTCTTTTATGTCTCTTTTATTTCTCATGGCTTTTCCAGTTTTTATGGAGCGCATACAGCATTTTTCCAATTTGATCAAGTTCAGAAGTTAATTTTTCATATGTCGATTCGTCAAGATATTTGCATTCAAGCGCAAATCGAAGCCAGTTTTCTGTTTCCGCATTTGAACCTAGCGAGTTGATAAGGTGCTGTTTAAAGACGGCCTCAAAATTCCTTTTGGCCCAGCCTTCAGTTATATTTGCACTTATAGATCGAGCCGATCTGTTTATTTGTGAGGTTAGAGAATACATTTCTTCTTTGGGAAATTTCTTTGACAACCAAAAAATTTCCATTGCTAGATTGAATGACCGCTTATAAACCTCGAGATCTTTATATGTCTTTATCATTTTAAATATGTTTTATTCATTATTACCTGATAATGAGCCTAAATTATTAAATCTACTCTCTAACCTCTCTCTTCTAACCTCTCTCTTCTAACCTCTAATCTTCATTGCCTTGTCAATCTTTTTCTCTTCGCGCATGCTATAAAGCACCGGTACAATAAAATAGGTTACTGCTGCAAAAATCATCCCCCCAAAAGCTGGAATGGCCATGGGTATCATGATGTCAGCACCCCGTCCGGTAGAGGTAAGGATGGGTAACAGCGCAATTATGGTTGTTGCCGAGGTCATTGCAGCGGGTCTAATTCTACGGTAACCCGCTTCCACTACAGCTGCCCGTATCCCTTTTAGGTTATCGGTTTTATTCCGGGCGAAGCTTTGGTCGAGGTACGTGGCCATTAAAACACCATCATCGGTAGCAATACCAAAGAGCGCAATAAAACCTACCCAAACGGCCACGCTCAGGTTGATGGTGTGCATTTGGAACAGTTCCCGAATGTTGGTGCCAAAGATGGAGAAATCCACAAACCAGCCCTGCCCGTAGAGCCATATCATTATAAACCCTCCGCTAAAAGCCATGGCAATGCCCGTAAAGACCATCAGGGAGGTGGTGACTGATTTAAACTGGAAGTAGAGGATAAGGAAAACCAAAAGCAAAACAATGGGCACGATAATCGATAATCGTTTCTCGGCCCGCACCTGATTTTCATAATTTCCAGAGAATTTATAGCTAACCCCTGACGGCACATTTAAGTCACCGGAATTAATACGGGCTTGTATCGTGTTCTGCGCATCATTAACCACGTCCACTTCAGAAAAGCCAATCCGTTTATCGAATAAAACGTAACCCACCAAAAAAGTTTCCTCACTTTTTATGGCCTGTGGTCCTCTAACGTATTCAAAATCGACAAGTTGGGAGATGGGAATTTGAGCTCCGGTTGGTGTAGGTATCAGTATTTTACCCAGCGACTCGGGGTCGTCCCTAAGTTCGCGCGGGTAGCGTACCCTTACCGGAAAACGTTCCCGCCCTTCAACCGAAGAGGTAATTTGCATTCCTCCAATGGCCGTTTCGATGGTTTGCTGCACGTCTTCCACATTTAGCCCGTAGCGCGAAATTTCGTCGCGGTTAATGTTCAGGTGCAGGTAGGGTTTTCCCACAATCCGGTCGGCAAATACGGCCTCGGTTTTTACCGATGGTACCTGCTTTAAAATCTCCTCCAGCTGCATCCCAAAATTTTCAATAGTCGATAAATCAGGGCCATATACTTTAATCCCCATGGGAGCGCGCATACCCGTTTGCAACATCACCAAGCGGGTTTCAATGGGTTGCAGTTTTGGGGCAGAAGTTACGCCTGGTATTCTCGCTACTTTCACGATTTCATTCCAAATATCATCGGGCGATTTGATTTCCTGCCGCCAATTGCGGTAATAATTCCCTTTGGTATCTGGTATTAGCTCCTGAAGGGTTACTCCACTGTGTAATGCTTCGGTATTGGTAAGCGTATCGCCGTTACTCAATATAAATCGGTCATTTTTATCTACCTTAAACCTTACCCGGTGCCCTTTTTCGTTGAGCATGTATTCAGGTCGGTAATTAATAACGTTCTCGTACATGGAGATGGGTGCAGGGTCGAGAGCAGACTCTACCCTTCCTAATTTTCCTACCGTAAGTTCAACCTCCGGAATGTTGGTTAACAACATATCCAATTGCCCCAGAACTTTGCGGTTGTATTCAAAGCCTGAATGAGGCATGGAAGTAGGCATCAGCAGGAAGCTTCCTTCATTAAGTGAGGGCATAAATTCTTTCCCGATGGCGGGGAAGGTGTGGGTTAATCCTGACCATACTTTGGTAGTACGCACATTCCATCCAGCCCCGTCGAAGCCTTTGGCCACAAAACCAAAAATGTTGTTGAATCCCATCCAGGTAATTGCCCCGAAAAGAATTAAAAAAGAAGGAATTAACAGGAAGGTCACTTTATGGTTCAAACACCATCGGAGTATAGGTTTATAGAAATATTCAAGGATTAGGAAAAACCCTAAGATAATTGTTAAGAGCAGAGCCACAAATAGTATATTCATCATCAGGCTCTTGGCAGGCCCCAGCGGAAGCCAGTATCTGGCAAGTAACCAGATAACACCAATAAACACAATTATGATTTCAGCATGTGCGAGTACCCATAAGGTAAAAGACTGCATTCGTTGCTTCATTGCTGAACCGCTTGAAGAAGTATTTTTGCCTGTTTCTGATTTTTCTTTACCAAAACCAAAGCGCTTTCCGCTAAATGCTTTCACTACCCCGACAACGCCAAATGCTAGCAAAATCAATCCGCCCCAGGTCTGTCCGGCAATAAGGACAGCAATTCCGATGGGAATCAGCGCGATGTTCAGCCACTTTCTAATTTTTTCATTTTTAATTTTCGCACCAAAAAACCAATGAGCCAGCGAGGGCATAATAAATAGTGAAACGATAAGCGCAGCAATAAGCGCGAACGTTTTGGTAAACGCCAGTGGACCGAAAAGTTTACCTTCGGCGGCCTGCATGGTAAACACCGGAATGAAGCTGACAATGGTGGTTGAAACCGCGGTAAGAATTGCAGAGCTAACCTCGGAGGCTCCGTTATAAATGGTGGTTATGAGCTTCTGTTCAGGAGGGGCCTCGTCGATGTGTTTGATGATGTTCTCGGACAGGATTATCCCCAGGTCAACCATGGTTCCAATGGCAATGGCAATACCCGATAAAGCCACGATATTGGCATCCACATGAAAATAGCGCATGGCTATGAAAACCATGAGCACGGCGATGGGAAGCAAGCTGGAAATTAAAAGAGAAGCCCTGAGGTTCAGCACCATGACAATTACCACCAGAATAACAATCAGAATTTGAAGCGAGATGGCTTCTTCCAACGTTCCCAGGGTTTCGTGAATGAGACCGGAGCGGTCGTAGAATGGAACAATGGTTAGCTGGCTTTCTACCCCGTTGGCCAAAGTCTTTTTGGGCAGTCCGGGGGATATTTCCTTGATTTTATCTTTAACATTGTTGATGACCTGCAAGGGGTTTGCTCCGTAACGGGCCACAACCACGCCGCCAATCACTTCGGCGCCGTCTTTGTCCAGTGCGCCTCTTCGGGTGGCAGGCCCCAACGAAACCACGGCAATATCCTGAATGCGTATGGGAACATTATCCTGCACGGCAACCACGGCTTTTTCGATGTCTTCTACCTTTTTGATATAACCCAACCCGCGCACCAGGTATTCGGCCTGGTTTATTTCGATTGTTTTGGCGCCGACATCACGGTTGGATTTTTGAACAGCCTGCATTACTTTGCTAAGTGGAATATTGTATGCTTTCAGGGCATCGGGATTTACATCGATTTGGTATTCCTGCACAAAGCCACCAATTGACGCTACTTCCGAAACGCCTTCGGTGGCGTTCAGTCCATATTTCACGTAAAAATCCTGTACGGTACGAATTTCGTGCAAATCCCAGCCTCCGGTGGGGTTACCGGTTTTATCGCGGCCTTCGATGGTGTACCAGTAAACTTGCCCAAGCGCTGTTGCATCGGGACCCAAGGTGGGGTGAACGCCATCTGGCAGTAGGCTTGGTGGGAGTGAGTTTAATTTTTCGAGAATTCTCGACCGCGACCAGTAGAACTCAATATCCTCTTCGAAGATTATGTATATGCTCGAAAATCCAAAAATTGAAGTGCTTCTGACTGATTTAACACCTGGTATACCAAGCATATATGTGGTCAGAGGATAGGAGATCTGATCATCAATATCTTGTGGTGACCTCCCATTCCACTCTGTAAATACAATTTGTTGATTTTCACCAATATCAGGTATGGCATCCACCAGAACAGGATCTGAGGGCAATGAACCAACTTGCCAACCAAAAGGTGCAGTTATTACTCCCCATGATATAAATCCAATTAGCATGAGGATGGTAACTAACCTGTTCTCTAGAAAGTATTTTATAATTCTATTTAGCATAGAAATTAATTTAATGAGCTTGTGACTAGTCCTAAGTAATCGTTTCGTTACAGGTTTTACAGGATTAAAAATTACTATTGTCCGGTAAAAACAAAGTTAAACATTATAGATTCTTCGCTTCACTGCGTTTCGCTCTGAAACGTATGTTCGACAAAACCGTTGAAAATAGAAATGGCTTTGTCAATGACAGATGTTTAGTTTTTAGGGGAGGGCTTGGCTAGCGGCTTCGCCGTTAGCCAAGCCCTCCCCTCCCAAATACAACTCAACGCCCTGTCATTCCGACCGTAGGGAGGAATCTATAAATATTAACCGGACGCCAATGATTAAAAATACAATAATTAAGTGAGAGTTTAATCTTTTATGGTCTTTCGTATTTACAGCATGGGGGTAGTTTTTTGTAAACCCCATCCTCTGCTTTTTCCTTATCGGTATCATGACCAACCTTAGCAATGTTTTTATGTATGTCGGTTAGTTTAACTAATGTGGGATTAAAATCAATTTTTAGCATCTGGCTCTCCTTATCCCATGATGCTGATTTAACTCCCTCAATTTTTGCAGCATTTTCAATGCGGGTTTTACACATTCCGCATTCTCCGTATACTTTGAATTCTGTTGATTTACTTTGCTCCTGAGCAATTTGAACTGAAAAACCTTGAGCAAACCAGAACATTAATACGGTAAGTGATAATGATATTTTAGTTAGCATAGTTGTATGATTTTAAAATTATTTAGAAAAATATCTATGTATTGTATAACCCTGTTGCACATGTGAGTGCCATGGGTAGGTTGAAATCCTGTCAATGGATTAGATAGCTTCTTACTTTTAGTGAGTACTAATTTTTAGATGGAAAACTAAACGGGCTTTTTAAAACCTATTTACGTAGGATGTTAGCAGTACTGAAAATATAGAGACTCGCTAAAGTAAGCAGGATAAATCCTTAGGCTCTGAAGGGAATTTTAAGGCGTTGGTATAAAATAACAATTGCCCTACCGGATCGTGGAATGGGTAAGTGTTTATTATAAATTATTGATTTTGAGGTGATGCTGGAGTAGTTAATCTCCTGATCAACATCATAAGTAGTGAAAAGAAATTGAACGGGGGTACTTAACCTGCTGCTATCAACCTTTACGGTATCGTTAAGGGCTAGCAGCTCAAACAGTGTTGTGCAATTGCAACTCTCGCAATCATCAACTCCACAGATGTTTTGGTTAGTATCGTTATGGTAAACAATTGGCTCAGGTATGTTGGACGAGCAACAACTTTGTTCTAAAAAAAACGAGGTGTTATTATTTTCTTCTGTACTGCAATTACATAAATGATGAAATATGCTAAGCCCACCCATTGCAAATATTAGGTATCCGCTGAGTATAATGGTTAGTATGGGTTTAGCTGTTTTCATGCTTAAAATAGATGATTACTTATGGCAATTTGTATTTTGCTTAGCTGATTTTACAGCACACCCAGAAGCAGGGCAACCGGCGCAAAATGTGTTTTGTCGATTTTTATTAGGCTTCACGGCCTTGTATACACCCCATATCATGTAAATTATTGCACCTGCCACTGTAAGTAAAGCTAATATATCCTGAAACATCTTTTTTGTCTTTTATACTTGAACAACGTTTCTTTGTTCTAAATGTTTAGCTACATTGTCGAAAAATATATTGTGCCGCCCTGGCTATATTGGTAGGTTTACTCAGTAGGTGCTTTGGTAATGATAGCCTGCAGCAAATAAGCAAAATAGGCCAAGCATAATTACACGAACAAAATATGTTTTAGAAAATATTTGTCTGTTAATCAAATAACAAAAAACTTTTTATCTTTGTCTTTACCTTAAATGGAAATTTTATGTTGATATTAGTTTAAAATTTGCGCTACAAATAAAATAGATGGCCATGACGTTAAAAGAGGTTGCGGATATTCTTGATGCAAAAGTTTTGTGTGGAGAAGATCATTTAGACTACGAGATTGATTTTGCATTCTCATCGGATTTAATGAGCGATGTTCTCACAACACAAACCGATAGAATGCTGCTTATAACAGGTTTAGCCAATGTTCAGGCAATACGAACAGCAGAGATGTCGGATATACATTGCATTGTATTTGTTCGCAACAAAGAGGTAACTCAGCCAATGATCGATTTAGCTCGCGAAAACAGCATGGTGCTACTCCAGTGCAAAAATTCTATGTTTAAAGCTTCTGGACTTTTATATGAAAAAGGGTTGAAGCCTATTTTTTAATGGGTTAAAAATGCTTTAATTTGTAACATAACCTTTTTTTAATATAAAATTATGAAGTTTGAGTATAAAATTGAGGGGGGCGATTTTACCCATGCAGGGTACGCATCGAGTCAGGTTAAAAAGGTTCTTAAACAGCTTAATGTTGATCCAAAGCTAATTAAACGGGTTGTTGTTTGTTTGTACGAGGCTGAGGTAAACGTAGTAGCACATGCTTGTAGCGGTACAATTTATATCGATATTAGCACAGAGAGAATTAAAATGAAACTCGAGGACAAAGGGCTTGGTATCCCCGATATAGATTTAGCCATGAAAAAAGGCTATTCAACAGCATCCTCAGCGGTACGTGAGATGGGTTTTGGTGCTGGAATGGGCTTGCCAAACATTAAGAATAATGCCGATGAATTTAATCTCAGTAGTGTTGTTGACCAAGGAACAGTTCTTGAAATAGTAGTTTACTTTAAATAATAAGCCATAATATCAACTTAGATGGAAAGCAAAAGTTTTCATCATGCGCTAAAAATACTAAAGGATGTTTGCATCGGTTGCTCCAACTGCATGCGGGTTTGTCCTACCGAAGCCCTTAGGGTTCGGAATGGCAAGGCTGTATTGTACGATAATCGATGTATTGATTGTGGTGAATGCTTTAAGGTATGCCCTGTAAATGCAATTATTATTGAGCAGGACGATTTTTCGGAAATATATAGCTATGAGCGTCGAGTTGCTCTGGTGCCCGCCGTTTTACTCGGGCAGTTTCCTACCGATGTATCGCCACATGCGGTTTACACCACGCTTATTGAGCTTGGGTTTACCGATGTTTTTGAGGTGGAGAGCTCGGCCGAAGTGCTTAAAGATTTTATTAACGAATACATTGCTAACTCTAATACACCTAAACCCGTAATATCATCATTTTGTCCCGCTGTTGTTAGGCTTATTCAGGTTAAGTTCCCTGCTTTAGTCGATAACATTATGCTCCTTAAACCCCCGCTCGATTTATCGGCTTTATACTACAAGCAGATGCTTGTAGACCAAGGTGTTGCCGAGTCGGACATAGGTATTTTTTACATTACTCCATGCGCTGCAAAAATTGCGGCTGTTAAGTCGCCTGTTGGTGATAGCTACTCATATGTTGATGGGGTAATAAATATGGACGTAATTTACAATAAGGTGCTAAGGGTTATTAAACAAAAAACCGGCGATGATATTACGTATAAAAAAGCTTGCACTATAAATCCACAAAATATTTTATGGAGTTTAACCAACGGCGAAGCGAATCGTATCAAGGGGCGCTCGCTTGCAGTTGACGGGCTAAATAATGCGATTGACTTTCTTGAAAGACTTGAGAACGATGAGATAACCGATGTTGATTTTCTAGAGATTAGAACATGCGATGAGGGGTGTGCAGGTGGCGTTCTTAACTCTGGAAACAGGTTTTTAACCGTCGAAAGGCTTAAAAACAGAGTGAATAATCTTCTCGATAATAAGAGCGATATTCCTACCGAAAGTGCAAAGTGCTTTGAAAAGTATAGACCTATTTTCAAACAGAATATTTCCGTTGAGCCCGTTAAGCCTCGTAGTATGCTTAAGCTCGACGAGGATATGGCAATGGCCATGAAAAAGATGGAACGCGTTCAGCGCATCATGAGATTTCTGCCAGGAATAGACTGTGGATCATGTGGAGCACCATCATGTCAGGCTCTTGCAGAAGACATAGTGAAAGGGCATGCTGCCATTTCGCACTGCATTTTTATGCAAAAAATGATGGAGCAAACCCGAAAACTTCATCCCGACCACTCTTTTCGCATTATGGAGAGTATTTGGGGAAAAGATAGATTTTCAAAGGGTAGCGAAAAGATAAAAAAACGCAAAAAGCGGTAGGTTCCATATATTCAAAATCATTAAAATCATTAAGTATGCAGGTTTCAGACATTGTTAAAGAGCTAAAATTAAAGGTTTACGGCGGAGAATCTGGCCTAAACCGAGAGGTTGATGGTGGTTATGCTTCCGATTTGTTGAGCGATGTAATGGGGCACGCTGATGCCGGAAATCTATGGGTAACCCTTCAAAACCATAAAAATGTTATGGCCATAGCGTCGTTAAAAGAGCTTGCTGCCGTAATTTTAGTAAAAGGTATTGAGCCTGAGGCTGACACGCTTGAGCAGTGCAACGAAGAGCAGATTCCAATACTGGGTACCGATTTGGAAACATTTGAGATTGTTGGTAAAATTTATCAACTAATTAGCTCCTAATTCTCTTTTGATATTTAAGCTTCTTGCAGAATCCTTACCTAATGCAAACCTATCGAGCCGACTTACACATACATACCGTTTTGTCGCCCTGTGGCGATTTGGAAATGAGCCCGCGCAATATTGTTGAGCAGGCTAAGGCTCAAAATATCGATATTATTGCCATTGCTGATCATAATAGCACTTTACATGGACCCGTAATTAGGAAATTGGCTCAACCGTTAGGTATAACCGTAATTTTTGGGGCCGAGGTTACAACTCGCGAGGAGGTGCATTGTTTATGTCTTTTTGATACGGAATCACAGCGGAAAAAATTTCAGGAATATATCGACCTAAACCTGCCTAACATACCAAACGACCCCAAGAGCTTTGGCTATCAGGTTGTGGTTAATGAGAACGACGAAATTATTGAAGAGATTGAGCCCCTACTTATTAATGGGTTAAAGGTGGGGATTTCCAGTGTAGAGCAAACTGTTCATTCGCTGGGGGGGCTTTTTATACCGGCGCACATCGACAGGCCAAGGAACAGCCTAATTAGTCAGCTGGGGTTTGTGCCACCTGACCTGAAATTTGATGCGCTCGAAATATTCTGGAAAACCAACCCCGCTGATATATTGTCTCAGTTTCCATATCTAAAAAATCCAACGCTAATTAAAAATTCCGATGCCCATTATATCCATCAGGTGGGCGAAACCTATACAACCTACCAATTGGCAGAGCCTACTTTTAGCGAGTTGGTAAAAGCCCTAAAGGGCGAGGATGAGAGGCAGGTAGTTGGTTTTTAACCCGCATTATTCATCAATTTTGTAAAAGATGAATTCAAATGCAGGTTACCCCGGCATGGTCGACCCCCAATTTTAGGTAACAAAATTGGTTGTGAGGCTTATTCGCTGTCGGAGACCCCAATTATTTGAATGAATAATTGGAGCTAAAAGACTTTTGTGAATTTTATTTTAAATATAATGCACATATGATTGAGCTTTCGTTGCACTTACTTGATATTGCCCAGAATTCAATTGTAGCGGGCGCAAAAACGATTGGAATAACCATTGTTGAGGATACCGAAACGGATACTCTATCCATCGAAATAACCGACGATGGGAAGGGCATGCCGCCCGAGGTGTTAGCTGGCGTAATGGATCCTTATACCACGTCCCGAACTACACGTAAAGTGGGGTTGGGGTTGCCTTTACTCAACGATGCCTGTAAAAGCACAGGAGGGAAGCTATCCATCGATTCAGAGCTGGGTAAGGGCACAGAGGTATTGGCTACACTTGGTTTAACCCATATCGATAGGCAACCGTTGGGCGATATGGCAGGTGTTATAGTTATGCTTATTACAGCCAATCCGTTAATTCGATTTATTTACACCCATACTAAAAATGGGAATGAGTATAAGCTTGATACCCTTGAGGTGAACGAGGTGTTAGATGGAATGCCCATTAATACACCACAAGTGGGTAAAATGTTGAAAGAGATGATATCTTCGAATTTAGAAGAATTATAAATAAACAATCTAGGTTATAAAACATGAACCTTTTGTCTGGAAAGGTTTATTAATTAGATAAATTTGCCTTTTTAATTGTTAATTGAATAACAAACCAAAGAAATCCAATAGTTATGACAAAAGTTAAATCATTGGCCGACCTTAAGAAGATGAAGGATCAGTTTCAGTCTAAGGTTGACCTTAGAGAGAAAGGCGAGGATCCCGAGAGCCGTGTCCAGCTTAAAGTTGCCATGGCAACTTGTGGTATTGCTTCTGGAGCCAAAGCCGTAATGGAGTTTTTTATCGATGAGCTTGAAAAACGTAACATCGATGCCGTGGTTACCCAAACAGGTTGTATGGGTTACTGCTATGCCGAACCCACTGTTGAGGTGAAATTACCAGATCAAGATCCCGTTGTATTTGGTTACGTTGACAATAAAAAAGCCGATGAGATTATTGAGAAGTACATTAAAAACGGCGAGCTAGTTGACGGAATTATTCCAGTTAATTACGACACAATCGATAATAAATAACCGCTAAAGGAGATATAGTAATGGCAAAATATAAATCGCACCTACTTGTTTGCGGTGGAACCGGATGCATAGCGTCAGCAAGTGATTCCATAGCTGCGAATCTGAAAGACGAGTTGGCTAAAAAAGGTCTCGAAAACGAGGTGCAGGTGATTATGACTGGCTGCTTTGGATTCTGCGAAAAGGGGCCAATTGTTAAAGTGTTACCCGATAATACTTTTTACACAGAGGTTAAACCTGGGGATGTTGAAGAAATCATCGAAGAGCACATAATTAAGGGGCGTAAAGTAAATCGTTTACTTTATACCGACCCAACTACTGAGGAGCATGTGAGCGATTCTAAGCACATGGGTTTCTACCAAAAGCAAATTCGTATTGCTCTTCGAAACTGTGGTGTTGTTGACCCCGAAAATATTAATGAGTATATTGGTCGCGAAGGTTACCAGGCTTTAGGGAGAGTATTTGAAATGGGCGCGCAGGCAGCTATCGAAGAGTTAAAAAAATCTGGGCTACGTGGCCGTGGAGGTGGAGGCTTCCCAACCGGATTAAAGTGGGAATTTGCATCTAAAAACCAGGCCGATCAGAAATATGTAATCTGTAATGCCGATGAGGGTGACCCAGGCGCATTTATGGATAGGTCAATCCTTGAGGGTGACCCACATACAGTGTTAGAGGCCATGATAATTAATGGCTTCTGTATTGGAGCAACTAAAGGATTAATTTACATTCGCGCTGAGTATCCTCTTGCAATTAAAAGGTTGCTTACAGCTCTTGAGCAGGCGCGTGAGTACGGGTTGCTAGGGAAAGATATTCTTGGTAGCGGTTTCGATTTCGATATCGAAATTCGTTACGGAGCTGGTGCTTTTGTTTGTGGAGAGGAAACTGCCCTAATCCATTCAATGGAGGGTAATAGGGGTGAGCCTACCGTTAAACCACCATTCCCAGCCGAGAAAGGATACCGAGGAAAACCATCAAACGTAAATAACGTTGAAACATACGCTAACGTACCGGTTATTTTTCTTAAGGGGCACGAGTGGTTCTCATCAATTGGGTCCGAAAAATCAAAAGGAACCAAAGTTTTTGCCCTTGCAGGTAATGTTAATAACGTTGGCCTTATTGAGGTGCCAATGGGAATCACCCTTCGCGAAATTATTTATGAGATTGGCGGTGGAATTAAGGATGGCAAAAAGTTTAAAGCAGTTCAAACTGGTGGTCCATCGGGTGGTTGCTTAACCGAGAAGCATCTTGATACAAAAATTGATTACGATAACCTTCTTGCTGCGGGCTCAATGATGGGTTCAGGTGGTATGATTGTGTTAGACGAGACTAGCTGCATGGTTTCTGTAGCCAAATTTTACCTTGAATTTACCGTTGAGGAGAGCTGCGGAAAGTGTGCTCCTTGTCGCGTAGGTAACAAGCGCCTTCATGAGTTACTCGATCGTATTACTCAGGGTAAAGGAACTATGGAAGATCTTGAAAGACTTCGTAATCTTGGCGAAGTAATTAAGGATACATCTCTCTGTGGTCTTGGACAAACAGCTCCAAATCCTGTTCTTTCAACCCTTGATAACTTCTACGATGAGTATGTAGGACACGTTAAGGATCATAAGTGTCTTGCTGGTCAGTGTAAAGCGCTTATGCAGTACGTTATCGATCAGGACGCATGCGTTGGTTGTACAGCTTGTGCAAGGGTTTGCCCGGTTAACGCTATTAGTGGCGAACGTAAGCAGCCCCACTTTATTGATACTAGTATATGTATTAAGTGTGGTGCTTGTATAGAGAAGTGTAAATTTAGTGCCATTAACATTATATAATAGGGGAGTAGGATAAATGGAAACAGTAAAACTTACCATAGATAATAAAGAGATTGAAGTTCCTAAAGGGACTACAATTCTTAAAGCTGCTAAGCAGCTAGGGATTGAAATTCCCGTGCTTTGCTACATGGAGCTTAAAGATCTAAATATTGAGAATAAACCTGCGGGTTGCCGTATTTGTGTTGTTGAGGTTGAAGGACGTAGAAACTTAGCGCCCTCATGTTCAACCGACTGTACCGATGGTATGGTGGTTAAAACACACACCATGCGCGTCATTAATGCACGTAGAACCATCTTAGAACTTATTTTAAGCGACCACCCAAAGGATTGTTTAATTTGTGCTAAGAGCGGTCATTGCGAACTTCAAGACATGGCCATTAAGTTGGGCGTTCGTCATATTCCAGGTCAGGAGTTTGCCGAAATGAGCACCTATAGGCTAGATACATCGCCCTCAATTATTCGCGATCTCGACAAGTGTATTATGTGCCGTAGGTGCGAAATGATGTGTAACGAGGTGCAAACTGTGGGTGCGCTTGACGCAATTAATCGTGGATTTACCGCAGCAGTAGCCCCTGCTTTTGAGCAGGATCTTGTTCATTCATCATGTACATATTGCGGACAGTGTGTTGCGGTTTGCCCAACCGGTGCTTTAACCGAGGTTGATCACACACCAAAAGTAATACGCGCCCTTGCCGACCCAACCAAAACGGTAGTAGTTCAAACTGCACCAGCAGTTCGTGTTGCTCTAGGTGAAGAGTTTGGAATGGAACCGGGAACAATTGTTACTGGGAAAATGGCCAATGCTCTTCGCCAAATAGGTTTCGATTATGTTTTCGACACTGACTTTGCAGCAGACTTAACCATTATGGAAGAGGGGTCTGAACTTCTCGATCGTTTAACTCGTCACTTAGGTGGAGATAAGGATGTAAGGTTGCCTATTCTCACCAGTTGCTGTCCGGCATGGGTAAATTTCTTTGAGCACAACTTTAACGATATGCTCGATGTACCCTCTACGGCTAAATCGCCACAGCAAATGTTTGGTGCAATTGCCAAGAGTTACTTTGCAGAGAAGCTAAAGATTAAGCGCGAAGACATGGTTGTGGTTTCGGTTATGCCTTGCCTCGCTAAGAAGTACGAAGCTCAGCGCGATGAGTTTAAGGTGAATGGTAATCCCGATGTGGATCTATCAATATCTACTCGTGAGTTGGCTCATCTTATAAAAGAGTTCAATATTAACCTTGCCGACCTAGAGGATGAAGATTTTGACCGTCCATTGGGTGAGTCAACTGGAGCTGGAGTGATTTTCGGTGCTACCGGTGGTGTTATTGAGGCTGCAACACGTACAGCTTACGAATTACATACTGGTAAGAAGCTAGAGAAAATTGACTTTAAGGAGCTACGTGGAATGAAAGGAATTCGTTCTGCTACTGTTGATTTTAACGGTCTTCCAATTAATATTGGTATAGCTCATGGTTTAGCCAATGCACGCCAACTACTCGAGGAGGTACGTAGCGGTAAGGCCAACTACCATGCAATAGAGGTAATGGCATGCCCTGGTGGATGTATTGGTGGTGGCGGACAGCCGCTTCATCATGGTGATAGCGACATTATTAAAGCTCGTTTCGACGCTATTTACCGTGAGGATGCAGGCAAACCAATCAGGAAATCGCACGAGAACCCTTATATTATTAAACTTTATGAGGAGTATCTGGGTGAGCCCCTGAGCGAAAGGTCGCATCAATTGCTGCATACACATTATTTTGATAAAGGAACTAAGGATGTTTACATTAAATTGGAGGATTAGTCATGTCACATATTAAAGTTGAGCTAAAAAAGGAGGATGTTGCCAAGCTCAAGGAGATTTGCAAATCCTTCAACAATAACGGTGCAGAAATTATAAACGTTCTACACCAAGCACAAAATCACTTCGGTTATTTACCCGCAGAGGTACAAGAGGTTATAGCTTACGAGTTAAATATTTCTGTAGCTAAGATTTATGGAATAGTAACTTTTTACTCTTTCTTTTCCATGATACCCAAGGGAAAACACCCCATTAGCATATGCACAGGTACTGCTTGTTACGTACGTGGCGCCGAGAAAGTGGTTGATGAATTTAAGAAAGCACTTAATATTAATGTTGGAGAAACCACATCCGATGGTAAATTCTCATTAGGTTGCCTTCGTTGTGTTGGCGCCTGCGGTTTAGCACCTGTGGTGCTGATTGGCGAGAAAGTTTACGGTCGAGTTTCACCCGATGGTGTTAAGGATATTATTAAGGAGTACGAATAGCTAGTCAATAGCTATTGAATATTTTGAAAGGGGCTGTGCATAAATGCACAGCCCCTTTTAATTTGATTGCCTACCTGCTTTTAGCGAGCAAATAGCAATTCTCTATATTTTGGCATTGGCCACATCTCATCGTCAACAATCATTTCAAGTTTATCTATGTGATACCTAATGTCATCTAGGTATGGTCTAACCGTGGTGTCGTAGAGGCAGGCTTTGTCGTTCATACTATTTTGCCTGTTGGCAACTTTACGTGCCTTTGTCATATTGCGAACCTTATTCTTAATACTTTGTATATGTTCCGAGGTTTCTTTAATGAGAGATAGCCTGTCGTCCATTAGCTCATTGTAATCCGAATGCTCACTAAATACATCTTTTAACCCTTGTGCATTTTGAATCAATGTATTCATATATCTAACCACAGTGGGGATTATATGGTTCAAAGCGATGTCGCCCAGTACGCGTGATTCAATTTGAGTTTTTTTGATGAATTTTTCCAATTCGACCTCCACTCTGGCCTCCAGCTCTTTTTCAGTAAAAACCCCAGTTTCACCAAAAACCTTTATGGATTTTTCCTTTAGATAGGCTTTAATGCCATCAGGAATGTTTGTGGTATTTGTTAATCCTCGACGAGCGGCTTCTTTTACCCAATTTTGGCTATAGCCATTCCCATCAAAGCATATACATTTAGTGTCTTTGATATATTGTTTTAGGATCTGTAGAATTGCCTCATCCTTTTTTACCCCATTCTCAATTAAACGATCTACTTCTATTTTAAAGTTTTTAAGCTGGTTGGCCATGATAGTATTTAATACTATTAATGCCGATGCACAGTTGGCAGAGGATCCAACTGCCCGAAACTCAAAACGATTTCCAGTAAATGCAAAGGGCGAGGTGCGGTTTCGATCCGTGTTGTCCAGAAGTATTTCGGGTAGTTTCCCGATATTTAATTTTATTGATGTTTTTTCATCCGGGGTCATTTCAGAATCGGGTACAACTTGTTCAAGCTCCCCTAAAATACGGGTTAACTCATTACCTAAAAAGATGGAAATAATTGAAGGTGGTGCCTCGTGTGCACCCAGTCTGTGCATATTGCTGGTTGTTAGTATGCTCGCCAGCAGAATGTCTTGATGATTGCAAACTGCTTTCATAGCATTTAGCAGGAAGGTAAGAAATTGTGTGTTTGTACGCGGGTTTTTTCCAGGCGAGAATAGGTTGATACCCGTATCTGTAGTTAGCGACCAGTTGCTGTGCTTTCCAGAGCCGTTAATATCTTTAAATGGTTTTTCATGAAAAACAACGCGGAAATTATGTTTCCTTGCAACACGCTTCATAATATCCATAATCAGCTGGTTATGGTCGTTGGCTAAATTAGCCTCCTCGAAAATTGTGGCTACCTCAAACTGGTTGGGCGCCACCTCGTTATGGCGTGTTTTTATGGGAATTCCTAAGGTATAGGCTTCATGTTCAAAATCTTCCATGTAGGCAATCACTCTTTCAGGGATTGAACTAAAGTAGTGATCATCTAGCTGCTGATCTTTGGATGAGGAGTGCCCCATAAGGGTACGGTCGGTAAGCATCAAATCGGGGCGGGCCATAAAGAGGCCTTCGTCTATCAAAAAGTACTCCTGTTCCCATCCCAAATTGCAGGTTACCTTGGTTACTGTCTTACTAAAATACTGGCAAACATCCAAAGCTGCCTTTTCTACCTCTGTAAGGGCTTTCAGCAGCGGCATTTTGTAATCCAAGGCTTCGCCTGTATACGACACAAATACTGTGGGTACACATAGCGTTGTCCCTACTATAAATGCAGGGGAGGAAACGTCCCATGCGGTGTACCCTCTTGCCTCAAAAGTGTTACGAATTCCGCCCGAGGGGAAGCTGGATGCATCGGGTTCTTGCTGTACCAGTAAATCGCCACTAAAGTTTTCTACCACGTCTCCGTCTTTATCAATAACGATAAATGCATCATGCTTTTCGGCTGTGGTGTCTGTAAGCGGGTGAAACCAGTGGGTGTAATGGGTGGCACCATTCTCTATGGCCCAATTTTTCATTCCCAATGCTATTTGATCCGACATTTTGCGGTCGATTTTTATACCCTTTTCAATGGCTCCCGTTACGTGTTCATAAGCCTCTTTCGAAAGATGTCTTTTCATCTTTTGTTTATCAAATACATTTTTTGCGAAATAGCTGGAGGTTAGCTGGCCCTGATGGTCGGGATTTATAGGTTTACGATTGAGAAGTTCCTTTAGTGCGAGAAATCTTAGAGTGGCCATAATTTTTATCGTTATTTTAAGGATGATGCAAATATCTGCTTTTTTTTGGTGTGCCCCCTTTGTTTTGTATTAAATTTTATTTTTATGGTACTTTTTTATTTTTACACCCCTGAAAAATGAATATTATCGAAAATTAATGTGTTTTTTTTATAAAATAGATTAATCTGAAAATGATTATGGGAAAAGAGAAAAAGAGTTTTAACTCACCTCTGCATATTCTTTAAAAGCGGAAGGTCTAACCAAATTTGGTTAGACCTTCCGCTTATTACATTATTAGTGAACTTAGTAGCGTTGACGCTCGCAGTACTCAGTATGGAGTAGTTTGTGCGAAATAGCTCCATATGGTTTACCTAAAAACTCTTTGTAAACTTGAATTATCTCAGGGTTTTCGTGTGATTTTCTGATGGCCATTGAGGCATCCTCGGCATAAATAGCCTCCACTCTTTTCTGCCTAATTTCAGGCGTTGTGGGTATTGGTTGGCCTCCTCCTCCAAGGCAGCCTCCTGGGCACGCCATAATTTCGATGAAATGGTAATTTACCTTACCCGATTTAACATCTTCCATTACCTTACGGGCATTTGCCAACCCGTGGGCAACGCAGCATTTAACCTCAACTCCCTCCAGAAATTTATACTCGGGTACGGTGTCTTTTATGGTTACGGAGGCTTCGCGTACGCCCTCCATACCCCTAACAGGTTTAATGTTTAGGTTTTCAAAAGGTACTTCACGACCAGTAACCAGCTCGTAAACAGTTCGGAGTGCAGCTTCCATTACACCACCAGTGGCACCAAAAATTACACCAGCCCCAGTCGATTTACCCATAAGCGAGTCGTACTTTTCTTCGGGTAAAGTGGCGAACTCAATGCCCGCTTGCTTAATCATAATGGCAAGTTCACGCGTGGTAAGCACATAGTCAACATCTTTAAAACCACTATCCCGCATCTCGGGCCTGTTGGCCTCAAATTTTTTTGCGGTGCAGGGCATTATTGAAACGCTTACAATTGTTTCGGGATCTATCTCAACGGCCTTTGCGTAGTATGTTTTGGCCAGCGCACCGAACATTTGCTGCGGCGATTTACAGGTTGACATGTGCGGCAAGAGGTCGGGGTATATATGTTCAAAAAACTTAACCCATCCCGGTGAGCAGCTAGTAGTCATGGGTAGCGGCTGCCTTGTATCGTTGTCAACAATATTACTTTTTAGCCTGTGTAGCAGCTCTGTTCCTTCTTCCATAATGGTAAGGTCGGCTGTAAAGTCTGTGTCGAGTACCGAGTTAAAACCAAGCCTTCGGAGGGCTGCTACCATTTTGCCTGTAACCCTCTCGCCAGCTGAAAGTTCTAGGGCTTCGCCTAGTCCAATACGAACTGCAGGGGCCGTTTGTACTACCAAATGTTTTGCTGGGTCGGCTATTGCTTCCCATACCTCTTCAATGTAGTTGCGCTCGATAAGTGCACCTGTTGGGCAGTGGATTACGCACTGCCCGCAGCTTGTGCAAACCACTTCGCTTATGGGCTTGTTGAAGAATGTCGATATTTTCATACGATCCCCTTTGTGTGCAACTGATAGGGCGCCAACGCTTTGCAACTCATCGCAAGTTCTAACGCATCGTTGGCACCTAATGCATCGGCTATCGTCTTTAAGTATTGAGGGCGAAAAGTTGTCGATAGTATATTCTCTTGAGTGATATAGATCGATAAAATCCTGGTTCGTAATTTTGTATTCAGCCGCCAGGTCTTGTAGTTCGCAGTTCCCGTTCTTGTAGCACTTTGTGCAGTCGGCATTATGCTCGGAGAGCAGTAGTTCAATAATATGCTTTCTGGAGTTTCGAACGAGTATGCTGTTGGTTAAAACGTCCATTCCTTCCCACACAGGGGTTGAACAGGCGGCAAACAGTTTGCTAACGCCTACAACTTCAACAACGCATACCCTACAGTTACCAGCAATACATAAATCTTTGTGGTAGCATAGTACGGGTATTTTTATGCCTAGTTCATGGGCGGCATCCAGAATGGTTGTCCCTATATCAACAGAAAGGGCAGTGCCGTTTATGGTAAGGTTTACTTTTTTGTTCATGGCTTCAGGTTTTAGAATATCATTTCTTCACGAAAGTTTTCAACTATTGATTGGAACGAGTTGGCAACGGATTGTCCCAGGCCGCATTTGGCTGTTCCTTTCATTGTTTCGGTAAGAGCCAGCAGTTTTTCGAGGTATGCGGCATTTTTGTCGCCACGTTTAACCGCCCTTATGCCTTCAATAAGTTGCTGTGTACCAACCCTACATGGGGTACATTGCCCACACGATTCCTCGGTAAAAAACTCGAGGTAGTTGCTCAAAAGGTTATACATTGATCTTGAGCTATTAAAAAGCATCATGGACCCCCCCGTAGGAAGCGATATGCCCGTTAATTTGCCCTGATATCCAATGCGTGTTTCTCTAAACTTTTTACGGGGAACGCAAAAACCCGAGGCACCACCAACCTGAACCGCTTTCGTGTCGCCATCGCCAAAGTCGTTAACAAAATCTTCAACGGTCATCCCAAGCTCTAACTCGTAAATTCCGGGTATAGGCGTATCGCCCGAAATGGAGAAGAGTTTAGAACCATAGCTATCCTGAACCCCTAGATCCTTGAATTTACCTGCTCCATATTGAAAAATTGTAAAGGTGTGTGCGAGCGTTTCAACGTTATTAATAACGGTTGGTTTGCCTAGGTAACCATGTTCGCTTGGGTATGGTGGTTTGTTGCGGGGTTCACCTCTTTTACCTTCCATGGATTCGAAAAGAGCGCTCTCCTCACCACAAATGTAGGCTCCATACCCCATAAATACATCGACTTTAAAATTTAGCTTTAGCTCTTGGCATATGGCCTGAAAATTTTCAATCTCTACGTTAAGGTCTTTTAGCAGATATTTATACTCGCCCCTTAGGTATATAAACCCTTGCTTTGCGCCAATTATCCGACCGCATAAAGCCATGCCCGTTAGCACCTTGTAGGGTACCTGTGTTAGTATTTCGCGATCCTTAAAGGTTCCGGGTTCGCCCTCGTCGGCATTGCATATTACGTATTTGCTGTCGGCTTTTTGTTCGGAGGTAAGTTTCCATTTTAGTCCCGTTGGAAATCCTGCGCCCCCCCTTCCTTTAAGCCCCGACGCTATAAGCTCGTTAATTAGCTCATCATTCGTTTTTTGCAGCGACTTTTTAAGAACGCTTTTGCAGTCGGCCTCATCTTTAAAAATTAGGTCGATGCGTTTTAATATATTTTTCCCCATTTTTTCTAATCTTTTAAAGTGGTGTAGGTAAGCTGCTTGTATTCACTAATAATCTGATGAACTTTTTCAACAGTGAGGTCTGTATGCACATCATCGTTAATAAGCATAGCGGGGGCTTTATGGCACCACCCCAGGCAGTTAGTTTCCAAGAGGGTAAATTTTTTGTCGGGGGTTGTTTCTCCCAACTTAATTTTAAGCGCCTCTTCAAGGGCCAGTAAAATTTGATTTTTGCCCTTCATGTAGCAGGTAATGGTTTTGCACACCCTAATAATGTATTTTCCCCGAGGCCGAGTATCCAAAAAGCTGTAAAATGTGGATGTGCCATACACATCGGCAGTTGATAGCCCCATCTCCTCGGCAATAACCTGCATAGCGTATTCGCTAACAAAACGTTCTTGTTCAGCTAAGCCTTGCAGTATTGGCAGCAGATTTTCTCTTGCTTTTCCGTGTTCCTTTACAAGGCTTTTTACTCTGTCTTTAATTACATCCATAGTGTTTTGGTTTAGGTTAAAAGGTACTTGGTGTTAGGTCTGTCTAAATATTAAAACTATGTTATATAGCATTGGTAATATAGTGATATATATCATGCCATAGTTTATTTATAGAAAATATAAATAACGCAACCAGCCAAAGGTCTTGCTAGCAATGTATTAGCGGCGGATGTAGTTGAGGTATGCCAAAACTCATTAATTTTTACTAAACAAATATATTACTTTGTAGTTAATATTAGGATTAACTAGAGTATTTTTTTTAAATAAAAAGACACGAAAAATGAACAATGCAATTTACAATTTTCCGTTACCCGATAACGAGGTGGTTTATAGCTATTTAAAGGGGAGCCCCGAGCGCATTGCTTTAGAAGCTGAGCTTAACAGGCAATCGGCTGTTGAGGTTGATATACCTCTAATCATTGGTGGAAAAGAAGTTAGGACTGGAAACGTTGGCAAAGTGGTTATGCCCCACAACCATGACCATGTTTTGGCTACCTACCATAAGGCTTCGCCTAAAGAGGTTAATATGGCTATTGAAGCCGCAATGAAAGCGCAAAAAGAGTGGTCTAATCTGTCGTGGACCATAAGGGGGTCCATTATACTAAAAGCAGCAAAGCTGATTGCTGCAAAGTATCGTTACTTGATTAGCGCCTCAACAATGCTTGGGCAGAGTAAAAATATTTATCAATCAGAGATTGATGCGGTTTGCGAGCTAATAGACTTTTTAAAGTTCAACGCCTCTTTTGCAAGTAGCATCTATTCTACGCAGCCTAAATCGGCATTTAACCAGCTAAACAGGATGGAGTATAGGGGGCTCGAGGGCTTTGTTTTTGCCGTTAGCCCTTTTAACTTTACATCAATCGCTTCAAACCTAAATATGGCTCCTGTAATGATGGGCAACACAACGGTTTGGAAACCTGCCACCACAGCTTTATTGTCTAACTATTACCTGATGAAGGTATTTCAGGAGGCAGGTTTGCCTGATGGGGTAATCAATTTTGTGCCTGGCAGCGGTTCTCTTATCGGTAATGAGGTGTTGAATTCACCCCATTTAGCAGGAATTCACTTTACAGGTTCTAATGCCACGTTCAACTCTTTATGGCAAGGGGTATCGAATAATTTAAGTAGGTACAGGTCGTACCCTCGTTTAGTAGGTGAGACCGGTGGTAAAGACTTTATTTTCGTCCACCCCTCGGCCAATGCTTCGGATGTTGCTGTAAGTGCAGTACAAGGAGCGTTCGAGTTTCAAGGGCAAAAATGCTCAGCCGCTTCTCGTATGTATGTTCCCCAATCGCTTTGGCCTAGCATTAAGAAGCAAATAGTTGAAATGACTGAGGATATTAAGATGGGCGATGTAATGGATCCTATGAATTTTGTGAATGCTGTAATAGACGAAAAATCATTCGATAATATAGCGAGCTATATTGATTATGCTAAGTCGTCGAATGAAGCTGAAATAATTGCTGGAGGAACTTACGATAAATCAAAAGGTTATTTCGTTCGCCCAACGGTTATCGAAACAACTAATCCTGGCTTTAAGCTGATGGAAGAGGAGATTTTTGGCCCAGTTTTAACGGCTTATGTTTACGAGGATAAGGATATAGATAAAACCATTCAACTTTGCGATACAACCTCGCCATATGCGCTTACTGGTGCTGTTTTTGGAAGAGATAGGGTAGAAATGAGCAGGTTGTGCAACAAGCTTCGCTATGCTGCAGGTAACTTCTATATTAACGATAAGCCAACCGGTGCAATTGTTGGGCTTCAGCCTTTTGGTGGTTCACGTGCATCTGGCACAAACGATAAGGCGGGTGGCGAGTTTAACCTTATAAGGTGGGTGAGCCCACGTACTATTAAAGAAACTTTTGTTCCTGCAACCGATTACCGTTATCCTTATATGATTGAGTAACAGGTAACCATTTAACCCGCATTATTCATCAAATTTAGTAAAGATGAATGCAAATGCGGGTTAAAACATCGAAAATGCGATTTAGCTCTAAAGAGCTAAATCGCATTTTTATTGGTTATTTATCGCGATATTGTAGCTAAATTATTTCTTATTGTGTAGGGATACCCCGACATAGTAGAACCCAATTTTGGGTAACAAAAATGATTGTGATACTTAGCCGTTGTCGGAAGCAGCAATTATTCAGATGAATAATTGAGGTTAAACCTAAAATCATGTGTAATTTGTTGAAATTTAGGCATTTGAGATTATTTATTAGATGGGTAGAATTTTATTTTCTTAGCCGTAATTATTGATGCGCACACGGTCGTTTTGACTCTATATTCTGATATTCATGACCTTAGTGTGATATCAGCATTAAACATGATTTTTATTATGCATAAATATGCATATCTCTGCTATATTTGTATTTTGAAAGCTGTAAATAAAAACACCATATAAAACCTTTTACGATGGATAATATATTTATAAAAGCAGGCGATATTTATAAAGATAGTCGAGGCTCGGCTATGTGTATAGTTACAAGTAATAGCGGCTCTGTACCAGGAAAGATAGGCACCAAAATGGTTGTTTTTGACGATGGTACCATTGAGGGTACAGTGGGTGGTGGTGCCGTTGAAAGCAGAACCATTAAGGAAGCACTTGAGGTTATTCGCACGCAAAAACCTGTGCATAAAGAGTACAACCTGGGCGACGATTTTGCAATGACCTGCGGAGGAAATGTAAGTATATATATTGAACCCTTTGTAAAACCGGCCAAGCTGTACATATTTGGTGGTGGTCATATTGGAAAGGCATTAGCGCAGTATGCACCCGATATGGGCTTTCAAACTGTGGTTATTGATTGGCGCAGCGATGTATTCGAGGATTCGGATAAGGTAAAGTATAAGCAGCTTCGTAAACCCTACATGGAGGCAATCGACGATATTATTTACGATGAATCAACCTATATTGTAATTGTAACTCCAAACCACGAAATGGATGAGGATATACTTGCAGCAGTTGGCGATAAAACAGCAGCCTATATCGGTTTAATTGGAAGTAGATCGAAAGTTGCCGCACTAAATGAGAGGTTTAGGCGTGATAATATTCTTACAGATGAACAGCTTAAAAGGGTAGACATGCCAATCGGGATAAAGTTTAAAGCAATTTCACCCAACGAGATTGCAATCAGTATTCTTGCCAAGATTATTGATGTGAAAAACTCATAGTTTTTATTAAGAATAGCGGAGTTTACCTTGGAGTGCTCATGTAATAGATAAATAATAAGCAAAATGATATTAGATAAAACCTTTGATTTTCTTAAAACCAGCCATAAGAGCCTAATTGATGAGCTTACAATAGACGAGTTTAGGTGCGGAACCCATATGAGCGCTGTAAAACTTTCCGATAACAGCTATGGGGTTGTTAGTACGCTTTTGGATGAGGGGCATCAATGTGTTAAGGGTGTTCGTGATTTTGGTGATTTTACTCCTGCAAAAATCTCTGGTCAGCCCGTACTAAATCTACTTGAAACAAAAAAATCGTCAGGCTTGATAAGCACTTTAAAGGTTGCTGTGCTTAATGCAATCTCTTCAACCATAATTTCAAAGGGAGAGTATAAAGTTATTGAGAATGCTGACCCCATCGATATGATAGATTTAAACTCCAATAAAAATATTACGATGGTAGGGGCGTTTAATACCTATATAAGGAGAATACCAGCCGAGACTAACAATTTACAAGTTTTAGAATTAAATGAGAGTGCTTTAGCCCAAGGATTTGAAAAGTACTATGTGCCCGCCGACGAGTATAAAAATGTGCTGCCCAAATCGGATATTGTAATTATTACAGGCTTAACCCTAGTTAATAGCACGATAGATAATTTACTAAATGCCATTTCGCCTGGTACCCAGGTTATTGTAACAGGGCCATCGAGCAGCTTAGTGCCCGATATTTTGTTTCAGAATAAGGTAAATATCATTGGTTCTACAAGAATAGTGAACCCCGAATTACTGTTTCAGCTGATTAGCGAGATGGGAAAGCCGTTTCATATTTTCAAATACTGTGCTCAGAAAATTTGTATTATGAATGAATAGGGATTACGCTATCAGTGAAAAATGGATTAAGGCTTCAGTTATAGGAACAATCTGGGCTGCATCCGAAATTGTATTCGGAAGTTTTTTGCACAACCTTCGCGTACCATTTAGCTCTAATGTTTTAACCGGCATTGGTCTTATTATTTTAATTTCCACAAGTTACAAATGGACTGAGAAAGGCTTGTACTGGCGGGCAGGACTGATTTGTGCCCTAATGAAGACCATGTCGCCTAGTGCAATTATTTTTGGCCCCATGATAGCTATCTTTAGTCAATCCCTTATTCTTGAGTTGTTTACAAGAGTACTGGGGAAAAGATTCATTGGATTTGCCTTGGGGGCAATGTTTGCCATGTCGTGGAATTTGGTTCATAAAATATTGAACCTAATTATTTCCTATGGCTTTAATCTGGTCAATGTCTATGCCGATTTATTGAAGTACGTACAGAGGCAGCTTAATACTAATATGGATCTTGTGTGGTCGCCCATATTAATATTGGTGTTGATTTACAGTGCTTTGGGTTTATTGTCGGCAATTATCGGGATGAGAGTGGGCAAGCGACTAATTTCTCAACCAGCCGAAAAAAAGCTGATTAACCACAGTAACTCAAGCCAAGTTTTTGGGCAAAAGATGAAAAATTTCAACTATTCAATACCATGGTTGATAATTGATGTTCTTTTGCTGGTTACCGCATTCGTGCTTTTAAGCTATGCACCTTGGTATATTTGGACTTCATCAATTGCAGCAATTGCAACAGTTTGGATTATACGTTATAAGCGGGCGCTAAGAAAGCTGAAAAAGCCAAGCTTTTGGGCATTCTTTATAATAATAACCATGCTTACGGCATTTGTTGTTACTAGAATTCAATCTAAAGATTTAACCGAGGGGCTTCTTATTGGTTTGCAAATGAACTTTAGAGCGATTGCTATTATTTTAGGCTTTTCGGTTTTGGGAACTGAGCTTTACAACCCTAAAATAAGGGAGTTCTTTCTTAAAACGTCCTTTAAACAGCTGCCATTGGCTCTAGAGCTTTCGTTCGAGAGCTTGCCTATAATGATTGCCAGCGTTCCGGAGCTAAAGGTTATTCTTCGGAATCCTGTACAGCTGATTTACCAGGTAATTTCACAAATTGATTTTCGGCTCGACGATTTAAGAAATAAGCTAGCGCGTAAAGTGTTTATAATTACCGGTACTGTTGGCGAAGGGAAAACCACCCAGGTGCAAAAAATAGTTAACGAGTTACAGAGTCGGGGAATACCTTCAAGCGGAATTTATTCGCCACGTATTATGGAACTTGGCCAAACAACTGGTTATGACGTTGTTGATATTGAGACTGGCGGGCGAGAACCGTTTCTGAGACTTGCCGAAATAGAAAATCACGAAAGGATAGGGCGATACAGTATTTTGCCCAAAGGGTACGATTTTGGTCGCACAGCGTTAAAAAGGTCAAAGTTAAATAATAGCCGATTGGTTATAATTGATGAGGTGGGAAGGCTCGATCTTGATAATCAGGGATGGGCAGAAAATATAGACGAATTGGTTAACAGCTCTCAATTTCTGATATTTGCGGTTCGCGATGTATTTGCCGACGAGGTAGTTAAAAAGTGGGATTTAAAGGACTACTCAATCTTTAAGGTTTCCGATAACCCATATCAGCAGGTTAGCGAAATGCTTATTAGCCACCTTTCCTAGCAACTTTTCTACTATTCCGATTTAACCCGCATTCTTCATCAAATTTGTTAAAGATGAATGCTTATGTACCCCTACCTACTTGAAGTTGAACCCAATTTTGGGCAGCTAGATTGGGTGTGAAACTTAGTCGCTGTGGGAGACAGCAATTATTCGGATGAATAATTGGGGTTAAACCGCTTGTTGTACTCTTCGGGCGTGTTGAGGTTTCTTAGTATGCTGTTGTCGGTTACGCTAACAGGGATTTTTGGGAATTGCTGTAAAATATCCCGAAGGGTAAAATCCAGATTACTTGTTGTTGATATTTTGTCGGTTATCTCTTTTGATAAAAGAACAGGATGACCACCTTTCCCCTTGTAATTTGGTGAGCACCAATACCCAGGTTTCCTTTGTGCCCATAGTTTATCTGTAATTTTAGTGCTTACAAACGGATTGTCAACATTATGAATAAAGCAGTAGTCGCTGTTATTCAGAGCGTTTACTCCGGTTCGGATTGAGTAAAACCTACCCCAATCGGGGTGGTGATTAACAACAAGCTCTACATTTGAAGGCAGTGAGAGCTTTTTACAAGCAGGTTCAATTATCTCATTAATCATGCATACTATTTTGGTGCTTCCTGCCTTTACAAACTCATTAATTATTTTCTCAATAAAGGTGGTCGACTTATCCCATTTAAGCAGAGCTTTGGGTTGCCCCATTCGTTCCGATAGCCCAGATGATAAAATTATGGTTGAAAAATCACTGCTCATTTTTATAGCTGTTTTTATCGCTTTTAAATAGTGTTTATTTTACTGATAATCGTCTTTTTCTCCTATTTGTAAAAGGATCTGCTGCGCCGTAGTTAATATCAATGTCAACCTCATTAGGAGTAACTGGTTCCAAAATAGTTGGGTCAATACGCTGGGTTGCATCTATTGTAAGATGAAGAGCTGTTTTACCCCTGTAGTTTGATACGGATGCGTTAAACCCACGAACAAAGTTACATGTAAAAAGAATCTCATCCAACTGAATTATGTTTAGGACTTTGCCCTTTGCAATAGCGATATTGTCAGCTATGCGCCCCTCAACATTACCCATTCGATGAAGATTGCTACCACATTTGCATGGCTGGGCTATTAATCTGGAGATATTACCCGTTTTATATCGAATAATCGGCATGGCCTCGTTCCATAGGGTTGTTATTACTATCTCGCCAACCTCGCCAGGCAAAGCAGGTTCTTGTGTTTTGATATCAATAATTTCTAAAATATTATGCGCATCCCGCAAATGTAGCTCATCACTTTCATCACAATTAACGGCAATGCCATAGCCAAATTCGGTATGCCCGTAGTGGCAAAATACATTGCATTTCCACGTTTTTTTAATGCTCTTTATAATGGCTTGGGGTGCAATATCAGCAGCAAGCAGAACGCTTTTGGGGCGCATTTCTGGTGCTATACGGCTCATGTAAAGCAGCTCGGCAGGCATACCAACAAGGCAATCGGCATCTTTGGAAACCTCAAGAGCTTCTGTTACATTTCTGAGAGATTTTGAAATTTCAGCCGGTACGCCAATTCGCGAGAGGCTCTCTTGTAGTAGAGAGCCCAGGCTGTTTTCGGTTCTGTTAGAGATTAGTATTTGCACTTTATCGCCTTTGCTCACCATTGTGCTCATTCCTACCGAAAAAAACTCTTTTGTTCTTTCCAGATCCGACTGCGAGAAAAAAATTCTTTTTTTTAGCGAGGTGGTTCCCGAGTTTGCCAGAGTAGTTACCCTTGTAACGCTGTTTTGAGGAATTGCCAGAAACGCATACGGGTTGTTTGCTAAATCCGAGGGCAGGGTAAAGGGTAAATCTTCCAGTTGCATCGACGGGTCAATTTTCCCATTGTAAAACCGAGTGTTTTTTGCAGCGTAATCAATTACAGCCTTGAGCCTTTCTCTTTGCCATATAGCAAGTTTATAAGGATTTAAATTCCTCTCAAGGCCAGTTTTTTTCGCAACCCATAAATGAACAGGCGATATCATTTTAGCTGCATTTTTGGGCCACAATAAGGCAGTATCCACACTTCATCTCTTTAAATTTTTCGGGTGTTAAACCCAGTCCACAATAAAAAGCCTTGGCACCCTTATCGAATATCATCTGTCCCCACATTGTTTTGAGCTCATCAGAATAATCTTCGAATAGTTTCACAAAAAAACCATGGGTCTCTAGTTTTTGTATAATTTCATCTTTAGGTACGATGCGCCCAATGCAGCAACCATTTTCGAGCTTTGTTTTACCTCGTGCATACATAACAGAAATTATCAATTTGCCTGTGGGCTTTAGCACCTCAAAGCATCTTTTTAGCACCTCTTGCTGATTATCCATCAGGTTGAAGCTGCACTCCATCATTATGCCATCCATCGATGAGTTGGGGAAAGGAAGGGTTTCAGCCGTTCCAATTGTTAGGTTCTGTTGCGAGGCTGCATTGGTAGGATTTTTGTCTACCCCAAGTGCTTCAAAACCTTTATTTATAAGATAATCGACTGTGGCGCCTTCGCCACAACCAATGTCGAGAATTTTGGCCCCCTTTCTGAATTCACAGAAAGATATGGCCCTGTCTGTTATTTTAAAGCCCCCTGGTCTTTTAATATTCCTAACTATTTTTCCCATTCCGAAAGATAATAGGCGCAGAAAGGTATGAACTTTTCATTATCGTAAACATGCAAGCTGCATCTTCTGAGTCTCGAAAAATCTATATTTCCTGCATCCTGAAAAAGCATTGATGTAATGGTGAAGCTATGGCTCTTAGCTATTTTTAAAAAGTAGTCCATATCGTGTATATTTCCACAGCATGGTTTGGGCGTATTTTTTGACGATGCACTTTTTAGTGCTGTGGGTTTAAAAGGATCAGATTTTAATGGGGTAGGCCTTTCCCAACGCCTTCCAATAAACTCCCTGTTTCTATCAGCAGGGTCAGCTGCAGGGGTAGGGGGTGTTTCATTTTCTAAATTACGGATATTTTGAAGCGGTACAACGCTATCGTTGTTTATTAAAAAATCGCCGTGAAAACTGCAAAGAGGGTGGTAACACGATGATGGCAAAAGGTTATCCGATTTGATAATTCCCTTGGTTTGGCTCTCAATTTCGTAAATGAGCTCATCTATTGTAATGCGGTCGTTGTCCGACGGCATTTTAGGAATTCTGCCAAAAAAACTTACGGGTTGGAAGTGAACACCCCGCACGCAGGGTACCCGCTCAAGCCCATAGCTTATGATTTTTCCGATATTATTAAGATTAATATCCCTAACTAAAGTTGCTACAAGGGTAACCCCAATATTGTATTCAGCGCAGTTTTCAATGGCTTTCTGTTTAATAGAAAGCAGCGGCTTATTGCGTAGCTGCTCATAAATAGCATCCTCGGTGCCATCGAATTGTAGGAAAACGAATGATAGCCCCGCTTCGGCAAGTTCTTTTACCAGCTGCTTATTTTCACCTAGCAGCACGCCATTGGTATTTAGCTGAACGTACTTTGCACCTGCCTCTTTTGCAGCTCTTACTATTTCAACAAGGTCTTCTCGTACAGTTGGTTCGCCACCGCTCAGCTGCACCAGCGATTTACCCTTGCTTATTACGTTGTATAGCGATTTTTTAATTTCATCAAAAGATGGATCGTTTGAGCGGTTATCAGGATCGGCAAAACAGAATTTACAGCTTAGGTTACACCTATCCGTAATATTTAATACTACGCAGCAGGTATTGGTCAGATGATTGGAGCAGAGTCCGCAGCCATTTGGGCATTGCAAATCTTTGGGTAGTTCCTGCTCATCAATATTTATCCAGGGACCTATATCGTAATTACCGCGCCAAATAATGGTTTCAAAAGTGCCATGCTTATGGCAGGTTTTTCGTAAAAATATTTTTTTGCCGCGGCTAATGCGCTCAGCATCTATTGGTTTTAGGCATGTTGGGCATACACTTCTAGTACGATAAAGTAGCTTCTCAACCATTACTATTTATCTTCCAGCTGCATTTCAACTTCTGATATTCGGCTCTTTACAAACTCTTCCGAAATATATACCATGCCACATTTGGGGCATTTGGGCAAATCGGTAAAGAAGCTATGACCGAGGTACGAGAAGTTAGTCTTTATCGGTTCCAGCTCCTTGTTGCATTTGTTGCAGATAAGTTTTTCTGTATCAGCCATATCTTAATCCTCAATTTTCATTCGGTGACAATACGCGTTAACAAGTTCAAAGTTGCCCTCCTTAACGATACGGTAAACAGCCCAAATGGTCATATTTCCAATTTGCTTATATCCTGTATATGTTTCATTGTCAGGGTTGTATATTTTACTGCCGTTCTTTTCGCAGTCATTAATTACCTTTTGGATATCCGATTCTAGAATATACTCGTTATGTAACTTCTCTTTGAGCTTTTCGGAGATTTGAATAACCATATCGTCTCTTTTTATAATGAACTGTTCATTCCAAAACTCTTTTAGTATCTGTTGTCTAAGCAATAGCCTGTTATACCTTCGCTGTGATATTGTGGGTAATGTTTCGCGAGATTTTTGGTCAAGGTCAAATATAATATCTAGTATATGCCAGGTTTGCTTCCCCTCCCTGGTGAAAATATCCCTGCAATTTGAGCAGTAGGTGATGTACGGATTATCGTTTTGAGCAATTCGCTTTTGTGCCGTATAGCTCGCATATGGTGGGTTTGCAATGGCTACCTGACCACCATAGCTGCAGCATTCGGCCATTTCCCCTTCCATGGGTAGCGGTTCGAGTTTAAACCCTGTTTTGGTTGCCATTTTGCGGATACTATTTTGCAATTCGGGTTCGTGTCTGCTAGCACATGGGTCGAAAACAGATGCAGCTATCTCTTTAAACTTATTATTTGGAGCAATATCTTTTTCCTCAATCAAATCATATAAAAAAATGCTCTTTATTTCAGGTAGATACTCCTGAAACATCTTTTTACACATGGGGCAGGTAAATATTCCGGTTGGTTTGCCAAGGCTAACCCAATTCTCTTTTATTTGTGAAATCACCTTGTTGTGTATTGGTTCATCGCCAGCCCATTCGGCAGGCGCGCCACAACAATTAAGCATTAACGCAGTATCTGGAAAAAGGTTAGTTAAAAACCTATAGCTGCTTAGTACGTATTCTGGGTCAGATGCTCCTAGCTGGCAGCCAGGGAAGAAGAAGTAGCTGCTTTTGCTGTACCCCTTAGGCAGCTTTGTAAGTGCAGCGTCAGAGCTAGAGAATTCCATATCCCTTAGGTAGAACTCATGAAATGCCCAGGGCATTTTACCGTTCTCGCGCATGGTGCGGTGACTTTCCAGAAAAAACTTGCCAACATCAATATCTACGGGGCACACCTCTTTGCATAAGCCGCATTGGTTGCACGTTGCAATTAGCCTTGTTGCCATTGATGCGTCGCCATCAAGAGAGCTAGGAACTAAGGTAATTTGAACCTCTTCGGTTACCCGTCTTGGAAATTTATCGAAGTAATTCAGTAGGGGCGAGTAGTGGTTGCAGGCATCGCATTTGCATTTTAGGCATCGCTTTGCCTCTGCAATGGTTTCCTCTTTAGAATATAAATTATCGTTTGCCGGGAGTATAGCTTCGTTTGGTATTATCCTAATGGCATCAACGGTTAGCTTTGTGCCCTGATCGGTTTTGGGCTGATTCATTTTACCAATCTTGATATACCTTTCAATGGCATTGGAAGCATCAAGCCCTTGAGCGATTGCCTCCATGGTATTTGCACTGGTAATAGATCCGCCAATAAACACCCCTTTTTCCGAGGTGGCGTAGGCACCATCGTTGCTTTGAAGTAACCCAAAATCGTTGCCTCCTATGCCAGTGGCAATGAATATGGCATCAAACTCCAACGCTTTTAAATCATCTATCTCCTTATTTAAAACCAGGCTATATGATTCGTGAGAAAACTGTAGCTCTATATCCTCAAGAAAGATTTTAGGATCAGCCACATCGTATAGGTGCCCACCTATCCTATCCGATTTTTCGAAAATCGTAACATTATATTTTCTTGTTGTTAGCCTTAGCGCGCATGCCAACCCACAAATACCACCGCCAATAATTGCAATTCTTTTATCTTTTGGAGGCATATTGAATTGGCTTGGGCTGGTGCTGCGCGCATATTCCATGGCAGCCTTTTCGAGTAGCTTTAATGATATCGATCCTCCATTATCCTTTAGTGGGCAAACCTCTTTACACGGCTCATGGCATAAAGAGCTAACGATTCCGGGAAATCCAACAGCATTCTGATACGCTTTATAGGCTGCATTGAAACGTCCTTGCTGCAGCTTACCTATAAAATCGGGTACATCAATATCGAACGGACATTCCGCAACGCAGAATGCCCGTTCAAATTGTAAGCAGTCAACTACCAAATCATTTAGGTACGACATGGTTTAAAAGAATCTTTCGCCACCTTCACCTCCGAGCGGTTTAAAGAAATCATCTCCACCAAACGGAATTGGGTTTGCTTTAATATCTTCTAGCTCATCGTATAGATCGGAACCAAGGAAATACTTCTTGGGTGGCTCAATTTTACCACCGGCTGCAAGCTTATCAAGCCCTGCTTTTACCTTCTCTTTCTCTGCTGGTAATTCGTATATCCTTACACCACAAGCGTTATTAATAGCATTTAGAACAGCCATGTGACCTGATGACTGGAATGCCTCTGAGGCGCCTGACGATCCGAATGGGCCAGTCTTGTCATCACTCTCATTATAAATAACCTGAATATCATCTGGGATATCCTTAATGTAGGGTACTCCGCTACTGGCGATATTGGTATGCTTTTTAACATCGTCGTAGTTTTCCGAAAGGGCAAAACCTATACTGTGAGAGATTCCCCCGTAAGCTTGCCCGTTTACTGCATCAATGTTGCCAACCTTACCCACATCAGCTACACAAACAAAGCGCTCAACCGTTGTTTTTCCTGTTTTTGTATCAACAGCAACTTCGGCCATGTTTAGCGCGTAGGTAAATGCAGGAGTTGGGTCGCCAATACCAGTATTTGGATCGAGACGAGTTAAGCCTTTGGTTACTACGTTCATAAATTTACCCTCGTATACAGTATCTATGCCTTCTGCTTTCATCTCATCATAGGTCCTGTAGGTGCCATCTTCTTTCCTCATTGCATCTAGCAATTTATCGGCGGCAATAATAGTGGCGTTACCATTCATGTAGTGAGAACGGCTACCTGCTGACATACCGCTGTCGGGGCAAATTTTTGTATCGCTCTGTACAAGCTTAATCTGTTCAGGGGTCAGTTTAAGAGGCTTAAGTGCTTCCAGAGTTACCATAAGCGAACCTACATCACCACCCTGACCAAGGTCTTGCCAAGTGTCGTATTTTGTAATGGTATTATCCGGATTAAGCTCCAGCCTTATTGTTGCAGTGTCGGTTGGGCCTTCGGATACGTTAAAACCACCCCATGCTAAGCCAACCCCTCTGCGTACTTCAGGAGTATCTTTCTCTTTAGCATTCTTAACCGCTTCATCGTAAAGGGGTTTTAGCTTCTTCATCATATCCTCCATTGGATAGAGTCTGAAAGGATTGCTGTTGATATTGGTTTCGCCTTTACGGGCAATATTTCGCCAGCGGAACTCGAATGGATCGATACCCGCTTTTTCAGCTAGCATGTCCATAAGGGCTTCACTTAATGTATAGGCCTGAGGAGAACCATAGCTTCTGTATGCTGTTCCGAAGTTGTGATTGGTAACCGCAACACGCGAAAGCCCAGCTACATTGGGTATACTATAGGGGAAGAAAGCAAAACGTGCCTGCTTGCTAATAATATCATCACCTCCGAAGAAGTATGCTCCCTGGTCCATTCCATAATCAAATTCTACTGCTGTTAATTTACCATCCTTATCACAGGCAGCGCGACCATTTGAGTAGCTAGGACGGCGCTTTCCTGAGAAATGCTGATGCTCTTCGTAAGTCATTGAAAGAGCAATGGGTTTTTGGGTTACAACTGCAGCAGCAGCGGCTAAGCAAAGGTCTCCAGCGTTAGTTGACCAACCAAAACTAGCACCTGTTGGATTTAGAATAACCCTAATCTTATCTCTTGATAAACCAACTGAACTTCCGATACGCCCAATGGAAGAGTAAACTCCTTGAGATTTACACTGGATTGCCAGCATTCCATCCTCATCAAAATACGCCTGAACGGTATCGCCTTCAATTGAAAGGTGAGGCTCACGTGTTGAGTGGAAACTACCCTCTACGCTATGTTCAGATTTTTCAATCGTTTCAGATACTTTTGATGGTGAATCGAGGCCCACACCTTTTAGCACGGGCTGCATTGAGAAGATATTGGGTGTATCATCGTGAATGCGCATTGCGTCTGGCATAACAGCATCGAGGTAGTTAAGGTACTCGGGTAGCTGCTCGAACTCAACCTTTACTTTTGCAGCCGCTGCGCGTGCATGGTCTTTTGTGTCGGCACATACTAGGGCAACAGGGTCGCCATAGCGGTATATTTTATCTTCGCAAAGTACGTTACGGCTTGGTACAAGAGAGGTTGAGCGCTCGTGGAAGTTACCCTCGGCCATAATATTTGATCCGCCTGCATCTTTAATATCTTGAGCTGTAATAATTTTCTTAACACCAGGCATTTTTTCTGCCTCGCTGACATCAATTTTTAATATTTTTGCATGATGCGCAACTCTAGGCTGCACCATAACAACTTTTAACGTTTCAGCAGGCATCTTAAGCTCCTGGTCGTCGCCATAGTCTGCTAATCCACAAACTTTTGCAACGGCGCTAGGCCTAAGAATTGGTTTGCCGTAGTATTCGCTGTCTTTAGGGTTTTTGAACGAGATATCCTCAATTGTCTTTTCGCCACGCATAACCTCGGCAGCCATCATTACAGCATCAACCAGCTGCTTGTAACCGGTACAGCGGCAAACGTTCTTGTTCCTGTGAAACCAGTCGCGAACCTCTTCGCGGGTAGGATTAATATTTTCTAACAGCAGGGCGTAGGTTGATACAATGAATCCAGGGCTACAAAAACCACACTGAACGGCACCAGCATTAATCCATGCTACCTGAATGGGATGCAGGTTGGTTGGTGTACCTATACCCTCAATGGTTGTTACCGAGCTATAATCTTTAATGTTACGCATTTTTCTTGTACACGAGCGAACAAGCTTTCCGTTTAGGATTAGCGTACATGAGCCGCAAACGCCCGTATTGCATCCTATTTTGGTTCCAGTAAGGCCCATACGTCTTACAACATCGGCCAATGTATCTTTTTCTGGATTACAGATAAGCATACGGTTTGTTCCGTTGATGTTGAGCCAGGTTTTTCTTAATTTCATAAAAGTTCCTCCCTTTTAATTTGTTTGAGTTTAAAATTCTTCTTCGAGAAATATAGTTACTGTTTCTAGAAATTTTGGACATGTTTTTTGGAAATGAGGCGATTTAGCTATCATCTCCGCATTGCTTAAGTTAGATGTATCGAAACCAACTAGATCGCGGCACAGGCTAGTACCATATTTTTCTTCAAAATATTCGATTAGCTCGCGGCTTTTTTCGTGCGTCAACTTTTTAGCCTCTAAGTTGGTTGCCTTTGTTGCACCATATTTAAGTCCGATAACCATCAAACCGCCAGTAAGGGCACCGCAGGTTCTGCCATAACCTCCAATGCCACCACCAAATGGGCAAGCTATTTTTAGTGTAGTCTCTTTTGAAATACCACACTCCTCGCTAAAAGCAGCCAAAACGGCCTGCGAGCAATTAAAACCCGATTTGAATAGCTCTAAAGCTTCAGAAACTGGATCATTTATCATGCTATCAATATGTGTATGTTTTCATATTGAAAGCTGCTAAGAGCGACTTGAGCAGCTTTAAAAATTATCTGTAAAGGCAACGATACGACGTATCGCCTTCTACTTTAACATCAAACTTTTTGTCTTTTTGAACAATAAAAGTTTCAAACTCTTTATACTCTTTCCACTCGGTTTCATCTGGAAGTTTTACGGTCATTCTCCCTGATGTTACAGTCATATATTCAACTGTTGATGTGTTAAAAGCATATTCTCCTTTAGCCATCACACCAATTGTGGCAGGACCATCAGCTGTATCAAAAGCAATTGACATCACTTTGCCATCGAAGTATTCGTTAGTTTTAAACATATTTTATACTTTTTTAATTTGGGTTAAATGTAAAAAAAAAAACGAACATAATACTCTGATAAAAATCAGTAGAAGCCTAAAGATGCTGTTCGAGTCGAGAATAATAGGTTGTGTTAAAAGAAATATGCCGAACAGGTTTTTACCATGGCATTAGTTTCTATGTCCGAAAGGTACAAATCATTCCCAGCATCTCAAAATATTATTTGGCCACCTTTTTATTCTGAAATCTTATTCATAGTTTTGCTGCACATTTTGATTTTACACCTACTTATTGTATTGCTAATGTGGTAATTAGAATTAAAGTTATAAAAGGGCATCCTGTTGGTTGCTTTTCAGCTACTTGAATTACATTCCGAAATTTGAGCTGTTTAATATTTTATTTCACTATTGTCCGGTAAAAACAAAGTTAAACATTATGGATTCTTCGCTTCACTACGTTTCGCGCTGAAACGTATGTTCGACAAAACCGTTGAAAATAAAAATGGCTTTGTCAATGACAAATGTTTAGTTTTTAGGGGAGGGCTTCGCCGCTAGCCAAGCCCTCTCCTCCCAAATACAACTCAACGCCCTGTCATTCCGACCGTAGGGAGGAATCTATAAATATTAACCAGACGCCAATTATTTTATTTTTTATCAAATTTATTTATATGAAAAATTTATTTTTGTTTTTTGCGATTACATTTCTTGGCCTAAATTCTTTTTCGCAGGTTAGCATCAGCGGGAGGGTAATTGATAGTGAAACAGGAAATGGTATTCCTTCTGCTGTAGTTGAAGTGAAAAATTCTGAAATCAATATAATTTCTCAAAGTAATGGGGCATTTACATTAGAAATTAATAGTTCAAAAGCCATCGAACTTGCTGTGAGCTGTTTAGGATATACATCGCAAGTTGTTACTATACACCCCCATTCGTTTGGCGAGGAAATTACGGTAAGCCTTGATGTTGAAATATACGAGTTGCAAACAGTTGTTGTAACAGCCACCAGAAGCGAGAGAAAGATTTTGGAAGTGCCCCAAAGGGTAGAGGTTGTTAGCAGTAATAAGATTAAGGGTACTCCTGCTCTTTCGGCCGATGCGTATCTATATTCAATCCCAGGTATTTCTATAAGTAGAGGCGCATCAATTTTTGGAACCGCCGATGTGTCGATGCGCGGTATGGGTAATGAGGCAGGAAGAACATTGATTATGGTTGATGGTGTACCCCTTAATAAGAGCGATGGGGGAACGGTAAACTGGAATGCCATTAATACCGAGGATGTAAAACAGGTTGAGGTTCTAAAAGGCTCTGGGTCAACAATTCATGGTGGAAACGCAATGGGCGGTGTTATAAATCTAATCACTCCTACGCCAACCAAAAATTTACAGGGCTATGTATCACAAAGCTACGGGAACCTTGCAACCATTCAGACGCAAGCAAATATTTCGGGTTTAAAAGATAAGCTCTACTGGGCGGTAAATGGCAACTACAGAAAAAGCGATGGGTACATTACTAACCATGCGGATGAGGTGGATGAGTTTTCGGTTATATCATTTTTAAATGAGTATAATACTGGGGCAAAGGTTGGCTATAAATTTTCCGAAAAGCATAAAATTGATCTCTCGGGTGGTTACTATTCTGGGCAACGTGGAGTTGGTTCAAACTACGCAGGATATGGTTTTATTAACGAAGAACTTGTATCTGAAAAAGGAACCTATAATTGGTACACAGGCATAAGCAGCAGGATTTCCTATCAGGGAACTATTAACGAGAATAGTAACCTGAAGCTAAATTTTTATACACAGCGTGAGAACTATGAGCACGTACGAGAAAACTTAAGGGGAAATACCGTAACAAAGTACGATGTGCTTTCGGTTCGGGATGATATTGGTTTTCTCTCTGGTTACAATTTCTCATTGGGTAAGCATAATAAAATAACGGCTGGGGTTGATATGCGTTACGGTGCTGTTGATGGTGCCGACAGGTATGTTACTTCAACCGATGAGGTTTATAATCTCGGGAAAATGAATTTAGTTGGAGTTTACTTGCTCGATGAGGTTAGTATTGGGGAAACTCCCTTTAGTTTGCTGGGCGGTATAAGGTACGATTATGCAAAGTTTTACGATGGTAAATTTTTAGTCGAAAACCCAACTAATGAAACTGCGTTTTTGCAGGATTTTTCAGGCGAATTAGCCGATGCTGATTTTGCGGCTTTTAGCCCAAGGCTCTCAGCTCAGTACTACCAACCTAAAAAGATTAGAGCTTACGTAGGGTATAGCAAAGGGTACAGAACTCCTGTTCTTGACGATATGTGCCGTACAGGTCGTATTTCGGGCGCAATGAAAATAGCAAACCCTTTGCTAAAACCTGAGTATATTGACAATTTCGAAGTGGGTGCCGATATTCTGTATTTCGAGAAAATAAGCCTCTCAACATCACTATTTTATTCCATTGGTAAAGATTATCACGCATATATTTCAACCGGTGATTCAATTCATTTGAACAACAGGCTTCGTCCAATTATGGCTAAAAGTAATATTGGGGAAGTTGAAATTCTAGGTGCAGAGCTTAGTATGAATTTAACGCTAAGCAAAAACTTTAGCTGGTCTGTAGCCTATAGCCACATTGTAACCAACATATTAGAGTATAAGAGGTCTAATATCCAGGTCGAGGATGATTTAGTTGGATCGGAGCTAGTTTACCAGCCAAGGGATATTTTCAATACATCATTAATCTGGAGAAATTCGATAGTTAACACATCAGCTGCATTTAATTATAAGGGTGCGCAATGGAAAAACGAGGTTAACACAGAAAAAATAGAGGGTTATTATTTCATCGACTTACAGCTATGGCGACCTGTTTATAAAGGGTTAATCGCTTCAGTAATGGTTCATAATCTATTTGATAACGAATATATTGATAGCCGGAATATGGTCTCGCCTGGGCGTATGATGTCTTTTCAGCTAAAATATGAGTTCTAGAGGTGTTGAATAAAATAACAACGCCAGCCTTCGATTTTCTCAGGCTGGCGTGTTTATTGTTTTGAGTAGTTTATTTTGAGTTTGGCCGCATTGAGTTGACGAATAAACCTTTGACTCGCTTTACAACTAATGCTTAACCAAACAACATTGAATTGTGGATGGTAACAAGCAATTAGCGCAGCCTATTACCAATGCGTATGCCCATATATACCATTCTGGGCTGATTGGGCCCGTACAAATATCCTGGGTCGCGGTTAATTCCGGTATCAAAATCGTTTTGATACGAGTTGAAAATATTTTTCATTCCGCCAAATAGCTGTAGGGTAGCACCATTAATCTTAACATTGTATGTTAGCTTTATGCCAAGATCGAAAAATGGGTCGCTTTCGCGGAGCTCTTCGTTCTCTCCAAAATATGGTACAAGCATCGAGCCGGTGTACGTTCCGGTGGCGTTAACGCCAAAGCACTTTATTGGATTCCAGCTGGTTGTAAAGAAACCGTAGCTGTTCGGAGTTCTGAAAAACTTACGTTCGTCAAATTCTTGTTCAGCTTCAAACATACTTTGTTGAAGGGTAAACCCTGCCCTAAGCGATAAGCTTGTTGCAGGAACAACGGTAAGCTCCGAATTTACTCCCTTAACGGTTGCGCCATCCTCAGCATTAATCCTAGTGTAAACTACAACACCATTTTCATCGGGAGCGCCAAACTCGTTGGCAAAAGGGTTGTTTAGCATGGTGTAAAATCCCTCAATAAGTAGGTTTGCACCCGTGTTGCCAATTTTCTGGTTTATATCCAATGATGCCATAAAACTATTGCTAGTTTCCTGCTCTAGGTTAGCCGAATTTTCGTGTACAACTTTTCGTGACCCCGATGTTTCGATATGTAAATCCTCATCAAATATTTGGGGAGCACGGTAACCTCTCGCATAGCTTAACCTGGCTTGCATCCAATCGTTAAAGTTGTACATAGCTGTAACCCTTGGGCTAAGCACATTTCCAGTTATATCATTAGCTGGATTTTTCTTATCCGAAATCATGTAGTAGTCGTAGCGAATACCAGCGGTAGTTTTAAAGTTGCCGTAGGTGTAGTCAACCTGAGTAAAAGCACCCGTAGTATTCTGTGTTTGGTCGGCTACCAGCATATTGTTGGTATGGGGAATGATGCCATCCACACCCACATTTTCATAATCGGGGTATCCAAGCTTCGTGTCCTTAAGGTTTCCTCCTTGGTTCTCTACACCAAAAATCATTTTGGTATTGTCTAGCATCAGCTTGTATTGAGCGCCCGCTGTGTAGGTTAGGTCGTTTGTATAGCCATAATCGCTAAGCGATTTATTTGCTCCATAGTACGAGTCTCTGTCTATATGTTGAGCAGAAACAAATATCGATAACAAATCTAAATCCCTGAAGAAGTGATCAAAGGTTAGGGCCCCTGTTGTAATGTTGTGCTTTACCGCCTCGGCAATGCCAGCTTCATGCACGGGGTACTCGTGTCTATCTCCACCTCTCCGGTCCTCTCTGATATTGAAAAAATCTGCAGCAATCTTACTTCGTTTACCAAAACGGTGGAATGCCCTAGCACCAATGCTGGTATTTTCTATTGAAGCTAGTTCCGAGAAGGTGTCGTTATCGGCATCGAAAGGATCGCGATTACGAACAAAACCAAAAACCGATAGGCCGGTTTTCACGTCTGATGATACCGCTGTAGCGCTAAAGTTTATACTATTGTCAGGCGTTATTCCTCCCGATGAGCTCATCCCTATCCCATTAAATCCGCTGTTTAAACCAAACTCGTATGAGTTGTTAATGGGGTCTTTTAAAATAAGATTTACGGTTCCAGCAATGGCGTTACTGCCATAAAGAGCCGAACCTCCACCTTTAATTATCTCTAGTCGGTCAACCATATTCGAGGGTATCAGCTCAAGGCCGTAAACACCCGCAAGTCCACTAAAAATGGGGCGACTATTTATAAGTATTTGGGAGTATGGGCCCTCCATGCCGTTCATCCTAAGCTGGGTGAATCCGCAATTCTGACAGTTGTTCTCCATTCGTAAGCCAGGACTAAAATTAAGCCCCTCGCTCAGCACAATCGACTGTGTCATGGAAAATATTTTGGGTGTTATGGTGTTTACAACCACCGACGACTCTTTTCTGCGTTGCTCGTTTCTATCACCCGTTACAACCACTTCGTCTAGGCCAATAGCGTCTTCCGACATCTTAAAGTTAAGCTCAAGGGTTTGCCCCGCTTTAATTGTTACCTCTTTTTCTGCAGTCGAAAACCCCAATGCTATAGCGGCAACTGTATATGTGCCCTCGGGTATATTAATAATTCGGTAGTGCCCCGTTTCATCGGTCGATGTACCAATGGTTGTACCCTTAAGTACTATGCTGGCAAACGGAATATGTTCGTTACCATTAAGCACGTGTCCAACTAGGTGGGCATCGCTTTTGTGTTTGCTACCATACTGGTATTGGTGTTTATTCTTGTTTTGTTGTTTTTGTTGTTGTGCAAAGCTAACGGATGCTAGCAAAAGAATCGGAAGGCAAATAGAAAAAAATCTTTTCATTTAAATATTTTTTGTACAACCGCATACATATCTGTACCAATTGTGATGTTATCAATTAAGGGAAAATTATATGGGTAAAAATTATTGGGCGAGAGCGTTTAGTAAACCCTAATTAATTGGCAATGGGTGGAGCCCTGTTAGAGAAGTGGCGAAAGTGATTTTTATTTATGGTAAAAACAGCGTACAATCTTTTGATTTTAAAGGGTCTAAACAGATTGCTTATCGCTGCCATTATTATCCCAGTAAATAGTAGTAGTAGGCTGTCGAATACAAGAAGCTCAACTTTTGTATGCTCGTGTTTTTCTGATGGGTTATTTGTTTGCCCCGATTTACTGAAAGGATGTGCGTGTACAATTAATTCGCCGTTGGCAAGCCTGTGAAAGTGTGTAAAAAGCACGTTGTTTAGGGTGAGTAGCCCAACTACCCCCACTAAAACAATGGCGAAGTTTTTCTTCAGCATATAAATTGTGCTTTGTTTCATACTGCAAAGGTGCAAATGTTATTGAATTTACGCAATACCTAGTTATTGGTATTCAAAATCACGACGTGTGCAACACATATACATCCTATGATGTGCAAATGTACGTAAAGTTTAATGTTTACGGTAAAAAAAATAGATTAATGCTTTTTTTAACGCTCTATTCGTATTTTTGTATCCCGCATTATTCATCAAATTTGTTAAAGATGAATGCAGATGCGGGTTACCCCGACCTAGTTGCACCCAATTTCTGGTAACTAGATTGGTGGTGAAGCTTAGTCGCTGTCGGAGACAGCAATTATTCGAATAAATAATTGGGGGTACATTGTATAAACACCTATTTTTTTAACAACTAACTTTTTATTTTGATGGCAGATTCTTTTAACGATAAGCATATTGTACTAATAGCCCAGGAACTAGATATCTCGGTTAAACAGGTGGGTAGTACGGTGAAATTACTTGAAGAGGGTGCTACCATACCCTTTATCAGCCGGTATAGGAAGGAGCAAACCGGGAGCCTCGATGAGGTTGAAGTAACCAATATTCGCAATAGGCTTGGTAAGCTGGTTGAGCTGCAAAAGCGAAAGGAAACCATACTTAAAACCATAGACGAGCAGGGTAAGCTAACCAGCGAATTGCGCAATAGGATAGAGGAGTGTTTCGATGCGGTGGAGCTAGAGGATATATACTTGCCATATAAGCCCAAGCGTCGTACAAGGGCCACCATTGCCAAGGAGCGTGGTTTAGAACCCTTAGCCCACACTATTTTTAGTCAGGCTGCACGCGATGTTGCCGATGCGGCACAGCCATTCGTAAGCGATGAGGTACCAACGGCCAATGATGCAATTGCTGGAGCACGCGATATTATTGCCGAGTGGATTAGTGAAAGCCAGAGAGCTCGAAATATTGTACGAAAGCACTTTCGTAAATCTGCCACCATTAGCTCAAAGCTTGTTAAGGGGAAAGAGGAGGAGGGTGCAAAGTATTCCGACTATTTCGATTGGAACGAGCACATTAAGCGATGCGCATCGCATCGTTTTTTGGCAATGCGACGTGGGCAAACCGAGGGCTTTTTAAAAGTATCCATTGCGCCTCCTGCCGACGATGTGCTCGACGACCTCTCGCAAGCTTTTGTTAAGTACGATAACGAGTCTGCCGATCATGTAGATTTGGCCATTGAGGATAGCTACAAGCGGCTTATTGAGCCAAGCATTGAGAATGAATTTACCTCAGCACTCAAAGAATCGGCCGATTTAGAGGCCATCAAGGTTTTTTCCGATAACCTAAGGCAGCTGCTATTGGCTTCACCCCTAGGCCAAAAAAACGTGCTGGCATTAGATCCTGGATATCGTAGCGGATGTAAGCTGGTGTGCCTCGATTCGCAAGGCAATTTAAAGCATAACGAGACGATATACCCTCATCAGCCCCAGAATGAGCAGAGTAAAGCCATGAGTAAAATATCGGCACTAGTCGATACCTATAAGATTGAGGCCATTGCCATAGGTAACGGAACGGCCAGTCGCGAAACCGAATCGCTGGTAAAGCGTATCCGTTTTAATAAGGATGTTAACGTTTATATGGTTAGCGAGGATGGTGCTTCAATCTACTCTGCATCTTCAGTGGCACGCGAAGAGTTTCCAGAATACGATGTAACCGTTAGGGGTGCTGTGTCCATTGGTCGTAGGTTGATGGATCCGCTTGCCGAGCTGGTGAAAATTGATCCCAAATCAATAGGGGTAGGGCAATATCAGCACGATGTTGATCAGGGTAAGCTTAGGCATGGCCTCGATACCGTGGTTGAAAGTTGCGTTAACCATGTGGGCGTTAACCTGAATACGGCCAGCAAACATTTGCTAACCTACATTTCAGGATTAGGCCCTCAGCTGGCTAAAAATATAGTGGAGCATAGGCGCAAAAATGGTGATTTTACCTCCCGTTCGCAGATAAAAAAAGTACCCCGACTGGGCGCAAAGGCTTTTGAGCAGTGTGCAGGATTTATGAGGATAGTTAATGCCGACAACCCATTGGATAATAGTGCTGTACACCCCGAAAGTTACCATGTGGTTGAGCAAATGGCGCACGACTTGGATTGTACCGTTAACGATTTGCTTACCGATGAGGCTAAAAGAAAACGGATAGACATAAATAGGTACGTAACGAGCAAAATCGGTTTGCCTACCCTAAAGGATATTGTTGAGGAGCTGGCTAAGCCTGGGCGAGATCCACGACAGGGTATAAAGGTATTCGAATTTGCCGAAGGAATTTACTCCATTGAGCAATTATTCTCAGGAATGGTTATACCAGGTATAATAACCAACATAACTAATTTTGGTGCTTTTGTTGATATTGGCGTTAAGCAGGATGGATTGGTACACATTTCGCAAATGGCCGATAGGTTTATTTCAAATCCAAACGATGTGGTTAAGTTGCATCAGCATGTAAAGGTAAAAGTGCTTGAGGTAGATGTAAATCGTAAGCGTATTCAGCTCTCCATGAAAGGGCTTGAGTAATGATAGACGGGATGTGAGGAAAAAAGTAAAAAGCCAACCGGCAGTAGCCAATATAAACAACCTATACCTTTTAGTTATCCCGCATTATTCATCAAATTTGTTGAGGATGAATGCAAATGCTGGGTTGGAGTCAGCAACTATTCGAATGAATAATTGCGGATATATGCTAAAAATTTGCTAAATTTGCTTATAACATAATATTCAAATTGTTGAACCTAAAAAATACTACTTATGGAATTTAAACTACCCGAATTAAATTACGCCAAGGGTGCTCTTGCACCAAATATCAGTGAAAAAACACTCGATTTTCATCACGGCAAACACCATCAGGCCTATGTTAACAACCTTAACAACCTGATTAAGGGTACCCGTTTTGAGAATGCTGACCTAGAAACCATTGTTAAGGAGTCCGACGGTGGAATATTTAATAATGGTGCGCAGGTATGGAACCACACCTTTTACTTTGAAGCGTTTTCGACGAACCCACAGGCTGAGCCTAAGGGTAAATTAGCCGAGGCCATTGAGCGCGATTTTGGCTCGTTCGCCAAGTTTAAAGAAGATTTTAGCAAAGCAGCAGCTACCCTTTTCGGATCGGGGTGGGCATGGCTGGTTAAGGACAGCTCCGGTAAGCTAAAAATTGTTCAGGAGTCTAATGCGGGTAACCCATTACGCGATGGATTTACCCCGCTTTTAACCTGCGATGTATGGGAACATGCATACTATCTCGACTACCAAAACAAGCGCCCCGATTATATTGAGGCATTCTGGAAACTAGTCGACTGGGCAGTTGTTGAAAAACGATTTTAGGGTAGGGGCACACAATCTACTCAGTTGAAACATTATCATTAGTAAATAGAAAAAAGAGGGCAGATCAATTTTGGTCTTGCCCTTTTTTTAATAGAGGGTCGCGAGTTACGAGTTGCGTGTTTGTAAAATCGAATGGACTTTGCGTAGCACCAAAGGCTAAAAGCTAATAGTTAACAGCAAGGTTGAGGTTGAGGTTGAGGTTGAGGTTAAGGTTGAGGCTGAGATGATTGCGAGTTTACGCATCCGAACGGTAGCTTCGAGAGCCTCAGCTATCGGGGTGCCTGAGCGTTGCACTAAGGAACTCGAAGTGGCTCTCGAAGGCACTGGTTAGTCATCGCAAAAAAACAACCACAATCTGTGCTAATCTGCGTAATCTGCGGACAAAAAAACAGTGTAAATCAGTAAAATCAGCGTCATCAGTGTTCCAACCAACCGCTCACCCCTCACCCCTCACTGCTCACTCCTTACCCCTAAAATGCTGGACAAGGAAGTGCCCTATATCTTTTTCGGGTTTTTACCTTAAAGGTGTAGTTTACTGATAGCTCGTGCGATCCACCCGAACCGAATCCTAGGCTTGAGAGGGTAAAGTCGTAGCTATAGGCAACGCTAAATTCATCCTGCTTATATCCAAATAGGAATGCCACCGCATCGGTTCCAGGATACTCCTTAACCAGCGGGATTCCCCTATACCAAGCACCAAACATAAAGGGTTGGCGATACCAGTACAAGCCCAAATCGAGCTGTTTGTAGTCGCCCATAAACCGTAGGTTAAAGGCAGTGGTTATGCTCTCCTCAATTGGACGCATTATAAAGCCCTTTAGCACAAACCTGGCCCCACCATATACCGATATTTTGAAAGGCATCCGTGAATCAGGATCGTTATAAAATGTTTGCTTAGGCCTAAGCATATGGTCCCATGTTGCTCCTAGCCAAAGGTTATCGGTGTATGTTAATACGGAGGTAGAAACATCAATTTCGTGAATTGCATTTTCGCCTATGGGTTGAATAGATGAGGGGGGCATCGGGTCAGATGTAAGCTGATCGCCAAAAATTAGTCTAGTAAAATCAACCGATTGCTGCACGTAGTAAAAACCAATACCCGGCCTGATATGAAAATCGGGATGGGGTGTAATATCGTAGCTGTACATTAGGCCTGCGGTTGTTCGGCCCATTCTGCCATCGCCTGCCACATCGCCTAAAAGAAGCAAGCCCAATCCGCTTTTAAAGTTTATAAAATTATGATCGTATGATACGCTGTAGGTTTGGAAAGTGCCAGGAATCATCGACCATTGGTTGCGGTAGTTTGCAATTACCCTTTGCCCTGGAGTGCCCCCTGCATACGATGGGGCAAGGTATAGCGGGCTAGCATAAAACTGGGTAAACTGCGCATCCTGTGCAAACCCCACCAACCCCATAAGTAGCACGGTAAGGGTTAGAACCACTCGTTTTAGCCCCATGTAATTACTATATGTAGTATGCAAGCACTTTATCATAACATTATCTTAGCAACAAAATCTTCAGTATAAACAGCGTCTCTCTTTTTTAATGTACTGTACGTATTTGTAATAGCTTGTAATTTATCTTAGCAAGGTAACATTTCCTCGTTTGTCGAACATATCGCCATTGGCAAAACGACCAACAGCACGCCAAACATAAACACCCTGACTGGCTAACTTGCCCTTATAGTAACCATCCCAGCCTATATTTATGTCGTTACTTTCGAAAATTTGCTCGCCCCAGCGATTGAAAATTTGCAGCCTGTATTCCATTACACCCTCCGAAACCGGGTGGAAAACCTCATTCTTATAGTCAATGGCATCGTATACGCCACCGTTAGATCCCAGTTTGCTTGGTACAAAGGCATTGGGGAACCTAATTCTACCTGAGCCCAGCACCCATACGGCTGGGAATTTAGAGTATATATCGACACATTCGGTGCCATCATCGTTTAGCGAAAAGGCGGTTAGGGTAACTCTGTATTCGCCCATTTCTGTATAAGTATGAACAGGATCCCAATCATTTGACTCGAAGCTATTATCGCCAAATACCCAGATGCAGCTATCGGCTCGTTCGGAAAAGTTATAGAAATGGACTCTGGCATTGGGTAGGGTAACCCTCTCGGGCATGGCCTCAAAGCTCGCTTTGGGATTCTCGTAAACCCTAAACGTTCTATAGGAGTGCTTTTCGCCACCATCACCATAAACGGTAAGCTGTACATTGTAGTATCCAGGCTCTGTAAATGTCCACCTTGGTTCAAAGGCAGTAGAGAATGGCTCCTCCTCACCATCTATTCTCCATTCAAAGGCCGTAGCATCTTCATCGGTTAAATAGAATAGTGATTCGTTATAAAAATTAACCTCCAATGGCGAGCAGGCCCTGTACTCGTTGGCAGAGAATAAAGATATTGGCTCAGGGGGCAAGATGGTAAACTTTTGCGAAAGGGTGTCAGCGCATTTTTCGTTGCTGATAGCTAGCGTTACCTCGTACCTAAAGTCCTCATCTTTAGGGCCCCAATGCTCGTAGGTGTGCTCAATCGTTTCCTCGGTACTGATGCTGCTATCCCCATCACCAAAGGTCCATTTGTGGGGCCAGGTGTGTGGAATGCCCTTTGGACGCGATAGATTTTTGAAGTAAACCACAGGTAACGTGCCATCCTGTGGGAATACCTGATGTGGAGGCATAATAACAAAGTCAACTATGGGCGCAGCGAATACTGTGATAGCTAACGTATCTGTATCCTCACAATCGAATTCCGACATGGCCGTAAGCGTTACATCGTAGGTTCTATCGTTGATATCATTGTTTACAAAGCGATAGTTAGGGGCAACCGATGATGATGTTATACCCCCATCGTCAAAGTTCCAAAGGTAGCTCCAGCTGTTGGTCGAGGTGTTTTCAAATTGAACCTCAAACGGATTACACTGCTCGTAAACTTGTTCCTCGGTATCAAATCTTGCTGTTACCTCGGGGTAAACGTGTATTGTTTGCGATGTTTCGTCAGTGCATTCGTTTTCTGTCTCTACGGTTAGCCATAGGGTGTAGGGCTCAATCTCATTATTTAGGTTGCGGTACTCATGATTGGCACTTGCTGGATCCGCCGGGTCCGTGGTAACATATGGATCACTTGCATCGCCAAAATCGAATGTAAATTCAAGGGTCGATCCCCATCCTTTACCAACCGAGCTGTTGGTAATGGCCAAGTCGAAGGGCGAGCAACCCATATACTCTTCCAGCTCAATACGTGCCTTAGGCTTAGGATATACTGTTACTGTTTTTATGGTGTCGTCGATGCAGCCATGCTGTGATTCGGCAGTTAGCTTCACGTTAAAGGTTGTATCCTTTACAAAATCAGGATTTCTGAATGTTTGCGTTGGATCTAGTACATTGGACTGAACACCATTATCAAAATCCCAAGTATATTCGCCGTTGTTGGTTTCTCCAAAAACGTTGCTGGTATTTGTAAACTCAACATCCTCTAACGGGTGGCAACCCTCAAGGGTCGCTTCGAAATCGGGATAAACATGGGGGAATACGCTTACCTCAATCGGAGTGGCTGTTTTAACACATCCTGCTTCATCGGTTTGGTAGGAATACTTGTTTGGATCCAGCGAGGTTTTTAGCTGAATCTGGGGTTTTTGCACCAGCAGCTCATCAGTGGCACCCAACGGATTGGTAAAGGTGATGGTTCCAGGTTCCTCTAGATCTGATGAGTTAGTTGACGCATTTGTACCATTCTCCACAAAATTCCATAGGTAGGCGTACTCGTCTGATTTAAAAGTATTACTTAAAGTTACATCCAGCGGTGTACAGCCCTCTATCCTATCAACAGTAAACGACGACTCAACCCACGGATAAACAGTTACCTGCGGAGTACTTGTGGTGGCAGTTTTAACACAGCCCAACGGATTGGTGGCGGTAAGGCTTATGTTGTAAATATGCGACTGGGTTTTATCGGCATGGCCATACTCGCGGGTTGCTGGTGTAATGCTGCTTGAGGTAGAACCATTGCCCAAATCCCAAACAAATTGGCCATTCCAAGTCGTGGTACCATCGGCTTTAACAAGGTTTACCCCCGTACTGGTATTACTGAAGCTAACGGTTAGCGGATTACACCCCTCGATAGTTGGCAAATTGAAGCTGGGGAGCATCTCGGGGTAAACCTGAATCTTGCGGGCAGCTGTATTTGCACAAACTTCTCCAGAAATGTCATGCGTTTGGGTAATGGTAAGGCTCACGTCGTACTCCTGTACCTGGTTTGGCTCATCGTTATAAAAATGGTAAGTATGGCTTATGTCATTGGGAGCAAGAGTTTCCCCTTCGGGATTTCCATTTAGCTCGTATCCATAATCCCAAATAAACTGGGTTGGTACCCCTGTTTGGGCTTTACTAAACTTTGATGCGTTGGCAAAGGTAACCGGTAGCGGATATTCGCACACATCGCCCAGTTCGAATGTAAAGATGGACTCGACCTTGGGATGTACCCTTACATCCACTTCGCGCTGAACTGTACAACCAGTTGCTATCTGTGTAGCAAAAATCTTAGTGCTAGTTATAAAATCTTCGTCGCTAAGATTTGTGAATTGCTTGGTTACCGAAGGGTCAAATGTTGTTGTACGGGTATTGCCATCGCTAAAATCCCATTGTAGCGAAACATCGTTTACTCCTCCTCCGCTGCTGCTGGCGTTTTTCACAAATTCTAAATCAGCCCCATTAAGCCCCGAGCAAACAGCTGGAGGAATATCGTAAATTGGGTTGAGAATTGGATAAACAGTGACATCTTGTCCTGAAACAACATGCTGACATATATTACCATCAGCCCAGTCGGTTTGAGCCCTAAAACTAAGCGAATAGGTAACCGGGTTGGTTTGATGAGAGTTTACCAAATTAACCCCTGATAACGCATCGCCGGGAGAACTAACAGTTAAATCTGCACCACCATCATCGGTTGTTGTAAAGGCCCAGCTAAAAGTACTATTTGCAATGCTCTTGTTTGTTGAGGCATTTGTTAAATCGAGCGTTACGCCATTACACTCATCTGTAATATTAAAACTCTGTGCTGCCGTAACCCTTGGGAACACGGTAACCGGAATAGCATCAGTTACAGTACACCCTGTTGCCAGCTGGGTGGCGGTGTATTCGGTGGCTGTGGTAAAGGGGACATCATCAATATTTAAAAAGGTGTGCGTAACATCATCAAAGTTGGACGACTGGGTATTCCCATCGCCAAAGTTCCACTCAATGGTCACATCGGCAGGATTGCCCCCCTTGCTGGCAGTGTTATCCTTAACAAAGGTGAGCGGCACGCCTGTTTGGCCAGAGCAAGCAGCGTCTGGGGCTAGGAAAACGGGTAATAGTTCTGGGTAAACCTTAACCTGTGTTGCAGGGGTAATAACATCTGAGCAGGATTTATGATCTGCAGCACCTTCATTCCAAACCGTTTCGGTAAAAAATTCCAGTGAGTATGTTACGGGATCGATGGAACCGTTATTCACCAGTGAGTAACTACCTTCAGATGTAAAGTTTGCTGGGGCACCGTTAGTTAAATCATCGGGAGTAAAACGCCACTCAAAATTATTAGTACCAGTTGTTACCCCTGTATTGCTCGATGCGTTGGCAAGCGTTACCTCCACCTCGCCCCCGCACAAGTTGCCAAGGATAAAGCTTTGTGCTGCGGTAACCGTTGGGTACACGGTAACGGGTATATTATCCTCAAAAGTACAGCCCGTAGCTAGCTGGGTAGCGGTAAATTTAGTGGCTGTGGTAAATGGCTGGTTGCTGATATTAGTAAATGTATGGGTAACATCATCGAAATTGGAACTGGCGGTATTGCCATCGCCAAAATCCCATGCAATGGAGATATCGTTTACATCGCCTCCGCTGCTAGTGGCGACATCCCTTGCAAAGGTAATCTCCACACCGGTTGGGGTGGAACACTCGGCATCGGGAATATCGAAGGTTAAATCTAAATTGGGGTAAACGGTTACGGAGTTGCCAGTAACCATTTGCAAACATGTTCTCTCTTCGGCTGCACCTTGATTCCACACTGTACTCGCTGTAAACTGAAGATTGTAAAGAGCAGTATTTACAGCATGGTTATTAATCAGGTTTATATCACTTAAATTATCACTTGGCGATGTTACGGTTTTGTCAGCACCATCGTCAGTTGTTGTAAATTCCCATACAAATGTGCTATTTGCTTTACCCTCATTGCTCGATGCATTAGTAAGATCGATTGTTGTACCATTACACTCATCGGTAATAACAAAACTTTGAGCTGCTATTACGCGGGGATAAACCGTAAAGCTATACGAATCGTCTTGGGTACAGCCCAAATGATTTTCTGCGGTTAGCGTAATGGTATAATCCTCTGGCGAAGTCCCAAAATTACGAAAGGTTTGTGAAAAATCATCCGAACTTGTGTAGGGATAAGTGTTACTGTTTCCCGTAGTAGTATTTTTAACCAGCCAACGATACTCACTAATTGAATTGCCTTGGGTTGCCGAGTTAACAAAAACATACTCGTCGTTATCGCAGTTAGCGGTTAGATTACTCGACGATAAAGCTAGCTGACTACTTAACTCAGGGTAAACCTCAAAAGTGTAATCGTAAAAATCTTTACAGCCATATTGGTTTGTAACCTCTAGCTCAATCCACTTGCCCTCAACCAACTCGGTATTATTACTGTACGTTACCTCAATAGGACTAGCACTCTCATCAGTTGCCACCCCATTTGTATCCCAATCCCAATTGTATGGATTTGCTCCAGTTGTAACGCTATTATTGGTAACGTTGATTACCGTTGGCGTACAATTATCAGTAACATCAACCTCAAACTTGGCCAGCGGATTAGGATTAACAGTAATCTGATTGTCTACCTGTCCCACGCAGCCATCGGCGCTGGTGGCGGTTAGGTGCACATCGTAGGTTTTTTGCGCTGTGTGGCTGGTATTGGGTAGCGATGGTGTGAAGTTCTGCGCGCTGGAGCTAGTTACTAGCGTAGCCCCATCGAAAACCTGCCACTGAATATTGGTTACACTTCCGCCTGCATATAAATCGGATGTATTATCGAACGTTGCTGCCGATACGGGTGCACAATAATCGGTTGGTGCGGTGAAATCCCACTGAGCCTGCACCTCGGGGTAGATGGTAACAACAACATCATTCTTCACCAAAGTACAGTTCCCCCTAACAGCTTCCAGCGTAATTGTTTCGTACAACGAAACACCTGTTTTATTTTCAACAGGATTGAAAACTTGATCTGCACCAGTTCGATTTTGACCCACAAACTCCCAATTATAAGTCGTACCATTATCAACAGCGCTAACATCTAAAGTAAATGGTGCACATCCAGCAAGGCTTTCAATATCAAAATTGGTTATAACCTCGGGCTCTATAGTGTAAGTTTTAGTTACAGTGCCGCTACATCCGTAGCTATTTGATGCTGTTAGCGTAACAGGCAGGTCAAAAGCAGATGATCCATTATTTTCAACATCGAGCGATGCATTTTGCGTTGTTGCCTCTTTTAAACCCCCAAACTTCCATTGGTAACTATTGGCATAGGTAGTAGAACTTGTAAAATCTAAAGTTTCGGGGGGGCACAATGTGGTGCCAGTGCCACCTGCACCAGGGTTTATTAGCGAAGCACCAATGTAGGCATCGAAATCGACGCTAACCTGCGGATTGACTTTTATCTGCTGATTATCTGTTTTTATACATCCTGCGGCATTCTCAACCACCAATTGCAAATTGATAAACGCCTCCCCATTTGCATTTTTGGTAAGCGTATTGTAATCGAATGTACGCGTACCTATATCGGTATCTATCCCCTGCGATACGCCATCGATAAGCCACTCGTACTGCCCATCGGCAACAATTTTAGCATCGAGAATTTGTACATCAAACAACCCTGTTTCCGAATCGGGGCAAATAACCTCCGGATTGAGTACAATTTCGGAATGAATGTGGGGCTGCACATTAACATTAAGAGGAGGAGCAACATAGTCACAGCCCCAATTATTTGTAGCCTTATAGCTAATAACTTTGGCAATAGGAGCATTAGTAATATTTTCGAGGGTTAAGCTTCCTGTGTAATTTGCGGGAGGACTCCCTATGGGATCTGGATTGGAAAGCCTTGAAACCCCATCGACAAGCCATTGGAATGAGTTGGTATTGCGAATGGTGCTTGCCGATAAATCTATTTGCAAAGGAGAACAATTAATATCGGGTGCTCCCGGATCATCAATACTTACTGTTGCTGTGGGGTTGGGGTAAACGGTGAACTCTTGCGAGTAAGTTTTTAAGCATCCACTAGCATTGGTAACCTCAAGATCGAGGCGGTAAACCTCTTCAAGGTTATCAGTTCGATTGTTGACAAGCAAGGTGCTGGCAGAAGAAATATCGGGAGGGCTCCCTGTTATCGATGAGCCAACCTCAACATCGGGTGCGCCTAAACGGTATAATTTCCATGAATAACTTCCTGCCCCTTTGCTGGTATTGCTAAAATTTGTAACCTGCAACGGTGAGCACCCCTCCACCGGATTGGCAGTAAAACCAGCCTCGAGGTAGGGAGGCACCCTAACCAAAACATTATCGGTAGCCGTACACACATTCCACTTATCGGTTATGGTTACCTCTGCGGTGTAGTTTATTGGATTGTATGGTGGGGCTGTATTGTTATAAGTATTTGTTGCATGCTGTGTTGCTGCTGAATTTCCATCGCCAAAAACCCACTTGTACGATGGCCCATCGGGATTTCCAATGGGTGTAGATGTGAAATTAACCGTTAGGGGCTGGCAGTCTGGGTTGCCAACAATTGTGCGGCTGGCACTAATATCAATATAGGGATAAACACGAATTATTTTAGTAACCTCCCGAAAACAGAACTCATCTTTGTCTGAAGTTGCAAGTTTTATATGGTACTCGAGTATTTCATCCGTGTCGTTTTCAAGCGTTAGGCTTACCGTACGGGCATCATTTGCAAGGTTATCATCTCCATACATAAATTCTGTGGAAGTCCCTGTTGCACCTAGCTGCCAGCTCCACCATCGTTTAAAATCGCCTGTGGATGAGCTAGTAAAATTAAAAGTAAACTCAGGGATTCCTCCAGCTGTTGCAGGCACAGCACAACCCGTGTAATTATCGGCATCAAAGGCTGCAGTTACCGGTCCACCAACCTGCAGGTTAACATGCCTTATTTCAGTTTCATTACATGCCCCGCTAATGGTTACCGTATAGTTTATTGATGATTCAACATTAATGGCTGTGGGGGTTTCACTCGTAGGGTCATCTAAATAGGTAACGGGATCCCAGTCATATGTAGTACCCCCACTGGCGTAAAGGTTTAGGGTTTCTCCCGAGCAGATACGCCCTCCACTGGAACCTGTTTCAATCACCAGTGTTTTAGGGTTAAACTCGTTGTAATCGGAAAAATAGCCATAGAAACAACCAGTACCTCCGCCACCATTCACAATGCCCAGATGGAAAATATCCTTGGTATTCCGCATAAAATGGGTGCCCACAGCAGCATCGTCAATTTTTATTGGTCCAAAACGGGCTACGCTCCAGTCGGTACCATTAACAGGAGTAAACGCTACAGGGGGAAATATGTCATCACGCTTAGCACCATTAAACTCAAATCCATCCTCGGCACCCCTCCTTACCATAATTACAATATAAAAATCTTCTGTTGATGTTCTTGCAAAGGCAACGCGGGGCACCCCGGTACATTTTTCAATGGGGGGGAGTATGGCGGCTCCCACCTCGCAGCCAAAACCACCAATATGCATTACGTACACCGGTTTATTAGCAACTATACGGTAGTATGCCGTATCAACTGGCAATGGTTGAAAAAGCTGTTGGCGTGCATTATGAGTTACGTTGGTTACTTCAGTACCAGCAGGATTGAAAACCCTAATATTTGTACCATCCTCAACTGGAAGAATAAATAGATTATCCTGATCATAAAGAGCTGTACGAATAGCAATATACTCCTTGCCAATTAAATCGTTAAAGGAAAACGTACTCGCATCATAAATCTTAGTAGGGATTAGCTGGTCTCCAGAAACATCCCTACATCCATAACCAAGGTGGGTATGCGAATCATCCTTAATTGTTACAGCAATGGGTTGTGTACTCTCTATTTTTGTTCCTGCCAATCGGTCGGCTGCTGCTTGACTCCGATTAAGGGGGAAAAGCGAAAAGGTTTGTCCCCGATTAAGGGTAACAGTGAACAATGACCCAGCAGGGGTGGCGGCAATATTTGTTTGCGGGCCTAAACCATAACTTGCCCCCTTACCTGGGGGTAGAGTAAACGTTACATTGGTGCCATCCTGGGTGGCCACAATGTCAATAGCTGAAATAGGCTGAGGGGTATAACTCCCATTATTACTTACATTTTGAAAAGGGGTAAAAAATTCTGTGCCTAAACCATTACTACCCTTAAGGGCCCAAATATCTTTGTTATTATAATTATTTACCTCGTAGTATGCAGTAATGGGTGCAGTAGAGGTTATATGTAGTCCAAAATTATTTATGCCATCAGGTGTTAATGCCTTATTTTCCAGCTGGGTTGGAACTATATCGCCACCAGTCTGTACAATCCAACTATTTAAACTAACCACCTGAAAATCAAAAGGGGCAAGTTCAACAATTATATCAGGGAAAATTGCAGGATTACCAGCAGGCATACTTATGGTTACCGTGGCGGGAAGAGTGCTTGACGAAAATTTCAACGCAGCAGGAACGCCGCCAGGACTATTGTGACCATAAGTAATATCGGGTACAACAAACCAGAACTCGGTGTCGGTTTGGGCAAAGGAACTATTTAGCGTTGATAGTAATACAATAGCGCCAATAAAAAACCTTACTATATATCTGGGCAGGTATTGAGGTATGGATATGCTATAATTCATATATTAAAAGTGTAAAACAAATATAGTGTTTAATCATCTCATACGTGCATTTGGTCATAAAAGATATGTGTTTTGTCAAAAAAATCGCTTATTTTTGAAGAGATAGCTAAAGCTGCCTTTTCTTGAATAACAAAGTTTTATAAAGGTAAAACTTAGGTGCTGTTTTATTCGTATAAAAAATTTAATTTATTGAAATTACTGCAATTTTTGAATAAAACTTGACATATTTTTTTAAAATAGATCATTGGCGTCCGGTTAATATTTATAGATTCCTCCCTACGGTCGGAATGACAGGACGTTGAGTTGTATTTGGGAGGGGAGGGCTTGGCTAGCGGCTTAGCCGCTAGCCAAGCCCTCCCCTAAAAACTAAACATTTGTCATTGACAAAGCCATTTCTTTTTTCAAGGGTTTTGTCGAACATACGTTTCATGGCGAAACGCGGTGAAGCGAAGAATCTTTAATGTTTAACTTTGTTTTTACCGAACAATAGTGAAAATAAATATAATTTAGAGTGTTTTAATCACTGTTTTTTAAAAAGTTTAAAATATGGAACAAACTAATAAAAGAAACTTGCGTAGAATTTTGTACGGTACGCTGGCAATGCTATTGTGTTTAAGTACAGTTGGTCAGGAGTTTGAGGAGATTTTTTATGAGGGCTTTGAGAATGGAGGAAAAATACCCACAGGCTGGACACAACAATTTGTGCTTGGATCTCGCTCCTGGCGTTTCGAGAATGGCGGCTATGCACCAGCTGGAGCACCCACGTTTAGGCACCCATCAGCTGCTTATGCTGGCAGCTATAATGCCCTATTTCAGGATGAAAGTGTTGGACCTATTCGCAGGTTAATTACAAAAGAGATTAATCTGGTTCCTTATGGTTCGGCAACCATTAAGCCAACCTTGTGTTTTTGGCATGCTCAAGATTCATGGGGAGGAGCAACCGATGAGTTAAGGGTTTACTACCGTAGGTCTAGCTCTTCCGATTGGGTTCTGCTTGAGCATTATACTTCAGCCGCACCCAATTGGACACTAAGAGAGATGCTACTGCCGGATGATGCCAAAACAGAAACCTGCCAAATTGCTTTTGAGGGAATATCGAATTGGGGTTGGGGGGTTTGTATAGACGAGGTTAAGATTGAAGAGAGGGGAATAGTTGACCGAAAGGTGGAAAGTTTTGAGCTGAAGCAAAAATCTAGCATTATTCCCTCAGGATCTAACGTAAATCCGTTTGGTTATCTTTTGGCCTTAGTGTCTGGAAATCACCAGCAAATACCGCTTAATTCCATAACACTTAACTACACTGGTACTGACATTGGGGACATAGAGAACATAAATATTTACCATACGCGAGATTCAACATTTTCGGTAAATTCGAAAATTCCAGCCGAGGTAAGTATCCTAGGGAACGAAATCACAGTAACAGCCCCAACATTCAATCTACGAACTGGAAATAACTATATTTGGTTTGTTTTTGATATAAATTCAGAGTCGGCTCATGGTAATACTGTTGATTTCAATTTAGCCGCCAACTCCGTTTTACTTGGCGATAAAACATTTCCTGCCACAGCGCAACACCCAGCTGGTGCTGCAACTATTTACGAGTCATTAATGTACACCAATTTTAGCGATGGTAATACTTGGGCTAAAACTTCTCTATGGGAAGTTGGTGAGCCCGAGGGAGTAGGTATTTACGATCCTAGCGATGCATTCTCGGGAGCTAATGTATTGGCCACTAATCTAGCTGGTAATTACCCTCCAGGCATAACCAATGTTTCTCCCGAAACGGCAATATCCCAATCTGTAGATGCAAAGTTTTATCAGAACCTCGCCGTTAGATATAGACGCTGGCTAAATATAGAGTATTTCGATAAAACAAGCGTTAAGATTAGTAATGATGCTGGGATAATCTGGGAAAATATATTCCAAAATAATACTGCTATTCTTGATAGAAGTTGGCAACCCATATCCACCGATATAAGTCAGTGGGCAACAAGGAAAGAGGATATCCGAATAATGTTCTCAATGGATACAACTAATCTATATACCGAGTACGGGGGGTGGAATATCGACAACTTTGCCATTACTGGCGAGTTTATCCACAGCGATGTGGGCATAACGGATGCCACGGCTCCGGTTCAAACCTGTGGATTAATGGACGAACCCCAAGAGGTTAGGATAATGCTTCGCAACTTTGGCGGCGCAACCGTTGATGTGCCTTTCGACATTGGTTACTCATTAAATGCTGGCTCAACCTATGTTCGCGAGACGTACAACACAGCCCTGGAAAGCGAAGCCGATCAGGGAGGTGTTTATGAAGTGGAATACACTTTTGCCACCACAGCCGATTTTACATCACCCGGCTTAAAGAATCTTAAGTTCAGAACCTTCCTCGAGGGTGATCAGGATGCCAGCAACGATGGGTACGAAAAGACAATATATGTATTTTCAACGGAAATAATTCCATACCAAACCTCGTTTGAGGGTAATGATGCATACTGGTATCCCAACGGCATCAACAGCAGCTGGCAATGGGGTGCGCCCAGCGGAACAAATATTAATACAGCGTCAGATGGAAACCGTGTGTGGGCAACTGCCCTTTCGCAAAACTATAATCATAACGAGAAATCGTACCTCGAGAGCCCATGCTTCGATCTAAGTACTGCCGAAATGCCGGTGATTGCATTCGATTATATCATGCAGGTTGAGCAGGGTGCTGATGGGCTAACGCTCGAATACTCCATTGATGGGGGTGCTAGTTGGACCCTTTTACCCGCTCATGAGCATTACGTAAACAACTGGTTCGATACTCCTGAAGTTACTGCACTGGGCAGCGCGGGGTGGAGCGTAAACAAAGCAGAGTACGTTACAGTAAAAAACTTACTCCCCAGCGATGTTGTTGGAGTTAATGGGGTTAAATTCCGCTTTGTATTCGGATCAGACGGAGCCACTCGAGCCGAGGGTGTGGCTCTTGACATGATACGGGTTTACGAGTTGCCATACGATGTGGGCATTACGGAGCTGATATCGCCAACCAGCGCTTGCGAAATTGGCAAGGATGTTGCGCTCGAGCTTAAGCTGAAAAACTTTGGCTATAGAACTGTTCCTCACGATGCACCCATAGCAATTGTTGTTAAGGTAGATGGAGGCGACGAGAAATCAGAAATCATTACAATACCAGCCGATATTATTCAGGATGGCGATTACACATTTACCTCTACCAACACTTTTAACCTGTTTAGCGCAGGGGTGCATAGTATTGTTGCCTACACAAATCTAGCTATCGACGACGATTACTCCAACGATACTTTAAAAACTACCGTTGAGGTGCTGGGTATGCCCGAATTCACCCTAGGCCCTGATGTTGGGGTTGAAGATTTTAACACCCCATATACCATAGATGCTGGTGCGGGGTACTCCTCCTACAGCTGGTACGAGTTGCCCGATGAGACTACGAGTGTTGGTTCAAATCAAACTCTTGATGTTGACGCCGAGGGAGTCTTTAAGGTTTTTGTTACCAAGTATATAAACGAGGAGTTAACCTGTGAGGCTGAGGATGATATAAGCGTGATGTTTTCTACTAAGGATGTGGGTGTTATAAGTATTGAAAACCTTGCTGATGCCTGCGAACACGATGCGCCAATAAGCCCCGAAATTGTAATCCAATCGTTCCGCAATTCACCTTTTGATGGTACTGAAACCATACCTCTAGTTGTTGAGGTTGATGGCGAGATAGCTCTCACTGAGGACTACACCCCTGATAACGGATGGGGTACTCTTGACGAAACTATTCCATATACCTTTACTGGAACCATCGACCTGAGCGAAGCCAAAACCTATAGTATCTCCATCTACACAAACCTATCGGATGATCTTGACAGAGATAACGATGGAGTATCTGTTAGCGTAGATACCTATGGATTGCCCGAGGTAATTATTCTCACGAGGACAGAGCAAGCCCCAGATGTTTTCGAGCCCGTTACTGAGATTATTTCAACTAGAGCCGATACACTGGTGCTAAAGGCAAATGACGGATTTAATTCCTATCAGTGGGAAAGGAAAACTCCAGATGAGACTATTTGGACATCGTTGACAAGCGCCCAAGCCTACACTCCCTCATCGAAGAATACAAATGAATATAGGGTAACAGTTGTGGATCCCAACGGATGTGGAACGCCTGAGACGAACAACCAAGTTGTTTTAGTTAATGCATACGATTTATCGCTAATTAGTATCAATAACCTAACCGAGGAAATTTGCTACACTGGCGAATTGGTTCCCCTATCAATTACGCTAAAGAATTCGGGTCAGGATGACTATCCAATTGGTACTGAAATAGCTGTTGCTGCAAATACTCCAATGGGAAACCAGGATGAGATAATAACACTGGATACCCCACTTGGCATTGGGGGGGAACTTGTACACGAGTTTTCCGAAAGTGTAAACTTACCAATTGGCGAAAGTTACTTAAGTTTTTCGGCAACAACCGCCAACGATCCAGTTACCAGCAATAATGACCTTAGTATAACAACAACTGTTCATCCAGCTTCAACGGTAACCATTGAGCCTAGCATACTGTATAAGGTCTTTGACCAATACGAGGCTTACGAAATTATTCCAACCTACTCTGAGCCATATAGCGAGGCGGACGTTTACACATATATTTGGCACGATGGTACTGTAGATCCTACATATCTAGTATATAACCCAACTGATTATCCAATATACGAGGTTACCGTTGAGAATAGTTTTGGATGTACAGCAAGTAGTAGCATGTCCATTATTTCTGCTGATTTACAGGTTTCATCGATAGTTTCGCCTTTTACCGATTGTGGGCTAACTAACGAAACACCCGTAATAGTGTCCATTAAAAACAGTGGCAACACAACCTATACAGCAGGGACAAACATTGATGTTGACCTTTACCTCGATGGCACCTTGGTAACTGCAGAAACCATCACTTTGACCCAAAATCTCGCCTCCAAAGGGTCTAGGGAGTTTACCCTAAGCCAAACCCTCGATCTTAGCGCTGCAACTAACGCAACAATTCAAGTTGATATAAGCTCCGCTGCCGAAGAGGTTTACTACGACAATAACTCCCGAAACAAGACGGTATATGCCCTTGGATACCCAACACCAAACCTAGGTGAGGATAGAGACGTTCATGCTTGGGAAGAGGTACTAGACCCAGGGTATTACGATGCATATTTATGGAACGATGGCAGCACCGAGAGAGAATTAGTGGTTACAGAAGATGGCACCTACAGCGTTACGGTAACCGATTTTTCGGGTTGTCAGGCTAGCGATGAGGTAACGATTACTTTCTATATTGATGATATTGAACTGGTTGAGGTGCTTAGCCCCATTTCGGGCTGTAATCTAACCAATGCTGAGGAGGTTAAGGTTGTTGTTAAAAATAGAAGCTCGTTTACCTTGCCAGCTGGTCAGCAGGTTGAGGTTGGATATATTCACAACTCAATACCTTATTCCGAAATATATACTTTATCCAGCGACTTGGATATAGATGAAACCCTAGAGGTTACGCTTTCGCAACCGCTAAATCTGCTTGAACGAAAAGCCCACGAGGTTACCTTTTTTGTTGATATGGATAATGATATGCGTGCGGAGAACAATCAGATAGAAGCAATAGTTAACTCGTATGCCAACCCAACGGTAAGTATTGATGCAGCGGATGGTACAACGGTTAACAAACCCTTACTTCTTGATGCGGGTGTAGGGTATGCTAGCTATCAGTGGCAATTCGAAAGTGTTGATATAGATGAAGGAAATAATCAAACATATACTGCAACTCAAACCGGGAACTATTCGGTTGTAGTTACCAATGAGTATGGGTGTGTGGGTACCGATAATGTGTTTATTACCGTACTTAAACCCGACTATGGTATAAACCAATTAATTAACCCAGTAAACGACTGTGAGCTGGGCGATAACCAGATCGTAACGGTTGAAATCACTAACTTTGGGGATGATATATTAGGGGTTGGTGATGAGATAGATGTTACCCTTTGGCTAAACGGTATTGAGGAGGCAACGGAGGTATTTACACCTGCTCAGAATTTGAATCCTGACGAATCGGTCAACTTTACCTTCAGCAAAATGGTTAATCTGTTGTCTGATAACGAGCACGCTATAGCAGCAGAACTGTATTATCCGCTCGATGTAAATTCGGATAATAATTATATGGAAGTCCAGGTAGTAGCTTACGGTTTTCCAACAATCGATTTGGGTGGGGACCAGTCTAGCAACACCGGGGTGCTTGAACTCGATGCTGGGCCAGGGTTCGTTTCCTATCTATGGCAAGATGGTTCAACCAACCAAAAATTCACAGTAACCCAAACCGGCGATTACAGCGTAACCGTAATCGATGAGCATGGATGTGAAGGGGGAGATTATGTACATGTTACTATTCTCGAGCCCGACTATGGTATAACCCAGTTAATCAGCCCTGTTAGTGCCTGTGAGTTGGGTGATGATGAAACCGTAACAGCTGTACTCTCGAATTTTGGTGATGAGATACTAGGTGTTGGTGATGAGATGAGTATTATCCTTTGGCTTAATGGTATTGAGCAGGCAACCGAAGTGGTTACTCTAAATCAGGAGCTGAATTTAAACGAATCGGTTGAGTTTACACTTACAAAAACCGTCGATTTGTCGTCTGATACCGAACACACCATTTCGTTAGAGACTGCCTACCCATTTGACGTAAATTCGAGCAATAATCGGTTGGATGTTCAGCTAGTTGCTTACGGCTTACCAACAGTTACTCTACCCGCAATAGATCCGCTTTGCTTCAATGCAGAGCCATTAACTCTAGCCGGCGGGCTACCCGAGGGGGGCATTTACAGCGGCAATGGGGTTACCGATGGCATATTTAGCCCTGCTGATGCAGGGGCTGGTTTCCATACCATTACCTACTCCTATACCGATGAGAATGGCTGTACTTTTGCAGCAAGTCAGGATATTACGGTTTACGAAGCACCTCAGGTTGATTTGGGTGGAGACCAAACCGTTTCGGAGCCATTTACTATTGATGCTGGCCCTGGATTTGTTAGCTATTTATGGCAGGATGGGTCCACTGAGCAGACGTTCCTGGTTGAATATCCTGGCACCTATTCGGTTGTGGTTGAGGATGAAAACGGATGCGTAGGTTCCGATGAGGTAACAATAGACTTTGATTGTTCATTACTGCTAATTGTAGAGCTAATCTCACCCGATACGCATTTATGCGAAGCCGATGTTTATGTAGTTGAGGTAGAGGTTGTTAATAAGCGAAGGGAGGCAATTGAAAGCGGCGAAACAATTATCGTAACATACCAGGTTTCAGGCTATGATTCTGTAGAGGAATCTTTTACGTTAACAGAAGAATTGCCTAATAACGCAACATTTACTTTCACCTTCAGCGAACCGCTTAATCTGTCAGTAGGTGAAGAGGTTATGATGCTTAGCGCTGATTACGACGAACTTCCAGGAACTGTGTTTGAGCAAGCATTAACCGTTAATCCATCTCCTTTCGTTAACCTTGGCGACGATCTTGAGGTAACGTTCCCCTACACTATTCTATCGGGCCTCACTGATTTAGATTTTCTGTGGAGCACTGGCGAAACCACGCCCACTATTGTTGTTGATGAGCCTGGCGAGTACTGGTTAACCGTTACCAACGAGTATGGTTGCCAAGCTTCCGATACCGTTGTGCTTGTCCTGTCGTCGGTATATAAAATCCCAGGGTCGGGTACTGTGGTTACCGTTTATCCAAACCCAGCGGACCAATGGATTACCATAAATGTTGAACCCAGGCAACCCGCTCTGTTTACCATTGAGCTAATTTCGCAAGCGGGTCAGCTTGTTTATTCGGAGAATATTAAGCAAAACCAGCCCTTTACCCATAGGGTTGATGTAAGTAAATTTGTTCAGGGAGTTTACCTGCTCCGGGTTTCATCGGATGGCGAATGGGTAACTGTTAAGGTGATTATTCAGTGATAACGAATAACAGTGAGCTGTAATCTGCAACCGGTGGGTTATGGCTTGCTGAATTTGGATGTGGAATGCGAGTGAGGTCGAGATTAAGGAGGTTATGGATATCCTCATCATCGTGAGAATCGATTTTTGAAAGGGAGCAAGGATGAGGAGCAAGAGCAAAGTGTGTGAACCTATTAGCTTCGAGAGCCTCAGCTACCAGTGGCTCTCGAAGGCACCAGTTTCGAGTAATGGATAATGCGAAGCACCAGCAGTCAATCGATTAACCCCAATTATTCGAACGAATAATTGGGGTTAACTTTTCGTTAATTCTTTTAAAAAAATTTACTTACTTTGCCAAATAGTTTTGCTTAAAATAGAATTGTAACTACCTAAAAATATAAAACACGATGCAGTTTTTACTCCTTATATTAGTAGTTCTGGTAATTATAGCCCTAGTGTTCTTGCTTTTAGGGGTTAAGGTCTTTTTTCATCAAACCCATAGGTTCCCCGAATACTCGACAGGAAAAAACAGGGAGCTGAAAAAGAGAGGAATTGGCTGTGCTAGGCACGAAGAGATCATGCGCTGGAAAAAGCCCGAAAAGGCCAAGCAATGCGGAACCTGCTGCGAGCATGCCTCCTAGGTTTTTTTATGATGATTTTCAAAAGTACGTTTAGTGATTCTGAGCGAAGTTGAGGAGCGACAAGCCCGTTTCCAATAACCTAACCCGCATTACTCATCAAATTTGTAAAAGATGAATGCAAATGCGGGTTACCCCGACCTGGTGGAGCCCAATTTTGGGCAACTAGATTGTTTGCGAAACTTAGTCGCTGTCGTAGTTCCTAATTATATTCGGATGGGTAATTGGGGCTAATCCTTTATCCTTTCTTGCAGCCCCTCGGTCATCCAAATCTCGTATTCGCCCTCCGTATTCGATGAAATCAGGTAGGCCTCAACCCCTGAATTCCTGCTTAACCATTCCTTTGATTTTTCGACACCCATTACCATAAATGCGGTGGCAAGCGCATCGGCTCGAGCCGATTTTTTATCGATAACCGTTGCGCTCAGCAATGAGTGCCTTACGGGGTATCCTGTTTTTGGGTCGATGGTATGACTGTATTTTACCCCATCGCGCACAAAAAATTTACGGTAATTTCCAGAGGTAACCAGCGCCTCGTTCGATAGCTCAATTATTACCTGTAAATCTTCGCCTGAAATCGAATTCTCGATAGGTTTATCGATACCCACAAGCCATTTGGTGTTTCGGGGGCTCTTGCCTGCGGTACGAATTTCACCTCCCAATTCAACCAGGTAGTCGGTAATACGCTGTTGCTCTAGGTAATCGGATATAACATCAACGGTATAACCTGGCGCAATGGCGTTTACATCAATCATCACCCCAGGGTGTTTTTTTGATAGGTACAGGTCGTTTAGTTCAATCATATTGGCCCCTGTTGCTATTTTTAGCTGCTCAATGGTATGGGCATGGGGCATCTCGCCCCTCTTTGCATGAAAACCCCATGCATCCACCAGTGGGCCCAATGTTATGTCGAAAGCACCATCCGTTTCAGTGTTAAATTGCTGTGAGAGCATTACAATGTTTGCCAGCAGGGTATCAAGCAGGTAGCCTTTGCTGCTATTGTTAAAAGCGTTGATAACAGAATTTTTGCGATATACCGACATTGAGCTGTCTACCCTTTCAAGTAGCACATCAATTTCGGGGGATAAGTTTTTTTCCTCGGGAGAATAGTATGTGATATGGTAAGAGGTACCCTGAGTAAAGCCCCGAATTTTAATGTATTCCTTTTGTTGCTGTGCTGTGCATGCCACTAAGCTAAAAAGTGTAATGGCTAGTAGTAATCTTTTTATCATGCTGCTAACGGGTTCTTTGGGCAATGTTTATCCAAATGGCTTTAATATCTTTTGAAATGCTATAGTTCTTTGCATATAGCATGTTAATTTTTTCGACCTGACCATTGCTAAGGCTCTCTATTTCTGAGGATTTAATGGGCGGAAAAACACCTTGTTTTATATGCGGTAACCCTTTTTCATTTTTGCCAATGTAACCTACCCAGGTACGCTTACCAATTAGTACACGTAAACTATTACGAAGCATGGTTATGATACCATTGCCAAAAAATACAAGTACTGGCGATAGCGCAATCAAAGCAGTGCTTGTTGTGATATCTAGAATTCGTTTAAATCTTTTGTTCGATGGTAGCGATATTGCATTTATATCAACCGTGTACAGGTCGCCTGCCGTATCTATCGAGTTGCTGCCGATAACCGATAAGCTATCGGGTGGTGCAATTTTAAAATCGACCCCTTGCGAAACAAGCGAAAGCATCGATTTGATAATCTCGTGCGATGATACGTCGCTTGAGCAGTAAATAATTTCATCAATCTCGTTAACCCTCACAATCTCGTTAAGCTGCGCTAGGGTGCCCAAGCTGTCGTTTTGTATTAAATCGTTGCTAGGCGATACAATACCCATAAGTTGCTTGTTAACCGAGGCTTGGCTCATAATACTTTCTACTCTTATGGCCTCATCGTGTTTCCCCACAATAACTATCCGTTTGGGTTTGCGAATGTCTCTCCGTGGTTCTTTCCTAATTAGTGCGTAACCTATATGTGTTAGCTGTATTAAGCCAATGGACCAAACCGACAGCAGTAAAATTATGGCGCGCGAAAAACGCATCTCCTCAGGAAGTAGCGAGTACAGCAAAAGTATTACCACGCTTCCAATGGCAACCCCTTTGGCTGCAGCTAATTTTTTTCGGGGCTCATCGTAACCTCCCGATAACCATATCGATATAAGCCAAATTGCGATGCAAGCAATCGAAAGTACCATTACAAGCTTATCGGGATATATGTTAGTGGAGCTAAACCTAAATTTTTCCCAGAAAGGTACTATAACAACAATGCCTAGCGTAATAATTACAGCATCTGTAAATGGCTCAATGTAGCGTTTAAGTATTCGTTTGGCAATACTTAGGGCTGCTCTAAAGTATATGGCAATGTAAATTAGAGTTGTGTAAATAAAAGCGTTTTTTTGCGAAAAGTGTTTTCGAGCAAAAATTATCATGGCCCTATAAAATACCATTACGTAGTTTATGCTACCTTTTTTTGTGCTTTCACCCTTGTAGTGTATTATGGTCGTTTCGGGGAAGTAGTAATTTTTAAATCCGCTTTTAATAATTCGATACGAGAGGTCAATATCCTCTCCATACATAAAAAACGACTCGTCGAAAAGCCCCGCTTTATCAAGGGCCTTTTTCCTAATGAACATAAAAGCCCCAGGTAGTATTTCAATTTCGTGGGTTTGATTCTCGTCGAGGTGCCCAAGATGATAACGAGCAAATTTTTTGGAATGAGGAAATAGCTTTGCAAAACCGAATATTTTGTAAAACGAAACCATGGGCGAGGGCAAGGCCCTTTTCGATTCGGGAAGAAAATGCCCTTTACCGTCAATCATTTTTACCGATAGGCTTCCAGCATCGGGGTATTCGTCCATAAATTTCAGGCATTTGCTAAATGTATCCTCCCCAACCACCGTGTCGGGGTTTAGCACCAGAACATACTCGCCCGATACAAGCCTAAGTGCCTGATTGTTGGCAAATGAGAATCCATGGTTTTGAGTATTCTCGATAAGTTTAACGTCGGGGAATCGTTCCTTTACCATTTGGCACGATCCGTCAACCGAAGCATTGTCAACTACAAACACTTCGCCCTTAATGTCTTTCATCGCTTTAAAAACCGAGATCAGGCATTGTTCCAAAAAGTACTTAACGTTGTAGTTAACGATTACAACCGATAGAGTCATGGGTATTATGAATTTTGCAAAGCCAAAGGTAGTAAAAACTATTTTGTTGGTTGCCCTTATTGCCCACCGAAACAAAAAAGGCTGTTTCGCTTCATAGGCATCTTTTTAACCCGCATTGTTCATCAAACTTAGTAAGGATGAATAGTTGGGGTTAAGTATTATCCTGATGTGCTTATCGTTTCACGGATGTTGGATTTGTTTTTTTGTAGCTACTCCTCGTCAATATTTACGGGTACTTCACTTCTCATCTCCTTGTCAGTAAATCTTCTAATATTTATATTGAATGCCGCCATAAAAATACTCATAAAGGGACTAATTATGTTAAAGAAAGCGTAAGGTAAGAAAGTTAAAACGGGCACACCCAGAACAGCTGCTTGCGTTGCTCCGCAAGTGTTCCAGGGTACCAAAACAGATGTTACAGTTCCAGAATCCTCAAGCGTACGGCTTAGCACTTCTGGCTTAAGCCCGCGATCTCTATAGGTTTTTGCAAACATTCGGCCTGGAACCACAATTGCGATGTATTGATCCGATGCAGTTATATTGAAAAACAGGCACGTGCCAACGGTGGTTGCCACAAGCGAGCCAGTGGTTTTTGCAAAACGTATAATGCTTTCGGTTATCCTTACAAGAAAACCACCCGCCTCCATAACTCCGCCAAAAATCATTGCAGCCAGAATAAGCCAAATTGTGTTTAGCATGCCAGCCATACCGTTTGTGCTTAGTAGGTCGTTTACCTGTAGGTCACTAGTGGTAACCGAAATACTCCCAAACATGCTTTGCATAACCGCAACGTACGACGACATGGTGTAGCTGTGGTCAATGCCCGAAATTTGGTTTACAACATGGGGTTGAAAAATAATTGCGAATATAGCACCCAGTATAGTGCCAGCCATTAGGGCGGGTAGAGGAGGCATTTTTTTCACAATTATTACAATCAAAATTATGGGGACTAGAAACAACCAGGGTGTTATGTTAAAGGTGGTTTCAAGGGCAAGTAGGGTCGATGCAACACTCACTACAGCATCCGTGTGGTTGTAGGTTAACCCCAGTATAAAAAAGATTATTAGCGTAATTATTATGGCAGGGCCAGATGTATAAATCATATATCGTATGTGGGTAAAAAGATCGGTACCTGCCATGGCGGGAGCAAGGTTTGTTGTGTCGGAAAGGGGCGACATTTTATCGCCAAAGTACGCCCCCGAAATTATTGCGCCAGCTATTATGCCATTGCTAAATCCTAGGGCATTGCCTATTCCGAGTAGTGCCACCCCAATAGTTGCTACTGTTGACCATGAGCTGCCCGTGGCGAGCGATACCAAGGCGCATATTATTACCGAGGCCATCAGAAAAATTGAGGGGTGAAGTATTTTTAGTCCGTAATATATCATAGCTGGCACCACACCGCTCAAAAGCCACGTTCCTGCCAGTGAGCCAATTAGTAGAAGAATGAGCATGGATGGCATGGCAGAGCTGATGCTTTTTACTATTTGATTGCGTACCTCAACCCATTTTAATCCTAACGATACGGCTATAATTGCACCAATAGTGGCGGCAAGTAGTAGGGCAATTTGGTTGGCACCCGATAGGGTATCTTCACCAAAGAAGTAAACATTTAGGACCAAGAAAAATATTAGGAATAGAATGGGAATAAATGCTTGAAAAATACTTGGCTTTTTAATCCTATCGGTCATGCTGTGTTTGATTTTAATTCAATCTCGAAATATAGCTAAATTTTGCATTGCCTATCGGGTTCACCGTGCTATTTGGTAAAAATATTATACCGAGCTACTCTGTTAAAAAAGTTTAAATCTATATTTAGAACTTATTTATATAGTTATATATATATCCTTTGTCATGCAGGGGTTTTAGCGCATCAATTATTTAGAATGCTGCTTTAGCTGTTTTTGTTGTCTGAGTGTTTGGTTTGTTTTTGTTTATTCCTATCGTATATTTGCATATACATATTTTAATTAGACTGAATAAAAACAACAGTAAATTATACCACTATGATAGCAACAGATTTTAACACCGCACTTATTGAGCTTGAACCAAATCTTGAGAGATTTGCCTATAGTTTAACTGCCAACTCTGAGGATGCTAACGATTTACTTCAGGAAACTTACCTAAAGGCGTTGACCTATAGGGATAAGTTCGAGGATAATACCAATTTAAAAGCCTGGGCTTTTACCATAATGAAGAATACATTTATTAATAACTACCGCAAGGCCGTAAAGCAGCGCACCACTTTTGATTCTAGTGATAATCAGTATCTTATAAATGGTCGTGCTCACGATGAAGGACCCGATTCAACCTATTCGCATAGCGAAATTAGCCAGAAAGTTAATGAGTTGGATGATGATTTTCGTATTCCTTTTCAGATGCATACATCAGGATATAAGTATAAGGAGATTGCCGAAAAGTTGAACCTGAAAATTGGTACGGTTAAGAGTCGTATCTTCTTTTCGCGCCAGAAACTTAAGGATGCTTTACCTGATTATCAATAAAAGTTTCAGTTTTTCAGATTGGGTTTAAAGGTTTGTTAAATTCATGTTACCCCGGCATAGGGTTCACATTCATATAGTTGTAAAAAAACAAAAACCCCAGCTGATAATTATCAGCTGGGGTTTTGTAATTTTAGTACCCGGAGCCGGGATTGAACCGGCACGGCCGCAATGGCCACAGGATTTTAAGTCCTGCGTGTCTACCAATTCCACCACCCGGGCCCATTATTACGAAAAGGAAAGTATTGATAGAAAAAAAGCGGATAATTCCGCTTTTTACAATTGAGCGGAAAACGAGACTCGAACTCGCGACCCCAACCTTGGCAAGGTTGTGCTCTACCAACTGAGCTATTTCCGCATTATTTCAAATATTTCTCGGTGCAAATTCCCTCATTTGCGTTTGCAAAAGTATCGCATTTTACTAAATCAACCAAAAAAAACGCCATCTTTTTTACCTTATGCCATTAAATAAACATTTCACCATTGATTATCTGATGGTTGTAATCGTAGTAAATGTGCACAAACCAATCTTTTCGTGCATTTTATGGGTCAAAAGTTTAAAGGTTGGTTATGATTCTGGGTTTAAAATGCAAAAAACTAAAAAAATAACTGGATTGATACGCGATCGAGGATATTATTGGCAATGTTTTTTTTATAAATCTTATTTAGTCGTTATTGGAGGTTCCAATTATTTATTTTAATAATTGGGGTTAACGCCCTGAAAGGGCAGGTAAGCAGGGCAGAAATATGTTCAATGATAATTACAAATTATTACGCCTAAACAACCAGGGGCGTTAGCCCTGTTATCTTCGTAGAAAGAAATATGCGTAGTTCGATTAAGGGGCGTAGCCCTGTCATTACTCCAATGAGTAGTTGGGGTTAATTTAATTTGTGAAATTTGGCCTATCAGCATACGTTATATAATCAAAGTTTTTATTAATTTTACTGGTAATAAATTCCGAAAATTCGAAGAGAATAATTAATCATATTTACTATGGGTAAAAAAGTTGCTTTAGCCTTATCCAGCGGAGGAGCCCGTGGGCTTGTGCATGTTGGTGTTATTAATGAAATAGAAAAGCGTGGGTACGAAATTGTTTCCCTTTCGGGAAGTTCCATGGGTGCTTTGGTTGGCGGTATGTATGCTGTGGGCACATTGTCTGGCTTTAAATCTTGGGCCGAAAATTTGTCGAAGATGGATGTTTTGGGTTTAATAGACTTTACCCTGGGAGCAAGCGGGTTTATTAAGGGCGAAAAAATCTTCGATGAGATGATGAAGCTGGGATTTATTCCTGAAAAGAATATTGAGGAGCTGCAAAAGCCAATGGTTGTTCTGGCAACCGATGTAATTGCTAGCGAAGAGATTGTTTACGATAACGGTAGCTTAGCGCATGCACTAAGGGCATCTATTTCAATTCCTGGTGTTTTTACTCCTGTAAAGGCCTCCGATGCATTGCTGGTTGATGGGGGCGTTTTTAATCCTTTGCCCATTAAGCATCTAAAATCCAGTAATGCAGACTTAATAATTGCTGTGGATGTTAACGCAATGATACCATACGAAAACCCTGAATCGGCAGCGGTTAAGCATGAGGAGTCGGAGGAGGATAAATCGACCTTTGACCAGCTAAAAGAGAAGTGGTACGAGTTTTTTGAGGGCGACGAGAAGAAAAAACTTCAGAAAACCAACAAGTTGGGGTATGTAGATATGCTTCATCGTGTTATTCAGATAATGATGAATACCATGACCAAGCAGGCTTTAAAGGATAACCCGCCCGATGTGTTGATTAGTACATCAAAGGATGCTTGTGGCGTTTTTGAGTTTTATAGAGCCAAAGAAATCATTGCCTTAGGCGAGCGGGCATGTGCTAAGGCACTCGATGAGGCTGGTTTATAGTCCACGCTGCCTAATTACCTCATACATTATTAGTGCCGAGGCAACCGAAACGTTGAGCGAGTTTATCTTCCCTTTAATGGGAATGGCAACCAGCTCATCGGCCATTTTTAGGGTGCTTTCCGATAATCCTTTCTCCTCGGAACCCATTACAACAGCAATTGGGCCATCAAGCTTGGCGTTTGTGTATAGATTTTCTGTTTTTTCGGTGGCTGCCGCAATTTTTACACCCGATAGTTGTAGGAACGACAGGGTCGATTTTAAGCTGTTAACCCGACAAATGGGTATATGGTGTATTGCCCCTGCCGACGTTTTTACCGCATCGGCACCTATGCGAGCCGAACCTTTTGTTGGGAATACAATTGCATGGGCACCAGCACATTCGGCACTTCGTACAATAGCCCCAAAGTTACGCACATCGGTTACGCTATCGAGGATTACAATAAAAGGGGTTTCGCCCCTTTCCCAAACACGGGTAACAACCTCTTCGATGGGGGCAAAGTCAACGGGTGAGATGTAGGCTATAACTCCCTGATGGTTGCGGTTGCCATACTTACCAAACTTTTCGGCAGGGACGTATTGTGGTGCAATACCCCGGTTGCGCAGAAGCGTTAATAGTTCGTGAATAAGCTCTCCGCCGAGCCCCTTTTTTATGATTACCTTGTCAATTTCTTTACCCGAATTAATGGCTTCTATTAACGGCCTGATGCCGTATATGGTGTCCGACGTTTTTTGTCTCATGTTACTGTTCTTATGGTGCATAAAAATATTTTTTTTCTTGAAGCGTTGCTTGGCTTGTAATGGCTAGGTTAACTTTCTAAACCGGTAACTTTATAACGAGATTAATTTTCCTTAGCCCGCATTATTCATCAAATTTGTAAAAGATGATTGTAAATGGGGGTTAGTCGTGGTCCGAAACAGCAATTATTCCAACAAATAATTGGGGCTAATCCTCCTCTTGTAAAATATCCAGCTCGTAGTGTAGCTGTTCCCACTTGTGCATCGTTTTGTTTAGCTTTGTTTTTAGTGCCTCGTATTCAGCAAAAAAATCATCGTTTATACAGGCATTCGCTGGATTACAGAGAATAGTATCCTTTTCGGCAATTTGTTCCTCCAGGGTATTAATTTTGGTTTCAACTTTCTCAATTTGCGAGGTTACTTTTCTAATAATTCTATCCTGCTCCTTACGGTTTAGCCACTCCTGTTTCCTGTTTGAGATCCCTGAGTTAGACTTCTCCGATCTTTCTGCTTCCTTTCGGGTCTCTAGCTCTTTTAAGTTCTCGAGCTTACGCTTTTCCAAGAAATTATATATCCCGCCTAAATGTTCCTTAACGTTTCCGTCGCGGAATTCATATACTTTCGACACTAATCCATCTAAGAACTCCCTGTCGTGCGATACAACGATTACCGTACCCTTAAAATTAATCAAAGCCTCCTTAAGTATATCTTTCGAGCGCATATCCAGATGGTTGGTTGGCTCGTCGAGAACAAGCAGGTTATAGGGTTGCAGCATAAGTTTAACCATTGCCAGCCTGTTACGTTCGCCACCCGATAGCACCGAAACCCTCTTATCTACATCTTCGCCTCGGAAAAGGAACGCACCTAAAATATCCCGTATTTTGGTGCGAATTTCGCCAACCGCAACCCGGTCAATTGTCTCTAGTACCGTGTTGTTTGGGTTCATTAGTTCGTCCTGATTTTGAGCAAAGTAGCCAATGCTTACGTTATGCCCAATTTTCAGCTCGCCTTGGTAGTCAATTTCCCCAATAATAATTTTGCTAAGGGTTGTTTTACCCTCGCCATTACGCCCGACAAAAGCAACTTTCTCGCCCCTTAGGATATCGAAATTTGCATCCGAAAAAACGGTGTTGCTGCCATAAGCCTTGCTAACATCGTTAACTTTAACCACTAAATCGCCGGCTCGGGGTGCCTCTGGGAAACGAATGTTAAGAGCACTGTTGTCCTCGTCATCAATTTCAATAATATCTAGCTTTTCCAGCTGCTTTATTCTCGATTGCACCTGGTTGGCCTTGGTGGCCTTGTAGCGAAATCGTTCAATAAATTCTTTGGTTTCTCCAATCTGTTTCTGCTGATTTTTATAAGCAGCCAGCTGCTGCTGTCTACGTTCGTTGCGAAGTTCCACGTATTTTGAGTAGGGAACTTTATAGTCATATGCCCTACCCAGCGACAGCTCAATGGTTCTATCGGTAACATTATCTAAAAATGCCCGGTCGTGAGATATAAGAATTAGCGCCCCAGAATAGGCCTTTAGATAATCTTCAAACCAGCCAATTGATTCTATATCTAGATGATTAGTAGGCTCATCGAGGAGTAAGATATTTGGTTCTCGTAGCAGTATTTTGGCCAGTTCAATTCGCATGCGCCACCCACCGCTGAATTCTGAAGTTGGGCGTGAAAAATCGGTTCGTTTAAAACCAAGTCCAGTTAATGTAACCTCCGCCTTAGCATCGAGGCTCTCACCACCTAGTAGGCTAAAACGTTCGCTTTTTTCAGCCAATGAGTTAATTAATTCAGCGTACTCTTCCGATTCGTAATCGGTTCGTTGCTCTATTTCCTTTGATATTTTTTTAATATCTTTTGTTAGCTTCAGAATATCGCTAAAAGCGGTCATGGTTTCATCAATCACGCTGCGCGAGTTGGCTACATCCATTTGTTGGGGTAGGTAGCCTATGGCTAGGTCGCGCGGTACGCTAATCTCCCCGCTCGAGGGGGGCATTTCGCCAATAATTAGTTTTAGTAGGGTCGATTTCCCTGCCCCGTTCTTACCAACAAGGCCAACCCGCTCCTTTGGGGCAACCAACAAGCTGACATCGTTAAAAAGATTAAAACCACCGAACGAAACTGTTACCTGACTGAGTGATACCATGTTATAAAAGATTTGTACAGTTTGCAAAAGTACTAAAAATTAGACGATTAGCAAGATGTTTGCGCTTACCTTAATATATAAATAAATCTGTATTATTAATCCGAATAATTGGGGTTAAGGTATTGCTACTCTTATTTTGAATCATTATTGTCCGGTAAAAACAAAGTTAAACATTATAGATTCTTCGCTTCACTGCGTTTCGCTATGAAACGTATGTTCGACAAAACCGTTGAAAATAGAAATGGCTTTGTCAATGACAAATGTTTAGCTTTTAGGGGAGGGCTTGGCTAGCGGCGAAGCCGCTAGCCAAGCCCTCCCCTCCCAAATATAACTCAACGCCCTGTCATTCCGACCGTAGGGAGGAATCTATAAATATTAACCGGACACCAATGATTTTGAATACTGCTTTGTAAAACTAGAATACACCTAAAGCTCTTTTTCGATAAATCTTAGGCAGTTACGCTGGGTTTATTTATAGTTTTTTTATTATCCCAAAACCAAAGGCAGCGAGCTATAGCTAATCGAACAAAAAAATGTAACTTTGTCACACTAAATAGGTGGGTACCCCAAGTATGCCTTGCCTCAAAAAAATGGTGAGTCGTGCGGGGTATTTTGTTATAAGGTGCTATAAATACTTTTCACTGTACCAAGGGTAATTATTGATTGCTTGTCATATTATTAATCTCTTAAACAGTATTATTATAATGAAAACAGCATTAGTAACAGGAGCAACAGCGGGCATTGGTCGCTCAACGGCTTTGCTCCTTGCAAAGAATGGTTATAGAATTATTATAGCTGGTCGTAGAAACGACCGCCTTCAGGAGTTGAAAAAAGAAGTTGAGCAGGCGCATAAGCAAAGCGTTTTCACGCTTAATTTCGATATTCGAAACCGAGAAGATGTTGAAAAAGCCATAACCCGATTGCCAACCGAATGGCAAACAATAGATGTTTTGGTCAATAATGCGGGTTTGGCTGCCGGATTAAAGCCCATACAAAGTGGGCTGGTTGCCGATTGGGAGCAGATGATTGATACCAATGTAAAGGGGTTGCTTTATATTTCGCAAATAGTTATAAATAAGATGATTGAAAACGGCAGCGGCCATGTTGTAAATATTGGATCAACGGCTGGCGTACAAGCCTACGAAAATGGCAATGTTTACTGCGCTACTAAGCATGCAGTGCATGCACTTTCGCAAGGTATGCGCATCGATTTGCTCAAGCACGGTATTAAAGTTACCGAGATTAGGCCAGGGTTGGCCGAAACCGAATTCTCGTTGGTGCGTTTTAAGGGCGATGCCGATTCTGCCAAAAAACCATACCTTGGTTTGGTTCCTCTTTCTCCCGACGATATTGCTGAAACTATACTGTTTGCTGTTACTCGTCCGCCCCATGTAAATATCAACGATTTGGAAATTACACCAACTGCCCAAGCTAGCTCGTACTACGTTTTTAGGCAGTAGTGAAAATATCCGTTAACCCATTTATTTGTTAATATGAACTACAGCCATAAAGAGATAGAACAATTTGTTGAGAAACTTTTTACTGCAATGGGGTGTTCCAAAAGCGACGCATCAAGCGTTGCCGAGGTGCTAATTGCTGCCGAATTAAGGGGTATCCCCTCGCATGGATTATTGCGAGTGAAAGATTACTACGCTATGGTTAAAGCGCAACGAATTAACACAACCCCCGAGGTTCGTATTTTGCACCAAACCCCATCTACTGCAACTGTTGATGGGGGTAATGCGCTTGGCCCTGTAGCGGCTAAAAAATCGATGCAGATTGCCATTGAGAAAGCCAAAACTGCTGGTACAGGATGGGTTGCTACTAACAATACAAACCATTTTGGTATAGCTGGGTTTTATTCACTCATGGCGCTTGAGCACAACATGATTGGCATTGCGCTAACCAATGCTAACCCCTTGGTTGCACCAACGTATAGTGCCGATAGGTTGCTGGGTACAAACCCTATAGCGGTGGCAATTCCAACCCAGAACCAACCACCATTTGTGGCCGATTTTGCCACAACGCCAGTGGCCAGAGGTAAACTGGCTATAAAGTCAAAGCTGGGCCAAGAGATACCTGTTGGCTTGGTTCAGGATAAGGATGGAAACCCCACCACCCACCCTGGAGCCATTGAGCAGGGAGGCGCAATACTAACTCTGGGCGGGAATGGTGTGGCTCTTGGCGGTCATAAGGGATTTTGTATTACGGCACTGGTTGATATTTTTTCATCGGTTCTTTCTGGAGCAAATTTTGGCCCATTTGTGCCACCTCAGGTGGCATATTTGCCCGTATTGCAGCAAACAGTGGGCAAAGGGCTTGGCCATTTCTTTGGTGCAATGCGTATTGATGCTTTTCGTTCTGCCGAGGAATTTAAACTATCTATGGACGATTGGATAGCAACATTCAGAAATGCTAAGGCTGCGCAAAATCAAGCGGGAGTAGTTATTCCGGGCGACCCCGAAAGAGAAAGCGAAGCAATAAAATTGAAGCAGGGAATATCAATAATTCCTGCAATACTAAACGACCTTAATGCCATTGCTTCTGAATTGAAAGTTCGTCCATTATAAGAGAGGTTGGGGGATTCTCTTTTTTAGTGATTTATCTCATTATGATTGCGAGTTATTTTGAAATTTGGAAACCTCTTTTTTGTGATATTTAGGTTATATTTACACAACCATATTATCCCGCATTATTCGTTAAAGTTGAATGCATATGCGGGTTGGAGACAGCAATTATTCGAATAAATAATTGGGGTTATAACCACTTTTTTAAATATCTTATAAAATGTTTCATATGTTTAAGGGTAATTTTTTTCGAAATATACTTATAATTGTGTTGCTTTTAGTGTTAAGCATAATTACTCTATCATGTAATAGAAATATTCCTTGTCCCGCTTATGCGGAAAATGATTATCAAACTGAAGATAATGTTTAGTTTTTTTTATATATTGCGCATTGTTAACATAAAGAATCTTCATAATGAAAGCACATAAAAAAACATTAGTTGCAGTACTATTATTTGTCTCATTTGTTTTAGTTTTGGGATCATGCTCAAATAAAACTTGTCCTGCTTATAGTCAAGTTGACTCCACTCAAACCGAACAAAATAGTTAATCGTACTATCTGCTTACTAATCAGATAAAACTTTCTTAACCCTCTGTTATTGAGGCTTAAGAAGGTTTTTTTGTTCACGTAAGTGAGAACTGAAATAACATCACAAGAGGCAATTATTCAGTGTGTTAATGGTGTTGTTTTCATTTAACTCAACACTTAATTTTGCTTATTTTTATCGAAATTTAATAGTATAGTAATATGGAAAACAATGAACTTCGAAACTCTTCAATTATAGCCCTAAGAGATTGCATGGGATTACAACCCACCGAAACATTACTTATTGTTACCGACGAGGTAAAAAGGGAGATTGGACAGGCGTTGCATGAGGCAGGAAAAGATCTTTGTAAGGAGTCTATGCTTGTGGAAATTAAATCCAGAGAAATAAACGGTCAGGAACCCCCAGCGGCCGTTGCCGAACTAATGAAGATGGTTGATGTGGTGGTTTGCCCTACAGTTAAATCGCTAACCCATACCGATGCCCGCCGAAATGCGGTTAAGGAAGGAGTTAGGGTAGGTACCATGCCAGGCATTACCGTTGATGCTATGGCTCGCTGCCTAAGTGCCGATTACGACAAAATTATTTCCATGACAGATTTTATTGCTGAGAAGATGGAGGGAATTAGTACTATTCGTGTTGTAACTGAAAAGGGAACCGACGTAATAATGCCAGTTAAGGATAGAATGGTAATACGTAGCAAGGGCGTTTTGCGTGAGAAAGGCGAAAGCGGAAACCTGCCATCGGGCGAGGTATATTTGGCACCTTGGGAAGATAAAACCAACGGAAAGCTGGTTATTGACGGCTCCATGGCTAGTATAGGTATTATTAAAACCCCAATTGTTATTGATATAGTTGATGGGTATGCCAAGAGTATAACGGGTGGAGAAGAAGCGCAAAGGCTGACCGAAATTCTCGATAAATCGGGGCCCGATGCGCGTGCGGTGGCCGAGTTCGGAATTGGTACAAACTATAAGGCTAAGCTCACCGGTCTTATACTTGAAGACGAAAAGGTGTTTGGTACCATCCACATTGCTTTTGGCAATAATCTAACCATGGGAGGACGCATATCTGTTAGTAGCCACCTCGATGGTTTGGTTACCGAACCCGATGTTTATTTCGATGATGAGCTTATAATGAAAAAAGGTAAATTGATTGGGTATGAATTGTAGCCACGTTCCGTAGCGTATGCTTTTACATCAATTAGTTAAGGGAAAGAAAATAATTTTAGCATCAAAATCGCCTCGGAGGCAGCAGTTGCTAAAGGGGTTAGGGTTGCCTTTTGAGGTAAGAACAAATGGCGAGATTGACGAGTCGTATCCCAGTAACATGGAGTACCTCGAAATACCTGTTTATTTGGCTCACAAGAAAGCCGAATCGGTTATTCATACCCTTACCGAAAACGAAATCCTAATTGCCTCCGATACCATTGTATGTTGCAAAGGTAAAGTGCTGGGTAAACCCGTAAGCAGGCAAAACGCCATTGACTCGCTCATCGAATTATCTGGTACTAACCATTCGGTAATTACCAGTGTTGCAATAACCAATGGTCAGCGTCTACGCACTTTTTCATCGGTAACCGAGGTTTACTTCCGTTTGCTAACCCATAGCGAAATAGTGTACTATGTTGATAACTTTAAGCCATTCGATAAGGCTGGTGCGTACGGTATACAGGAGTGGATTGGCTACGTTGCAGTGGAACGCATCGAGGGTTCATACTTTAATGTTATGGGGTTGCCCGTGCAGAAGCTGTACTCCGAGTTGCAGGCATTTTTAGAAAATCCCTAACCAATTGAAATATGGCCAAACATCATTTAACCCGCATTACTCATCAAATTTATTAAGGATGAATGCAATTGTGGGTTACCCCGACAGACGCTGTTTGGGTTAAACCTTACGTGAAAACGATAATCATACTCAGAAAATAAACTAAATACAATATACCCATGAAAAGATTAATTGCTTGTACACTGCTAGCCTTTATGCTCTTTATGCTCTTTCCGTTTGGTGCCAAGGCCGATGAGGGCATGTGGCTTCCCATGTTAATTCAGAAGTATAACTTTGCCGATATGCAGAGCAAAGGTTTTAAATTAACAGCCGAAGATATATACAGCGTTAACCAGCCTAGTATAAAGGATGCCATAGTTATTTTTGGCGGCGGGTGTACAGGTGAGGTTATTTCGCCCGAGGGACTTCTAATTACCAATCACCACTGTGGATATGGGAATATTCAGAAACACTCGTCGATTGAGCACGATTACCTAACCAATGGTTTTTGGGCAATGTCGCGTAGCGAAGAATTACCTAACCCTGGCCTTACGGTTAGTTTTTTGGTTCGAATGGACGATGTTACCCAACAAGCACTTGCAGGCGTAACCAGTGAGATGACTGAAAGTCAGCGTGTTGAAATAATAAAAAAGAACTCCGATGCCATTTCAAAAGAAGTAACTGAAGGAACTCATTACAGCGCTAGGGTTACTCCAATGTACAATGGTAATCAGTATTTTGTGTTTATCTACGAAGTTTTTACTGATGTTCGTTTGGTGGGTGCACCTCCGTCAAATGTTGGTAAATTTGGCGGCGATACCGATAACTGGATGTGGCCTCGCCATACCGGCGATTTTTCAATGTTTCGCATTTATGCCGATAAGGACAATAAGCCTGCTCAGTATTCAGCTGAAAATGTACCCTATACACCCAAAAGGCACTTGCCAATATCATTAAAAGGTGTTGAACCCAATGATTTTACTATGGTTTACGGATACCCAGGTACAACTCAGCAGTATGTTACATCGCAAGCTGTGAATGAGGTGGTAAATATTTCAAACCCGCTAAAAATTTCGCTTCGCGATGCCCGACTCGAAATAATGGAAAACTATATGCGCCAGAATGATACTGTTCGCATTCAGTATGCCAGCAAGCAGGCAGGTGTGGCTAATGCTTGGAAAAAGTGGCAAGGCGAGCGTAACGGCTTGATTCGCTTAGATGCGATTAATAAAAAGCAGAACCTCGAAAGTGATTTTAACCAATGGGTAAGTCAGGACCCAAACCGTACCAAGGAGTACGGACACTTATTAAATCGATTTAGTGAGTTGTATACTGCTCGTAAACCCTTGCTTGTTGCCAACGATTTGGGTCGTGAGGCTTTTATGGCTGTTGAACTGATCCGGTTTGTAAGTCAATTTAACTCTGCCATTAAGCGTGTGTTAACCGATAAAGAGGTAAGCGAAGAGATGCTGGAAACGCTGGTTACCAGATCACGTGGTTTTTATAAAGACTACTATCAACCTATTGATAAAGAGATTTTTGCAGAAATTATGAAGACGTATGCCCAAATCCTTCCCGATTCTCTTCTTCCAAATGCTCTTAAGCAGCTTGTGGCAAGCAGTGGTGATAACTGGAGTGTAGCCGCTGAAAAACTGTTCAACGAATCTATTTTTACCGATAGCACACTGATAATAAACACTCTTGCTGATTTTAGTAAGGAGAATGCAGGTAAGTTTAAGAATGATATGGCCTTTCAACTCTTTGCTCAGCACGACAGCATTTTTGCAGCCAGTATCGACAGTAGTTATAGGGAGATTAATCAGGAGCTCGACCTACTGTATCGCACGTATATTAAGGGATTAATGGAAATGCAACCAAATAAAACTTTCCACCCCGATGCCAACTTTACCCTTAGGGTAACTTATGGTAAAATTGAGGGCTATTTCCCTTCCGATGGGGTTGAGTACACACATTTAACCACGCTCGATGGTATTGCTGAAAAAGCACAAATGGGTGTTTACGATTATGTGGTACCTGAAAAACTACTTAAGTTACAAGCCGAAAAAGATTACGGACGCTGGGAGGTAAACGGCAGTGTACCTGTTTGTTTTTTAGCAAGTAATCATACTTCGGGCGGCAATTCTGGTAGTCCGGTTATTAATGCTGATGGGCACCTTGTAGGTATTAATTTCGATAGGGTTTGGGAAGGCACAATGAGTGATATTATGTTCGACCCAAATATGTGCCGCAATATTAGCATCGATATTCGCTATGCACTATTTATCATCGATAAGTATGCTGGGGCAACCCATCTGCTCAACGAAATGACGCTAATAGAGTAATAAAATATTACTCAGTGTAGTTTAAAGTTGCTGAAAAACAGCTGTTCTTATTTCAATGGCGTTTAGTTAAGGCTGTTGGCTTCGACTTCGCTCAGACTGACCGTCACTCTGAGCGAAGACGAAGGGTGGTCGACGGGTCGATTATAATTGAATAATAGGTTATATCTTATTAACTAAACGACATTGAATCTTATTTTATAGGAAAGGTGTTTTGCCTAGTTATTTTTCAGCAACTTTAAATTTCAGTTAATCGCATTGCAATGAAGGTATATCTCGATAATTCGGCTACATCATGGCCCAAGCCGCCCCAGGTTGCCGAGGCGATTACTGAATTTTTAACCCATTCGGCTGCAAGTCCCGGGCGCTCAGCGCATAGGATGTCTGTTAGCGCTGCTCGTGAGGTATTCGAAACTCGCGAACTGATTGCTGAACTCTTTAACGTTCCCGATTCCGAAAGGGTTGTATTTACTTCAAATGCTACGCACGCTCTAAATATTGCGATTTACGGAACGCTCAAAAAAGGCGATCATGTTATTACCACAACTTTTGAGCATAATTCTACCATTCGTCCGTTACGAAAGTTAGAAAATGAAGGAGTAATTGAGGTTACCATTATTGGTTGTAATAAGGAGGGGGCTTTTGATATTCGTGAACTGGAAAATAGCATAAGGCCTAACACTCGTTTGGTTTGTGCCATTCACACCTCAAACGTAACAGGCGATGTGCTTCCTATTGCAAGCATTGGTAAGGTTTGCAAGACTAATGGAATTGTATTTCTGGTTGATGCTTCGCAGGCTGCAGGTATTATTCCCATTGATATGCAGACCGAAGATATTGATTTGCTTGCTTTTACAGGTCATAAAAAACTTTACGCCCCAACGGGTATCGGAGGATTGTGCATTGCAAATAATCAGATTGCCATTCAGCCTCTTATGCAGGGCGGAACGGGTAGTAGGTCCGAGAGTGAGTACCACCCTGAATTTTACCCCGATATGCTAGAAGCAGGAACGCTTAATACGGTCGGAATTATTGGCCTAAAGGCTGGTATTAACTTTGTTCTTTCTAAGGGATTAGACAGTATTAGGCAGCAGCAATTACGGCTGACTAACCAGTTTATTGATGGACTAAAAGCGATTCAAGGCATTACTGTTTACCGCGGAATTGCCAGCAGTAGCTATATTTCGGTTGTTTCAATAAATGTAAACGGAAAAACTTCTAGCGACGTGGCGCTTCAACTCGATACTGAGTTTGGTATTATGGTTCGTTCTGGGTTGCATTGCTCACCTCTCACTCATAGGCTTTTGGGCACTTTTCCGCAGGGAACAGTTCGGTTTAGCTTCGGACTTTTTAATACTGCTGAGGATATAAATTATACGCTGGATGCCCTCAGAAAGATTGTTACGAGCTAAGGACCCAACATTTTTAGAAAATTCGTATTTTTGCACCACACCCTTTATTGTAAAATCGGAATATAGATGAAAATTGTAGATGCACAGGGCGAACCTTGCCCAAAACCCCTTATCTTAACTAAAAAAGCACTTGCCCATATTGCCGATAACGAAACGTTGGAGGTGATTATGGATAACGAGATATCGGTTAAGAACGTAACACGCTTTTTAACCGATAATGGCTTTAGTCCTGTGGTAAGAGCTGAGGGTGAAGTATTTCATCTTTTTGTTAATAAAACTGGCAGTATTTCTCAAAATGCACCTGTTAGTGAGTATTGTGATGTATGTACTCCGGCCCCCAAGCCTACCGATTACGTTATATCCATTCAGCGCGATACCTTTGGCGATGGTGCCCAAGAGTTGGGTAAAATGCTGCTAAAGGCATTTATTAATACGTTATCCGAAGCCTCTTCTTTGCCCAAAACAATAATATTTATTAATTCTGGTATTTTGCTTGTAACAAAATATTCGCCAGTAATCGATGCCCTTACTAAGCTTCAAGAGCAAGGTGTTAGTATTCTTGTTTGTGGTGCTTGTGTTGATTACTACGACCAAAACAATAATATTGCAGTGGGCGAAATATCAAATATGTACGTAATAATTGAGCACTTGAGTAGTGCTAGTAAAGTTATTTACCCTTAACTTTACCTCAAATAGCGTTGATAAGTGGATAGATGCTAGTTCGCAATTTACTTTTTATATGGTAACCTTTTTTTGTATAAGCTTGTAATTAAGTAACGTGTAGCCTTATCTTTTTTTATATGAACTACCTAATCTTAACTTTTCAATCAACCCATCACGTGCTTAAAGCCGAAAGGGTTTTACTATCTAAGCATATAAAGTTGGAAATAATTCCTACTCCTAAAGAGGTAAGTTCGGAGTGTGGCATGTCAATCAGAATAAACCCACACGTTACGAATAGGTTCACTTTAAGTGAAATTTTGGCCGACGCCAACCTTGAGTTTAACATTTTTGAAAAACCTATGTAATGGAGAAATTTGATTTGCTAAGTACGGTTGAGTATGGTGGTTGTTCAGCAAAATTATCTGCAAATGCCTTAGCCGAAGCGTTAGCCAATCTTCCTAAAACACCTCATCCCAACCTTTTAGTCGATATTGAAACGCACGACGACGCGGGGGTTTATAAAATTAGCGATGAGCTGGCTTTAATTCAAACTACCGATTTTTTCTCGCCCGTTTGTTCTGACCCTTATGAGTTCGGACAAATTGCCGCAGCAAACGCTCTTAGCGATGTTTTTGCTATGGGTGGCGAGGTGCTCTCAGCCCTTAATATTGTGGCTTTCCCTTCTGGGGTATCGCTTAGCATACTTCGAGAAATTCTTAGGGGCGGAGTAGAAAAGGTAATTGAGGCCGGAGGGGTTATGATGGGAGGCCACACAATTGTTGACGATGTGCCAAAGTACGGGTTGGCTGTTACCGGGAAAGCTCATCCAAATAGAATAATAACCAACTCAGCCGCCCAGCCTGGCGATGTACTAATCCTTACCAAACCCATTGGGGCTGGGGTTATAATGGCGGGGCAGCGTATTGGCGAGGTAAGTCTCGACGATTATCAAGCGGTGCTCGATAGCATGAAGCAGCTGAATAAATCGGGGGTAGATGTAATGCAGAACTACAACGTGAAGTGCGCCACCGATGTAACAGGTTTTGGGTTTATGGGCCATGCCTATAAGTTGGCAATCGGAAGTGGTGTAGCTCTTTCTATCGATAGCGCCAGCGTTCCTTTTTTCAAAGGAGCGTACGATTTGGTTGAGATGGGCTGTATTCCAGGAGCTTGCTTCCGCAATTTGGAGTATGTTGAAAGTGGTTGTCATTTCCGAAATACTGTTGACTATAACCATAAAATGCTACTACTCGATGCTCAAACATCAGGTGGACTCCTGGTTTGCGTTAAGCCCGATGTGGCTAAGGATGCACTGGAAGAGTTCTGCCAAAGGGGGTTTAAGCACACCCATATAGTAGGTGAGGTTGTGATGAAAACCGGTGGCGATAGCGTTGTGGTGTTTTAAATCTTGCTTATTGTATAATTGTTTGCAAATCTAAAGCAAGATAGTTATCTTTGGCGTTAGTAACGCAAGGCGATAGTATGATTATTTCATTTGGCTCAAAGGATACGGAAAAAATATGGGATGGCGAGCGTGTCAAAAATATGCCTATTGAAATTCAACAAATTGGGCGAAGAAAGCTAAGAATGCTTAACAACTCGCAAAATTTATTTGATTTGACAATTCCTCCATCTAATCGACTTGAAAAATTACAAGGCTCCAAATTTTACAGCCTAAGGATTAATGACCAATGGAGGATTGTATTTCAGTGGATTGATAATAATGCACACGATGTTGAAATAATGGATTATCATTAAAACTAGGAGGATTCAAAAATGAGTAGATTAACAAATATACACCCAGGTGAGATTTTATTTGAGGAGTTTTTAAATCCGCTTGAGATAACAGCATACAGATTATCTAAAGACATAGATATTCCGCAGTCAAGGATTTCTCAAATTATTAAAGGGAAAAGAAGGGTTACTGCTGATACAGCACTCAGATTAGCATCATACTTTGGGACAACTGCTAAATTTTGGCTTGGATTACAGGATGATTACGATATTGAGGAAGAGCGTGAAAGTAAAAAGGAAATACTAATTAGAATAAAGAAAAAATCACCTCTACATACTATATAGGTATTGGCGGGGGTGGGTATGATAACCTGAAATGTTTGTGTTTATATTAAGGTTTAAACGGTGGAAAATGGCGAGGTTTCCAAAACGTGACCGACCACATTGCCAGCCGCTACGCTTTAGAATTTAACCCGTATTATTCATCAAATTTGTTAAAGATGAATGCATATACGGGTTATCCCGACCTAGTTGAGACCAATTTTGGGCAACTAGATTGTTTGTTAACCTTAGTCGCTGTCGGAGACAGTAATTATTCAGATGAATAATTGGGGTTAGTAAACTAGTTTTTACGCTTAAAATACTCTAAATATGAAAACTAAAAAGACAAACAGGTGGTTTATAGCCATTATGGGAACAATTTTGCAGGTTGTTCTGGGTACGGTTTACGCATGGAGTTTTTTTCAAAAACCCATTGTTACAACCTTTGGTTGGACCAACGTGCAAACAATGTGGATTTTTAGTCTTGCCATCGTTTTTCTGGGCTTATCTGCCGCTTGGGGTGGCGTTAATTTAGCCAAGTTTGGCCCCCGAAAACTAGCCACAACCGGTGCAATACTGTATGGTGTGGGCTACTTCATAGGCGCATTTGCCATGTCAATCCAAAGTCTACCATTATTCTACATAGGTTTTGGAGTTGTAGGCGGTATAGGTTTAGGACTGGGATACGTTACCCCAGTTGCCACTGCAGCAAAATGGTTTCCCGATAAAAAGGGTTTTGTAACGGGCATGGTGGTTATGGGTTTTGGTTTTGGTGCCCTCTTTATGTCTAAAGTGATTGCTCCCGCTTTAATGAATATTACTGGCGAAAATTTAGTGCAGGTATTTGCGTATGCTGGTATTATTCTGCTTGTAATTGGTGTTGCTGCAGGTTATAGCATGGTGAACCCACCAGCGGATTTTGTTCCCAAAGGGTACACACCTCCCCAAAAAAGTGCTGCTAGTCAAGGGCAGGAGGACAGCCTTACGGTGAAACAGAGTCTGCTATCATCAAAGTTCTTTGGAATGTGGCTTGTGTTTTTCCTAAATATTTCGGCTGGTATTATGTTTATCGGGTTGCAGTCGCCCATGCTTCAGGATTTACTCCGCATTAAGGATGCCTCATTATCAACCGAAGCCTTGGCTGTTATGGGGGCTACCCTAATTGCCATTAGCTCATTGTTTAACGGTGTGGGGCGTTTTTTTTGGGGTGCATTATCCGATAAAATTGGCCGTATCCAGGCCTTCCGACTAATCTTAGGAACTCAATTTCTTGTTTTTATTGCCCTAATATATATAGGTAACCCATGGCTTTTTGGCATTATGGTTTGCTACGTATTGCTATGCTATGGTGGTGGTTTTGGTACCATGCCATCGTATGTTTTAGATGTTTATCATGCTAAGCTTATGCCTGTTGTTTACGGTGTTATCCTCACAGCATGGTCACTTGGGGGTATTGTTGGTCCGCAGGTTGCCGCTTTTATTAGAGATTTTTTTGTTGATACACCAGAAATGATTGGGGCTAGAACCTATTTGGCCGGGGCAATACTATTAGCACTAGGGTTTATTGTAACCCTAACATTATCAAACAAATCGATAACTGAGGGTAAGTAGAAATAGACGTATTTCTACATTTATTACTATCTTGCCTACAATTTTAGGATATAATTAGTAAAAACAAACCGATATGGGCGCATTTCATGCATACGATATACGAGGTGTATATAACAAAGATTTCAATAAGGAGGATGCCTACAAGATAGGGTACCATCTGGTTAAAGTTTTAAATACCAACAAGGTATTGGTTGGTCGTGATGTGAGGGTTTCGTCCGACGAAATTTTCGAATATTTGGCAAAGGGCATAACCCATGCCGGTGCCGATGTGTACGATGTAGGGTTGTCTACAACTCCCATGGTTTACTACTCAACTGCCAAATATAATTTTAGTGCTTCGGTTCAAATTACTGCTTCGCACAATGGCCGTGAGTATAACGGCATGAAAGTATCGCGTCAGGATGCGTTGCCTGTGGGGTACGACACTGGACTTAGCGAGGTGCAGCAGCGTATGAATACCGAACCCATTGAGATTGCAAACAAAATTGGCGAAATAAAATCGCTCAACGTTAAGGATGATTATACCTCTTTCTTAAAGGGGTACCTTTCCGATTTTAGCAATTTGAAAGTCGCAATTGACTGCTCAAACGGAATGGCGGGGTTTTTAATTAAGGATGTTTTAGGCGATAGCCCGCACTATCTTTACGATGAGCTTGATGGTACATTCCCTAACCACGATCCAAACCCTTTAATTCCCGAAAATATTGTCGACCTTCAAAATTTGGTTAAGACCAAGGGGTGCGATATTGGGGTTATTTTCGATGGCGATGCCGATAGGGTGATGTTTGTTGATGAGAACGGGCGATTCATTTCGCCCGATATCATGATTGCCGTTCTTGGTCACTATTTTCTTGAACGAAAAGGTCTTAAAGGGCCCGTTTTACAGGATATTCGAACATCAAAAGCGGTGGGCGAGTATCTTGTACCAATGGGAGCACAGATGCATACTTGGCGTGTTGGTCGTGCCTTTGCAGCCCTTAAACTGCGTGAAATTGATGGTGCTTTTGGTGGCGAGCTGGCTGGTCATTATTACTTTAAAGATTTTTACTATTCAGACTCGGGCCTTTTGGCTAGTCTAATAATTCTCGATGTGGTGGCTAGCTTTAAACGAAAAGGGGTGTCTCTTTCGAGCCTTATTTCTCGCATAGAAACGTATGCTAATTCAGGCGAAATTAATTTCCGAATAGAGAATAAGAAGGGTGCAATGGATGCTGTGCGCGATCATTTTACCTCTATCGAAAAGCCAACCGCATCGTTCGATTTTGACGGCTATCGCGTAGAATTTTCCGATTGGTGGTTTAATATTCGCCCATCCAATACCGAGCCATACCTCAGGTTTATTGCCGAGGCTAAAACAACCGAGCTTCTTAATGAAAAGGTTGATAAGGTGAAACGGATAGTAGAAAGTTTAACCTAATTTTTGCTGTACAGCTATTTTGCTTTTAGTGCTAGTTTTTTTAACGCTCTACTTCTAGCAAGTGCCCTTTTTAACCCGCATTATTCATCAAATTTGTTAAAGATGAAAGCAAATGCGGGTTACCCCGACTTAGTTGAACCCAATTTTGGGCAGCAAAATTGGTTGTGAAACTTAGTCGCTGTCGGAGACAGCAATTATTCGGATGAATAATTGGGGTTAGCTCATCGTCGTTGTTTATTTGGGTTACTATTGACCTTGAAATTGCTTTTTTGGGCATTTCAACAAGTACGTAAACGGTATGTATGCCTTTACTTTCGGAAGTGTATTTTTGTACCGTTCGCACATCCTCAAGGTTTGCAGTTACCGATTTGCGAATTACCTTTACTTGTGGTTTTAGCCCCGATTTCCTATTTAAAGCGTTAGCTAAGCGTGTGGTCTCAGTTGTTACCTCTGGTTCAACCTGTTTTGCTAGGTTAACATGTGCATCGAGTAGTGCTTTTTGTTGGGCAACGCTAATATTTGCTGACGACCCAACGCCTGTGGCAACAAAAAACCCTCTTTTAGATGGTGGGTTGTTTATCCAGTCGGGTGTTTGGCTTCCCGCAACCCGACACATTAAAAGAAGAGGTGTAAGCACAATTATGACGAATATGATTCTTTTCATGGTAGAAAAGTTTTTTGGTTTTCATATGGATATTTACATATTTCGTGCCAACTTGTAATCGCATTGTCATTTTGGTATAGCGATACTTATTTTGCTATTTTTGCGTTATTCAGGTAGATAAAATCATTAGTATTAAATGTTTAGATTTATTGTAGTTTTTCTTTTTTTAGCTCCTACATTGGTCGCCTTGGGTCAGAATGAACCAATGTTTTCCGAATATTTATTGGATAATCCCATTGAGTCCTCGCAGTGGTTCGATAGTATTCTAGAGCTAGTTTATGTTGATGTTTTTGAGGAGCCCAATTCTACCCGAACGATTTGCCTGGAAAATGGGTATGCGCAGCATCAGTTTTCGGATGGCGCAAATTTAAGCCATAGGTATTGGGGTGCAACTCCCGTAAGTGTTGATGTGGTGTACACGAGGTATCCGTTTAACAGAGTCGACTGGCAAACAAACTATTTCATGTTGCTTGCCAACAGGCTAAAGGAGCTGTTTCAATTCGACCCAACTTTAAACTCCACAAGAATTAAATGGCGACTCGTTATGCAAACTAGCGGTAAAACTGGTGACGAGGCAGAAAAACTTTTCCATGGTGTAGTCGTTAGCTATACGCCTCAGGTTCTATCTACCCTACCTGCAATTTCCTTAAATCCTATCAAGTTGCCTCAGGTTGAAACGAAACCTAGTCGTGTTTTAGTGGGTCAAGTAAATAAATCCACATTAAATAGTTCAGAATTAGAAGTGATTCTATATCCCGAAACGGTTTATAATAGGGACATGAAGCAACAAATCCCTGAAAAGCAAGGGTATAAAAAAGAACCTCGTTGTTCAAAATTTACAACGCGAGCCCATAGGCCAAGGCGAGGTTTATGGGCGAGGCTTTTTCGTTAGGTCAATTTTTTTTAAAATCGGCTATTTCAAGTTCAACGCCCTTTTCTTCAGCAAAACTTTTTACGTTGGTTTTTATATCGATAACCTTAGCGTATGGGAGCCAACCAATGTGAATTTTTTTGCCTTTCCCCGACTTTTTAAAAAATATGATGTAAGTGGGACCAAGTTTTATTTTTGTTAGGGTTTCCCATATTATGATGTTAGGCATCTTCTTAAAAAAGCTGAATTGGTACTCAATGGCAAAATCGGTTCCAGCGAAAAAGAGTTTAGTTTTATAGCCAGCAAAGGCGAAGTAAAGAAATATCAAGGCGTATACTCCTAGTAAGATAAAAATCCACTCAGTGGTTTTGTTCTTGTTGTATAGCGCAGCAAATGATATGACTGAAACAACAATTAGGCTCACGGCCATAATTACAAGAAAACGTCTGAAACGTCCACCGGATTCTTTTGTTTGGCTTAGGTTTATTCTAAAGGGTTCCATAATTAAATCGATTTTTAGTATACCAAAGATATATTTTTTTAGTTTATAGACAACACGTATTGCCAAAAAAAAATGAAAAGCCCCTGACAGAGGGGCTTTTCTATAGGTTTAAATAAAGGACTCATTATTACCAAGCAAAAAGAGGGAGATCGCTCATGAGTTTATTTACTTTTGCTTTAACATCGTTAATAACCTTTTCGTTATCAATGTTAGATATAACCTCATCAATAAAATCAACAACTATTGGCATATGCTCTTCTTTTAATCCACGGGTGGTAATGGCAGGTGTACCCAAGCGAATACCAGAGGTTTGGAAAGGTGAACGCGAGTCGAATGGTACCATATTTTTGTTAATTGTAATGTCGGCAAGCTCAAGGACACTTTCTACCTTTCTGCCGGTTATTTCAGGAAACTTTGACCTCAGGTCAATTAGCATCGAGTGGTTATCTGTTCCGTTCGAAACAACTTTGTAACCCTTGTCCATAAAGGCTTTAGCCATTGTTGTGGCGTTCTTCTTTACCTGAACTTGGTACTCTTTATACTCGGGCTGCAATGCCTCGCCAAAAGCAACTGCTTTTGATGCGATAACATGCTGAAGTGGTCCACCTTGGGTACCTGGAAATACGCTGCTATTTATTATCTGCGACATTTTTTTAATTACTCCTTTGGGTGTTGTTTCTCCCCAAGGGTTGTCAAAATCCTTGCCTATAAGAATAATACCACCACGAGGTCCTCTAAGGGTTTTGTGAGTAGTTGATGTTACAATGTGTGCATATTTTACAGGGTTGTCAAGCAGTCCGGCTGCAATTAGTCCTGCGGGGTGTGCCATGTCAACCATAAATATTGCACCAATTTTATCTGCTATTTCACGCATGCGTTTATAGTCCCATTCGCGCGAGTATGCCGATGCGCCACCTACAAGTAGCTTAGGCTTATGCTCCATGGCTAATTGCTCCATTTCGTCATAATCAACGGTTTCTGTATCTTGCTTTACCTTGTACGAAATCGCATTGTACCACATTCCCGACATGTTTACAGGCGAGCCGTGCGATAGGTGTCCACCGTGCGATAGGTCGAATCCTAAAAAGGTGTCACCAGGCTTCATAACGGCCATAAAAACGGCCATGTTGGCTTGTGCTCCCGAGTGAGGCTGAACATTTGCATATTCAGCATCGAATAGCTCTTTTAGTCGGTCAATAGCTAGCTGTTCTGTTTGGTCAACAATTTGGCAACCACCATAGTAACGCTTACCAGGGTAACCTTCAGCATATTTATTTGTTAGTACCGAGCCCATTGCCTCAAGAACTTGCTCGCTAACAAAGTTCTCAGATGCAATCAATTCAATTCCGCGCATCTGGCGTTCTTTTTCCTGTTTAATCAGGTTGAATATTGTATTATCTCTTTGCATAATAAAATTTTTTTGTAAAAGTAATGGTTTTATTGCTGTTTAAAAACTATTCTTAACCCGTATTATTCATCAAATTTGTTAAAGATGAATGCAAATGCGGGTTACCCCGACTTAGTTGAGCCCAATTTTGGGTAACAAAATTGGTTGTGAAACTTAGTCGCTGTCGGAGATAGCAATTATTCGAATGAGTAATTGGGGTTAAGCATACGAAAAATGTTGTCTTTATTTCTCTAGCTACACTCTTTCTTCAATTGCTTGTCCCTAGTTTCTCTTTGTTTTGTGTTTATTCATCAGAGAATTGGAGTAATACCTCTCGATAGGCTGAGAATATTTTTGATTTAGATACGAACCCAAAATACTTTCCGTTATCAATAACAGGTAAATTCCATGCACCTGTCGATTCAAATTTATCCATAACCCGTTCCATGGGCTCGTTAGTTAATATGTATTCGGGTGCAGCAACCATAAGTTCTTTTACCAAGGTGGTTTCGTACTTTTCAGTTTCAAACATAAGTTCCCGAACATCATCGAGCTGCACAATACCTAGCATAGTATTTTCCGAATCAACCACAGGGAATATATTTCGTCGCGACGTGCTAATAGTTTTTACTAGCCTGCCTAGCGTATCGGTGGGATGAATAGTAACAAAATCTTTCTCAACAACATTCCCTAGCTTAAGCAGCGTAAGAACAGCCTTATCCTTATGGTGGGTAATAAGCTCGCCACGTGCAGCCAAGCGTTTAGTATAAATAGAGTGTGGTTCAAAGTACATAATTGTTATGTAAGCCACTGTTGATGTAATCATCAAGGGTATAAACAGAGCATACCCACCGGTTAGTTCTGCTATTAAGAAAATTGCCGTTAAGGGGGCGTGCATAACCCCTGCCATCATGCCTGCCATACCTACAAAGGCAAAATTACTTTCGTCTAAATTAGTTCCAACAACGTTGTTAAGCAATTTCGACATGAAGTAGCCTGCAACACCGCCCATGAATAGGGTGGGGGCAAATATTCCGCCAACACCTCCAGCACCGGTTGTGGCAGCCATAGCGTAAACCTTAAAAACTAGTAAAAGTGCAAGCGATATCAGTATTACCCATACGTTATCCTTGAAAGCGTAGAGCAGGCTGTTGTTTAGTATCGCTTTGGGGTTGCCATCGAGTAACGATTGGAGAGTGTTGAAACCCTCGCCATAAAGTGGGGGGAAAAGGAATATTAGCACGCCCAGCATTATGGCACCTATTAGTGCCCTTTTATATAGGTTGGTAATTTTAGCAAATTTGCTCTCAACCCACATTGCTTGACGAGTAAAAAAAAGCGATATGAATCCGCAAAAAATACCCAGCAGTATAAAAAATGGAATTTTATATAGGGTAAACTGTTCAACTATTTCGAATGCAAAAGTAACTTCGCGGCCTAAAAAAAGGTACGATATGGTTGTTGCCGTTGCTGCTGATATAAGAAGTGGTACAATCGATACCATGGTTAGGTCGAGCATAAGTACTTCAAGGGTAAATACCAGCCCGGCTAGCGGTGCTTTAAAAATTGAGGCTATTGCACCCGCTGCCCCACAGCCAACCATTAGGGTAATGGTTTTTCGGTTTAACTTAAAAATTTGCGCAATATTCGATCCAATGGCGGCTCCTGTTAGAACTATGGGTGCCTCAGCACCTACCGAACCGCCAAAACCTATGGTTACGGTACTCGACAGAATTGAGGTGTACGTGTTATGTCGCTTTATTTTACTTCCCCTTTTTGAAATGGAGTATAAAATTTGAGAAACCCCGTGCCCTATATCGTCCTTAACAAAGTATTTAATGTAAAGCACTGTAATAACAATGCCTATTCCAGGTAGCGCAAGGTATAAAAAGCCAAGTGTACCCTGATCCATAACACGTTCAATAATATTACGGGTAAAATGGATCGTATTCTTCAGAATAATTGCTGATAAACCACTTAAAACTCCAATTACTACACTCAAAATCAGAACTAGGCGCTTCTGACCTAAGTGTTGTAAGGCTAGGATCCACGAATTAAGTTTTTTAATTACCTTGGCTTTCATTCAGCTTGATTTTAGCTATTCTATGCAAGTTTTTTGTTTTTGTGCTATCGGGCTTGCAAAATTAGTAAACCTAAGTATGCAAACCTAACACTTTATCTGTGAAAATGGTATTACCTAATTGTTGTGAAGCTTATTACATTCTTCAAAGTTGAGTTTAAATGGTATTATTTTTTTAACCCGCATTATTCATCAAATTTGTAAAAGATGAATGCGAATGCGGGTCGGAGACAGCAATTATTCGAATGAATAATTGGGGTTAAATCGTTATCGTAAATTGCTACAACCTGTCTCATCTTGCTAATGGTTAGCTTAACTTATAAATTTATTCTTTGAAAGATTAGCAAAGATATAGTATTTTGGAAACTATTGCTAAAAGTAGACAGGCATGCAGCTAAGATACAAGGTTTAAAAGTTTTGCACTGTATACCCATTAACCCGTATTATTCATCAAATTTAGTAAGGATGGGTGTAAGTGCGGGTTCCCCTGATCTAGTCGAGCTTAATTTTGGGTAACAAAATTGGTTGTGAGACTTAGTCGCTGTCGGGAACAGCAATTATTCGGACGAGTAATTGGGGTTAAGGAAACCTGTTGATGCTTGTTACCAGTTTATTCTACTAGATGTAATTAGCATACCCATGATATGCTTAAAAAATATCAAAAAGGGGTGAGAATTTATTTTCATGTTTATTTAGAATCAATATAAACTACAAACTTAAAGTAGCTATATTGTCAACAATGTTTAAAGAGATTTATTTTTGCATGTAACTTTAAAGTGGTAGTTGAATGGCGCAAAAGATTAAAACTGTTGATCATCATGGTAGTGTTCAGGAGGTTACTACGAATAATATTACTGTTAAAATTATATCGCAATCTGCTTGCGCTGCCTGTCATGCTAAGGGTGCTTGTGGTTTGTCCGATACAACCGAAAAAATAGTAGTTGTCCATAAACCTAATCATGGTTACACGGTTGGGCAAGATGTAAAAGTTATTCTAAGACAATCTCTTGGTTTTAAGGCTTTAACGTTAGGGTATCTTTTTCCTTTCTTGCTTATGGTATTGGTACTTATTATGCTTACCGTGTTGGGGGTTGGTGAGCTAAAGGCAGGATTGCTTTCGTTGGCCACTCTTGTACCATACTATATAGTGTTACATCTTTTCAATAGCAAGATATCGAGACTGCTTACTTTTGATATCGAATCAATTTAAAAATCTAGAATAGCATGAGTTATTCAATTATTATTTACACCGTGTTAATACTTAGTTCCTTAGGAGTACTTCTGGCGGTTATTTTATACCTTGTGGCTCAAAAGTTTAAGGTTTACGAAGATCCCCGCATCGATGAGGTTGAGGCGGTGTTGCCTGGCGTAAATTGCGGAGGGTGTGGTTTTCCTGGATGCCGAGGGTTTGCCGAAGCATTTGTAAATACCGATGACATCAGTACATTGTTTTGCCCCGTTGGCGGTAATGAAACCTCTGCTGCTGCTGCAAAGGTGTTGGGGAAAGAAGCGGTTGAAAAAGAGCCAATGGTTGCCGTTATTCGATGCTCAGGTTCACCCGACCATCGACCTAAAACTAGCGATTATAATGGGGCATCATCGTGTAAGTTGGCCACCTCTTTATATGCTGGTGATACGGGTTGTCAGTATGGTTGTTTGGGATTAGGCGATTGCGTTGCTGTGTGTGATTTTGATGCCATTTACATCGATAAAAAAACTGAACTTCCAGTGGTTGATTCAGGTAAATGTACCGCTTGTGGTGCTTGTATTACGGCATGTCCAAAAAATATTATTGAACTTCGTAAAAAAGGACCTAAAGAGAAACGAATCTTCGTTTCGTGTGTAAATAAAGATAAGGGCGGCATTGCCAAAAAATCGTGTGAGGTTGCATGTATAGGTTGCGGCAAGTGCGTTAAGGCTTGCCCATTCGACGCTATAATTTTGGAGAATTTTTTGGCGTATATCGACTACGAAAAATGTAAATTGTGCCGTAAGTGTGTTGAGGTTTGCCCAACTGGCGCAATTCACGAGCTGAATTTTCCTCCAAGGAAAAAGAGGGTTGAGGATGTAAAGCAAGTCGAAAAAACAGAGTAGTATTTATTGATTTTGAGGATTCCATAAAGTGTAACCAACTATTTTCTCAATATCAATACCCAACATAAATGAATATGTTAAAAACTTTCAGGAAAGGTGGTGTACATCCCCCAGGCTATAAGTTTTCGGCTAAAAAGCCGGTAGAGGTACTCCCTTTACCTAAGCAGGTTGTTATCCCTATTTCACAGCACATTGGTGCCCCCGCTGCACCCGTTGTTGCTAAGGGCGACAAGGTTTTGGTGGGGCAGGTTATTGCCAAAAGTGCTGGATTTGTTTCGGCAAATATTCACTCGTCGGTATCGGGTACGGTGGTGTCCATTGGACCAGCCCTCGATGCTTCGGGGTACAAAAAAACGGCCATCACCATTTCGGTTGAGGGCGATGAGTGGCTTCCCGAAATTGATAGGAATGCTACCCTAAAGAAGGATTTTAGTCTTTCGACCGAAGATATTATTGCCAAGATAAACGAGGCTGGTATTGTAGGTTTGGGTGGTGCAGCTTTCCCCTCGCACGTTAAATTATCGGTACCCAAAGGCAAAAAGGCCGATGTGCTAATTATAAATGGGGTCGAGTGTGAACCGTACCTAACTGCAGATCATAGGTTAATGCTCGAAAAGGCCGATGAGTTAATGGTGGGTACAATAATTTTGATGAAGGCACTTGGCGTAAAGCGTGCGCTAATAGGAGTCGAAAACAATAAACGCGACGCAATTGCCAATCTTAAGCAAAAGGCTAGCCAGTATAAAGGTGTTGAGGTTCAGGCACTAAAAGTGAAATACCCACAGGGTAGCGAGAAGCAACTTATTAAAGCCCTAATTAACAGAGAGGTACCGTCAGGAAATCTGCCTATTGAGGTGGGGGCGGTAGTACACAATGTGGGAACAGCGTTTGCCGTATATGAGGCTGTTCAGAAGAATAAGCCTTTGGTTGAGCGTGTTGTTACGGTTACTGGGAAAGATATTGAGAATGCATCAAACTTTGTTGTACGTATCGGAACGCCTATTTCTAATCTTATTGATAAAGTTGGAATGCCCGAGGGTACTGCTAAAATTGTGAGTGGTGGTCCAATGATGGGCAAGTCCCTTCTGTCCACAGATGTTCCTGTTGCAAAGGGCACATCAGGCGTATTACTATTTTCCCAGAACGACGCGAAACGGTCAGAGGAGCAACCATCATGTATACGCTGTGGTAAATGTGTAAGTGCTTGTCCGATGGGACTAGAGCCATATCTTTTAATACGCTTGTCGCAGCGTAATATGCTTGAAAAGATGGAGCAAGAGCAAATTCTCGATTGCATAGAGTGTGGTTCATGCACCTTTGCCTGCCCAGCAAATCTTCCGTTGCTCGATTATATACGCTTAGGTAAAACCGAAGTTGGCGCAATGGTTCGAAATCGGAAAAAATAGGTTGAGGCATTTACTTTAGAAGATATAAAAATTAGTGTAATGAATAAATTACTTGTAGTGTCACCATCGCCGCATGTGCATAGCGGCGAGTCAACCAAACGGTTGATGTACAACGTGGTGCTAGCGCTGATGCCAGCATTAGTGGTGTCACTTTACTATTTTGGCGTTGGTGCGCTTAGTGTTACCCTGCTATCCATTGTGTCGTGTTTAGTTTTCGAGTTTCTAATTCAAAAATTTTTATTGAAGGTGAAGCCAACCATATCCGATGGATCGGCTATGGTTACTGGACTAATATTGGCATTTAATCTACCCAGTAACCTTCCGTGGTGGATAGTAATAATTGGTGCTTTGGTAGCCATTGGGGTTGGGAAAATGAGTTTTGGTGGTTTGGGACGAAATCCTTTTAATCCTGCTTTAGTAGGTCGGGTGTTTTTGCTCATATCGTTCCCAGTACAAATGACCAGTTGGCCTTTGCCAAACCCATTGCGAATGGGAGGCCCCGACGCTGTTACAGGTGCCACACCTCTTTCTGTTGTTAAAGAGGGACTAGCAAAAGGCGAGTTGATGAGTAATATATCCGACCAAATACCGAGCCATATGGAACTTTTTATGGGGGCTATGGGGGGCTCATTGGGCGAGGTTGCAGCCATTGCGCTGCTAATAGGATTTGTTTGGTTGCTAGCAACTAGAGTGATAACCTGGCATATCCCGGTTTCAATTTTAACAACCATTGCGGTCTTTACTGGTATTCTTTGGTTTATCAACCCCGAAGCTAATGCCGATCCACTATTTCATCTACTTACAGGAGGTGTAATGTTGGGGGCAGTTTTTATGGCAACCGATTACGCTACCTCGCCAATGCATCCTAAAGGAATGTGGGTTTATGGCGTTGGTATTGGATTAATAACTGTAATAATAAGAGTTTGGGGAGCATACCCAGAGGGAGTTTCCTTTGCAATTTTAATTATGAACGCTTTTGTTCCCCTAATCAATAGATATATAAAACCATCACGTTTTGGAGAGGAGGTGAAGCATGGCTAAAGAATCAACTTTTAAGAACATGACCCTTACCTTGCTGATGATAACGCTTATTTCATCGGCATGCTTGGGGCTTGTTTACTATTTTACTAACGAGCCAATTGAAAATGCTAAAAATGCTAAGGTTAACAATGCCATCAGCAAGGTTCTACCCAAATTTGACAATAAACCCACATCTCAAATGTTTGAGAGGGAGGTTGATGGAGGAACACTGGTGTTTTACCCTGCTACAAGTAAAGGCGAATCGGTTGGTATGGCAATCCAAACCTTCACTAAGAATGGCTTTGGTGGACCCATCAGCTTAATGGTTGGCTTTCTGCCTGATGGAACCATTCATGCCATTGAGGTAATTTCTCATAAAGAAACGCCTGGTTTGGGCGATAAGCTGGAGAGCGGAAAGTCTGATTTTAGTGTTCAGTTTAAGGGGCAAAATCCTAAAGATTTTAAGCTAGCCCTAACCAAGGACGGCGGCAATGTTGATGCAATTACAGCTTCAACAATTAGTTCGAGAGCCTATTGCGATGCTGTTGAACGAGCCTATAATGCATTTATGATGGAAGGAGGTGCTAAATGAGCCAGCTAAAAAACTTCACAAAAGGTTTTGTTAAAGAGAACCCCGTATTTGTTTTGCTGCTGGGTATGTGCCCAACCCTTGGAACTACAACAAGCGCAGTAAATGGCTTGGGAATGGGACTTGCCACTACATTTGTACTGGTAATGGGTAATGTGGTTATATCATTGGTGAAAAATATTATCCCGGCCAAAGTGCGCATTCCTTCTTATATCGTTATTATTGCATCATTTGTAACCATGGTCGATTTGAGCATGGAAGGATTTCTACCCGCGTTGCATGCGCAATTAGGTTTATTCATTCCTCTAATTGTAGTAAACTGTATTGTGCTGGGTAGGGCCGAGGCTTTTGCTTCAAAAAACAGTGTTGGTGCCTCGTTTATCGATGGGCTTGGTATGGGGCTTGGTTTTTCGTTTGCCCTTACGCTGCTTGGTGCTGTAAGAGAAATTTTGGGCAGCGGCAAAGTTTTTGGTATAACCCTTTTCCCCGAAACGTATGCAATGATTGTTTTTGTACTTGCACCCGGTGCATTTATAGCGCTCGGTTATATCATTGCTATTATGAATAGATTATCCAAAAAGTAATAAGATTTTATTATGGAATATATTATTATCATAATATCAGCTGTGTTTGTCAACAACATCGTGTTGGCTCAGTTTTTAGGAATTTGCCCTTTCCTAGGCGTATCAAATAGGGTTGAAACTGCTATGGGTATGAGCGGCGCAGTTGCTTTTGTTATGACCATTGCAACTATTGTAACGTATATAGTCATGCACTATGTTCTAATTCCGCTTGAAATAGAGTATATGCAAACCGTTACCTATATACTGGTTATAGCTTCGTTGGTGCAGATGGTCGAAATTGTTTTAAAGAAAGTGAGCCCTGCTCTTTATCAAGCGTTGGGCGTTTTTTTACCCCTAATAACCACAAACTGTGCAATTTTGGGCGTGGCGCTATTGCTGGTTCAAAAAGAGTTTAACCTTTTAGAGAGCGTTGTGTTTGCCATTTCACATGCAGCTGGCTTTGCTCTGGCACTTATTGTTTTTGCCGGAATTCGCGAGTCGCTCGATTTGGTAGATCTACCCAAGGGTATGAAAGGTGCCCCCATTGCTCTTGTTGTAGCGGGTATACTTGCCTTGGCTTTTATGGGATTTTCAGGAATAGTATAAATTAGTGTTAGCAAGCCACCATCGTTGCAACGATGGTGGCTTGCTAACACTAATCCATCAACAATTACCCAATACGTATAAAGAACATAATAATGGGGGTAAAAATACGTTTTTTATATATTAATGTAACATAAAATAACCTTCGGAACACCTTTTCCCCCTTTCCAGTTAACCTACGATTGTTACCTTTGCATAAAAATATATTACCTATGGAACTTAGTTTACTTACCGCAATTTCACCAATCGATGGAAGGTATCGTAACCGCCTAGACCAACTCGATGCCTATTTTTCGGAGTATGCGCTTATTCGATACAGAGTAATGGTTGAAGTCGAGTATTTTATTGCCCTTTGCGAGCTGCCTCTCGCCCAACTAAAAGATGTAGATGAAAAGGTGTTTTCATCATTGCGTAATATTTATAAGAAATTTAGCGTTAGCGATGCCAATGCGGTAAAAGAAATTGAGAAAACAACAAATCATGATGTTAAAGCCGTAGAGTATTTTCTTAAGGAGAAGTTTCAGAAGTTGAAACTTTCAAAGTTTCAGGAATTTGTGCATTTCGGTTTAACATCGCAGGATATTAATAATACCGCTTTCCCTTGCATGCTTCGCGATGCAGCGCACGATGTATACTACCCTTTGCTCGATGGATTAATTGAGCAACTCGAGCTGCTAGCACGTGTTTGGGCCGACGTGCCCATGTTGGCTCGCACCCATGGACAGCCAGCATCGCCCACTCGCATGGGGAAAGAGATAACCGTTTTTGTGGATCGAATAAACAAGCAGCTTAACTTACTGCGTAAGGTGCCCGTATCGGCTAAATTTGGTGGGGCTACCGGAAATTTTAATGCCCATAATGTGGCTTATCCTCATATCGATTGGGTTGGTTTTGCTAATACTCTCGTGAATGAAACGCTTGGGCTTGAGCGGTCGCAAATTACTACTCAGGTTGAGCACTACGATAACATGGCTGCTACTTTCGATAACCTGAAACGTATTAATGTGATTCTTCTCGATTTTTGTCGTGATATCTGGACCTATATCTCAATGGACTACTTTAAGCAGAAAATTAAGGAGGGTGAGGTAGGCTCATCAGCAATGCCGCACAAGGTTAATCCTATTGATTTTGAGAATGCCGAAGGTAATCTGGGTGTAGCTAATGCCCTTTTCGAGCACCTTTCGGCAAAGTTGCCCATTTCGCGCCTGCAGCGCGACCTTACCGATAGCACAGTTATGCGTAATATCGGGATGCCTTTTGCCCACAGTATCCTGTCTATAAAATCCATAGTAAAAGGGTTAGGTAAGCTGGTTATAAACCAAAGTGCCATAAATGCCGATTTAGAGAAAAACTGGATTGTTATTGCGGAAGCAATACAAACTATTCTCAGACGCGAGGGGTATCCAAATCCATACGAAGCATTAAAAGCGTTAACCAGAACCAATAAATCGGTATCTAAAGAGAACCTGCATGAGTTTATCGAATCTCTAGAGGTGCCCACAGAGGTTAAGGATGAGCTCAAACTTATTACCCCCTTTAACTATACAGGAATAGCATTTTAACTATTTTTTTATTAGCGAAAACAAGTATTAGCGAAAACAAGGAATGAAAAAATTTTATAAGATTTTTAAGTTTATATTCCCTTATAAAAAGGAGGTAGCGGCAAGTGTACTTTGTAATTTATTGGGGGCTTTCTTTGGCTTGTTCTCCATCGCAATGCTTATCCCTTTCTTAGGAATACTGTTTGGCAGCTCCCCATTAATTGAGACCAAGCCAGAGGTAACTTCGCTTGACATATCTCAGCTGAACGATTTACTCAACTACTTAATAAGTCAGATTATTCTTTCCAAGGGCAAATCGGTAGCATTACTATTTATTATTCTGCTTGTGGGCGTAACGTCGCTGTTAAAAAACCTTTTTGTGTATCTAGGCCTATGGTTTATGGCGCCAATTCGTATTGGTGTGGTGCGCGATATACGCAACGCTCTTTTTAAAAAATCGCTAGAGTTGCCTTTGGGATACTACTCCGATGAGAAAAAAGGTGATATCATTAGTAAAATGACTAATGATGTGAAGGAGATAGAGATATCAATAATTAGGTCGCTCGAAATGTTTTTTAAAGAACCTATTATAATAGCTGTATACCTTATATTTCTAATTAGTGTAAGCCCTCAGCTTACACTATTCGTTTTGGTGTTACTGCCAATAGCGGGTGGTCTTATTGGCCGTATAGGTAAAACCCTTCGGAAAACATCGTTAAAGGGGCAGCGCAGAATGGGAACCCTTCTTTCAATTATTGAAGAAACACTAGGTGGGCTGAGGGTTATAAAAGCATTTAATGCGGAGTCGCGCATGCGACAACGCTTTGAGAGCATAAACTCATTCTATACCCACCTAATGATAAAAATGTGGCGCCGAAGAGATTTGGCCAGCCCTCTCTCAGAGTTTTTAGGAACTGTTGTTGTAGCCTTGGTTCTGTGGTTTGGAGGTAGATTAGTAGTTGAGGGTACTGGGAACTTATCGCCTCAGGCTCTAATTGGATACGTGGGAGCCTTTTATATGATAATAAATCCAGCAAAATCATTCTCTAGCGCATATTTTAATGTGCTAAAAGGGATGGCTTCGGCCGATAGGATTGATACCCTTTTGAATGCCGAAAATCATATAGTTGATAAATTGGACGCTGCCCCAATAAAGCCATTCGAACACAGTATTGAGTATCGAAATGTTAGCTTTAAGTACGAAGACGATTACGTACTTAAAAACATAAACCTCACCATCGAAAAAGGGAAAACAGTAGCCCTAGTTGGTCAATCTGGCTCGGGCAAAAGCACCATGGTCGATTTGCTACCCCGTTTTTGGGATGTTATGGAGGGCGAAATTCTTATTGATGGTGTAAATATTAAGGATGTTACGCTAGCTAGCTTGCGAGGACTTATGGGCAATGTAAACCAGGAGCCCATACTTTTTAACGATAGCTTCTACAATAACATAGCCTTTGGTATCGATAATGCTAGCGAGGAGGATGTAATCGCTGCAGCAGATATTGCAAATGCTAGCGAATTTATCGACGCTACCCCTAATGGGTACTATACCAATATTGGTGATAGGGGAAGTAAGCTGTCAGGCGGGCAGCGCCAGCGCCTGAGTATTGCCAGGGCAATTATGAAAAATCCACCCATCATGATTCTCGATGAGGCTACCTCGGCACTCGATACCGAATCGGAAAGAGTGGTGCAGGATGCCATCGAGAAGCTTATGCAAAATAGAACCTCGCTGGTTATTGCGCACCGCTTATCAACGGTTAAAAACGCCGATTTAATTTGCGTAATGCACGAGGGCGAAATTGTTGAGCGGGGTAAGCACGACGAGCTAGTACAATCAGGAGGAATTTACACAAAGCTACACGAGTTACAAAAATAGTATACCGTAATCGCTAGTTTACGGGGTAATCTGCTGCCATGCGGGTTACCCCGTAAGTTGTTTTAGGCATTACCGCTTATCGTAGTGCAAGTGGCGTTATCCATCAAATTTATTAAAAATAGAATGTAAATGCGTGTTACCCCCACATGGTTGTAAGGCTTAGCCGATGTCGGTGATAGCAATTATTCGGATGAATAATTGGGGTTAATGCGGAGAGACAGGGATTCGAACCCTGGGTCCGCGCAAGGCGGACAACGGTTTTCGAGACCGCCCCGTTCGACCGCTCCGGCATCTCTCCTTAATGTGAAAAAGGATATTCATAGTAGAATATCCTTTTTTTATGCGGAGAAAGAGGGATTCGAACCCCCGGTACCTTTCGGTACAACGGTTTTCAAGACCGCCGCATTCAACCGCTCTGCCATTTCTCCGTTGCAAAGATACTTTTCTTTTTTTCTGAAAAAAAATATTTTTCAAAAAAAAGAAAAAATATATATTGGTCAAACCCTTGCTAATATCAAGTTTTTTTCAATAAATTAGCACTTATATTTAAAAAAGGGTGTTTACTCTATAAAAAAACACCGAAAACAGGGTTTTTTTTATAAATTATTTGGTAAGCCCAATGAATACGCTATATTTGTATAACTAAAGTATAGGATTTTAAACTATTTCTAACCCTAAAAATTTTTATTATGAACAAAGCTCAATTAATTGATGCAATTGCCGCTGAAGCAAAAATCACTAAAGCTGATGCAAAAAAATCTTTAGACGCATTTATTAAAGCAACTGGCGACGCACTTAAAAACGGTGAGAGAGTTGCTCTTGTAGGTTTTGGCTCTTTTTCTGTTGCTGAGAGAAGTGCTAGAACAGGGCGTAATCCTCAAACTGGTAAGCCTATTACTATTGAGGCAAAAAAAGTGGTTAAATTTAAACCAGGAAGCGAACTTAGCAATTCTGTTCAATAGATTGCAATTCAACAATTATGGAGGGACATCAAATGTTTGGTGCCCCTTTATTTTTGCTGCATTTTTGCCTTAAAAAAAACATAGTTTAACCTTCCATTTTAATTAGAGGCGGATGTTTGCCATAGGCAATCAAAATATAATTAATCACCTTGGTGAGTTTGTGTCCGAAAAACGGCTCAAAATGCTTAGGTGTATACTCTCCAACCGAACAAGATATATTACTGTTGTGCTCGAGGACGTTTTTCAACCTCAAAACGCTAGTGCAGTTCTTCGTAGCTGCGACTGCTTTGGTGTTCAGGACGTGCATATTATTGAGAACAAGAATAATTTTAATGTAGACCCACAGGTGGCAATGGGGGCTAGCAAGTGGCTCACCTTACATAGGTACAATGATTTGGATAATAATACGGTTGGTGCTATTGGTGTGCTAAAAGACCAGGGGTACAGAATTGTTGCCACCTCGCCGCATACATACGTTACTTCACTTAATGATTTTGATATAACCAAAGGCAAGTTTGCCCTACTTTTTGGAACCGAACTTACAGGCCTATCACCTAAGGCTATAGAACTTGCCGATGAACATGTACTTATCCCTACTTATGGGTTTACCGAAAGCCTTAATATATCAAATTCTGCAGCAATTTGCCTTCAGCAACTTTCGTATAGGTTACGTACCGCTGGAATAGATTTTGAACTTACCCCAAACGAATTTAATGCTATTCTCCACGAGTGGCTGCGAAAATCTGTTCGAAGCTCGAAATTAATCGAAGAGCGCTATATTGCCAAGTAAATTTAGTAAAACAGTTAATATATGAAACTGTGGGTTATAGAATCTAAATGTCACCTAAATTGAGCGATTTGTGCAAAAAAAGATAAAAGATAGTTTGTTTAATACCCTGATAATGTGTAATTTAAAGGTGTCAAAACTAATAAATAACACTTCACCATTTGGGTGCACAAAACTATCTT
>JAQVYY010000092.1 GCA_028708425.1 Bacteroidales bacterium
GAACAAAAAATCGCTATCCTTTAAAATACTTTTAATCAGCGTTGTTTTTCCTACTTGTCTTGCACCTACCAAGACAATTGCTTTACCACTGCCAATCTTATCTCGTATTTTATTCTCTAATGTTCTAGTAATCATATCTTTTTTCTTTCAAAGATACAAATTAAAATCATAATGACCGTAAGGTATAACTAAAAGTCATTACAGTATCCGAATGTTGCTTTTTATGCTTGTGCACAACTATCATATATACAGCGAATAATGTTCTTTAAATTGCAATTAGGGCTTAATTATTCATGCTAACAAGATCTTTAAGTTCAGCATTCGATAAGTCGCCAACCCATTTTTCGCCTGTTGAAACGGTTAAATCGGCCAAGTGTTTTTTATCTTGAATCATCTGATTAATTTTTTCTTCAAATGTTCCTTTAGATATTAAACGATGTACCAGTACATTCTTGTGCTGACCGATACGAAACGCCCGATCGGTAGCCTGGGTTTCTACTGCCGGATTCCACCAAAGGTCGTAATGGATAACATGGTTGGCTGCGGTTAGGTTCAATCCTGTGCCTCCGGCTTTTATTGACAGGATAAATATCTTTTTATGCATCTTGTTTTGAAACTCATCAACCATAGCATCTCTTTTATTACGAGCAACACCTCCGTGTAGGAATAGCGGCGTGGTATCAAAAACATTCTCTAATATGCGCACGAGAATTTTTCCCATTTCTTTGTACTGCGTAAATATTAGCACCTTTTCATTATTCTCATAAATGGAGCGAAGCAATTGTATAAGCATCTCGGTTTTTCCTGACAGCTCAACCCGGTCGTCTTCTTTTTTTAGAAATTGCGAAGGGTGGTTGCAAACCTGTTTTAGGGCGGTTATCATTTTAAGAACCAATCCTTTTCTTTCTATTGAATCTTGCTCTGTATTATTAAGCGACTCCATCATTGTATCAACTACATTCTGATAAAGGGCTGTTTGCTCTTTGGCAAGCTGAACAAAACAATCGTGCTCAATTTTTTCGGGCAAGTCAGATATGATTGATTTATCTGTTTTTAAGCGTCTGAGAATAAATGGCTCTGTTATTTTCTTGAATTTTTCGAGCTGTAATTCATTGTTATCATTTTCAATAGGCGAAGCAAAAGTTTTCTTGAAATACTTTGCCGACCCTAGGTAGCCCTTATTTACAAAATCGAACAGACTCCAGTATTCACTCAATCTGTTTTCAACAGGAGTACCACTTATAGCAATTTTTACATCGGCTTTCAATTTCTTTACCGCTTTTGTCTGCTCTGTTCCCGGATTCTTAATATTTTGGGCTTCGTCAATAGCCAACACTTCCCACTTAATTTTTTGAAATTTTGAGGCATCGCTACGCAGCATTCCGTAGGAAGTAATTACCAAATCGCATTCATCGGTTTTAAACTCGCGTTTTGTTCCATGGTAAATATGAGGTAATAACTGTGGTGCAAATTTTTCAATCTCTTTCTGCCAGTTGGTAATTAATGTTGTTGGTACAACAACCAACGCCTTATTTTTACTTAAGCGCCCTTCGTGCTTAAATTGCAATAGTAAGCTTATTACTTGCAACGTTTTTCCAAGTCCCATATCGTCGGCAATAATGCTTCCAAAGCCTACCTTGCTATTGTTATATAGCCATTGGTATCCACGTTCCTGATAGGGGCGTAAGGTTGCATTCAAATTCTTTGGAATTGCTTTTTGCTCACTCCGCAACAGCTCATTTATTATTTTTTTGGCTTTGGATGAAATTGCAATCTTCGCTTCCTGATATTCTTCGGTTAGGGCCGACTGGAGCAATTCTGTATGTGAAAGCAGCTTATCCTCGTCGAGATTATTTAGTAAGGTGGTTATTTCTTTTTGGTCGATTAAAACATACTCTCCCTTAATATTTACAATTCCCGATGTGCCCTTTACCAGTTTTTTAAATTCACTTACCGGAATTGTTTTATCGCCAATGGCTATCTGCCATTCGAATTGGAGCATTTCATTAAGATTTAGGTAGCTTTTACCAGAAGAGTTAGAATTGTTACCGTCTAATTTAAATGATGCTTTGGGCCGGGCAAGGTTTTTTAATGAGTTGGGCAATAAAATCCGAAAGCCTAATAATTTAACCAGGGGTAAAATGGTTAATAAAACCTCGGCAAAGGAATCTGCATCAAATAGTAGCTGTTTTGCACCCGAAGAAGAAATTAGTGGTTTTATGGCCGGGAAATCTCTAGATAAGCTTGCCAGCGATTGAAATAATGAGGCTTTGAATTTATTGTATGCTTTATTTTCAATAAAACCAAGAAGAGTTAATGGTTCCTGAATGGAGTCTTTTCGGTTTTCAACCCACAATTGCAAGTCAAAGGTATTTTCTTCGGCATTATCTACTATTTTAATTAGTGGCACATAAACCTTATCGCTTAGGTAAAATCGTTGAAAGTATTGATGTATTGCTTCTGGTATCTGCTTTTCTCCGAGGTGATTAAAGGTAAGGCTTTCATTTTTGAAGATTAGCTGTTGAATTTCTGTTTCTAAATATTGTGTAGGTGATACCTGAACGGTGCTAGCCGATTTCATATAATGTGTTAAGAAAATAGCCACGAGCGTTACTGACTGTTCTCTGGGCGAAAGATATTTAGGCTTTTTTGCATTAAACGAGACTTTTACTAATTCAGGCGAAATGCCTTGTTCAAGAATATTGAGTAAAGTATTAACCTCTTCGTTTATTATAGCCGGAATCCACCTTATAACATTTGCATCTTTCTTTAGGGCCAATAGCTGGGGGATAAATGCTCCATACTCTGCAAGTTTTAGGCTTAAGTGCCATGCTCTGTATACTATTTTTAAATCAGGTGATAATCGTTGTTCATATTTTTTTGGCAACCTTGCAAGGAAGTTGATTAGAGAGCTAATTCCGTCATCGGTATCTTTAAAAACCAAATCTTCGCTTTCGTAATGAAATATGACTTTATGAAAAGAGGAGTCGTCATTGATAAACAGCTCTACGTTTTCTATGCTTTCAAAAATTTTCGGTTCGAATTCTACCACATCTTGGCTTAATAATACTGTAGAATAACGACTAACAGCCTTGTAATTTTTTCGGAGCAAAGGAACGAAAGGCTTATCGTAAAAAACGGATTTTGTGTCGAGTAACGATAGCAGGTTGTCCGTTTGAGGGGTTATTCTGGATAAATCGAAAGAAGCTTCAGCTTCCTTTTTATCATTTACAATCTCCGATGGAATATCCTGAACCATTTGATGGAAACTTGGAATGCCCATCTCCTTTTCAAGTGCCATTCCGACGTTGGTTAGCTCCTTTAAAATATCTAAACCATGCAGCTGAAAAACCAGAAAAGGGTTTCTGTCAATTTCTGCCGAAAGCATATAAATTACCGATGCTATATGCTTGCAAGGCACAGCCCAATCGGGGCAGGAGCATTGCATATCAAAATCAGACCACTTGTTTGGAAAAACAGCAATGTTATGCTTTGTTGCCAGTTCATTCAGCTCGTGGGGCAATTCCCGGTTTAGTAAATGAGAAAGCAGCAGGGGATCCTCTATAATGGCTTGTGTTATTTTTTTCTTTTCCGAATTGGAAAATAGGGGTACGCTAATTTGCACATTGTATGGTGTTCTACGACTTCCTTTAACTTTAGCATCAATTCTATTGTCTAAAGTATTAATCTCCTTTACATAACCATTACGGGCATAACTTCTTCCACGGGGCAATCTGTTGGAATAATCAATATCTGTTAATGCTTTTAAAAAGTTTTCTCCCCACCATGTTTTACCAAATTGCTGTGCCATAACGCGATGTAATTTTAGCTGTACTGTTTTTGTTTAAACTATTTGTGAACATACCCGATTATTTATCAATGTTGTTTAGTTAACAAGAGGTTATCTACTATTCTAATAACTGCTGGCTATTTCGGTCTAATGGTGCCACCTTTTGACTTCCCTTCGGCTTCGCTCAAGGCAGGCTGCTCAGGGTAACGGTCAGGCTGAGCGAAGTCGAAGCCAAAAGCCTTAACTAAACGACATTGATACATAATTGGTTATTTTTCTAAAGATTTTTTAATGATAGCCACCTCCTCAACGCTATCCAAGGTTTCTATAGCATTGCGTACGGGGTGGTTTGCGTTATTTAACCGCTCAAACTCACCTTGTATAGTAGCCAACTTCTCTTCGTCACTCATTTCATCTGTTATGGGCTTTAAATCTCCCAAATGTTTTAGGATTTCTTTGTTGGCGGATTTGAGTTCTTCGGGGAAGTAGAGTTCATAGACTACTCCATTTGATAAAGATTCAAAAAATCTAAGTTTATTTTTATTTTTAACAGATTTAAGAATGATTATAAAAGATGTTATAATTGATAATTTATCAATTTCATAATTCTTGGTAATTGGTAGTCCTCGAATAAAAGTTTTTTGATAACGATAAAATCCGTTGTCCTGAGGAATCGTATTGTTAATATGATAATAAGTTAAGACTTCAGAGTTGAGTACAGATAATAAAGATAATATGTTAGTATTCTTTTTAGGAATTAACGAATATGTGACACTATCCCGTAAAGTGTGTAAGTATACATCAGAGGGTTTGACTTTATAGTTGAACCCTTTCCGCAAAAATAGTCAAAAATTGATTCAGAATCAATCCCCAGTTTCTGATCGGCCGGGTCCAC
>JAQVYY010000012.1 GCA_028708425.1 Bacteroidales bacterium
ATAACTTGGTCAAACTCTATTTTGTCCTGTGTCGCTGTCATGGCTCTTTTTTTTTGCAAAGTTACGTTATTGCGAAATAATCATGCTCGTGTGTGTCTAAAAATTGTCATGGGTGTTTCATTTTTATGAGTTAGTTGATAAAAAACAGGTGGAATAATTCCTATATTGCGATTAAATGCTTTTTAGCTCAATAAAATAATCACAATGAGTAGAGCCCAAATCATAAACCAAACCATTCAGTCGTTCAATTCCCTTCGCAATCAAACAGATAAGCTGTTCTTGGAAACGAATAGTAACAGCGAAATAAATATTATGGCCAACGAGCTATTCGAGTCGAAACTAAACCCATTTTTACGAGAGCTATACAAAACGATTCGAAACATCCCGCTAAATGACTACACAGTAATTGCCATAGATTCGTGGATTAAAGAGTTAAATTGCAGAATTGAAACCATAAAAAGCGATGCTGACAATGCAAACGGTATACCTGTAAAATACTTACCAAAAATTATTGATACCCTTAACGACATAAAGCTTGAAATACTCGAGCTGCTTTTAAGCGAACACGCCCCCTCTGAGGGTAGTAACGAAAACCAATACAATTCTATAGAATCAGAATCGCCCCTTTCGCCCCCAGGGGTTGCCATGCTACTAGTTCAGCTACAGAACTTTGGGGTTATAAAACGTAATATTCCCATAGCATCAATTGTTGAGCTGCTTGCGCCGCTATTGGGGAATGAGGCCTACGATATTGTACAGCACATATACTTCGACAAGGAAAACAGACGACAATCTGCTAAAGCTAACCGCAGCGACCTAGGCTCGTTGGTAAAAGTATTGAAGTCGATAATTGGGCGAATAGAAAATCAGCAATATGTAAGTAGCACATCGGAAAATGAAACTAGCTAGTTGTAGGGAATACAACGATACTCGAGACCAATATCGGGAAGTTCGAAAAGAACCATTCCCTCGTTGAGCAAATCCTCATCATCCTCATGGTATTTCCATAAAACCTCAACCTGAACACCATTCTTTTCAATATTAGCCACCTTTTTCATTACCTCACGTAAATACATGTACGAGGATGAATTGATATACTTAAAGCTAAGGTCGACGGTAATTTTTTGCCCCGCTTTGCCTCTGATCTCTTCGTATAGCTCATCAAGCCAATCGAGAATTTTCTCATAAAATTCTTTGGCGTTTTCTGGATGCGATATGCCCGAAATAGCGAATATGTTTGTTGCAGGGTCGAAACTTACCTCTGGTGTATCGATTGCTGCAGCAATTTTTAATGGTTTCATATAATTATGCAAGTATAAACGCTGGTGTAAATATAGTTTAATTTACATAAAACAGCTCCATTCTTTACCTGATGATTTGATAAACGAGTATTAATAATAGTTAAACGGGCTTTTATAATTGGCGAAAATATTTTATATTTTAAATTATTGGTATGAAAAAGTGAATTCGTAAAAAAAAAACCATGCTGTTTAGCTCTACCCCTTCGAGAAAATTTTCTCAAGCGCATTAGCAATATCGTCCATTAACCCCAATTATTCATTCGAATAATTGGGGTTAAGGTAGCTGCACAATAACTTACGCAACGATTTCACACTACATACATTGTGCTAAATTAAACAACTCCCCCTCATTAGCACAACAACAAACAGGCACAATGCCAAAAATAGCTCCTGCTCTTATTCCTGTGATTTTGTTCGCTGCCTAACGATACGCTGCATCATTAATATCCTTTACACTTTTTAGTACTGTGGGCGGATTTAAATGCTTCGCAAGGAAAGCATATATTTTTAACCTTGTCTCCTTTGCGTGCATGGTATCCATCCTATCGAATGAATGCCCACCGGGGATATCCTGAAATATCTCATAATCAAACTTCTTCCCCTCGGCCTTAAGCGATTTAATTAGATGCTCAACCTCAAGCACATCCACGTCATCATCGTTGGTGTTGGTATGAATAAGCAATGGGGTTTGCAGCTTATGGGCATTCCATGCGGGCGATCGACGCTTATACTCCGGAATATTTTCGTAGGCTGTTTTCCCAATATGATAATCGACCGAGTACAGGTCGCGGTAACTATCTGTCATGTAGCCCATACGTGCTATTAAGTCGGAAACAGGAACCCCTGCAAATACGCACTTATAATCTTTGGGGTACTCAAACACATTCATCAACGAGATTAAACCACCATGGCTCCAACCCAATATGCCCACACGACTTTTATCGATAAAATCGTAATTTTCAAGCATATAGTTGCGGCTGGCGTAGGTATCCTGAATTTCGAGCCCTCCGTAATCAATCTGCTCGTAAAGACCTCGGCCGTAACCTGTACTGCCTCTGTATTCAGGAGCAACAACTATGTAGCCCTGCGCCATTAATTCGCTTATGATATGGAAATAATAGGTGGTGAAATCACCATGTACTCCACCGTGCGGAAAAACGAGCAGAGGGTATTTTTTAGACATATCAATACCTTTTGGCACAAAAACATACGACCAGAACTTTACAGGATTACGTGCTCCCCTGGCAGTTTCGCTGGGGATATTGGCTGGTGGTGGCCCATACATATACACCTTATCAACATGCGCTACATCCTGCAGGCGGGTAAACCACAGTATATCGTCGATATTTTTTTGTAGCACATCCAGCGTATGCCTCAGGTTGGTATTATACTCGCGCAAGGCCTCAACCTCTTTCTGAATTTTCTCAACACTTTGCCCAAACGATAGCAAAGGAAACATCAAAATAAATGCAACTAAAAACTTTCTCATAATCTTATTTTTTAGGGTACCACACTCAAGTTGTATAACTTACTTACAGGCAAATATAGCTATCTGAAAACAATAAAACAGGGGATAAAGAGAACTACTACTCATTAAAATTTTAGTTTTGCATGCTGACACTAATTAACCCCAATTATTCATTCGAATAGTTGCTACCTCCGATAACGACTAAGCCTCTCAATCAATCTTGTTACGCAAAATTGGGCTTCACTATGCCAGGATAACCCGCATTTGCATTCATCTTTAGCAAGTTTGATGAATAATGCGGGTTAGTAGAAGTAAGCTAAAACCATGAACCATCCTTGATAACAGCCTTACCACACACGAATGGCTATCGTGCGGGTGTTCCATCGGCTCCTTTTAAAAAACAGAGAGATGAAATACCAAAAAAAGGCATTATGTTTGTTTTAGATTTTGAATGCGTAACTTTGCAGCAACCAAAAATGAAAAATATACACCAGGAGGCAATGAAACATCCATAAGTAACAACGTCAAAAAGCATGGCGTTTCTGTGGATAATGTACATATGCCTTGTGGCAATAGAAAATTAGACTAATGAAACATTTTTTATTTACGCTTCTACTTGCAGTAACCACCCTGGGCATGGTGGCACAGGAAGCAGAAACTGCCACCGAAATAAAACTCTCAACCGACAAGGTGAAGATTAACGGGAAGCTATACCTTATTCATATTGTTAGGCAGGGGCAAACCCTATACTCAATAAGCAAGGCATACAACGTGAGCCAAATTGAGATAGCAATGGAAAACCCTGATATTTACCTTGGCTTACAGGTTGATCAGGCGCTTAAGATTCCTGTTAAATCTAAAGAAATTACACAGGACGAGGAGGACGAAGACTACATATACCATATTGTTAAACGAAAAGAGAACCTAACAAGTTTATCCAGAAAGTACGATGTTTCCCTTAGCGAAATTTATGCTGCCAACCCGGGCCTAGATAAACATATTAGGGTTAACCAGGTGATTATGATCCCCAAAAAACGGTTAAGCACAATTGGTAAAGCAAAGGATGAAACGGATAGGTTTATTTATCACGAGGTTAAGCCACGCGAAGGTTTCTATTCGCTTAAAAGACAATACGGGGTTAGCGAGGAGGTAGTACGCAAGCTTAATCCTGAGCAAACCGCCGATGGGCTTAAGCTGGGCAGTATTCTTAAAATACCAAAGGATATAAACGACACCATTACCACAACCAAACCAATTAGCTTTGAGGTTGATATAATAGAAACCCCCGAGGAGTATCATCCTGCCGTTTCGGTAATTTGCGATACTTTCCAATATAATAGGTGGCGCGATATTTTTAATGTGGCTATACTGCTCCCCTTTACAGAACCCGAAAAAGGAATTGTTGATACCACGGAAACCGCTGTGGAGTTAACCCCTTTAGAGATACAAAAAAAACAGGAGGAAGCGAAGAAAATATCGCACCATACTGCAAACTTCTTAGACCTTTATCAGGGTGCCCTTATTGCCATCGACAGCCTAAAAACCATGGGCATTTCAATAAACCTAACGACGTACGATACCGGAAAATCATCTGAAAAAACCAAGGAGCTGCTACTTGAGGATGGCGTTGAAAATGCCAACCTAATAATTGGCCCAGCATACCCCGAATGCTTAAAGCCGGTTGCCGAATTTGCCCTCGAAAACCGAATACCCATAGTTTCGCCGCTATCGTCAAATAATTTTATGCTTCATCGTAACCCTTATCTTTTTCAGATTAACCCATCGTTTTTAACCCAGCTCGAAGAGTTTACCTCCACAATAGACCTGTGTAACGGCGATAATATAGTGCTTATACATGAGGATGATAGTACCAATGCCAGCATGGTGAACAGCTATAAAAAGATGGTTAATAGTAGAATTGACGAATGCCCATCATCTCATCTTATTCATTTTAAAGAGGTTAAATATAAGGCCGGAAGTGCAACGCCTAAAATACAGGAGCTGATTGGACAAAGCTTATCACTGGACCGTAAAAATATTATTCTGGTTCCCTCAAACAACGAAGCGTTTGTAAGCGACCTGTTTGGTAATTTGCATACCCTACTAACTGTTTACAAATATCCTATTAGCGTATACGGATTACCCAGGTGGCAACGGTTCAGGAATATACAGGTGGACTACTTTTACGAGCTAAACCTACACCTTTTTACTCCGTTTTATGTTGATTATAAACGCCGCGAAGTAAAAACGTTTATTGCAAAGTACAGGGATAGCTTTAGGGCCGAACCCTCTCAATTCGCCTTTCAGGGCTACGATGTAATGTTTTACTTTTTAAGTGCCATGCAAAGCTATGGCATCGATTTTCAATTCTGTATACATAACCACAAATGCCAACTGCTACAATCGGACTATAAGTTTAAGCAAGAGAACTCGCTCCATGGCTACGAAAATCGCTTGGTAAATATTATTCGATACACGCCAGATTTCGATATTGTTGTTGAGAATACCGAAATGGAGCCCAAAAAGCAGTTCGAAAACATTAGATACCTTAACGAGCAACCCACAGACAGAAAAGAGGCAGTATTTATCAGATAAGATAATACGTAAACTTTTTAGAATGCACATTATAAACAAAGCAAACACGAACCTATCTAAGCGAGCTGGATGGATGTCGATAGTTGTAAACACGCTGCTTTTTATACTTAAATACTGGGCGGGCATTGTAAGCGGTTCTGTGGCTCTTATGGCCGATGCTTGGCATACCCTTAGCGACTCGCTAAGCTCAATATTCTTAATCGTTGGTATTTCGCTGTCACAAAAACCGGCCGATAAGGAGCACCCGTTTGGACATGGAAGGAACGAGCTAATAACCTCGATACTTATTGGGTGCCTTTTGGCAATGGTTGCGTACAATTTTTTTGTTGAATCGATAGAGCGGCTAACATCCCATAAGGAGGCATCATACGGCATAATAGCCATTGTTATTACGGTTATCTCAATACTCGCTAAAGAGGGGCTGGCTCAGTACTCATTCTATATTGGGCGTAAAACCAATTCGCAAGCAGTAAAAGCCGATGGCTGGCACCACCGCAGCGATTCGTTATCATCAATAGCAATTCTTTTGGGCATTTGGCTGAGCCGATTCTTCTGGTGGATTGATGGAGCAATGGGTATTATTGTTTCGCTCTTTATTCTTTACACTGCATACAAAATTATTAGGAGCGCATCGCACACTATTTTAGGCAATAAACCAAGCAAACAGCTTATTAATGATGTTAGTAGAATTGCCAACAAAGCGGCAAATTTCGATGTTTATAGCCACCATATCCATATTCACGATTATGTTAACCATAAGGAGCTAACCCTACACATCTACCTGCCCGATGATATGTCCATTTCCGAATCGCATAAAATAACTTCGGCCATTGAAAAGGGCTTGGCGCAAGAGCTAGATGTTGAGACAACCATTCATTGCGAACCCATCAAAATTATGCTAAAAGAGTAGAAATATAGCACTACTAACCTAACCTGGGTATAAGCATAGAGAGGGTAAAAAAATACGAATGCATTAACCCCAATTATTCAGCTGAATAATTGCTACCTCCGAGAGCGACAAAGCCTCACAACCAATCTAGTTGCCCAAAATTAGGCTCTACTATGTCGGGGTAATCCGCATTCGCATTCATCTTTTACAAATTTGATGAATAATGCGGGCTAATTCGGCTACAACCCTTCAACAATTGTGAGCTCATCCAGCAGATGCGTGGCCTGCGCAAGCTTATCAATCACAAATAGCACGTACCTAATATCGGTGGCAATGGTTCGCTGCATGTCGGGTTCAAACATAAAATCGCAGGCCATAGCCTCGTAGTTCCCATCAAATGCTATCCCAACTAAATGCCCCTGGGCATTTAGCACTGCGCTGCCCGAGTTACCATTGGTAATATCATTGTCGGTTAAAAAACAGATTGGCAAACCCCCATTCCTATCGGCATAACGCCCAACACTGCCCAGCTCCCATAGCTCCTGTTCCTTAGGACTAATCCTAAACACCTCCTCGGGTCTAACCCCCTTTTCGACCTTGCCCTTGAAATAGGTGATGGGCAAAAAGTTTACCCCATCGGCTGGACTATAACCCCTAACCTTACCGTACGATAATCGCATGGTCGAGTTGGCATCGGGATAACGAGTTTGGGTAGTATCCATATCGAGCAAAGCTCTGGTGTAATCCCTTTTTGCCCAGCGAAGCTTCTCGCTATACACCTCAAGCGAGTCGTATATATCCAAAATTTGATCCTCGTAAGCCAAGTGCAACACAAATAGCGGGTCGGCAAACAGGCTGTCGATAATAGGGTTCTCAATAAATTGACACATTTTTTCTTGGGAAGAGAAATTAGATTGTTCGTAAAAATAATCTACCAAAAATGGGATATAAAGGCCGTACTCCTCATTTATGCGTATATCGCTCAGTATAGGATGGTTAACACTATCGGGCAGGTACTTCATTAAGCTTTCAAGAGCCTTTGCATACATCTCCTTGTCGACCTGCTCATTGTAATTCTCAAAAATACCGGGCAGCTCGTTTTTAAGATGCTTGGCCTCTCGCCTCACCCGTCGCTTCGACGGTTTTTTGGCAGCAAGCTCAATAATAAAATCGTACGCTTCGTAAATAATGCTACCCACCTCAACGGGCCAGTAGGTTAACGAATTTAAACATTGAGAAATGGGCTCATAGCTATTCTCATCAATAAAATTATAGTATTCGGATATTGATGAGAAAAAATCGGTATCCCGTCCGTTCTCCTCCAACCAACGAACCATCTTCTTTTCGCGCTCTTGAAACTTTGGCACCACATCAAAATTACTCAGCGATTTGGCCTGATAGGTATCTTTCTGCCAAAAGTTTACCAGCATATCGTGCTTATCGGTTAGCTTAACCTTTGCCAGGCTATCGGTTTGCATGCCCCGCTTAACCGAGCCAATAAAACCGCCCCAAACCTCATTAACCCACGGTGCCACCACATCGCGCTCGTTGGCAGCCTGATACGACGAGGAGTATCGATACGTTGTTCCTGGATAGCCAATCACCATGGTAAAATCGTTCGGGGCGACACCCTGCAACGATATTTTAAAGTAATTTTTCGATTTAAACGGCACATTGCGTTTACTGTAATCGGCGGGTTTCCCATTTGGGGATGTGTAAATTCGGTACAGGGCAAAATCGCCTGTATGACGGGGCCACGTCCAGTTGTCGATATCGCCCCCAAAATTACCGATGCTCGAGGGCGGCGCGCCAACCAGCCTAATATCGGTGTACCTATTGTAAACAAACAGAAAGAACTGATTGTGATTGTACATAGGCACTACCTGAGCATGGACGCCCCTCTCTGCTTTCTCGACCTGCCTCACAATTTCTCGGGCAATTTCGCTGGTACGCTCAAAGTAGTTAGCATCATTAAAATTAACCATACCTAGTATTCGGTTGGTTACATCCTCTACCCTTTTGAGCGTTAACGCAGTTTTACCGGGTAAAGGAAGCTCCTCCTCCTGGCAAGATGCCCAAAAACCATCGTGCAGCAAATTATTGGCAACCGTTGAGTGATACTGAATATCGCCAACAGCACAATGGTGATTTGTTAGTACCAAACCCAATGGCGAGATTAGCTCGGCCGAGCAACCTCCATCATCGAGCTGCACCACGGCATCCTTTGAGCTGCTACTATTAATGCTGTATATATCATCGGCAGTGAGCTTTAAGCCTAGCCGCTGCATGGCTGCCATGCTTTCTTCGACTTGCGATATAAGCCACATGCCCTCATCGGCGATGGTAGTGAACGAGAGTAGCATGAGCACCATCATGGTGCTTAGCTTAATAAAAAGGGGAGCGGTAGGGTTTTTTAGCATGATTACGTACTCTAAAATTTGAAGCTGCAAATTAGGCAAATTAGCCTATAAAACCGAGCATAAAAATGAGAAAGGCTAGCACTAAATAAAATTGAATAGCAATTTCCTTGCATAGGAAAAAAAATAATAGCTATTTTACCAAAAAATATAACGCATGGATTGGTTTTTAAAGATACTCACCCTAATTTTCGCTTACATTTTAGGTAATATACCGACCTCTATTTGGGTTGGAAAAACTTTCTACAAAATAGATATTCGTGACTTTGGTAGCGGGAATGCTGGCGCAACCAACACCTTTAGGGTAATGGGTGCAAAAGCTGGTTTTTTTGTGTTTTTTGTTGATATGCTAAAGGGTTTTGGGGCTGTAAAGCTGCTGTACCTAACAAATCTCTACATCCCAGAGACTGGGCACTTTATAAATTTTCAGCTGCTTCTGGGTATGACCGCCATGATTGGGCATATTTTCCCCGTTTTCGCCAATTTTAAGGGAGGCAAAGGGGTTGCCACGCTTGCTGGTGTTGTGCTGGCCCTGCACCCCATGGCAACGCTTATTACCTTTGGTATTTTCTGCGTTACGCTTTTAATAACCAAGTACGTATCGCTTAGCTCAATGATAGCCGCATTTTCGTTTCCCTTTTTGCTAATATTTGCTTTCTCGAGCACTACCCCATCGCTTATTATTTTTGCCATGGTAATTGCCGTTCTCTTACTCTTTACACACCAAAAAAATATTGAGCGCCTGCTAAAGGGTGAAGAGAAGCGGTTTAGGGTGAAAAGAAAATCGGACCACGATAAAGCTGAATAGTTCCAATTATTCATTCGAATAATTGCTTTCTCCGACAACCACTAAGTTTCACAACCAATCTAGTTGCCCAAAATTGGGCTCAACTAGGTCGGGGTAACCCGCATTTGCATCCATCCTTAACAAATTTGATGAATAATGCGAGATAGTATGCTCATCGGGTTTTATAAGACGTTGAAATTACATCAAACCACAACGAGCGCAGATGGGCTGGGCGTATTCGTGTTGTTTTATAAGACGTTGAAATTACATCAAACCACAACATCATCCACATCATTGATATTTTTAAATTTGTTTTATAAGACGTTGAAATTACATCAAACCACAACGTACACCCGCCTCAAAACAGTTGATGTTTTGTTTTATAAGACGTTGAAATTACATCAAACCACAACGAACGACCTGCATAACGCACAGACAGCCCGGTTTTATAAGACGTTGAAATTACATCAAACCACAACCGTCAAAAGCAACAAGTTGCACGAGGCACTGTTTTATAAGACGTTGAAATTACATCAAACCACAACGGGTGTAATGCTTCTCAATTATTGAGTGCAGTTTTATAAGACGTTGAAATTACATCAAACCACAACTCCCAACATTTGATAGAGCAACATGGTGCAGTTTTATAAGACGTTGAAATTACATCAAACCACAACGTCTTTCTTTTTAATTATCTCCATGATTAGTTTTATAAGACGTTGAAATTACATCAAACCACAACCGCTTCTGAATCTGTAATACCTTGCCGCCTGTTTTATAAGACGTTGAAATTACATCAAACCACAACGACTGCTTCGACTGCTTCCGCATCTGCTTTGTTTTATAAGACGTTGAAATTACATCAAACCACAACAAGACATTACCAGTTTATTTTAACAGAACTGTTTTATAAGACGTTGAAATTACATCAAACCACAACGGCACCCACCTGATGCATTTTAATAACATCGTTTTATAAGACGTTGAAATTACATCAAACCACAACCTGTTCCGTTGCATCTGTAGCATTTTATCGGTTTTATAAGACGTTGAAATTACATCAAACCACAACAGGGTCAAGAGGTTGTTACGGATAATGAGGGTTTTATAAGACGTTGAAATTACATCAAACCACAACTACTTGCTTACACTTTTTTAAAACATTTGAGTTTTATAAGACGTTGAAATTACATCAAACCACAACGAAAAAACTAAATTTAATAACTCTATAAAGTTTTATAAGACGTTGAAATTACATCAAACCACAACCTAGTTTATATTGATTCTAAATAAGAAACCGTTTTATAAGACGTTGAAATTACATCAAACCACAACATCCGCTTTCAGATGGTTTATAGGCAGAAGTTTTATAAGACGTTGAAATTACATCAAACCACAACGGGGGGAGAACTCAGGCTTAGCTCCGTAAGTTTTATAAGACGTTGAAATTACATCAAACCACAACGAGCTGGTTGAAAGTTCTAAACCGTACAAGGTTTTATAAGACGTTGAAATTACATCAAACCACAACATACTGGCACGGCTATGATTAGGGAGGGGTGTTTTATAAGACGTTGAAATTACATCAAACCACAACAATTTGTTTGAGAGGAACTTGATTAACGGGTTTTATAAGACGTTGAAATTACATCAAACCACAACAACTCATTCGTTAACATTTTTGAAAATCAAGTTTTATAAGACGTTGAAATTACATCAAACCACAACCAAACGAGTACCATATTCTAAATGCCACATGTTTTATAAGACGTTGAAATTACATCAAACCACAACGAAAAATTGTTTTACATTTATGACGTGAATGTTTTATAAGACGTTGAAATTACATCAAACCACAACCGCTGGATAACTTGCTTTGCGGTTCGTGGGGTTTTATAAGACGTTGAAATTACATCAAACCACAACGATAAAATAATTATAACCACTCATGCGTGAGTTTTATAAGACGTTGAAATTACATCAAACCACAACGCTCCCATTGTGCATATTGATTTAACAAATGTTTTATAAGACGTTGAAATTACATCAAACCACAACTAAGAATTGGTACCACCCATTGAGCCACCAGTTTTATAAGACGTTGAAATTACATCAAACCACAACAGGAAAGCACTATGTCAAGATTGAGACAAAGTTTTATAAGACGTTGAAATTACATCAAACCACAACACGTTCATAATTTCTTAAGACAAAGCGAAAGTTTTATAAGACGTTGAAATTACATCAAACCACAACTATTCATGTTTGTAATATTTTGATAGTTAGTTTTATAAGACGTTGAAATTACATCAAACCACAACACTGCTCCAGCCCGTGTTACGTTTGAAGTGTTTTATAAGACGTTGAAATTACATCAAACCACAACGCTGGCAATATGCGATACAAAGCATTGCAGGTTTTATAAGACGTTGAAATTACATCAAACCACAACCACACCATATCAATGTCTTTTTTGGGGATGGTTTTATAAGACGTTGAAATTACATCAAACCACAACACTTGCTTACAAAAGGAATTTCTTATCCCAGTTTTATAAGACGTTGAAATTACATCAAACCACAACGGTTGTGTTGGCTTCTGCATTGTCGAAAAGTTTTATAAGACGTTGAAATTACATCAAACCACAACGCCTACGATGCGCACTAAAACGGGCTGGTCGTTTTATAAGACGTTGAAATTACATCAAACCACAACTGATCGTGTAAGTTTTCATAGTTGTATTTGTTTTATAAGACGTTGAAATTACATCAAACCACAACAGGGGCAAGAGGTTGTAACGGATAAGGATGGTTTTATAAGACGTTGAAATTACATCAAACCACAACAAACCTTAATTTTAAACTAAAAAAAGAGAGGTTTTATAAGACGTTGAAATTACATCAAACCACAACCGCTTGTTCATCCGCTAAAGTAAAGGTCATGTTTTATAAGACGTTGAAATTACATCAAACCACAACTTGTGAAGGTATGCTTTGACAGCTTTTTTGGTTTTATAAGACGTTGAAATTACATCAAACCACAACAGCCTTATAAAAGTTTACATACTCCCTTTAGTTTTATAAGACGTTGAAATTACATCAAACCACAACAGGATACCGAAGGTGTCGAATCAATCGGCCGTTTTATAAGACGTTGAAATTACATCAAACCACAACGGCTCAAGGGCAGAATGACCAACGTGGACAGTTTTATAAGACGTTGAAATTACATCAAACCACAACAATAATAGCGTATCTTAGCAACGGTTTCATGTTTTATAAGACGTTGAAATTACATCAAACCACAACTCGTTGCCATAGTAGAATACTCCAGTTAGGTTTTATAAGACGTTGAAATTACATCAAACCACAACAGGGTATAACACCAGTTGCGAAGCGCAGGAGTTTTATAAGACGTTGAAATTACATCAAACCACAACATTGCTTTAACGGAACTTGGTTGCTAGCGTGTTTTATAAGACGTTGAAATTACATCAAACCACAACGAGTTTCTACAAAGTTTTTATTTTGCAAGTGTTTTATAAGACGTTGAAATTACATCAAACCACAACTAGTGTGGGAGCGTTTCAAGAGTTTGGTGGGTTTTATAAGACGTTGAAATTACATCAAACCACAACACGAAACCACGTGAACTACCCACCCACGCCGTTTTATAAGACGTTGAAATTACATCAAACCACAACATTATTTAAGAAAACGCAATGAAACTTTAAGTTTTATAAGACGTTGAAATTACATCAAACCACAACTACGGCTGTTATTTCGTGGCTATCTCCCCAGTTTTATAAGACGTTGAAATTACATCAAACCACAACATTAAACCAGTTATTCCATTTAATTGCTTTGTTTTATAAGACGTTGAAATTACATCAAACCACAACATTATTTAAGAAAACGCAATGAAACTTTAGTTTTATAAGACGTTGAAATTACATCAAACCACAACATGCTGCTTATGGGCAGATTCCAGAAAATAGTTTTATAAGACGTTGAAATTACATCAAACCACAACGAGGCAATGCCCATCTGAAATGCTGGACACGTTTTATAAGACGTTGAAATTACATCAAACCACAACGCGTGTTTAATATTTTCACTTTTTGTAACAGTTTTATAAGACGTTGAAATTACATCAAACCACAACAAGCGGAAATTACAGGTATTAGACCTTTGGTTTTATAAGACGTTGAAATTACATCAAACCACAACCGCATCCTTAAACCCTATGTAGTTTATTTGTTTTATAAGACGTTGAAATTACATCAAACCACAACCGTGCGAGAAGTTGAACGGCATCTTTACCAGTTTTATAAGACGTTGAAATTACATCAAACCACAACTGGTAAGCCCATCGAGTTGAGCATTGATGGTTTTATAAGACGTTGAAATTACATCAAACCACAACCAGGGCACAGCAAAGTAGTTTTACACTAGTGTTTTATAAGACGTTGAAATTACATCAAACCACAACCACGTGTTATTGACTATTTGATTCTCACTAGTTTTATAAGACGTTGAAATTACATCAAACCACAACGGTGGTGCTTGTTTCATTAAAATTACGCTGGTTTTATAAGACGTTGAAATTACATCAAACCACAACATTGAACTTTTTCTCATTTCTTAACCATTAGTTTTATAAGACGTTGAAATTACATCAAACCACAACTATTTGCATTTTAACCATAAAAACCTTAGGGTTTTATAAGACGTTGAAATTACATCAAACCACAACCCCGTCCGTACGTTTTTCGGCTATCCTTAGTTTTATAAGACGTTGAAATTACATCAAACCACAACTAAAAACAAGTTTATACGTTCGCTTCGCTCGTTTTATAAGACGTTGAAATTACATCAAACCACAACAACTCATAGAAGAGAAACGAAACGGCATTAGTTTTATAAGACGTTGAAATTACATCAAACCACAACCCCTCGGCAATCGAATAGCACCACGTGTAGTTTTATAAGACGTTGAAATTACATCAAACCACAACGGGCAGAGTTAACTCACCGCCCTCGAAGCAGTTTTATAAGACGTTGAAATTACATCAAACCACAACCCCTCGGCAATCGAATAGCACCACGTGTATGTTTTATAAGACGTTGAAATTACATCAAACCACAACACGCTTTACCCGTGCCTGCGATTGTTGATGGTTTTATAAGACGTTGAAATTACATCAAACCACAACAGGCAGACTTAACTCACCGCCCTCGAAACAGTTTTATAAGACGTTGAAATTACATCAAACCACAACGTCCGGTATACCGCTAAAATTCAAACGTCAGTTTTATAAGACGTTGAAATTACATCAAACCACAACTATTCCTGATGCCTCGGTTACTATGAACATGTTTTATAAGACGTTGAAATTACATCAAACCACAACCAATGGTCATCGAGCCCTTTACGGTTTGTGCGTTTTATAAGACGTTGAAATTACATCAAACCACAACTAGGTTGGTATTTAAAACCTCTATCTCCTTGTTTTATAAGACGTTGAAATTACATCAAACCACAACCGAGCCCGAGCAGGATCAATCAGGTTATTTGTTTTATAAGACGTTGAAATTACATCAAACCACAACGTATTCGACAAAGCAGCCACTATGTTCATTGTTTTATAAGACGTTGAAATTACATCAAACCACAACGACAAGTATTTCACTTTCGACGAAGACAATGTTTTATAAGACGTTGAAATTACATCAAACCACAACGCTTATGACGCTAGAAAAGAAAAAAGTAAGTTTTATAAGACGTTGAAATTACATCAAACCACAACTGTCGTGCGATTATAAACAACTAAATAAAGGTTTTATAAGACGTTGAAATTACATCAAACCACAACTGCAGTTTTTGGATTAGCTACCGACGGAGGGTTTTATAAGACGTTGAAATTACATCAAACCACAACATAGTCGTACAACTCGACAACGCCCAACTTGTTTTATAAGACGTTGAAATTACATCAAACCACAACTCCTTTGTTAGATATTTGAGTAAATAATCGGTTTTATAAGACGTTGAAATTACATCAAACCACAACGCTGGATAGCGTAAGCGTTGCCATTACTAGTTTTATAAGACGTTGAAATTACATCAAACCACAACATGATTACTCTTAATAGTTTTGAGCGGAAGTTTTATAAGACGTTGAAATTACATCAAACCACAACCAACGCCACCTCGCACTCCTTCTCGGTGAAGTTTTATAAGACGTTGAAATTACATCAAACCACAACCAGGGCTTACTAGCCCAACCCCCAGCCGTTGTTTTATAAGACGTTGAAATTACATCAAACCACAACGACTTCGACAAGTTTGTCAAGGGCAACGGAGTTTTATAAGACGTTGAAATTACATCAAACCACAACCTATTGCTCATTCCTATCCCATACGGCGGAGTTTTATAAGACGTTGAAATTACATCAAACCACAACTGCAAATGGGCAATTGAATGTCACAGGTTTGTTTTATAAGACGTTGAAATTACATCAAACCACAACAACAGCGTTTCGTTCTTAAAAACAGCGGGGGTTTTATAAGACGTTGAAATTACATCAAACCACAACCAATGCAAAGGCTCATCATATCGAGATGAAGTTTTATAAGACGTTGAAATTACATCAAACCACAACTCATTCGTAGTTAAAAAAAACTGGTGGGTAGTTTTATAAGACGTTGAAATTACATCAAACCACAACGGTAATACAACCGGTTAGTGTAATGGCGATGTTTTATAAGACGTTGAAATTACATCAAACCACAACTGTGCGAAGCCCAAAAAAAAAGCAAGTGCTGTTTTATAAGACGTTGAAATTACATCAAACCACAACGTAGTACCGGTCAACATAACCGAGTTTGTTGTTTTATAAGACGTTGAAATTACATCAAACCACAACGCTTCATTGATATACCCTCTTCTCATATCCGTTTTATAAGACGTTGAAATTACATCAAACCACAACTATTAGATGCAGCAGAGGAACCACCACCAGGTTTTATAAGACGTTGAAATTACATCAAACCACAACTTTTGCGTGTTTTTTATTTTGTCCAGGGTGGTTTTATAAGACGTTGAAATTACATCAAACCACAACTGTACAAGGTGAAGCATTCTTATACCGTGAGTTTTATAAGACGTTGAAATTACATCAAACCACAACTCTAAAGATGTAAAAACTTGGGGTGCAACAGTTTTATAAGACGTTGAAATTACATCAAACCACAACTGGTCTAAAATACCTCTCGTAATACCCGTTGTTTTATAAGACGTTGAAATTACATCAAACCACAACATCTTAGACCCTTTATATATATTACGAGATGTTTTATAAGACGTTGAAATTACATCAAACCACAACAACGAATCCATTGCTTTTTTCATCGAATCAGTTTTATAAGACGTTGAAATTACATCAAACCACAACTGACCCCGACTTGTACATTAATAAAAAGGCGTTTTATAAGACGTTGAAATTACATCAAACCACAACTAAGGAGAGGCAAGACCAAAGCGCAAACGAGTTTTATAAGACGTTGAAATTACATCAAACCACAACTGATACAAGTGCCTTTATTGAAGCGAAAAGTTTTATAAGACGTTGAAATTACATCAAACCACAACGTTACCCCGAAATCAAGGTATTTGCCAAAAGTTTTATAAGACGTTGAAATTACATCAAACCACAACCAGGGTTTTTAAAAGCCTTACCTGGCGCAGGTATTACGCTAAAACATCTTGTTTTTTTAATACCTTTAGTCCACAGGAAGTGATTTTAATGCGCAAAATTTCAATTCTAACACACAAATAGAGTAAAAATTTTCAACATTTCAAAGAACGGGCTTGCTTGCTAAAAAATTTCGAGCTGCCGTGGCCCCTCGGGTAGGGGTTTCTCCTTAACACCCCAAAAGTTTACAATATCGCCATACTGCTTATCGGTTATGCGCAAAATACTTACCTTACCCTTTGGGGGTACGCGTAACCTTACCCGCTTTATATGCACATCGCTACTCTCGCGGCTGGCGCAGTGCCTAACGTAAACCGAGTACTGCATCATGGTAAATCCATCCTTAATTAAATCCTTTCGAAACCTAGCCGCATCTTTTCGCTCCTTTTTAGTGTTTGTTGGTAAATCGAAAAAAACAAAAAGCCACATAATACGGTATGCATTTAAACGGTTATGTTCCATAGCCTAAATAACTAACGGAAACTCAATCTGTTTTTTTGTTCCAGCAAAGCATGCTACTAGCGATGCCGTTGTGTGCGTTATGGCAATAGCTAACGGTCGGGTTTGTTTCTTCATGCCCACATCGGATGAAAGAACTTGAAGAATCTCGGCCTTAATCTCCTTTTCAACAATCAATAAATCGGGGTACTTTTGGTAGATACTATAAACGCATAAATCAACAAAGGGTCTGTAGGGCTCCATAATATCATCGGCCAAACAGAATGCATTATAACGGTTGCTATGAAAAATGCCGAAGGATGGCAGTAAACCCGAACCGGTTAGGGCGCGAGCCACCGCGGCACGCAAAACAACATAGCCATAATTTAAGGGCGCATTGGGCCAATCGCCGTAACGGTCGCGAATAAAATTTTCGCCAAAAAGTTTTTTCCAGTATAATCGCGCCGCCATACCCTCACGATTATCGGTATCGCCACTTTTCACCTGTTTTGCCAAGTAGGGTAACGGGTTAGAGTCAATACCCAGCTTATGCAGCAGCTTTGCCTGATTCCCTATTTTAGCCACAACGGTTTGTTTCCACAGGTTCTTTTTTAGCGGTTCCGATGCGGCAACCTGCTGCCTATACACCTCGGTTTGCTGGTGGTTGCCCTCCATATTTAGTAGCATAGACTGCGGGTGGTGCTTTGCATTGCAGAATATAACCGCCACGTTGCTATCCATTAGCTCGGTAATTAGGGGCATACTTAGCGTAATTTGCATGCTCTCTATTACCATAAAGCCAATATCCTCGATGGGAACGGTTTTTGGCGGGTTTTCGCCCTTTACCTCAACCACCAGCTGCCTATCCTTAACCGACAGGTAGCTGGGATTGGTAAAATATAGCGTTCGTTTTAGCATTGCAACCTATTTTTTAATTTTCCCTAGTATATCTATTTTCACTTTTATCGGATTATGTGTAATCCAACCTCCTTTACCCTCACCAAAACCAGTTATTGTTATATAGTCTTTTTCGGCTTCTATTGCTTTTCGAGAATCTAAATGGTGTCTAAAATACATGAATTTAGAAAGTTTCTGTACTTTGTATAAATGCTTGCTTAAAAAGGTGAAATTATTTATATTGTCTTGGAACTCTTCGTCAGTTAGCCCTAAAATAAACATATCGTTTATCTGCAGGGTTTCTACAATCTCTGTGGGTGCTGACTTACCACGCTCAACGGGTGGCAGCTGAAATACACTCTGGCCCTGTTTTTTCCTTTCAACCACCTCCCACAGGCTAACAACCTGCTTGTTAAGGCTTTCCTCCTCATCCTTGTAAATAAGTACGTGGTGGTTATTTCTGGGATTCACGTACTGGTTTATACCCAATCGGGTTTTAAGCTGCTGCGCATTACCAATATTCTCTTTTACCCTAACCTTTTTAATGGGTACCCTATCGCCATTTTTATTGGGTAAAGAGTACAGCAAAGCAATCTCTTGTTTTATCTCTTCTATCTGAGCTTTAATTTCAACCTCCTGTTGCTCACTGGCCTTTCTCAATCGCTTTTCTAAGGTTTCAATCTGTTTCTTCTTCTCTATCTCTTCGCCCTTTGCCTTAATAACTATGTCTCTTATTATTGGGTCAACAATCTTTTCGAAATGTTTAGGTGTTTTAAGCTCATCTACACTCTTTCGCCTATGGAAAGCTATTTCGCTATTGGGTGCCTGCCTTTTGCCAAAAACATTCTCTTTATGCAGCTGCCCTCTAACCGCCTGCCCCTTAGACCTAATGGTTTCACCGTTTTTAAGAATAGTTTTAGATATATTGGTAACACTTTCTGTGTTCTGCTTATGGGATATTAATATTTTGGATGCCGCCGCCTTAGCATCGTGATAAAAATTGGGCCAGGGCTCATCAAATTGTGGCTTTTGTGACTCAATTCCTCTCTTCCTATCCTCTTTATCTGCATTATATTTACTCAGTTTTTGTAAGTAGGACTGTTCGGTAAGAGCTATTGCAATGGCATCAATGGCATGGTGCCTGTGGTCTTCTCGGTTCTTCTTGGGGTCGAATTTTATTTCGCCTGTAAGTTTATCAACCCAAACGGACCCCTCGATTAGCTGCTGCCCTTGCTCTAGCTCTGGTGCAGGGTTTTCTACTATAGTAAACTCGTTGGGCTCACCCTGTATATCGAATAGTGCCCAATACTTACCCTCTGTTTTATTGGTCTGTATTGAGAAATCGGGGTCGAGTTCAGAAACAAATACACCATCCTGGTCAATTGTTCCCTCGATACTAATTTGCTGCCCCGATGGCTCTACCGGCTGCCCAATTGCGCTAAAGTATTCAACTTTCTCAATATCTAAATCAATAAGCGCCCAATACTTACCATCAACCATATTGGTTTTACACTCGTATATATACGATTTAAAAACCCCTGATTTTACCTCGCCAAAAAGAACGATACCCTTTTTATTTTGGGGTTGCTTGCCCTTTTCGGGCTCCTCGAAATTTATATTAAGCACATTAAATTTTGCCCAATACGACCCATTATCTAAATTTACTGGTAACCTCTTTTTTATTGTATCGTTTAAAAACCTGTTCTTATCTATTTTACCCCTTAGAACCAGCTCGGTTTCCTCGGTTTCGGGTTTTTCGATAAATATTTTTGTAAAAACAGGATTCTTCGATAGCTTCATCACAGCCCAATACTTACCATTGGGCAAATCTAAATTATCAACCTTTAGTTTAAGATACTTGGAGGCAAAAACACCCTCCTTACTAATAAAGCCGGCAACCGTTGTTTCGTCGTCGTTGGTTATAGGCTTATCGTTAAACTTTTTGTACAACGCTTCAATCTCATTACTCTCATTTGCAACGGCATAGTATGGAATACTTCTATTCTCATCAACATCGTACTCTTTTTTTCCTAAATTTCGCACTGGCTCTAATATATTATTAAGGCCCCATAGATGGCGCAATTCCGAGGTTAAACTACCGGGCATGACCCTTACGCTATCGCAAACCTCGGAAAGTATTTCGGCCGTTTTTTTGCTTATATATCGTGTATCGTTCAGCTGTCGCTCTATAAATTCACCCGAATCCCAGTCCTCTTTTTTGGTGGTAAAACGTTTTGCCTTTGCATAGGGCAACAGTTTAAAGGCGCGCTGCTCAACCTCTTCCCACGAATTAGTTCCCCACAACTTTGAGTCGCTATTCTTTACATAAAACTGCCGGGGTGTTAGCTCGCCTTTCTCACGATTAAAAGTAGAGTCGCAAAGGGTTTTATTAGCAAAGCTATCATCCAAGGAAACGCTTTTAGGTATTATGTGCTCTATTTGTATTCTATTTTCGCCACCTAAAACATCATCAACACTAATTATTTTGCCTGTATATGGACATAAAGGTTTCCCGTTTTTCGATTGTAACTCCATCCACAACAGATATTTTTGAATATTATCTCTGGAGTGGGCAAGACCATATTCCGTTAAAACCTGCCTAGCAGCTTGGTTGGATTTTAGATTATCGCTGATTTTTCTGCCTACCTCTTGCCGTACTTTTTTTCCATGCTTTAAATCTCTGGCTAGCTCTACCTTTATTTGATCGAACTTACCATATGTTTTTATAAGCCTATTAACCAATCGTCTGGTTTCGTTTACACCCTGCTGAACAATTGGGTTTCTTAAATTCTCAACTGGGCTAATCTGGTTAACAATTTTCTTTTTTTCAATCTCTTGGCTATGATGGTAAAGCTTTCTGAATGCCTTATCGTTCTCAGAAAACCCCAAATTATTGTCTGGGTTGGAGAGGTACAATTTTATTTTATCTATGGCATCGCCCTCTTTATTGGTTTTGTCCCTAACAATATGAATAATATTTCTTTCGATTTCCTCGTGATACTCTTTAAAGTACTCCTCGTACCTTGAGCACATTTTACCATTACCACAATCAATTACGCCAAATGCATTGCGTACTCCTCCAAGTATTACTGCATCGCTGTATACCCTGCCTTTTTTAAGAAATGGCAGTATATTACGTATTGCTTTTAACGAAACACTTGCATAGTCCTCTTTAAGTCTTATTCCTGGTGTTCTTTTTCCTGTTTCTTCATTTGTTTTACCAGCTATTTTTTCATAGTCTACCTCTTTCAATCCATACTTTTGGATTAAATGTGATAATAGCTTGTCGCTATCTTCATAGAATAAGAAGCTATGCCAGATATCAACGTAATTACTATGCCACACATCGGCCTTAAATAATTTTGAGATCTGAGCTATTGTTGGACAGCCTACAACCTTTGCATCATCCTGGTAATTAAACTGTTCGTAGGTTAAACTAAGTATCTCTCTAATTTTTGAAAAATTAAAAGAATCCTTCATCGTCTTCATATAAGCAACCACTTGCTCCCGTTGCTCATCTGTTAGTTTTTGTTTTGTTCCGTACTCAATGGTGTTAACAAATTGGTATGCTCTAAACAACTCGAAATCGGGATGAGAAACAGGAACGGGGGTTGGACCAACTTCAATCCATTTGCCTGTTTTTTTATCAAAAAACTTTTTCCCTTCGAAGGTACATTTTGACAAAAGGCTTTTTTGAGACCTAAGTGGTCGTTGCCAAAATAGAATGCTCTCGTTGGATTTGAAATTTATCTGGTTGTCATCATCTATCACAATATCACCTGCTATAGCCTCTTTTAGGGGTACTAACTCTTTGGTAACCACACGATACAAATCAGCATCTTCCCTATTTATCTTTTCAATTACCACATTATTTTTTCCATACTTCTGGGTTAGGTAATTTATTCTTTTAGCATTTCTGATATTATCTAAGTCTCCTTTTAAAAATCTAACTCGCTTATTCTCTACACGTAATAAATCTAAACCTAACCTTTCGGCTTGGTTCGCCCATATCATTTCAAATTCGCCAACATACATTTCTCTTAATGTATAGCGAGCTCTTGCCCTCATCTCATTACCATTGGCATCCTTTATGGGATAGTAAGTAGTATTCTGCTCAGGTAAAATTGAATGTAAGTAATTGCCTAGTGTAGTTCCCTTTATTTGTTGTTTTGTGTCATCTATCCCAACCATATTCTCTTTCCCCTCAAAAATTTTACCTTCCTCCTTATTTTTCCGGCTACTTAAAAAACCCCTACGCTGAATGAAATGGTAAAATATTCTACCCAGCTCCATTAAACTAACGTCCTCTTTCAGAGCTTTGGCTCTTAACTCGTAAGGATTTAACTTTAGCCATTCTGTAAAATCATTACTAGATGGGAAAATTTCCGTCCTCTCCCATTTCTTAACCTCTTCGTAAGTTAAAGGGCACATTTTCTGCTCAATGAGAATCTTTAACAGCTTTGCTTTACGCAATCTTTTCCTAAAATACTGTCTTCTGGACTGCCTTTTTTCTCTTCGAGTAGCATTTTTAGTTTGCTCCCTATCCCCTGTTCCAATTGTTTCTTTAACAACTCCTTCAGGGAATATTCGAACACCACAATTTTCAATTTTATTATCCTCAGTATCAACAATAGCCCACCCTATGCTATTGGTTCCTAAATCTAATCCTAGTATTTTTCCCATGGCTAAATATTTTAAGTTTAAGCGATTTACACCCATAAACTTAAAAAATTATTGCTGATTTTTCAAATGTTTAAAATTTTTGTCTATATTTGTGTATTACATCTTATCACAATAAGGCTATATGCCGAAGGATGGAAATCCTATACTCCCGCTTAGGTGGGAGTTTTTTTTGCTGCATACTAAAGCTGAACCCAGCTAATTACAAGCCGCTTTTGTAAGCAACAAGCACAAGTAGCAAAACCCTGTGCCACCGCTACCTTGCGCCTATGCACAAGTATTTAAGCTACAATCGCCTTTAGCAAAAGGGAGGATGTTTCTTTTATTTTAATGAAAATTTTTGCTTATATTTGCGGCATATTACTCGGTAGAAAATGAAGAAAAATAAAGTAATATCAATACTTGCCTTGTACGTATATCGCAATATTAAAAAACGCGATACTTTTCACTATTAGCGAGCTAGCCCCACTAGCTTAGCAACATTCTTTTCATTTTTCAATAAACATTTCACTAACCTTTTAAAATAGTATTGCTATGGAATTACCATTTGCAGAATCGTATAGAATTAAGATGGTTGAAAATATCCGCAAAAGCACCCGCAAAGAGCGCGAAGAGTGGATAAAAAAAGCCAATTACAACCTTTTTAGCCTGAAAAGCGATCAGGTTTTTATCGACCTTATTACCGACTCGGGAACAGGCGCCATGAGCGACCGCCAGTGGAGCGCCATGATGCTTGGCGACGAGAGCTACGCCGGATCATCATCGTACTACAAGCTAGAAAAAGCCATTCAGGATATCCTTGGTTTTGAGCATTTTATGCCAACACACCAGGGGCGTGCTGCTGAGAACGTGCTTTTCTCTGTGCTTGTAAAAGAGGGCAACCACATCCCCGGAAACTCTCATTTCGACACCACCAAGGGTCATATCGAGTTCCGCAAGGCGCTTCCCGTTGACCTAACCATTGATATTGCCAGCGATACCCAGGCATATCACCCATTTAAGGGTAATGTTGATACCGAGAAGCTAGAAAAATACATGGCTGAGCATGCCAACAAGGTGCCATTTATTATTGTAACCGTTACCAACAACACGGCGGGTGGTCAACCCGTTTCGATGGAGTGCCTGCGCGATGTAAAAAAGATTGCTAAAAAATACAGTAAGCCCGTGCTTTACGACTCAGCACGCTTTGCCGAGAACGCTTACTTTATTAAGACCCGCGAAAAGGGATACGAGAATAAAACCATTAAGGAGATTGTTAAGGAGATGTTCTCGTACGCCGATATGATGACCATGAGTAGCAAGAAGGATGCTATTGTAAATATTGGTGGTTTTATTGGAATGAGGTCGGAAGAGCTGAAGAGGGAATGCGCTACCTTTAACATCATGTTCGAAGGATACGTAACCTACGGTGGCATGGCGGGTCGCGATATGAATGCTTTGGCAGTTGGCCTGGACGAAGGAACCGAGTTTGAATACCTTGAAACACGCATTAAACAGGTTGAGTACCTAGGAAAAAAGCTCACTGAATTTGGAATCCCATTCCAGTCGCCTGCTGGCGGGCACGCCATTTTTGTTGATGCCAACAAGGTGCTACCCAACGTACCCAAGGAGGAATTCCGTGCGCAAACCCTTGCCGTGGAGCTTTACCTAGAGGCTGGGATTAGGGGTGTTGAAATTGGTGCGCTACTTGCAGACCGCGACCCGGTTACCCGCGAGAACAGGTACCCAAAATTAGAGCTTCTTCGTTTGGCTATTTCACGCCGTACCTACACCAATAACCACATGGACGTAATTGCGGTTGCTCTGAAAAATGTATTTGATAGGCGCGATAGCATAACAAAAGGCCTAAAAATTACTTGGGAAGCCCCAATAATGAGACACTTTACTGCTGAGCTCGATAGAGCTTAAGCTTAACCCATTATAAGAAACTGCCTAAAAAGCGTGCTAATGTATACGGCGATTTTTTGGGCAGTTTTTTGTTGTTAAATTGACATGGCACACGCTTCAAATATGCCAATGCCTATGGATTAGTAAACAAAAATCTCAATTACTCGCATTATTCATCAAATTTGTAAAAGATGAATGCAAATGCGGGTTACCCCGACCTAGTTGAGCCCAATTTAAGGCAACTAGATTGGTTGTGAGGCTTAGTCGCTGTCGGAGACAGCAATTATTCGAATGAATAGCTGGGGTTAGTGCTTTTCGTCCCACCCTACCCTTACAGCTTTTTGCACGCCCTTAATTTGGGTTAAGCGGTATAGCAACGTTTCAAGATGCTTGGTATCCGACACATAAAGCTGCAAGCGACCCTCGAACATACCGTTTGACGACTCCATAGAGAACGACCGCATATTTACTCCCATATCGTTACTAATTAGTTCCGATATCTTGCTAGCAATACCCAGCTCGTCGAGCCCAACAACCTTAACCACGGTTTGGAAAGAGGTATCAACCGTAGATTTCTTCCACCTAACATTAACCACCCTGTAACCATACTTTTCATGGAGCTGAGCCGCATTGGGGCAACTGGTTCGATGAACCTTAACCCCATCGTTAATGGTTACAAACCCAAAAACCTTATCGCCAAATATGGGTTTACAACATTTCGCCAGCTTGTAATCAATCCCCTCCAGCTTTTCATCAATAATCAAATAATCAGACGGTAAGCGCTCCCTTTCGGGCTGCATTTTCGTTTTAACCGTTTCGGGCGAAAGTATTTCAGCCTCCAAATCCTCGTCCCTCTCCAGCACACCCTTTAGCTCGGTTAGGTTTATCCTATCAAGCGAAATGAGCTCAAACAGCTCGGCCGAATTCTTAAGCTTTAAATGTTTCTCGAGCGTGTTAATGGCCCCATTGGTATCGGTAATCTTCCAGTTTTTTAGCCTACGATAGAGCATCTCTTTCCCCAGAGAAAGCTGCTTATTCCTATCATCTCGAAGACACTGTCTGATTTTAGCTTTTGCCTTACCCGTTGACACATGCTGTAACCAATCGGCGCTGGGTTTCTGATTTTTTGAGGTAACAATCTCTACCACATCGCCACTTTTCAAGGGCTGCTTAATGGGTACATTGCGATTATTTACCCTTGCTCCAACGCACTTACTACCAACATCGGAGTGGATATCGAAGGCAAAATCGAGCACCGTTGCCCCCAGCGGAAACTTACGCAAATCGCCATTGGGCGTAAAGGTAAATATCTCTTTATGGTATAGGTTTAGCTTAAATTGGTCCACCAGCTCCTCGGGGTCGGTAACAGGTGCTTCTAAAAGTTCGCGCACCTTTTCAACCCAATGGTCTAGGCCCTTATCCTGCTTTACACCCTTATACTTCCAATGCGCCGCCAAGCCCCGTTCGGCAACCTCGTCCATTCTTTGCGAGCGTATCTGCACCTCAACCCACTTACCCTCGGGCCCCACCACGGTTGTGTGCAACGACTCGTAACCGTTACTTTTGGGTACCGAAATCCAATCGCGCAATCTATCAGGATTAGGGGTATACGAATCGGTTATAATTGAGTACACCTGCCAGCAATCAGCCTTTTCGTGTTCTGGCTTACTATTCAAAATTACCCGAATGGCAAATACATCCAACACCTGGTTAAATTCGACCCCCTGCCGCTGCATTTTTTTCCAAATTGAGTAGATAGACTTAGTCCGACCCTTTATCTCAAAATCGAGCCCCCTGTTTTTTAGCTCAACCTCTATGGGCTCAATAAACTCACGTATAAACTTATTCCGCCGGGTGGTAGAATTTTTCAGCTTTCGCACAATCATCCTATAGTCCTCGCCGTTGGTGTATTTCATCGACAAGTCTTCCAGCTCCGATTTAAGATTGTATAGCCCAAGCCGGTGAGCTAAAGGTGCATAAAGATGAAAAGTTTCCCACGAAACCTTAAGCTGTTTATCGGTGGGTAATGCGCTCAGGCTTCGCATCTGCTCTAACCTATCGGCAAGTTTAATTAAAACAACCCGCGCATCGGTGGAGAGGGAGAGAATAAGCTCACGAAAATTCTCGGCCTGCTTGGATGGGTCCTTTGGAGTTAACGATTCTATTCTGGCTAACCCATCCACTATGCTGGCAATGGTGGGGTTATATCGATTTTCAATATCGGCCTTAGTAAGTAAACCTGTGGCAATAGTATCGTGCAGCAATGCAGCAACAACAGCCGTACCCCCCAGCTCTATCTCATCAACACAAATACGAGCCACATCAATAAAGTGAACCACGTAGAGCTTACCCGTATCGGTTAGCCTGCCGTCGTATAGCTGGGTTACCTCCTTTATTGCCTTTGATATTAGCCGCTTGTCGTCGGAAGTAATACAACCTCGGCACGACCGTAAAAGTCCCCTATACCTATTAAGAATTATCCTTTTCTCAGCATCTTTTGACATGCGCTTCTACATTTTGGCGTAAATGTATAAAAATAGCCAGTATAAACTTCAAGCACTACTATTAAATAGTTTTAAAACATCAGTAAAAGCAGGCATTTCAACTGTTTTACAAGGATTAACGAATTGATTTTTCATACGCATACCTACTACTTAAAGCTAAAAAGCTAACAAAGATTAAACCCAAATGTTTACCACTGAAAAATTACTTTAATTTGTATCTTTATCCAAAATTTATAGGCATGATTCCAAAAGAAGTAGCTGCTCGTGTAAAGAAGCTGCGTGAAACCATAAATAGGCACAACCATTTGTACTACGTTGAGGCAAAGCCCGAGATATCGGATTTTGAATTCGACTCATTGCTCAGCGACCTTGAGGCCCTAGAAAAAAAGTACCCAGAGCTAATCGACAGCACATCGCCAACCCAAAGGGTGGGTAGCGATATTTCGCAAGGATTTGAGCAGGTGCAGCATAAAACCCCCATGCTTTCGTTGGGTAACACGTATTCTTTTGAAGAGATTACCGAATTTCATAACCGAATAGCCAAAGCTTTAGCTACCCCGTGGCAGTACGTTTGCGAATTAAAATACGATGGTACCGCCATTGGGATTACCTATAAAAACGGCAGGCTGCATCGGGCGGTAACCCGTGGCGATGGTACGCAAGGCGATGATGTAACGGCCAATGTAAAAACCATACGCTCCATACCGCTGGTTCTTAACGGCAACGATTTCCCTGATGAGTTTGAAGTTAGGGGTGAGATTTTTATGCCGCACGCAGTTTTTAACGAGATAAACGAGAAGCGACTCAGGAATGGCGAACAACCCTTTGCCAACCCTCGAAACGCTGCGGCTGGCACCCTTAAGCAGCTAAATCCGAAGGTTGTGGCCGAGCGAAAGCTCGATTGCCTTGTATACTACGTTCTGGGCGATAATCTGCCTCTAAACAACCACTACGAGAAGCTACAGAAAGCAAAGGAATGGGGTTTTAAAATTCCCAATAGCATAAAGCACTGCAACACGCTCAACGAAGTTTTTGATTTTATATCGCACTGGGAAAGCGAACGCGAAAAGTTGCCCTACGATACCGATGGGGTTGTTATTAAGGTTAACCGCTTTGACCAACAAGAGCAGCTTGGCTTCACTGCCAAGATACCCCGCTGGGCCATTGCCTATAAGTACAAAACCGAGCAGGCAAGCACCAAGCTGCTGTCGGTAACCTATCAGGTGGGACGTACGGGGGCCATTACACCGGTTGCCAATCTGGCACCAGTACAGCTTGCCGGAACAACCGTTAGGCGCGCCTCGCTCCACAATGCCGACCAAATTGAGCTACTTAACCTGCATGTTGGCGACACCGTTTTTGTTGAAAAGGGCGGCGAAATCATCCCAAAAATTATTGGGGTCGATACAACGCTTCGCCCCATAAATAGTGAACCATATAAGTACATTACGCACTGCCCCGAATGCTCGACCGAACTTGTAAGGCTCGATGGCGAAGCAAAACACTACTGCCCAAATCAAGCGGGTTGCCCACCGCAGCTAAAGGGCAGGGTAATTCACTTCACCAGTCGAAAAGCTATGAACATAGATGGCCTTGGCGAAGAGACTATCGAGTTGCTTTTTGCCAATAACCTGGTTCACGACATTGCCGATCTATACGACCTAACCTACGAGCAGCTGCTAAAGCTTGACCGTTTTGCGCAAAAATCGGCAGAAAACGCTATCAATGGCATCGAAAAATCGAAGCAAATGCCTTTCCCAAAAGTACTGTTCGGCCTGGGAATTCGCTACGTTGGCGAAACCACAGCCCGCACGCTGGCCACACATTTTGACTTGCTTAGCAAGCTAAAACAAGCTACCTTTGATGAGCTAATTTTGGTAGACGAGGTAGGCGAACGCATTGCCCAGAGCATTGTCGATTTTTTTGCCAGCCAGAAGAATATTGAGCTAATCGACAGGCTTGCCAAAGCAGGGTTAACCCTCGAAATGGAAACGGCGGAGGGGAACACCAAATCGAACATACTCAACGGTCAATCTGTTGTTATATCGGGTAAATTTAGCAGCGTTTCGCGCGATGAGCTAAAAGAGCTGATAGTAAAACACGGTGGGAAGAATACCAGTGCCATTTCGAAAAGCACAAACCTGCTAATTGCAGGCGAAAATATGGGGCCGGCAAAACTAAAAAAGGCAACAGAGCTGGGCATTAAGATTATATCGGAAAACGATTTTTTTACATTGATAAAAAGTTAAAACCATAAACCATGTTTAACAATACGAGGTTAAAAATTGAACACAGGAAGCTTAGAAAGCAGCTCGCAACATTTTCGCGAGAAAAAAAAGTATATAACCTCACCACAGCTCGAAGAGTAGCTATTCTATTCTATGCCGAGAACGAGAAAGTTTTTCAGCAGGTTACTGATTTCGGAAAATTTCTTGAGAACCTAAACCTAAGGGTAGAAATAGTTGCATACACTCCCGAAAAGGAGATACCTACACCTTTTCAAAATAACAGCAAGGTGAAAGTATTTACATGTAAAGACATCAACTGGATAGGCAAACCCCTACCCGATTTTGTAAATGCTTTTATGGCTAAAGATTTTGATATTCTTATCGACCTCTCAACCCAAGAGATATTCCCACTTCAATGGGTAGCCTCGCTATCAAAAGCTAAGTTTAAGGTGGGTAATCTGGCGTACAGTAACACGCCAAACGACCTAATTATCAACATAAAACCCGATAGCGACCTAACATACCTAATAACCCAAACAAAACACTACCTAAACCTTATAAATAATAGGTTTGCGGAAACCGAGGGGTAAGCTATTTATCTTAAATTGCGCTGTTTTCAGACCCATTTGGAGACACAAGACATATAGGAATTAGCAATATTACGCTAACAAATTATCCAATCAACAAAATAAAATGCCATGCTTAAATTTAAAGGATTAGGAGTTGCCATGGTAACCCCGTTTACCAGTAAAAACGAGGTTGACTACCCCGCTATTAGTCGGCTTGTAGAACATTTAATTGTTGGCAACGTGAGCTACATCGTGCTTCTGGGCACAACGGCCGAATCGGTTACCCTAAGCGAAGCCGAGAAACAGGAGCTTGTAAACTTTGTGGTAAAGCAAAACAATAAACGGGTACCCCTGGTAGTTGGAATGGGCGGCAATAATACCACCGAATTGGTAAAAGCCCTGCATCGATTTGACCTTTCTGGAGCCGATGGCATTCTATCGGTTACGCCATACTATAATAAGCCAACCCAAAAGGGACTCGAACTTCACTACAAGACAATAGCTGCAGAAACCGAGCTACCCATAATACTATACAACGTACCTGGCCGAACAGGCGTAAACATGACCGCACAAACCACCCTGAAGCTGGCTAACGAGGTGAAAAATATAGTTGCAGTAAAAGAGGCATCGGGAGATTTAAACCAGCAAAGCTACATTTTACGCGATAGGCCCGATGATTTTCTAGTTCTTTCGGGTGACGATGGCCTAATTCTGCCACAAATTGCCATGGGGCTCGATGGGGTTATATCCGTTGTGGGTAACGCTTTTCCAAAGGAGTTCTCGTTGCTTATAAAATACGTTCAGGGTAATAATCTTAGTCAGGCACAAGCCATTCACTATAAATTTACAGAGATTATCGACAACCTCTTTGTAGAAGGAAATCCTGGAGGAGTTAAAGCCGCACTGCATATCTTGGGAATTATTGACAACAACCTACGCCTACCATTAGCCCCCGTAAGCGATAAAACATACGGTAAACTAAATGAGCTTATTCGGCTCCTATAATTTTTTTATAAAAAACAGCAGACAGAGAATGAGCAATCACTTTCCGTTTTCTTATTTAACCCAACCTAGTCGAACCCAATTTTGGGTAACAAAATTGGGTGTGAGGTTTGGTCGCTGTCGGAGACCCCAATTATTCGGATGAGCAATTGGGGTTAATCATTCCTCGGCTCCGCTCAGCATGACTTTAGAACCACCTAGCCTTAACAGTCTTTGTCACACTGAGCGAAATCGAAGTATGACTACTAACCCGCATTATTCATCAAATTTGTAAAAGATGAATAATTGGGGTTAAGAGCCTAAAAAACATCCCCTATCACTTTTATTAAAAAAAATTGACTTCTGGGTAAACATTTTGTAACTTGAGCTGTTACCTATTTAAGAACAATTACTAGATAGGTTTTATTACTCGTTAAATATGATGGCACAGGAATTAGTTAAACACGGATTGAAAGTTACACCACAGCGCATTGCGGTTTTAGATGCCCTTAAAGCAATAGATGGGCATCCAACAACCGATAATGTGATTGAGTTTATCCGTAAGAGCTATCCACATATTTCAACCGGCACAATTTACAAAACCCTCGAAACCTTTACGGATAAGGGGCTTATAAGAAGGGTTAAAACCGATAAGGATATCATGCGTTACGAGCTGGATGCTCCAAATCACCATCATCTATACTGTTTAGAATCGGATAGGATTGAGGACTATTTTGATAATGAGCTGAACGAGCTACTTAGCGATTACTTTAAAAAAAAATCTATCCCAAATTTTACAATCGAGGATATTAAATTACAGATAACCGGAGTTTTTAAAAACGGCGCTAAGCCGTAAACAATAATTAAACTACTATTTTACTAACAACTAAACAATTAAAAAAATGGAACAAGAAGTAAAACAACCACAAGCGTATTCAATGCCACGTATTGGCGAAAAAGCGCCCGAGTTTAAAGCCAAAACTACTCAAGGCGACATTAATTTCCCTTCGGACTACAAGGGCAGCTGGACAATTCTTTTTAGCCACCCAGCCGATTTTACCCCCGTGTGTACCTCGGAATTTATGACCTTTGCCAAGCTGGAAAAAGATTTCAACGAAGCGAACTGTAAGCTGGTAGGCCTTTCTGTTGACGGGCTATACAGCCACATTGCCTGGTTGCGCACCATTAAGGAGAAGATTGAGTACAAGGGTATGAAGGATATGGAGATTACCTTCCCGCTTATTGAAGACATTTCGATGAATGTTGCAAATAAGTACGGTATGATAATGCCTGGACAAAGTGATACCCAGGCGGTTCGCGCAGTTTTTGTTATCGACCCAAAAGGAATTATACGTACTATACTATACTACCCATTGAGCTTAGGACGTAACTTCGACGAGTTATACCGCGTTGTTATTGCGCTTCAGGCTGCAGACGAGTTCGGTATTGCCACGCCAGCCGACTGGCAGCCAGGCGATGATGTTATTGTTCCAACTGCAGGCTCGTGTGGGGTTGCAAAAGAGCGCATGGAGACTAAGGACGAAGATCAGCACTGCTACGACTGGTTCTTCTGTACTAAGAAACTAGCGAAGGAAAAGGTTCTTAACAGAATCATTAAAAAGAAGTAAAACTTCTAGCAATCGATACAATTTATTAACCTTTAAAAAGAATTTTAAAATGAATCAGATAGGAATAAGTAAGGACTATTCAGCCAAAATGAATGAGAAACTTAATGTTTATCTAAGCAACGTTCAGCTATCATACATGAATGTTAGAGGGTATCATTGGAATATTGTTGGAAAGCAATTCTTTCAGCTGCACGAAAAATTTGAAGAGCTGTACGATAGCCTAAACGATATGGCCGATGAGGTTGCCGAGAGGATACTAATGCTTGGTGGTACCCCCGTTCATGCATTCTCAAAGTATATCAAAATGGCTACCATTAAGGAGAAAGAGAATATTTCAACCGCAGAGGGCACCGTTAAGGAAGCGATAAACGAAATACTAGAGCTGCTTAAAAACGAGCGCGAAATAATTGAACTTGCCGCCGATAACGGAGACGAGGGCACCATTGACCTTATGACTGGTTATATATCAGAGCAAGAAAAATTGGTTTGGATGCTTAATGCCACACTTAAATAGTTTAACGTTTTTAAACTATAATTAGTGCTATATACTTTGAAAGTGGTTATATTTATATGTAACCACTTTCTTTTTACTTAACCCCTTTTGAGATGAAAAATAAATCTGTAAAAAGTATCAATAGCCTACTAAACATTAATAAACGTAAGGTTTCAAGAAAGAAGAAGCCTGGAGATGCACCTGGAACGCTTGTACATACCGGCGAGCGGGTTTTGGATAATATCCTGGTTACCGTGCACGATTATGACGATCATCATTTTACCTCTTTGCCAATAAAGGATGTTGGAAAATTAGGTCCCTTCCTTAAAAAGGAAACGAAAACGTGGATACAGGTAAGGGGACTGCACGATATTGATAAGCTAAAAAATATCTGGAACTATTTCAATCTTCACCCCCTTGTTCAGGAGGATATTATAAGCACAAATCAACGCCCCAAGGTAGAATCGTACAGCGATTTCGTTTTTATTGTGCTTAGAATGCTAAGCCCTAACAGCGCAAATGAAAAAACTGTAAGCATAAATAACGAACAAATAAGCATTGTGCTAGGTAGTAGCTATGTAATCACCTTTCAGGAAAGCGACTCCCCCATTTTCGATCCCATAATAAAGCGCCTTGGGGTGGACAATACACGATTACGTAAACTTGGCCCCGACTACCTAACCTATGCGCTTACCGATTGCATAGTGGATCATTACTACAGCTTACTATACACCATTGACGAAATTATTGAGAAAACTGAAGAGGCGGTTATTGCAAATCCACAAAAATACCACTTACAGCAAATACACTCGTTACGAAGCGATTTGATGGCATTTCGCAAATCGATTAAACCACTTCGCGATGGGCTAAGCTCGCTAATACGCGACGAATCAACCTTAATAAGCGACGAGGTCAAGATCTTTACCCGCGACGTACACGACCATTTGGCCCAGGTTATCGACACGCTTGAGAATAGTCGCGAAATGGTTTATAGCTTGTACGATATGTACATGTCGAACCTAAGCAACAGGATGAATGAGGTAATGAAAGTGCTTACCATTATTGCCACCATTTTTATCCCGCTTACCTTTATTGCAGGCATTTATGGCATGAACTTTAACCCCGAAAGCAGCCCTTGGAACATGCCAGAACTTAGCTGCTACTGGGGCTACCCTGCAGCAATAGGATTAATGGCAGCAATTACAATTACAATGATTGTTTTTTTTAAGCGAAAAAAGTGGCTGTAACGTTTTTTTGTACCGATATTTAACCCGCATTATTCATCAACTTTGTTAAAGATGAATGCAAATGCGGGTTACCCCGACATAATTTGGCCCAATTTTGGGTAACAATATTGGTTGTAAAGCTTAGCCGCTGTCGGAGACAGCAATTATTCTAACTAATAATTGGGGTAGCGTCAAATATACAATCTTTTGTGAAATATTTTCATTGGTGCCCGGTTAATATTTATAGATTCCTCCCTACGGTCGGAATGACAGGGCGTTGAGTTGTATTTGGGAGGGGAGGGAACCCTCCCCTAAAAACTAAACATTTGTCATTGACAAAGCCATTTCTATTTTCAACGGTTTTGTCGAACATACTTTTCAGAGCGAAACGAAGTGAAGCGAAGAATCTATAATATTTAACTATGTTTTTACCAGACAATAGTGAAATATTTTATAAAAAACCTAGTTTTCAGTATGCCAGGCTGAAATTACAAACTAGCCTAAAACACAAGGTTTTATTAACAATAAAAAACACAAAACATTAAATGCTTAACAACATTTTATAACTTGTAAATTTTATCTACCTTTGCTATACTGTTATAATATTCATCTATTTATATATCAACATAATACACTTCTACGATGACAAAAAACAAGAAATTTATTACCTGTGATGGGAACTACGCTGCATCACACATTGCTTACATGTTTAGCGAAGTTGCAGCTATATACCCAATCACTCCCTCGTCAACAATGGCCGAATACATTGATGAATGGGCTGCCTTTGGCAGAAAAAATATTTTTGGAGAAACAGTAAAGGTAACCGAGATGCAATCGGAAGCAGGTGCTGCTGGTGCTGTTCATGGCTCACTTCAAGCAGGGGCACTTACATCAACCTATACCGCTTCACAGGGGCTATTACTTATGATACCCAATATGTATAAAATTGCCGGAGAGTTACTCCCTGGCGTTTTCCACGTTACTGCTCGTAGCCTTGCTGCTCAGGCACTATCAATATTTGGGGACCATAGCGATGTAATGAGCACTCGCCAAACCGGCTTCGCCATGCTAGCCACTGGTAGTGTTCAGGAAGTAATGGATCTTGCAGCGGTTGCTCACCTTGCAGCAATCAAATCGAGGGTTCCATTCATGCACTTCTTTGATGGTTTCCGCACATCTCACGAGATTCAAAAAGTTGAGGTTTTAGAGATGGAAAAGATTGCCGGTTTAGTTGACAAGAAAGCCCTTCAGGCATTTCGCGACCGCGCTCTTAACCCTGAGCATCCTGTAACCCGTGGTACAGCACAAAACCCCGACATTTACTTCCAGTCGCGCGAAGCTGCTAACAAGTACTACGATGCGCTACCCGATATTGTAGAGGACTACATGAATAAGCTCTCCGAAATTACTGGTCGCAAATACGATCTATTTGATTACTATGGAGACCCAAATGCCGAGAACATTATTGTGGCGATGGGTTCGGTTACCGATACCATTAAAGAGGTAATTGACCACCTAGTGGCTAAGGGAGAGAAAGTTGGACTAATTGCTGTACACCTTTACCGTCCATTCTCTGCAAGGCACTTCTTTAAAGCATTCCCAAAAAGTGTTAAACGAATTACAGTTCTCGATCGCACCAAGGAAACCGGGGCAAACGGCGACCCACTATATCTTGACGTGAAAGATCTTTTCTACGGAAAAGAGAATGCGCCTCTTATTGTTGGCGGTCGCTATGGTTTAAGCTCAAAGGATACCACACCTTCGCAAATTATTGCAGTTTTCGATAATTTAAAGATGAATGAACCCAAAAATCAATTTACCGTAGGTATTGTTGACGATGTTACCTTTAAGTCGCTACCACTTGGTGAGGAAATTAGCCTTGCCGATAGCGGAACATTCCAGGGTAAATTCTACGGTTTAGGTTCAGATGGTACCGTTGGTGCAAATAAGAACTCCATTAAAATTATTGGCGAAAACACCGATAAGTATTGCCAGGCATACTTCGCTTACGATTCAAAAAAATCGGGCGGTATAACCACATCGCATCTTCGCTTTGGCGACACACCTATTCGCTCGCCTTACCTTGTTAACACGCCCGACTTTGTAGCTTGCCACGTACCTGCATACCTAGGCAAGTACGATATGTTAAGGGGTATTCGTAAGGGAGGAACATTCCTATTAAATAGTATTTGGGATGCCGAAGAGACAAAAGAAAAACTACCAAACTCAATTAAAAGAGTGCTGGCTGAGAAAGAGATAAATCTGTATATTATCAATGCTACTGAAATTGCTGAAGAAATTGGGTTGGGTTCTAGGACTAATACCATTATGCAAAGCGCATTCTTTAAAATTTCCGAAGTAATTCCTTACGACTTGGCAGTTACGGCAATGAAAACTGCTGTTGATAAGAGCTTCGGCCGCAAGGGAGAAAATGTGGTTAAAATGAACTACGCTGCTATCGATAAAGGTGGTAACGTAACTAAGGTTGATGTTCCTGCAGAGTGGGCTAAGCTTGAAGCAGAAAAACCACATTCGATTCCAAATGCTCCTGATTTTGTAAATAATGTAGCCACCCCCATCAACAACCAGATGGGCGACGACCTACCTGTAAGCGCGTTTATTGACCGCGAGGATGGAACATTCCCCGCAGGACTTACCCAGTATGAAAAACGAGGTATTGCTGTTAACGTTCCCGAGTGGATCTCAGAGAACTGTATCCAGTGCAACCAATGTGCTTTTGTATGCCCACACGCTGCAATTCGTCCATTCTTACTAACCGACGAAGAGGTAGCTGATGCACCCGAAGGTACTAAAACCATTAAGGGTAACGGGCCAACCAAGGAGTACAACTTCCGCATTCAGGTAAGCGCTCTCGACTGCACAGGCTGTGGTAACTGTGTTGACGTTTGCCCTGCGAAAAACAAGGCCCTTGAAATGAAACCACTTGCATCTCAAATGGCCGAAGCAGAACGCTTCGACTATATGAACGAAAAGGTTGGCTATAAGGATACCGTAGTTGGAAAGGATAAGAATGTTAAGAATAGCCAGTTTGCTCAGCCCCTATTCGAATTTAGCGGCGCATGTGCAGGTTGTGGTGAAACACCTTATATTAAAGCCATTACACAACTATACGGTGAGCGCATGATGGTTGCAAATGCAACTGGTTGCTCTTCAATTTTTGGTGGCTCGGCCCCCTCTACCCCATACCGTGCAAACAAGGATGGTCATGGTGTAGCTTGGGCAAACTCACTATTTGAAGATAATGCGGAGTACGGCTTTGGAATGGCTACCGGTGTTAACAAGATGAGAGACAGAATTGCTGAACGTATTGAGGTTGCATTGGCCAACGGTTACAGCAACGAAACCAAGGAAGCGATGAAACTTTGGCTTGAGAATAAGGAGGATGCAGAAGGTTCTAAAACTGCCTCAGCCAAACTAGTTGCTGCTCTTAAAAACGAGAACGACGACCTGGCCAATGAGTTACTAAACCTTAAACAGTACTTCGTTAAAAAATCGATTTGGATTTTTGGTGGCGACGGCTGGGCATACGATATTGGATATGGCGGTTTAGACCATGTAATTGCTTCGGGCGAGGATGTGAATATCCTTGTGCTAGATACTGAGGTTTACTCAAATACCGGTGGTCAGGCTTCCAAGGCAACTCCTAAGGCAGCGGTTGCAAAATTTGCAGCATCAGGCAAGAAAATCCGCAAAAAGGATTTGGGCATGATGGCCATGACCTATGGCTATGTTTACGTAGCGCAAGTTGCAATGGGTGCAAACCAGAATCAGTACTTCAAGGCACTTAAAGAGGCTGAATCGTACCAAGGGCCAAGTATAATAATTGCTTATTCACCTTGTATAAACCATGGTATTCGCAACGGTATGGGCACCACCCAACGTCAAGAAAAACTAGCTGTTGAAGCGGGATACTGGCACAACTACAGGTTTGACCCAAGGCTTGAAGCCGAGGGAAAGAATCCATTCCAACTCGATTCAAAGGAGCCGGATTGGAGCAAATTCCAAGATTACCTGATGAGCGAGGTTCGTTACACATCGCTTCAAAAATCATTCCCTGAACAAGCTGATGAGCTATTCAAAAGAGCAGAAGAGAATGCAAAATGGAGATACAAATCATACCAACGTCTTACTAACATGGACTATGAATAAATAGTAAATGCTTACACAATACGAAAAGGTGTTCCGTTGGAGCACCTTTTTGTATTTTATTAAAAAAAGAGTTGTACCTTGCAGTAAGTAAGCAAAAAAATACGAAAAGGTGCCCGGTAAAATCAAGAACTACAGAATGCTTTGTAAAACAAACAGAATAGTTGTACTACTTCTACTTACTACATGTGTATTAACCAACTTCAAGGCATTTGCTCAACCCTTAAAACCCCAGCCTAGCTTAACCCAGCTTACCGTTGATGACGGATTACCATCGAATAGAATTTACCATATTGCCCAAGACTCCACAGGTTACCTCTGGATTGCTACGGCAAATGGGATTAGCAAATTTGATGGTTACTCCTTTAAGAATTACGGGATTGATGATGGACTTGCAGAAACTACCACACACGAAATTTTTATCGACCATAAGGGTCGGATTTGGTTTATATCAGGTTCTGGCCGCCTATCGTTCTACTATCAGGGCAAAATACACAAATACCCCTACAACGATAGGCTAAACGACTATATACCTAGAAGCAGAGGAACCGTAAAAAAAACTTTTTTTGTTGACACTTTAGACAACGTTTATATCTCACTAAAAAATGTTGGACAGCTAATTATCAGCTCAGAGGGGGTAGTAATTGAAAAAAACGAACAGTACAAAGACAATGCGGTACTAATTGAAAGGAATGCTGAAGCCCCTCTAACTATTGCTCAACATTGGCAAACAGAGGAGTATAAAGAGCATTTTAAAGTAATCCTACCCGACACAACCTTTTTTGTTGAAGCCCCAAAAGGCCAGTCAACCTTTCATACTTTCGTCATTGAAGAAGAAGATCCAAACACCATAATACTTAGCACTGGCAACCTTGTTCGTAAATTTTACAAAGGCAACGTAATAGCAGCTAAAAATTATGAACACGAAATTATTTGGCTCCACAAGGATCGTTCTGGGAATATATGGGTTTCGCCCATCAAAGGAGGGGTGCATATAGTATCAAAAGGGGATTTTAATAGTAAAAAAAACATTCAAATACTCGAGCCACATCAAATCACATCAACCATTCAGGACAACGAGGGGGGATATTGGTTTACAAGCTTGGCAGATGGCATATTCTACTGCCCAAACATAAATATGCTTACCTACAACCAACAGTCGGGACTAACCAACCAACGAATTACCTCTATTTTTGCCAACAGAGCCGGCGTATACATTGGTGATGAAAATGGTGTCCTATCATCCATAAAAAACGATAGAATAAAGGAATATAAAGTTCGGGCAAACTCAACAGGTAGGCAACCCATAAGGTTTATTGGTATTGATTCACTTGACACAAGAGTTTGGTTTGGATCGAGCCTTTTTTTGCACTCGCTCGAAAACAATAAGGTTACAACACACTTTGAAGAAACCAAGGCTAGAAGCTCCTCACCGCGGCAAATGATAAAAGCCATTGAGGGGGGATATTGGATTGCTGGAAGCTGGGGAATTTGTAAGTTCGATGGTGAAAACTATACATACAGCTCACGAAGAGAAAATATTTTCTCAAATATTGTTCAATCCGTTTATCAAGATTCAATGCACACCCTGTGGTTAGCAACCAGCAATGGGATATGGAAATACAAAGACAACCGATTTGAATACCTCGGCCAAAGCGAGCCTCTTTTTGCTCACTCTGCCAGCCATATTACCAGGTATAATAATAATTGTATGCTGATTTCGACCAGAGGTATAGGCCTTTTAGCTTGTAATGGCGATAGCATAAACCGAATAAGCACGGCCAACGGCTTAGCCAGCAACTATATAAACAAGGTTGTTGTATCGAGCTCGGGTGTGTGGCTGGCAACCAATGGTGGGGTTAGCTGGATTACCGGTGATCTTGAAAACAGCTTTCAGGTAACAAACATTAACATATCACACGGACTACCTACCAATGAAACTAACGATATTTTCGTTAGGGGTAACCAGATATACGTATCAACAAGCAAAGGTTTTGTTGTAATGAACAGCAACCTAATTAAACCAAATTTAGTTAAACCTAAAACTATAATTACCCAACTAAAAGCGAATAACATAAATGTAGATATAGCTAGCGAGCAACTCACATTAGATTACAAACAAAACATTGTGTCCATAAGTTTTGTGGGGCTATCCTACAAAAACATGGGTAAAAAAAACTATCGGCATAAGCTGTCAAGCATCGATACAATTTGGACCTACACCTCGGCCAGATTAGCCACTTTTTTTAAATTACCTCCAAACGACTATACGTTTGAGGTACAATCACAAAACTCAGACGGACTATGGAGTGAATCTGCCATACTCCCATTTACCATAGCACCAGTATTTTGGCAAACCACCTGGTTCTTAATCTTATCAACAGCTATTTTCACCCTCATAATATTTTTAATTTACCTGCTAAAGGTCAACTCTATAAAGCGACATAACCAGCTGGTAAACAACCTAAACATGTATAAGCAAAAATCGCTGCGACAGCAGATGAATCCCCACTTTATTTTCAATACGCTAAACTCAATACAGCTGTATATTCTTGAAAAGGATCATATAAGTTCACATCGGTACCTAACAAAATTCGCTAAGCTTATGCGCCTTATACTCGACAATTCCGAAGAATCAGCAATACCTCTAAAAAAAGAGCTGGAAGCTCTAAGGCTATACCTTGAGCTCGAGTCGCTTAGGCTTTCGGGTAAATTTAGCTACACCATTAATGTTGAAAACGACGAGCTGCTCGAGGCAAAAGTCCCAACCCTACTCATTCAACCATTTGTTGAGAACTCAATATGGCATGGCATAATGCTTAAATCGGATCAAAAAGGATGGGTACATATTAATGTTTCGTGTAATGGGGACACCATAATCTATACCATTGAGGATAACGGGGTGGGGCGAAAAAAAGCCCAATCCATTAGAGCAAAACAGGACGCCGAAAGAAAATCGCTAGGGTTCAAAATAACAGCGCAACGTATTGATTTGCTGAGCTCGCTTTATAAAAACGAGTTTAATATTCAGTATTTTGACCTAGAGGATAAGGGTGAGCAAAGTGGAACAAAAGTAAAAATAACCATCCCGAAAAACACGATAAACGGCAACACGAGCAACTAGCTACCTTGTGGCTATCTGAAAATTTGCCACCAGAAAATAATGCTAACCCGACATAGTGAAGCCCAAATTTTTGTGTGCAAAATTGGCTTTGAGGCTTAGCCGCTGCTTGAGATAGTAACTATTCGAATGAATAGTTGGGGATAAAACGCAAGGCCCTGAAATTCTCTTCAGGGCCTTGCGTTTTTACAGTCGTATAGTAATCTATTTCGATTTCATGCCGGCTATTCTTTCTTCGATAACCTTAATCTTGCTTTCGGCATCGGCTTTCTTATTTTGCTCAATTTCAACAACCTTTGCTGGGGCATTATTTACAAAACGTTCATTATTTAGCTTCTTCATCACGCTACCCAGAAAGCCTTTGGCGTACTCAAGCTCCTGCTGCAGCTTTTGCTTCTCCTCCTCCTCGTTAACAAATCCGTGCAGAGGAATAAAAAACTCCATCGAACCCACAAGAAAACCTGCGCTGCCTTCAGCTGGCTCTTCGGTATACCGTAAGCTTTCGATACCCGCCAGCTTTATGATTACACCCTCTAATTGGGGCGAAAGTTTTTTTGATGATTTAATAAGTAGTGGCAATAGCTCCTTATTTGGAATGTTTTTCTCTTGCCTTACATTCCTAATTCCTGCTACAATCTCTTTCATCTCGGCAAAACGGGTAAGCACACCATCGTCAAAAGGGTTTTCCTGTGGCTGAGGAACAACCATAATACTTGCGCCCGGTTTGCGAACCGCTATAAGCTGCCAAAGCTCCTCGGTAATAAATGGCATAAATGGATGCAGTAACCGTAGCATCTTATCGAAAATTTCAAGAACCTGCTCCTTCGTTTTCGAATCAATGGGTTGCTGATAGGCAGGCTTAACAATCTCGAGAAACCATGAGGAGAATTCATCCCAAAAGAGTTTGTAAACCTCCATTAAGGCTTCTGACAAACGATACTTCTCGAAATAATCGTTAAGAACATCCACCTTGTGATTAATAAGATTATTGAGCCAATTTACAGCAACAGCCGAATGGTTAGGCTGGGGTATATCAGAACTAACCTCCCATCCCTGTACCAATCGGAAAGCATTCCATATCTTGTTGCAAAAATTTCGTCCCTGCTCGGGTAAGCTTTCATCGAAAAGCAAATCGTTACCGGCTGCCGAGCATAGCAACATGCCCATACGCATGCCATCGGCACCATACTTTTTAACCAAATCGAGCGGGTCGGGGCTATTTCCAAGTGATTTGCTCATTTTTCTTCGCTGCCCATCGCGAACAATCCCGTGTAGGTAAACCGTTTCGAATGGTTTTTCGCCACGATACTCGTATCCTGCAATAATCATGCGAGCAACCCAAAAGAATAAAATTTCGGGAGCTGTTACCAACACGTTGGTTGGGTAGTAATACTTTATATCATCGTTATGGGGATTGCGTATTCCGTCGAAAACCGAAATTGGCCACAACCATGAGCTAAACCACGTATCCAGCACATCCTCATCCTGCCGTAAATCGCTGATGGCAAGGTTCTGGTTACCGGTCTTCTTTTTAGCCTGCACTAGAGCCTGCTCCTCATTCTCGGCCACAACGTAACCACCCCCGGGCAAATACCATGCTGGTATTCGATGCCCCCACCACAGCTGGCGCGATAAGCACCAATCCTTCACATTCTCCATCCAATGCCGATAAGTATTTACGAACTTAGGTGGATGAAGCTTTATATCCTCATTTAATATTGCATCAAGAGCAGGTTTGGCCAGCTCTTTCATACTTAAAAACCATTGCATGCTGAGCTTTGGCTCAATTACCGCATCGGTGCGCTCGCTATATCCCACCTTATTAACATAGTTCTCTATCTTCTCAACAAACCCCTGCTCCTCAAGGTCAACAACAATTTTTTTACGAACATCGAACCTATCCATGCCAACATAAAGCTGCGCCGCCTCGCTTAGCGTTCCATCATCGTTAAAAATATCGATGGTTTCCAAATTATGCTTATCTCCAAGCGTATAGTCGTTAATATCGTGAGCAGGCGTTATTTTCAGCGCGCCTGTACCAAACTCCATATCAACATACTCATCTAAAATAACTGGTATACTTCGCTTAACCAGAGGCACAATCAGCCTCTTCCCTTTTAGGTTAGCATAACGAGGATCGTTGGGATTAACACAAACGGCAGTATCGCCCAAAATTGTTTCTGGACGTGTGGTGGCAATGGTTACATGCCCATCTTCTCCATCGAAAGAGTAGTTTAGATAATATAGCTTACTTTGAATCTCTTTGTATACTACCTCCTCGTCGGATACCGCTGTTTTTGCCTGAGGGTCCCAGTTCACCATGCGAACACCCCGATATATTTTTCCCTTACTATGCAGATCGACAAAAACTTTTATAACGCTTTCGGACAAGCTCTCGTCCATTGTAAAAGCGGTACGCTCCCAGTCACAAGCCGCCCCCATCTTTTTAAGCTGCTCAAGAATTATCCCCCCGTGTTTCTCTTTCCAATCCCAAGCGTGCCCCATAAACTCATCGCGGGTTAACGAGTTCTTATCAATTCCTTCATCCCTAAGCTTAGCAACAACTTTTGCCTCGGTGGCTATAGAAGCATGGTCGGTACCTGGCACCCAGCATGTGTTTTTGCCCATCATTTTTGCCCTACGCACCAACACATCCTGTATAGTATTATTAAGCATGTGCCCCATATGCAGCACACCGGTTACATTTGGTGGCGGTATTACTACGCAGTAGGGTTCACGATTATCGGGAACCGAACGAAATAGGTTGTTATCTAGCCAATACGAGTACCATTTGTCCTCAACCTCAGCGGGGTTATATTTAGCAGGAATTTCCATAGAAATAATTTATATATGTATGAATTAAGCAAGATTGCAAAAATAAGAAATAATGCATACTTGCGACCATTTTCGTTAAAGGTTTTACATCAAAAACAAAAAGTTGGGTATGTAGATGCCACAACGGTTAAATACGGAAATATTACTTTTAGGCTTAAAGTACCCAAAACGTTAGTAATTTTTGTAATTTTGCCACATCATAAGTTAGGGTAAATGTTAAAAGCAATTATTGTTGATGATGAGGCAGCAGCGGTTCGAACACTCGAACTCTTGCTAAATGCCTACTGCCCAGATATTACACTAGTTGCCAAAGGTCAATCGGTAAAGGATGGGGTAAAGCTAATTAGCGAGCATAACCCCGATATCGTTTTTTTAGATATTGAGATGCCCGAGGCAAACGGGTTTGAACTACTTGAGCAGCTCCCCGACCTAGACTTTGAGGTTATTTTTATAACCGCCTACAATCAGTATGCAATTAAAGCATTTAAGTATAGCGCCATTGACTATATTTTAAAACCCATTGACATTGACGAGCTGGTTAAAGCGGTTGAGAAAGTTAGCGAACTTCGCAAGGCCAAAATTAACCCACGGGAACGATATAAAACTCTTTTTCAGAATATCGAACAAACCCTGCCCAGCAAGCTGGTTATTCCAAGAGGAAAAGATTTTACATACATAGACTTAGCCAATGTAATAATGCATACTAAAACGAGCGATGGCTACCGTTTTACAATGGTAGACGGTACAAAAACCGATTGCCCTGAGTATAACTTCGATATTAAAAGCACGCTTGAAAGCAAGGGGTTTGTTGAATTTGAGAAAGATAAGTTTTTAAATCTTCACATGGTAAAAGCCCTTGATAAAAAGGGGGGCAACTGCCTAATTATGGAGGGAGGGTTAAGCATACCGCTTAGCGCTACATACAAGGAAATAATAGAAGGACAACTTGAAAAAATAAGCCTGAGTAAAAACAAAATATAAGCATACAGCATTTTGGGGAGGATACTATCTTTAGACATAGGACGAAAAAGAACGGGCGTAGCCGCCACCGATCCGCTAAAAATTATAGCGAACGGTATTACTACTGTACCAACCGGCCAAATTTTCGACTTTATTACGGAGTACCAAGAGTCAAATGATATTGAGCTTATTGTAATTGGTATGCCTAAACAAATGAACAACGAACCCTCGGAAGCTGTTAAGTACATTAAACCAGTTATTAATAGGCTAAAAAAGCTATTCCCTAATATTCCGCTAGTGATGGTGGATGAGAGGTTTACCTCAAAAATTGCGCATCAAACCATGATTGATGGCGGTGTAAAAAAAATGGACAGACGTAACAAAGCATTGGTTGATACCATTAGCGCAACCATAATACTGCAATCGTATTTAGAAAGTTTGGATTATAAAAACTCTTTAGAAAAATGATAAAACCTGTATACGTATACGGATCAAGCGTGCTACGCAAGGTGGCACAAAACATTGAACCTAACTACCCTAAGCTAGATGAGCTAATTAAAGATATGCACGAAACCATGTACCACTCCGATGGTGTAGGCCTAGCTGCACCACAAGTTGGGATATCAATTAGGCTATTTGTAATAGATGCAACACCTCTTGCCGATGAAAATCCCGAGTTAGAGGGTTTTAAGAGAGTTTTTATAAATGCTCAAATAGCTGAACGAAGCAAAGATTTAGTTCTATATAGTGAGGGCTGCCTTAGCATACCCAATCTTAGGGAGGATGTTGAACGTCCTGATTCTATTGTAATTAAATACCAAGATGAGGATTTTAAATTTCACGAGGAGCGATTCGAAGGTATAGCCGCTCGGATTATTCAGCATGAGTACGACCACTTAGACGGCATTCTGTATACAGACAGGGTTTCGATGATACGAAAACAAATGCTTAAAAGTAAGCTGCATTCAATATCAAAAGGGAAGTATAACGTTCCATATAAAACCAAGCTGGTTTAAGCCTATTGCCATATAAGCGTCCCTTTTCCCTGCCTAGTAATAACGGGTTCATCGGTTGTACAATCAACTATGGTTGATGGAATATTATCGCCATAGCCACCGTCAATTACTATATCCACAATGTTTGCATACTTTTCGTGAATTAGTTCAGGGTCTGTTGTATACTCAATCACATCATCATCATCCTTAAGCGAAGTGGTGAGAATGGGGTTTCCTAATAGTTTAACCAGCTCAAGTGGGATTGGATTATCTGGAATTCGAACACCTACCGTTTTGCGCTTGGATATAAAATAATCGGACACCTTTTTATATCCTGGCAAAATAAATGTGAAGGGCCCTGGCAAATTTCGCTTGAGCAGCTTAAAAGTGCTGTTGCTAACCTTGGCAAAGCCCGAAACATGACTTAAATCGCTACAAATAAAGGTAAACATAGCATCCTTGGGCTTCATCCTCTTTATTTTAACAATACGCTCAACCGCCTTTGGTTTGGTGATATCACAGCCAATTCCGTATACCGTATCGGTTGGATAAATAATAACCCCTCCGTTGCGCAAAACCTCTACTACGGTTTCCATATCGCGCTTATTAGGGTTCTCGGGATAAATTTTAAGTAACATAATATCACAATTTAAAAAAAGGCACACCATTACCAAGTAAAGTGTGCCCCAAATATATAACGAAAAAACGAACTAGCCGTTAACCCGTTTATAATCTTCTAAAAATTTAGCCAAACCAATGTCGGTAAGCGGGTGATTTAACAGGCCAAGTATAGCGTTAAGCGGGCAAGTAGAAACATCGGCACCAGCCTCCATGCACTGCACTATGTGCATAGTATGGCGTATTGATGCTGCAAGCACCTGTGTTCCGTACTCGTAGTAGTTGTACATATCAACAATCTGCTTAATAAGCGCAACCCCATCGGTTGACACATCGTCGAGGCGACCAATAAAAGGGGACACATAGGTTGCGCCTGCTTTTGCAGCAAGCAATGCTTGCCCTAAAGTAAACACAAGGGTACAGTTGGTTCGTATTCCGTTATCGCTAAAATACTTAATGGCTTTAATACCATCCTTAGTGCAGGGCACCTTAACCACAATTTGCTCGTGAAGCGCGGCCAGCTCTTTGCCTTCGCGAATCATTCCTTCAAAATCGGTGGCAATTACCTCGGCAGAAATATCGCCACCCTTTACAATATTGCAGATATCAACGTAGTGCTGCTTAATTTTGGCCTCGCCCTTTATACCCTCCTTAGCCATAAGCGAGGGGTTGGTGGTTACGCCATCGAGAACACCAAGATCATTGGCTTCGCGAATTTGATCGAGGTTTGCAGTATCAATGAAAAATCTCATAAAATTTTGAATTAGGTTGATAATTAGGTGGCAAAGATAGAAAAAAATATCCTATTCCGATTTCACACCTCAGTAATGTGTATAGGGTATTGCCTCGTTTTGAACTTCAAACCCTAAAGCACGTGGATTAATAATATTAAAATTATACTTTACCGTGCCTTGCTCGTAGTTCCATTGGCAATATACAGCTATATACAAATCGGTTTATTGGGGTGCTCACGCCCAACTCCTGGCCCAGCCTCACAACGGTTCCATTCTGGTATTCAATCTCCGAGGGTTTACCCTCTAACACATCACGGGTAAGCGAGGATGAGGTATCGGGTGGAAACGAATCGATAAACGATACTGTCCTATCTATGAAATCGGGGGCAATTTTAAGCCCCTTCCTCTGCGATAGTTCATAAACCTCCTTAATCAATCCTATCATAAGCGCTCTGGTTTCGTCTAATTTCCTAATCTCGCCATAGGTAGTTTTTGAAACAGCTAGCAAACCACTAACACATATTGAAATAAATTTCTTCCACATATCGGCTTCAATATCGTCCGATACTCTCGACGAAAAATCGGCTTTATCAAAAAGCGCTTTAAGCTGCTTAACCCGCTGGGAAAGTTCGCCGTTGAAGTCTCCAAAAACGATAGTAGGCGTTACGCCCAAATGGGCTATTACCCCCGGCGACTCAATTTTGCTGATTATTCGGCACAAGCCGCCTATAACACGCTTTGGGTCAATCACTTCCCCCAGTTCCTGAGCAGCCATAATACCATTCTGTAATGGTAAAACAATTGCATTTGGGTGTAAAATTAATTTTAAATCTGCCCTAATATCCTTTACCTGCCAAGCTTTTACGCTAACAATAGCCAAATCGACCATTCCCATTTCGGGAATAGTGCTCACAGCCCTAACATTATCAAGGTGAAAATCGCCTAAGATGCTTTTAACCTTTATTCCATTGCGCTTAATTGCTTCCAGATGCGCACCTCGCGCCAAAAAGGTTACATTGCAACCAGCCTGAGCCATTTTTGCTCCAAAGTACCCTCCTACTCCACCGGTACCAATAATTGCTATTTTCATTTTGATATTAGATTTTAAAATACCCTTCGCTGCACTTTACCAACTCTTTAATTGGTTGACTGTTATAAAGATATTAATATTATTTAAGTTGTAAAGTTAATGAAAAAGGGATAGTTTGTGTCAAATTTTTGGAATTCATAACCTAAAAACAAAGCAACCAAAGGCTTTTAAACTTTCGGAATAATTTTTTTTTTCGATCTACTCAAACTAAACATCAACTACAATTAAAAAAAGTTGTAATTACACAGTTTAGGTAGATTGAAAAAATCACACCCCAAAATAATTACCTTTGCAACGGGTAATAAAACACCCACAAAATCGATACAAAGTAAAATGGATGTAGCAATAATTGGTGGAGGTGCAGCAGGTTTCTTTTCGGCAATTGCCGTTAAGGAGAATTCCCCTAACGCTTCGGTGGTGATATTTGAGAAATCGCAAAAGGTACTTGCCAAGGTAAAAATATCGGGTGGCGGACGGTGTAACGTTACCAATGCAGAAACAAGCATTGCAGCGCTTTGCAAGGCTTATCCGAGGGGCGGAAAAAGCCTAAAAAAGGCTTTTCGAACATTTAGCACAGGCAATACTATTGAATGGTTTGAAAGGCGTGGCGTTGCGCTTGTTACCCAAAGCGACAACTGTGTATTCCCCGTTTCGCAAGACTCACAAACCATTATCGACTGCTTTTTACGCGAGGCAAAAAGACTAAAGATTACGATTGAAACAGGCATGGGCGTTAGGGCAATTACGCCAATTGACAAAAAATTGGAATTGCATTTTACCAAAGCGAATATTACACCCCGCCAGTTCGATAAAGTTATTGTTACAACAGGCGGGTCGCCAAAAAGGGAGGGGCTAAAATGGTTAGAGCAGCTAAACCACACTATTGAGGGTCCCGTTCCTTCGCTATTCACATTTAATATACCCAACAATAGCATTACCAAGCTGATGGGGGTTGTGGTTGATAATAAGCTGGTTAGCATTCAGGGTACTCGGTTAAAATCCGACGGGTCACTACTTATTACACACTGGGGAATGAGTGGCCCAGCCATTCTTAAGCTCTCATCGTACGGCGCAAGGATACTAAGCGAGAAAGGGTACATCTTCACTATTCAGGTTAACTGGGTAAACGAGCAAAACCATGAGGTTGTAGCCAACAGCTTACTCTCTCTTTCGCAGGAGCATTCAAAAAAGATAATTGTCAACATAAGGCCATACGGCCTTTGCAGCAGGTTATGGACTTACCTTCTGGAAAAAGCCGAAGTACCCGCAAATAAAAAATGGGGAGAGCTTGGCAAAAAGGGTATAAACAGGCTAACCAACATCCTAACCAACGACACCTTTTTGGTTAAGGGCAAATCGACATTTCGCGATGAGTTTGTAACCTGTGGTGGTGTTAGCCTACAAGATATTGACTTTAATACGATGCAGAGCAAGGTTTGTAAAAACCTGTACTTTGCTGGCGAAGTGATTGATGTTGATGCCATAACCGGGGGGTTTAACCTGCAAGCTGCTTGGACTACCGCATTTATTGCTGGGAAGCTGGTATAATTTTCTCCGCTCAACTCGGGCTGCGCCTGAGTCGGCCTATTACGAGCAGGCCATTCCTGTAACTTTATTTTATGTGCAAAGCACCATAGCAAAATATGCTGCAAACTTATACTTGCCTTAGCCTGGTAAGATATGTACGGCTCAGCCCCAATTACTCATCCGAATAATTACTGCCTCCGACAGCGACTAAGTTTCACAACCAATTTTGTTATCCAAAATTGGGCTCGACTATGTCGGGATAACCCGATCAGGAAACATATATATAAAACTTGCGTGCGCGCTCCTCGCTACGGCAGGGAACGTGGCTCATCTTCTTCATCCGCCGTTAAGAACCACCCAATACGAGCTAGGCTAAACCCGAGGTCATAACACCCCCACATTGCTTACGCCACGTATTGGGTGTTGTTATTTAGTCTCAAATCTTTTTAGTTTTTTTTGTAAAGAGCCTTTTCCAAATCCTTCCCATTTATCAATAATTTTACCCTCGCTATTAATTAGGAAAAATGTGGGAACTCCTTGTATTCCATATTTTATGTAGGTTTCACTATACGCCCCTTCTCCGTCCCACAAATACTTCCATGTAATGGTATCCCGTTCTAATGATTCGAGCCATGTTTCTTTTCTCATATCTGTTGAAAGGCTGATGATTTCAAGAGAATCGCTATAGTTTTTATTTATCATCTTTAATTCTTCCACTGACTGAATGCATGGCCCACAATATGCGGATGTGAAATTTAGTAGAATATACTTTCCCGTTAAATCTGAAAAGCGAATTGTATCCCCGTTATTAGTCAATGCTTTAAAATCATGGCAATAGTCTCCTACTTCAGCTATTTTTTCGCTCAGAAAAATTTTTATGATTCGGGCATATTTGCTCGCTCTTATCTCATCGTTCAGCTGATTGTATAAAGCTTGAACCGTATCTTTTGGCAATGACTTTTTTAGATAGTCTAAATTTATTATTCCTGGATAAGTGTTTATATGTGATTTGACATACTGAATAAGCAACGCTTTAGTAGTATCATCAAGGCTTTTAATTTGATTATCCCAAATATCCTTTGCTTTCTCTTGCTGTTCTTGTGCTGACATTTTGAAAAAACTCCTAACAAGTGAATCTCTCTTTATATCAAATGATTTTGTTAGGTCGCGTAAACGATTATAATCATCCTGAGTTTTTGAACCATCGATTCTTACATTCCATGGGAAATCATTTCTGTTGCCTTTTAGCTGTATATTTTCATTCCCGATTAGTAAATAAGCATAAATAAACTCGTTGCTAACTTTAGCGTTTAGCCAAATTTCTTCAGGCTCATCCAGTAGTCGACCAGTAAGTTTAAATTTACCTTCAACAACCATTGCACTATCAAATGTCTCATCAGTACTCAAATTTCGTAGATAAATCATCGTGCTATCAGGGAACCCAGTTACATTTCCAGTAATAACATATCCTCCCTGTTTTTCACAAGAAGCTATTGAAATCGTTACAAAAAACAGAATCAGTTTAATGGTGTTTTTCATGCTTTAACTTTTAATGCTTTCATTTACCGACCAGGGGTGTCTGTTTTAAAGGCACACAACGTTTGCGGGTATGTTTTGCACCCCGTCGGGCGAAGCAAGTTATTCATCCCACGTTAAAAAGCCAAATTGAAACAATAATAACCTAATCGGGCAAAAAGTGGAGCGTAAAATATACCGCATATTGGCAGTAGTGTTTTTAACAAAATGTATTTATGACGTTAATGTTTCTTTTCCAAGATTTATTGCTAATTCCTTTATTTCTAACCTTTTTTCTTCTAATTTTTCTTCAAGGTTCATGATTCTAAAATTTTTGCTGTTAATCATTTCATGTTTAGCATTTATTACTCTAAGCAATCTCATAATCTCTTCTTTTGATTCACTAACTTCAATTATACATTGGCTCACACTAGGGTTATTTTCGAGATTCTTAAGTGTTTTAATTAATTCTCTATGTTTTAAATCTTTTTCTTTGTTCAATAATTGCAATTCACTTATTTTATTGTTCTTAATTTTCATTTTTTTATTACTTGAAGCAATAATTAGTCTCAAAGATTTAATTTCTCCTTTCAAAGTTTTTATAGCTTCATTCTCATCAGAGCTGCAGCTTTCTATCCTTTCTTTTAATTTATCAACTTCTCTCCCATAGATTTTTTCTTTCTTTGCGCTTTCTCTAAAAAGATTTATATTAAAAAGCTCTAGCGATTCAATTTTATTATTTTGCTTTTCTATCAATTTATGCTGGTATTCAATTTGCTTTGTCAAAGATTCAACTTCGTCTTCAAGTTGTTCCAATATTTTCGTTGAATTATTATCAAGCGTATCAACAAACCTTAATTTTACTTTAATATATGTTTTTCCATTTATTATGATTTTATTTCCATTCTTGATATTCATATAATGAGCGTTTTTGGGAATATCATTTTTTATCCCAAAATAACTCTTAAGTTTATTTGATAATATCCTAATGTAACCCATTTCAAATTAGTTAATCTTAACATTACTGCCAACTTATTAATAACCACACATAACCCGTCGTCAGTTTATGCTCTATTAGCACTATATCAACATATTATCCTAATAGTACCTTAACCTATAACCCACCCCAAAAAATGCTATAAATTAGAATTGCGGCAATGGCAACAGGTGCAATAAACTTAACTATAAACCTGAAGTATGGGAAATACGTTGCTTTTAATTTACCCTTATTAGTAAGCTCGCTTTTTGTAATTTTCCGCCCAGCAAACCAACCAACAAAAAGTACAATTAGCAATCCGCCCAAAGGAAGCAGTACGTTTGATGCGGTATAGTCGAGGATGTCGAAAATGCTCATCCCGAAAATTTTAACGTTTTCGAGCGGACCAAAGGAAAGCGTTGCGAATATACCTAAAATAGAAACCGCCACTGTAGCTATTACGGTTGCCTTTTTTCTTGAAATCTTTAGCTCCTCAGAAAAGCAAGCCACAACCACCTCGAGCAATGAGATAGTAGAGGTTAAAGCGGCTACTGCCAACAGGATAAAAAATATAGTGCCAAAAACACTTCCCCCAGGCATTTGCTGAAATATGCCGGGCAAGGTAATAAACACGAGACTTGGCCCTGAGCTGGGCTCAATACCAAATGCAAATACTGCCGGAAAAATCATTATCCCTGCCATTATAGCAATTAAGCTATCGGCCAATGCAACCTGAACGGCAGTAGAGGCTAAATTCTCCTTTTTACTAAAATACGACGAGTACGTTATCAGCGCTCCCATCCCTAAACTTAGCGAGAAAAAAGCCTGCCCAAGTGCATACAGAATAGTTTTCCCTGTAACCTTACTAAAATCAGGTTTAAACAAAAATGCTAACCCCTCCTTTGCTCCATCTAGGGTAACCGACCGAATACACAAGATTAGTATAAGGAGAAACAAAATGGGCATCAGCAGCTTAGTATATTTCTCTATCCCCTTTTTTATGCCTGCCAAAACAATTAAAGCGGTAAGTACCATAAATACGAGCTGCCAAATTACAGGACGTAAGGGATTTGCAATAAAGGTATTAAACGAGGCATTTAAATCCTGTGGCGTTTGCCCAGCAAATTTATTGGTTGCCGAAATAACTATATATTCAAGAGTCCAACCCGCAACGGAGCTATAAAACGCTAAAATAAAAAACGCTGCCACAACACCCATTATTCCAATAACTCCCCACTTTGTTCCAGGAGCAATAACGCCAAAAGACCTAAAAGCATTTTTTTGCCCTCTTCGGCCAATGGCAAACTCCGACATCATAACCGGAACACCTATAACCAGAACAAAAAACAGGTAAACTAAAAGGAATGCACCCCCGCCATTCTCGCCAGCGACATAAGGAAATTTCCAAATATTTCCAAGGCCAACGGCCGAACCTGCAGCTGCAGCAATAATGCCAAATTTACTTCCAAAGTTATCACGCGAAACCAAATCTTTTGTCGTAGGCATAGGTTAAAAATTGGGGGTTATTTTTTTTAAAACAAGCAAATCTAGCTAAAAAAGAAGATGGCAGCAAAAAAGGGACAGCGGAATTATCATCTACTCAATAGAGCTATGGCTATCGCTATTTTAGCATTTATCGTTGGCCATCCTGGTTTTATCCACCTTACCTGGGCAGCACCTAAATGCTTAGTCTTATTACTTAGCGTAAAAACTATTACAAAAACTTTGATATAAAGCCCTGCGCTTGAGCTTAGTAAAAGGACCCAAAGCATTGCGGATGGAAACCTTAGTATTAACCTCCCTTTGAATTCATTTTCATTAAATTTGATGGAATAATACGGGTTAAGGTGCAAATTAAAATTAGGTATGCTTATCTGGGTTAAAAAGTTAAATCAGCTTGTGCATATGGTGAAATTGAAGCCTAAACCAGCTTCTCCGTACAATCTTGTGAAACTTAAAATGGGTATCCGATTCCAAAATGCCAGGCAAAATTATCATTATGGGTATACTTTTTGCCGAATGGGATCCAGTGTTTTACCAGATCTGGGTTGTTAAGATATGCCGATTCAATGCCTGGATCGTATAGCTTAACCCCCATGTCGAAACGAATGGTAAAAAAGCCTAGATTCAGTCGTATTCCAGTGCCTGTTCCGAGAGCAATTTGTTTGTAGAATGTGTTTGGATAAAAAACGGCACCTGGCCTCTCGTCAGCCGAAGTGATAGCCCAAATATTGCCAGCATCTAAAAACAGTGCCCCCTCGAGCATCCAAACCAGCTTAAATCGATACTCAAAATTGGCCTCAAACTTCATGTCGGCTGTTTGGTTAGGAAACCTAAACTGTTCCTCAACATAGGTACCAGGGCCTAGCCCTCGGGCACTCCATGCTCGTACGCCTGTTGACCCGCCCGAAAAATACTTTTTATCGAAAGGGAGTGCTGATGAATTCCCATATGGGAAACCCACCCCAAGATATACCCTGTAAACCAACGTATTATTTTCATCAACAACATGGTTGTATGCGTAGTTTAAATCCGTTCGGATAAACTGAGAAAAGTTTGTGTTAAAAAGTTGATATGATCCATCCACCTTTTCAGCCTTTGTACTGCTGAATATGGCATTAAGAACATTACCCGACACCTCGAAATTATATCGTAGCGCAGAATAGTTCCTCTTTTCGGCCGATTGATCGGAGTATATTAAGCTATACCCTGAGAGCGTTACCAGCTGATTTTTATAGCTATTTGCCTCGTACCTGTCCTTTATATCTTGCCAAAAATCATCGGACATACTAAAAATATTTATCACGTTAACCTCAAAGGGAGTTAACGTATGTATAAAACGGTTCTCGCTTCGCCATGTATAGGAAAAATCCATACCCACCATGGTTCGTCTAAACTCGGGCCTATCCTGAAAACTATAAAACGCCGTCACGTTGGTTCTGGGGCTATACCGTTTTTCGTATTCTCCCCCTGAAAACGGGCCTAAAAACCGAGGGAAGCTAAGCCCCACAGAACCTCCAAGTTCTAACGAGCTTGCCGACGTAGCTTGGCCTGAGATTAGTTGCACCATTCCTCGTAATTTGGTGTCGAATATCTCGGCACCCCTAAAAATATTTTTATGCTGATAGCTTAGGTTGCCTTCAAAACCTATGTCGGATGAGGAGGTTGTGTTTGTTCCAACAAGATCGATCTGATAGCTCTGAAGCGTATGGGGCGTTAACTGAATATAGCAATTAAGTTTTCCGTACGATGCCGTGTCGTTTTGTAGATCGGAATCAAAAAGCATAAATTCATCATCCTTTCGTTCGTCCTCGGACTCATCAAGCTTAAAAAAGATATTTACCGCCCTAAAAAGTTTTAAAGAGTTAAGGTTGTCGCGTGATTTTTCAACAATACTCTCTGAATACACCTGGCCTGGCCTTATAAGGTTAACATTGCTTATGGTTTTAAGCTTAACACCTGGCGATAGAGAGTATATATAATCCTGATTATCATAAGTAATAGTATCTAAAAACCCTTCCTCTTGCAAATAAAAAAATTCAACGGGATCGTAATTCGTATAAATATAGACATTGCTCACCTCATACTTTCTGTACTTCTGCTCTACCCGCTCGCCAAAAGCATCACGAGTAAACCTGTTTTTTATTACCAAATCGAGATCAACATTTTTACCCAACAAGCTGGTGTCGGCTCTAAAGGTTATAAACTCTTGCGAAAAATAGAAAAAACCCTCCTCTCTAAGACTCGTTTCTATTCTCTGCCGTTCTGCTCTTAGAATGTCAATGTCGAACCTATCGCCCTTTTTAATTAAACGGTTTAGAGTATCGTTAAGTACAATATCTTGAATTAGCGAATCTTCAATAGTATAGTTAATACTTCTTACTCGATGGGGTTTTCCCAGAGTAACATTATACGCTACACTTGCCCGGCGTTTTTTAAAAATGGTTGTATCCACTACTTTTGAGCCATAGTAACCCTTGCTCTCGATGTAACGTGCCAAGTTGCTTGCTGTTTGCGCTATTTGAAATGTGTCAAGTATTACTGGTTCTTCACCTATTTTTCTGAAAAAACTACTAATCCCCTTTTCCTTAGAGGGGTTAGCCAAATTCCAAAGTTTTAAATGAAATCGGAACAGCAAGATGCGCTTATTGGGCTTTTGCCTAACATATCTTGACAATTCGGCTACTTTTACTTCGCCCTTCTCCTCATCAGACTCTATGTTTACTTTAGCTTCGTCCAATAAATACTGATCGTCGGGTATTCGACGAGTAATGCTACACGAGGATATGATAAACAGCAAAACAACTACTACTGGTAAAAAACATTTACCAATAGATTTATTGTGCTTAGCATTACTCCTATTCGGCATTGGGTAGTAATAGTATAGTTAATTAAAGGCTGAAAGATAGTAAATCCATTTTTATATAAAACGAATTTTACTGAAATCATACAGCATAAAAAATGCCATAAAAACCATTATACACTAATTTCGTCAAAAACTATAAATTTTCCCGTATTTTAAACGCCATAACTCAGCACCAAACATTCACCTATATATATTGGGCAATGTACTATGATAAATAATATACTTACCCCAATACCTTGCTACCATATACAAAAATTGATACAAATAAAACCTTGGCATTTTTTAGCAAAAAGTTGTAGGTTTGCGTAAAGCTAAAACGAATGATAACGACAAATGAAATAAAGTTTATTAAATCGCTTCAACAAAAAAAATTCCGAAGGCAGCATGGTCTTTTTGTTGCTGAAGGGGCAAAACTTGTTGAAGACATACTTGGCTCTAACCTAAAGATAAGTGCAATTTACCACACCGCTAGCTGGAACAATTATCCCAAGGCAAAAAACTTTCCATTTACCCAGGTTAGTAAAAAGGAAATGGGGCGAATCAGCAGTCTTAGCACCCCCTCCGAAGTAATTGCTCTAGGCAATATTCCGATTAAAAAACTTGACGTTAGTACGCTTAAGGGCTCTCTATCGCTAATGCTTGACACCGTTCAAGACCCTGGTAATATGGGAACAATTATTAGGCTTGCCGATTGGTTTGGTATTACAAACATAGTATGCTCGCCCACGTCAGCCGATGCATTTGCACCAAAGGTTATTCAGGCAACTATGGGGGCAATTGCCCGGGTTAGCATCTACTACGCTAACCTTGAGGGAGTAATTTCTGAGGCAAATATTTTAAAAATACCCACCTACGGAACTTTTTTAAATGGGAATAACCTATATACATCAAATCTAACCCCCACCGGAATAATAGTTATGGGTAACGAGGGGTACGGAATTTCGCAAGGTTTAGAGAATTTGATAAACCATAAACTTACCATACCAAACTTCAGTAACAGAAAAAACACAAGCGAATCGTTAAATGTAGCTATGGCTACAGCTATTATTTGTTCCGAATTCAAACGAAAGGTTACGTTTCCTTAACCCCAATTATTCTTTCGAATAATTACTGTCTCCGCCAGCGACTAAGTATCACAACCAATTTTGTTATCCAAAATTGGGCTCGACTATGTCGGGATAACCCTTATATGCATTCATCTTTAAGAAAAAAAATGAATAATGCAGATTAGTGCAACACATAGCACAATGGGCGTACAATACTATTCAAAATGGAAAGACAGGGTAACCAGCTGGGATTTAAGCATATCAATGGCATTATAATAGGCTGCCCCCTCCGTATCGTCATATCTTCCAAGGGCGTTACCAAAGGCTGATGAAAACTTTAGCTCAGTCGAGAATTTAAACCATGTTAAAAAGAACTCATAGCCAAACCCAAATTCGTAGTAAAAACCTCCTTTCCTAAGTCCAATATAAACATTCTCTTCAATGTTTAGCTTTTTATAGGCCGCCATATCTATGCGGAAGTTAGCACCTGCAATAACGTAGGGTCGAGCATTCCACTTCCTATCGGCTGCATATTTAATCATTAAGGGCAGCTCAATAAACGACGACTCAATGGGCATAATAGTGGGCTCTCCCCCATCCTTTGGATAGAAGTACAAGTCACGCTGCCCAAAGGCTAGCCCGGGCAGAAAACGTAATCGAACGGTTGGGGTGATTCGGAGATCGGATACCACATTTACATTAAAACCAGGATACAGAACACTGTTATCTACAAAAAAGATTGAATCATTTTCTTGAAAGTTAGGATTACTTTTAATCTGAAAATCCATAAAATTTATCCCAAGCGAAAAGCCAAACCTAAGCAGCTTTTCGAAATCATAATCGGGATCATTTAGGACTGGTGGAGGTTTGATCTGTGAGTACGACTCGCTGCTAACACCCAGATTACAAACGATTAACACCAGTATAAAAAGATATTTTCTCATCGCAATATTTGAATCCTGTGAATCTTATAAAAAACGAATAAGTATGACATTTATTATAATATCTATGATAAATAGCTCGGATTAGGTTTTTTTGCTATATATATTGCAACTATACCCATATTTTGCTGTTTGTAATAAGCATTTATAAAGCCTGATTGCTTAAGCAAACTAACAAAGTCATCTCTTTCGTTAAACGAATTGACTGATTTTGGTAAGTAGGTGTACGCTGTTTTATGCCCTGACACTTTTTGACCAACCCAAGGGAGTATTGTTGTAAAATAAAAATTATAGATGCCGCGTATAATAAAATTTTGAGGATTAGTAAACTCTAGCACAAATAGGGATGTACCCGGTTTTAACACCCTGTTTATTTCGATTAAACCAGCCAAGGGATCTTCGAAGTTCCTTACGCCAAAGGCAACCATTGCCGAATCGAAGTGGTTGCTTGCAAAGGGAAGATTTAATGAGCTAGCCTTTTGAAACGTGATGCGGTTGCTAAGGTTTAACTTGTTAACCTTTTGCTTACCCACAGCAATCATATCCTCAGAAATATCTATGCCCAAAACATCTACATCTCTTTGCTTTTTAGCAAGAGCAATAGCAAGATCACCAGTACCTGTGGCTACATCGAGAACTTGTTGGGGGCTGCTTTTGGCTACTATTTTAACTAACCGCCTTCGCCAAGTTTTATCAATCCCAAAGCTCAACAGATGGTTTAAAAAATCGTAACGTGGGGCAATGCCATTAAACATGGCCTCGATATCATTCTCCCTAATTTTTGATTGCCCCACGGAGCTATATTTACAATGGTTACTCTTCCTTTTTGCCAACTATTAAATCTCCTAAGATGTTATCGTACTCGCTCTTCCAATCAGCTACAAATCCATAGGAAACATCATCAACCCTAATTTCCGACTTGGTTACGTGCCCAATGGCAGTAAAGGGTACCTTGCTTGCAATCATATGGTCAATGAATTGAGTTTCGCGCGATGCCGATACGGTAACCACAACCCTTCCCTGGGCCTCGCCAAACAGGTACGCATCGGTTCTAATTTCGGCATCGGTAGTAATATCAAAACCTAAATTACGGGGTGCTGCGCATTCAAATAAACAAACAAACAAACCACCATCGGATACATCGTTGGCCGATTGCACCAAATTCTTGTTTATTAGCTCACTAACCACCTGCTGCATCTTATACTCCTCATCCATATTAAAGTATGGGGCGGGCGATTCTTTAATACCATGGAACGAGCTTAAATATTCAGATGAAGCAATATCATTTTGTGATTGACCTATTAAATACACCATATGCCCTTTTTCCTTAAAGGCTAGGGTTGTATGGTGATTCTTATTGTCTAAAAGTCCTAGCATTCCGATGGTTGGTGTTGGGAAAACAGCCTCGTTTTTGCCACCAACAGTTGATTGGTTATAGAAACTCACATTACCACCCGTAACAGGCGTACCAAACTTAATACATGCAGCGCTCATACCCTTGATAGCGTTTACAAACTGCCAATATATTTCGGGATTATATGGGTTTCCAAAGTTTAGGCAGTTGGTTATTGCCAAGGGTTTTCCGCCGCTACAAACAACATTTCGAGCAGCTTCGGCAACGGCAATCATTGCACCCACCTCGGGGTCGGCATTTACGTACCGTGCGTTACAGTCAACTGTTAGCACCAGCGCCCTATCGGTTCCCTTAAGGTTTACAACGGCTGCCGATGATGGGAAGTTGGTGGTCATGTTGCGAGTTCCAACCATGCTATCGTACTGATCATAAACCCACCTTTTTGATGCTATATTCGGGTGCCTAATTAAATGTTTGGCAGCTTCAAGTAGGTCCTCAGGTTCTGGCACCGAGTTTATATCAAACTTTTTATACTCCTTAAAGTAATCGGGCTCCGAATACTCGCGGTCGTAAACAGGGGCACCACCACCTAGTACAAGCGACTCGGCAGGTACTTGGGCAACCTTTTCGCCTTTCCAATAAAAATCTAGCAAATCACCCTCGGTAACCTCTCCTATTTGAACGCAGTTTAAATCCCACTTTTCGTATACCGCTTCAACCTCGGCCTCGCGACCTTTTTCAACCACGATAAGCATTCGCTCTTGGGACTCGGAGAGAAGAATTTCCCACGCCTCAATGTTTTTCTGGCGAAGGGGAACCTTGCTAAGGTCAACCTTCATACCGAAACCACCTTTCTCCGACATCTCGGATGTTGAACAGATGATACCCGCAGCACCCATATCCTGCATACCTACAATTGCTCCAGTTTTAATAACCTCCAAGCTGGCCTCGAGCAAAAGTTTCTCCATAAATGGATCGCCTACCTGAATTGCTGGAATATCATCGGCAGAATCGTCGGTAATGTCGGCCGATGCAAACGTTGTTCCGTGAATACCATCCTTACCTGTGGCTGAGCCGACAATAAATACGGGATTTCCAATACCTTTAGAGATGGCGGATACTACCATATCTTTCTCAACAATACCAACCGACATGGCATTAACCAGCGGGTTGGTATCATACGATTCGTCGAAAAACACTTCGCCACCCACAACTGGCACTCCAAAAGCATTTCCATAATCGCCAATACCCTTAACCACGCCCTTTACGAGCCATCTGGTTCTGTCGAGTTTAAGGTTTCCGAAACGGAGTGAATTTAGCTGAGCAATGGGGCGAGCCCCCATGGTAAAAATATCGCGATTAATCCCCCCTACTCCAGTTGCTGCACCTTGATAGGGCTCAACAGCAGATGGGTGATTATGTGATTCAATTTTAAATGCACAAGCCATGCCATTACCTATATCTACCAACCCCGCATTTTCGGCACCTGCTTCTGCAAGAATGGCATCACCCTTACGCGGGAGGGTTTTAATCCATTTTATAGAGTTCTTGTAGGATGCATGTTCGCTCCACATTACGGAGTAGATACTAAGCTCTGTGAAATTAGGCATACGTCCCAAAATCCTCTTAATCATCTCAAACTCACTGGGTAGCAAGCCCAACTCTTTGGCAATATCAACGGTAACTTTCATGTTTATAGTTTATTATTTTAATCTGTGCCAAAAATAGTAAGAATATAGGATAAAAATTACTTTTCAGCTTACGTTTTTACCAGATCTGATTAATTACATATATAACACATAGCAGCTTTAGTAACTAGGGTTACTACACTGGGGTAACCCGCATTTGCATTCATCTTTAACAAATTTGATGAATAATGCGGGCTAAGGGTACTACACTGGCATAAAAAAACGGGGCTAACCCCGTTTTTTTTATTACTCATACTCGGCAATTACAAAGCCTTTAGGTATTTTCTCTCCCTCCTTTACATTTATTGCTTTTAAAACACCAGTAAAAGGGCACAAAACTTTGTTTTGCATTTTCATGGCTTCAAAAACCATAAGCAAGTCTCCTGCCTCAACCTTATCGCCCGCATTAACGGCTACCTTTATTATGGTACCAGGTATAAACGATTTAAGCTCTTTAATTTTAGGAGCCTCCCATCGGGTACGCATCTCATTCTTCTTGGTGGTTAAGGTTCTAAATTTGGTTCCCTCAATCACCATAGTTCTATAGAGCGGATGCTTTGCAATAGATGGATCCACGGTTACATTTGAAGTTTTCTTCCCTTTTGTCTTACTTTTTTCGACCATGACATCTATTTTTAAAATGGTGGAATTCCATGTTTTTTCCAAGGTGTATCGTCCACCTTATTAACTGATACTTCAAGTGCGTGGATAATAAGGCTTCGAGTTTCAACTGGCTCAATTACCGTGTCGATATAGCCTTTGGCAGCCGCAACATACGGGTTTGCAAATTTCTCTTTATACTCCTTAACCTTCTGTCGACGCATTTTATTAGGGTCTTCGGCTTCCATAATTTCCTTACGGAAAATAATATTTGCTGCTCCTTCAGGGCCCATAACGGCAATCTCTGCCCCAGGCCATGCAAATACAAAATCGGCGCGAAGGTGGCGAGAATTCATAGCAATATAGCCTCCACCATACGCTTTTCGAAGAATTACAGAAATTTTAGGCACCGTGGTTTCGCTATACGCATAAAGCATTTTTGCCCCATGACGAATAACCCCAGCGTGCTCCTGATCAACCCCAGGTAAATAGCCGGGCAGGTCTACTAATGTAATAATTGGGATGCTGAAAGCGTCGCAGTAACGAATAAAACGAGCTGCTTTATCTGAGGAGTCAACATCAAGTACACCAGCCAAAATCAAAGGCTGATTTGCAACAAAGCCTACCGTATCACCGTTAATTCGACCAAAGCCAACCACAATATTTGCCGCCCAAAACTCGTGAACCTCTAAAAAGTCGGAATCATCGGCAATCGATCTGATTACATCACGCACATCGTAAGGTTGTTTTGAATCGCCCGGTACAATCTCGTCGATATTAAACTCGGGCTTCGGATCCTTGGGTTCAAACTTACGCGCCTTAGTGGTATTGTTCCAAGGAATGTAAGTAATCAGCTTTTTAATTTGATCAAAACATTCCATCTCGCTCTCGGCAAAGAAATGGGCATTACCGGTAATCTCGGCATGAACACGAGCACCACCTAATTCCTCCATAGTAATCTCTTCGCCCAGCACAGTTCTAATAACCTCGGGGCCGGTGATAAACATTTTCGAAATGTTATCAACAGTAAAAACGAAATCGGTTAAAGCAGGCGAATACACCGCACCACCAGCGCATGGGCCTAAAATAACCGAAATTTGGGGTATAACTCCACTGGCCAGAGTATTTCGATAAAAAATTTCACCGTAACCAGCCAGTGAGTTAACACCTTCCTGGATACGGGCTCCACCAGAGTCGTTAATACCAATTAGCGGGATACGCATTTTAAGCGCGTAATCCATAATCTTTGTAATTTTTCGGGCATGCATTAACCCGAGTGATCCCCCAGCAACAGTAAAATCCTGTGCAAAAATAGCTACGGGTGCACCGTAAATTGTACCGGTGCCAATTACAACCCCATCACCATGCAAAACCTTGGTTTCCATTCCAAAGTCTCGCGCTTCGTGTTCAACGAAAAGATCGTACTCGTTAAACGAGTCCTCATCAAGAAGAGCAATAACCCTCTCACGAGCGGTTAGTTTACCCATAGCCTGCTGCTTAGCAATGGCTTTTTCGCCCCCTCCCTGAAGAATTTCCTCTTTTCGCTTTTGAAGCTCTAAGATTTTTCTTTTTAAAGGCATAATAATCCGTAATTGGTTAATATTTTAGGTTGCCAACCTGAAAAATTATGGCATATTACGATACAACATTAATAAATCATTCTAGATAATAAGCAATTTTATGAAAACATTTTGATGAATAAAAAGGGTAACCCCTGTTTTTCAAATAGTTGTACTAACACAAAAAGTGTAGGTAGTAAAAAGGCATAGAAAAACACATTAAGTGTTAACAGCTAAACAATTACGTTGATTTCCGGTTAATTAAAGCGGGTTAGGAATCCTGAAAACTTTAGCGTTAAGAAAGCGCTCTATCTGTTCAAACATCCTTTTTTCTTTTGCATTAATAAAAGTTAGGGCCACGCCATCTGATTGTGCCCGTGCAGTACGTCCAATTCGGTGAACATAATCTTCGGGATCATGTGGCACATCATAGTTTACAATCAAATCGATATCCTCAATATCAATCCCTCTAGAGATTATATCGGTTGCCACCAAGATTTGAAAATGCCGATTCTTAAATTTGCGTAGCACATCCTCCCTCATCTTTTGGTCTAAATCGGAGTGAATCCCCATTACCTTCATCCCATTTTTTGCAAGAGACCTCTCTATATCCTTCACTTTAACCTTAGTTGATGCAAAAACGATGGCACTTTGCACATGCTCTTTACCTTTTAAAAGATGTGAAAGCAGGGGTATTTTTTTTGAATCGTTAACCTCATAGGCTGCCTGCAAAACGTTTTCGACTGGTTTTGATATGGCAATGCTAACCTCTTTGGGCTTGTGTAAAATAGATTTAGAAAGTTTCCTAATATTTGAGGGCATGGTAGCCGAAAACATCAGCGTTTGACGCTTAGTAGGAAGCAATTTCACAATATCCATTATATCATCGTAAAACCCCATATCGAGCATACGGTCAGCCTCGTCGAGCACCAGATGCTCTATCCTATCGAACTGCACATAGCCCATACGAATATGCTGAATTAACCTTCCTGGAGTGGCAATTATAAAATCGGATCCGTTTTCGATAGCCAATTTTTGCTGATCCCAGGTGATGCTATCATTCCCTCCATAAACAGCTACCGAACTTACAGGAGCAAAGTACCCAAACCCCTCTAGCTGCTGATCGATTTGCATGGCCAGCTCGCGGGTTGGCACCATTACCAACGTGCTGGTGTAATTAAGCCTCGTGGGAAGTGAAGATAACTTATCCATAATGGGAAGAATAAACGCAGCGGTTTTGCCTGTTCCTGTTTGGGCACAAGCAATTACATCATCACCATTCATCACCAACGGAATAGCTTGTTCCTGTACTGGGGTTGGCTGAGTAAACCCCATTGCCTCAATGCCATCCATAATGGCACTCTGAAAACCAAAGTCTTTAAATTTCAAGTGTGTATAGGTATTTGTAATTGATAATTTTAAATTATAAGTAAACCCTAATCTATACTAATATATAGATAGTTTTTTATTTGCAAAGGTAATGATTTTTATTGCCTTTACTATTCGGATGCTTTAGCCCGTTAATAATCAAACTAAAATAACACACCTCCCCGCTTTGCTCATAAATTTGTTAAGGATGAATACCAATGCGGGTTACCTCAACTTATTAGAGCCCAATTTTGAATAACAAAATTGGTTGTGAGACCTAGTCGCTGTTGCAAACAGCAATTATTCGACCTGATGAGACTGTGCGCATCTAAGATGAATAAAATTTCAGCTATTTTTAAATCCTTAGTGTGATATTTGAATCAATCCGTTTTATATCGAAAAAACACCCTTCCGATTCAACATAAGTACCTGACAACCAACACCTATATACTTTGTCGTATTCGCTTTATACAATTCAATGGCCTACTGAACAGGTTGAGTTTCTAACCATTCTACAGCCTATCCTGTAGTAATACTATTTTTCAAATTGCACCACAAACCTCGTTAGCCCATCATCATAGGTGCGCAGCGAGTAGCGACAATTGTGCTGCGCAAGGACTTCGCGAATAAACAGCAATCCTAAACCTTGCCCCATTGGTTTGCTCGAAAAGAATGGGTTGAACAGTTTGCTTTCAATCTCCTTGCTAATCCCTTTTCCATTATCTGCAATTTCGAGCGTTTGGTTTTGAGCGTTGGTTTTTATGGTAATCTCCCCATCGTTCTCAATGCTTTCAACCGAGTTTTTAATGATATTCAGCAATACTTGTTCAAAGAGCGATGCATCCAGCTGAAGCGAGGGAAACTCATCATCGGCAATAAAAGTGAGCTTTATATCCCTTTTCAGGCACATCACCTCCATAAATCGTGTCATAGATTTAATAAGGGCATTTAGATTTACGGGAGAAAGAACCGCCTTCGGAATTTTTACTACATCGGCAAAGTTGGTAATAAACTCACTCATGCTGTAAGACCTGTCAATGCAAACCTGCATGACTTTGCGTATATCGTCGGTTCCATCCACTGTTTTCAGCTCTTCTTGAACTGTATCTAAAGTAGAAGTAATACCGGCTGTGGTGTTGTTTACTTCGTGCGAAATCATACGAATAACTTTTTCGTAGGCCTTCTTTTCTGCACGACGTACCTCATCGGTTAAACTTTCGATAAGATAGAAAGGTCGAGGAAAACCACGGTCGATAAACGACTCGAGTGTGCATTTATACACCGTGCCATCGTTCAGACTTATGGTGCGTGTTTTGTGCATGGGGATGGTTGAAAGGTCAATCAACAGTATATCTTTAAGTTCCGAGAGCTGCTTTCCTTTCACAATATCAAAATCATTGATGCCCATAATCCTAAAAGCTGCAGGATTGAGCTCCGTTATCCGGCTATCGTAATCTAAAACAATAACGCCCATGGGCGATGCTTTGATAAGCAAATCGAGAAACTGGTTCTGCTCGCGTAGCCTTAACCGCTCGTTTTTTAGCTGCTCCATCATTTTATTGAAAATCGCAACCACTTTATCAGCCTCGTATTGACCAACTCGCCGCAGGCGTGAACTGAAATCCTGCTCGCGCAGTAAATCCATACCGTTGCTAATATTGTGCAAGGGGCGTACCACCTTTTGGTAAAATAGAATGAGATAAACCAAAACAATAAACACAAGAACAGTTACAACTACGGTTTGCCATAACGGAGTTTGAATCCTTCCGTAAAACACGAAACCAAAAATAGTTAACAACAGCACTGTCAATATGTAGAAGTATCCGCGTAACTTCATGTGTCTATTTGTTTATTTTAAAAGTAACATCTTATAAAGATAGTCTTGTGAGTATGTATGCTCCATGTCAAATACCATATTTCTCCATTCTGCGGTAAAGTGCACCACGGCTAATGCCAAGTGATTTTGCAACTTTAGACATATTACCTTTATGCTGCTCAATGGCTTGCAGAATTGATTTTGCTTCTATCTCTTCTAAAGTTAACCCGGCAGGAATAATATTTTTACTTACCGTTTGTCCGGTTTCAATTTGCGACCGAATATCATTATCATCAATCAGATTTTTGCCACTAACTAGGATTGTTCTGTCAATAAGGTTCTTAAGTTCACGAATATTCCCTGGAAATGGAAGCTGCTCTAATAGTTGCAACGCCGAGGAAGTGAACTTCACTTTAGGCAATCGGTTTTGAGCTGTTTGCCTGTCTGCAAAGAATTTAGCTAGCAATGGAATATCCTCTTTCCGTTCGCGCAGAGCGGGAAGATGAATTTGAATAAGATTGATTCGGTAGAACAAATCTTCTCTGAATGTTTTCTCCTGAACCATAAGCGGCAAATTGGCATTGGTGGCGCTCACCACACGCACATCAACCTTTCGGGGGCGACTGTCGCCCAGCGCTTCAAAAGTTTGGTCTTGCAATACGCGTAACAGCTTAACCTGACACGTTAAATCCAGCTCGCCAATTTCATTAAGAAAAATTGTTCCTTTATCGGCCATCTCGAAACGCCCAATACGGTCGCTATAAGCATCGGTAAAAGCACCCTTGCGATGCCCAAACATTTCACTCTCGAAAAGACTTTGCGAAACACCTCCCAAATTCACCTTTACAAACTGTTGCGTGTATCGGCTACTGTTGAGGTGAACAGCCTCAGCAATCAGCTCTTTGCCCGTGCCACTCTCGCCCGTAATTAATACGGGTGCATTGGTATTGGCAATTCGAGCAACCGTAGAGAGCACATTCATAAGCTCTTCCGATTGTCCAATAATAGCATCAAAATTGTATTTTTCGTCAAGCTCTTTT
>JAQVYY010000093.1 GCA_028708425.1 Bacteroidales bacterium
TACCCCCTATATACCCTGTAAAGATAAAATCAACTCGTCAAAAAAACAACCTATCAAAGAACTTATTTTGTTTATTTTATTAATGATCAGTATTTTGTGCCAGTTTGTTAACTAAACGACATTGAATAACAATCTTAAACCAAAAGTAAAAATAGGGGTCAAAATTGGTAGTAAAAACTGAAAATTTAGCACGATAAACGCACAAATCAACAATTAAATACGCCATGAGAAAAATTATTTTATCGTTAATTTTAAGCACAGCCACCATTATGCTAGGGATTGCTCAGGAACCTACACGGTACATGGAGCCAGCTAAGGAGCTGCTCGAAATAATAGATGCGCCATCAACCCCATCGCTAAGGCTAAGCCCCACCAACGAGTATGCGCTATTTGCATACCCTCAGGAGATGCCCGACATATCGGAAATGGCGCAACCAGAGCTGAGATTGGCAGGCATTCGGATTAATCCAAAAAATTTTGGTTCGAGCAAACCCCGCTTCTGGGAAAAGCTCACTTTTAGAAAATTTGACGAAAAGGATGAAAACGTAATCACTGGGCTGCCTCAAAATGGTGAAATTCAAAGTTTTAGCTGGTCGCCCAACGGCAAAAAATTAGCCATAGTGATTTACCTCCCAAAAGCCATTGAGCTTTGGGTAGCTAACACCAGCAATAATATAGCCACACGATGGGCCACTAATCTGAATGATGTGTTAGGAAGAAGTCCTATAGAATGGGCTACAGACAGCAAATCGATTATTTTCTCGAGCAGAATTTTAACGCGCGAAGGGTTAGAGTTTAAAGATGCCTTACCCGAAGGCCCCTCGGTACAAGTTTCATCGGGCAAAAAGACCAGCGTACGCACCTATCAGGATTTACTACAAAACCCACTCGACGAGCAAAAATTTGAGTACTACGCCACAAGTGCCATTATGGTTGCACAGGAGGGCACTGAGCCAAAAACACTGGGTAATCCAGGGTTATATACCAGCTTCTCATTTTCGCCCAATGGCGAATACATTTTGGTGCAGCAACTGGTTAGGCCCTTCTCGTACATTGTACCGTACTACCGATTCCCACAGGCAATTGAGATATGGAACAGCAAGGGGCAGCTGATAAAAACGCTTGCTGAAATACCCCTTTCGGAGAGTATCCCGCAGGGATTTAGCGCGGTTCGCAAAGGGCCTCGCAGCTTCCAGTGGCGCAAAGATAAACCTGCAACAATAATTTGGGTTGAAGCGCAAGACGAGGGTGACCCTAAAAAGGTTGCCGAGATACGTGATTTACTTTACAGTGTTGATGCACCCTTTAAAGAGGGAACAGCACCTTTCCTATCGCTTAACTATAGGTATGGTGGCATTACCTGGGGATGGGATAACCTAGCCGTTGTTTACGAAACATGGTGGGAAACCCGTCGTATGGTGGTTAGGTTTTTCGACCCCAACAATAGCCAAAAGGGTAAACGTACCGTTTGGGATAGATCGTACCAAGACGCATACAGCGACCCCGGAAGTCTAATTACTCAGGCTAATCCCAATGGCACACGAACCCTACGGACAAACAAAAGCAAAACAAAGCTTTACCTATCGGGACAGGGTGCATCGCCCAAAGGCAATATGCCTTTTCTGGATGAGCTAGATATCGAATCGCTTAGCACCAAACGGTTATGGCAATGCCAGGCACCCTACTACGAGCGTTTTGTTGCACTACTCGACGACCCCATACGCAATATCCTCACGCAGCGCGAATCGGAAACCGAGCAACCCAACTACTACACCAGGGATTTGCGAAGAAAGCGCATCACCCCATTTACCAATTACCCACATCCATACCCACAGCTAAAAAATGTGCAGAAGGAGATGGTTAAATACAAGCGCGCAGATGGCATTGAGCTATCGGCTACCCTATACCTGCCTGCGGGCTACAAAAAGGGGTCGAAAAAACTACCCGTTTTAATGTGGGCCTACCCCCAAGAGTTTGTGGATGCTAAGCTGGCTGGACAGGTAAAGGGTTCGCCACATACATTTATCAGGCCCTCACGACTATCGCCAATACTATGGGTTACCCGTGGTTATGCTGTACTCGACAGGGTTGGCATGCCAGTAGTTGGTGGCGATAGCATTTTACCCAACGACACATTTGTTGAGCAGCTGGTTGCCAATGCAAGGGCGGCAATCGATTACCTTGTGGACGAGAAAATTGCTGACCCAAAACGGATTGCCGTTGGTGGGCACTCGTACGGAGCATTTATGACTGCCAACCTGCTGGCTCACTGCGATTTATTTGCTGCTGGAATTGCTCGCAGCGGCGCATACAACCGAACGCTCACGCCCTTTGGTTTTCAGGGAGAAGAACGAACCTACTGGGAAGCACCCCATATTTACAACCAGATGTCGCCCTTTATGCATGCCGACAAGATTAAAAAACCCATTCTGCTAATTCATGGCGTTGACGATAACAACAGCGGAACGTACCCGCTTCAGAGCGAAAGATTATTCCAAGCCATAAACGGACATGGAGGAAACGCCCGACTGGTTATGCTTCCATTTGAAAGTCATGGGTATAGAGCACGCCAATCGGTTTTACACCAAACATGGGAAATTGACAGCTGGCTAAGTAAATACCTAGGTAAGTAACAGCCACATTATCAAAAGAAAACAAACAAACCCTCTCCTACATAATAGCGAGAGGGTTTTTCTTTTGGTCGTTAATTTTAGTTAACCTTGCTCGTAAAAAATCGATATTTAAAATCAACGTACTAAATTTGGGAAAATCTAATTATTCGGAGTTTGAAACGAACTGTCTTTTTCATATTGCTAATGGTTCTATCGTTTTATGGCATTTGCCAGAAAGATGCTGACACCTTAGTATATATCAATTTTCAGCTGCTTGACGTAACCAATGGCAAACCAGTTTCGCTTGGCCATGTGGTAAATACCAATCAGCGCAAAGGCGTTGTTGCCGATATGCTTGGCTACTTTAAAATGCCCATACAGGTTGGCGACACCCTAATTATTACGGCCATTGGTTTTCATGAAATGGTTATTCCCTCGTGGGGGCAATTCACGTCCGATTCACTTTACTACCCCATTAGGCTTACCCCAAAATCATACCAGATAAAAGAGATACGCATTACCCGCTTTGGCTCGTACCAAAGGTTTATAAAAGAGGCTGCTACCATAGAACTACCCATATCGGAAGAGGAAAAACTGCAGGAGAAACTGGACAACTACCTTAAAAAAAGCGTAACGAATATGAAGCTGGTAAACACGCCTCCTGCAACCGGAGGTTTTGCTTTTGGCGAGGACTGGTTTAGTAAACAGAATAAAAAAATTCGTGCTAAAAAGGCCGAAGCCAAGAAATGGGAGGTTATTTTCACTAAATTTTCGGCCGAAACGGTTACACAGCTAACAGCCTTGGAGGGTGCCGAAGCGATGGCTTTTATGGAGTTCTGCGACTTTACCGAGGGCTACCTACTTACCGCAAGCGATTACGAGGTTCGTAAAAATATTTTAGATAAATTTGAAGAGTATAGCAAGCTAAAAAATGAGAACACCGACTAAGAAAGATATTGAGCAGGCATTCGAAACGGTATCAAAGTATGCTCACAGAACACCCGTACTCACCTCGAAATCGATAAACAGCATGCTAGGCTGCTCGGTGTTTTTCAAGTGCGAAAACTTTCAAAAGGTTGGAGCATTCAAGTTTCGAGGTGCAGCGAACGCAGTTTTTAGTCTAAGCAATGGGCAATCGGCTAAAGGAGTTTGCACTCACAGCTCGGGCAATCATGCTGCTGCACTGGCAGTTGCTGCTGCCATTAGGGGTATTCCATCGTATATTGTTATGCCCAGCAATGCCCCAGCTATAAAACGCAAAGCGGTGGAGGGTTACGGTGCCAAAATATTTACCTGTGAGCCAACACAGGATGCTCGCGAAAAGGAGCTGGAAAGGGTACGGATTGAAACTGGATCAACATTTATTCATCCCTACGAAAATTTTGAGGTAATATGCGGACAAGGAACAGCTTCACTGGAACTGCTCGATGAGGTTAAGGGTTTACAAACCGTAATTACGCCCGTTGGGGGCGGCGGACTTTTCTCGGGTACGTTAATCTACACCAAGGAAACCAACCCTAGCATCGAGGTTTACGCTGGCGAGCCACAAAACGCCGACGATGCCTACCGCTCGCTACGCGACGGAACGCTGCACCCATCAATCAATCCCAACACCATTGCCGACGGGTTACGAACATCGCTCTGCCCTCTTACCCTATCGATTATTCAAAAATATGCCGATGGCATTCTCACCGTTTCGGAAGAGTCGATTGTAAAGGCCATGAGGCTAGTTTGGGAGAGGATGAAAATAGTTATTGAACCCTCATCGGCAGTACCCGTTGCGGCAATTATGCAAAACCGTGAAGTTTTTAAGGGTAAACGGGTAGGCGTAATTATCTCTGGCGGAAATGTTGATGTGAAAAATCTTCCGTTTTAACGATTTATAAATACTGATAACCAATAACAATAAAATTTTCAAAATGAAACACCCATGACAATTTTTAGACACACACGAGCATGATTATTTCGCAATAACGTAACTTTGCAAAAAAAAAGAGCCATGACAGCGACACAGGACAAAATAGAGTTTGACCAAGTTATTGA
>JAQVYY010000055.1 GCA_028708425.1 Bacteroidales bacterium
TCTTTATAATATACTTTCTTGTCTTTTTCGCATACATATCCAACTTGTTCCCAATTACTGTATAATGAATCTCTGCTTTGCCAGGTTTTATACCATGTAATGGTATCTTCAATTACCTTTTCTTTAATTTTATAAGCATAGGTTTCGCCTATTCCGGGTGGATCTATTGAGGAGTTGTAGAAAACCACCCACATTTTTGTGGTATCTACAATAGACTCATATTCTTGGGCATAAATGAAGTTCGTTACTAATAATAAACCTAGAAGGGAGACTAAACCTCTAAGTCTTCCAAATTTAGGTTTTTTTAGGATTGCACTTCGTGCTCTTAATTTTTTCATGTCATTTATTTTTTTATTAGTATTCCCTTTTGTAAATTTTGATTTTTTGAATACAAGCGGTAATAATAAATACCACTTGTATAAGCAGAAACATTAATGTGAACCGTTGGGTACTGTAATTTTATCTTTTGTAATAACACACCCATATTGTTGTATAATTCAAATGTTGTTACCAGATCGATTTCCTGATCTTTTTTATTAAGTACTAAATCATCGTTAAATGGATTAGGATAAATTTCGTAATCGGTGGTTGCATTATTCGAAATAGAATTGGGTAAATTATTTATATAACAATCCGAAAAATCAGGATTTTTATATAATAGCTCATCATTTTTATAATAACAAACTAAATATCGATATACACCTACCCTGCAATAAAAATATGGGTCAAGTAAACCTGCATTACTTCCTATTCCTTCATAATACTTTAGTTGAATATAATGATGACCTTCAATTTCTTGTATGAATCTGTTTTTACCAGCAAACTCATTGGTCATTGTATCAGTTACTGTAATATAACATTCCAATTCAGGTTCGCTAAAAATAGTATCTCCTGTTTGCCAATTGTAATTGTAAATAGTATCTATACGGCTTTCATCTTTATCTTGGTACACAACAACATCATCATATTCTCGTATATATCCTCTTAAAGCCCAATCGTTATAAGTACTATCCCATGCTTCAAGTACACATTGCCAATATTTGTTATCTTCTAACATAACACTGTCTTTTATTTTTATTGCGCCAGTACGTCCAATACTAGGAGGGTCAAATGAGAAATTATAGAAAACAACCCACATTTTGGTGGTATCTACAATAGACTCATATTTTTGTCCATAAATGAAGTCATTCACTAATAATAAACCTAAAATAGAAAAGAAACATTTAAGTCTTCTAAAATTCGGTTTTTTTAGTAATTCAGCAAGTGCTCTTAAATTTTTCATGTGTTTAAGGTTTAGTTTTTAATAAACAGGGAGAAATAATACAGATTACAAAAAACTGGGTTAATGCATAAAATAAACGGCAACAATAAGTTACTGTAAAATTACAATAAAATGCAAATTATCACATTAAAAGTACATTAAAATAAATTTTCTGCTTATAGAAATTATTTATTATCTCATGTTTTTACAAACAATTAGGATTAGCGCTTTAGCATGCTACACTATTACTAACCCGCAAACCCGCAGAAGAACTCTGAGAGAAAATATTTGGATAAAGAAATATTAGCAGAGCAATTTGAAAAAATACAGCTGTACTATAAAGTTGGGTGATACGAAGGCGAAGTATTGACCTTTTTTGCGTAAATGGTATAGATTAATAAAACAGTTTAACCTGAGCAACATTTTTTAAAAATATGGTAAATAAATCTAGGCAAACAAATATTAATCGAAATGGGATAGCCAAAAATTTTCCACTCTTCAATTAAATAAAACATTTCAGCTGTTTATTTTCCTAAAACTGGTGGCAACACCCCAAGCTGCATTCTTCGCTCAACGGTGCCATCGGGTTGGTACATCCAGGCGGGGCCGTACTGCACACCTTGCCTAAAGTAAATGCGAGCAGCAATGGCTCCATCGGGGTAGAATGCTGTCCAAAAGCCCTCGGCTTTACCATTTACGTAGTAACCAGCAAGGTTTAAATAACCATCCTCGGCAAAAAACTGCCAAGGCCCAAACGACTTCCCTTTGTAGTATGCTCCTTGCTGCTTTGGGTTGCCATTAGGATGAAAAAACGCCCAAAAACCACCAAACCGCCCATCCTTAAATTCGCCTTGGCTATAAAGGCTACCATCGGAATAGTAGCTAATCCACCTACCTATTCTTTGGTCGTTTTCAAATTGGCCAACTTCGGCCAGCTGCCCATTGGGGTGTAATTCCTCGTACTTACCGCTTAGCTGCCCATTTTCGTAGTGCGAAATATTCATTACCGCACCATTATCGTAGTACCCAACTACCCTACCCTTAGCAACGCCTTTATCGTAATAGGTAACCCGCTGAAGGGTTCCGTTTTTATAGTAGGTGTACAGCGTATCGTGGTACTCGTTATTCAGCTTAAACCCTCTATAATTTATACCCCCCTCTTCGTAGTACGATTCCCACTGCCCATTTAAACTGTCGTTTTTGTAGCTGGCAATTAGCAAGATCTGCCCTTCGGGCGAGTACACCTCCGACACCCCATTTAGCCGACCATTGAAATAGTTACTCTTAGAATCTAACTCTCCGTTTGGATGGTAGGTAATCAGCTCGCCCGTGAGCAAATTTTGGTCATACTCCCCCGATTGGTAGAGCGATCCATCATCTTTCCATATAGTAAAGGCACCATTTTTTTCACCATTCGAGTATCTATACATACTCTTCCTAAACCCATTTCGATAGTAATTTACCCACAAGCTATCGGGCAAATTAGTAATATAACGCCCCTCCTGCATAATGGTACCCTCGGGGTAGTAAAAAAAGTATGGGCCATGCCTCACGGTATCGCCATTCTCTACATAAACTCGAAATTTTTCCTGAATAGTTCCATCGGAGTAGTAGCGCTGGCTAAAAAAAGTAGCCTGTCCGTAACCCGATACGGCTACCAATAACAAAACTATTGATGTGTGAAGTTTAATCAAAAGCAGGTATTATTAGCTACCACGTAAATAAAAGTTACTCTATATCAATTACCAGCTGGGCTCCCTCAAGCGCAAACTTAGGGCCATAATCAACAATAACCGCAATGGCATATTTCCCTGGAGTCAACTCGCCGCTGGGTAGCTCAACCTCAACATTTCGGGTCATTTTGGGGTATGTCTCTACCTCGAACGAGGGGAACTGTTTCTCCTCGGCAGTGTTTATATTTGATGCTATAAGATGAATCTTGCAGGTTGTTACCTTATCGCCTAGGTTATCGATGGTGGCAGAGAATTTTCTAACCATATCCTCGGCATCTGTAACCTCTTCAAGCTTGGTTACTTTAATAGAATGGTTAGTATTACTGCTGGGCGACTGGTAAACAGTAATACCAATCCTACCGCTAACCATTACCCCTGCCGATAGATTCTTATCGGCATCCCACGAGGTTTGCTCCTTAGCTGGCTGCACGTAAAGCATCGACCACGCTGCCCCATACTCATCGCCAGGTACAAGCATAGCTACCTGAACGGGGAGCTGATCGCCAGGATTTAGCTCAAAAAAACTGGGGTTAATATTTAGCCAATTGGCCGCAGAACGCCTAGTGGTATTTGGGGGTAGCATTTCCCTGGTCCCATCGCTTCCTATTAAAAAATCGGCAATTGATACAATAAAAGAAGCTTTCTTGTTACTATGATTCGTTATATTGATAACTTTCGTTTGGTTCTCTCCTGGTTCGGCATTAAAATCGAGCCTAACGGGTGCCACCTCAAAATCCTGAGCTAAAACCGTTCCCGATAAAACGAGAGCCACAAGCATACACAAAAACCTACTGGCTATATTCATATTAAAATGGGGTAAAAAACGATTAAACAATTACAACAAATTTAAAAACATCGATTACAAATATAGCGTAAAATACAGAAAAAAGTGCTGCCAAAAAAAATCAAAACAAATTCTATACTATTCACAATCAGCAAAAACAAAACGCCAACAAGCTTAACGCCTGTTAATGTGATACTTGTAAAAGTAAAATAAACCCGCAGGGCTTTTCGGTAAAACTAGAACAAAATAGCTATATTTAATTGCAGCTAAACAGTAGCTAGGCTTAAAAACTAACGCCTTGGCATCTTTTTTGAAGATTCATCAAAAATAAACTAAAATAGCAATTTTTTACTTACTTTTGATTAAGAAAGCAACCTGCTAAAGATGATATTTTTTACACCAAGAATAATTAGAACGCTACTCGTTTTACTCCTTATCACTGTGTGCACCTCACTACTGAGTCAGGAAATAGGCACACTACCAAAGGAGAAACAGGGTGATGTTGACCGCTACCTAGAGTTAGTGAGCCGATACAAGCAGGCGGGTAATACCGAACAAGCCATTTTTTACCTAAACCGTGTTGCATTTACCTACTGGGAATATGGGAATCTGCGCGAAGCGGTTTCATACTTTCTTGAATCGGTGCCGCTAAACAATAAGGTAAAAAACTACAACGACATTAAAGCCATATATAGTAATATTGGGTTAATATATGCCGACCTAGGGCATTTTGACCTAGCCCTCGAATATTTTAATAAAAGCCTTGAAACACGGCGCTACCTAAATAACAAGGCCGAACTGGCCGCCGGATTAATTGACGTAGCCTATATTCACAGGGTTTTAAAGCAACACGACAAGGCGATACCCTTACTCGAGGAGGCACTTTCGCTTTCGCGAGATGTTGGAAACCCCCGGCTCACCCTAAACTGCCTGCAGCATTTAAGCGCTAACTACAACGCCATAGGGAATCTGGCCAAGACCCAAGAGATGAATAGCGAGTCCACATTACTGAGGCAACAGGTGGCCAAAATGGATGTTGAACAAGAGTATGAGGAAATAGTTAGCAAAACAGAGGCCGAGGTTGAACGTGAACGTATACAACGTACCGCCCAAGCCCTGGAGATGGAACTACGAAAAATAAAATCGCAAGCAACCGAGGACTCCCTAAGCTTTGCGCTTAAGGCGCAACAAGACTCGCTCGATAAGGTTGAGGAAATAGTACTACGCCGCCAGCAGGAGATTGAGCTGCTGGAGTCGCGACAAAAAATACAGGAGCTAGCCGAAAAGGAGCAGCAAGCGCAACTCCAAGCACAGCAAACGATTATATACTCCGTACTGGGAGGTTTTATCCTGCTTTTAGCCCTTTCGGCATTTATACTAAAAGGCTACCGAGACAAACGCAGGGCAAACACGCTGCTAAGCCACCAGAACGAGGAGATAAACGAGCAAAAAGATCAGATTCAGAGGCAAAACGAGAACATTAACAAGAGTATTAACTACGCCCAAGGAATTCAGAAAGCCTTGTTACCGGTACAAAAACATCTGGAAAATTTCTTTCCCGAATCATTCATCTACTTTAAACCGCGCGACGTGGTAAGTGGCGACTACTACTGGTTTAAGCCCATTGTAAGCAGTACAGAAAAATACAATCCCAAAATTCATAAGGTTGCCATCTCGGCAATTGACTGTACAGGGCACGGCGTACCCGGAGCATTTCTATCGATGATTGGGTATAATTTACTCGACGAGATTTTGGATAAGAAGGTTCACGAACCCGGCGAAATCTTAATGGAGCTAAACAAGGGCATTATACGAACCCTGCGCCAAGACGAAACCGATAACCGCGACGGAATGGATATGTCTCTATGCGTTTGGGATCCCCAAAAAAGGGTAATTGAGTATGCTGGTGCAAAAAACCCCCTGGTTTATATAAAAAACGATGAGCTTTTTAGAATTAGGGGCGACAAGGAATCCATAGGAGGAGGGGGCGCAAACGCCGATCTGAAATTTACCACCCATACCATTGAAATTGACGGCCCAACATGGGTATACCTATTTTCGGATGGTTACATAGATCAATTTGGTGGTGACAATGGCCGTAAGTTTATGATTAAAAACTTTATCAAACTACTAGAGCATATTCATAAATTTTCGGGAAATGAGCAACGCGAAATCCTAAGAATAACATTTAAAGAGTGGAAACGTGATAAGTACGACCAGATTGACGATGTTTTAGTGATGGGCTTTAATGTTGGGTAGGGATTACGAGTTATGGGTTACGAATTTGCATACCCGAATGGATATTGCGAAGCTCCAATAGCCAAAGGTTGAGGTTGAGGTTGAGTGAGGAGTAAGGAGTGAGGAGTAAGGAGTGGGTTACGGGTTTGCGTACCCGAATGGATATAGCGAGACTCCAATAGCCAACGGCTAAAAGCCAAAAACCGTAAGATTTAAAAATTACAACAATTTCATCTTTTATAATAATTTCTTTAAACCCCACAAAAATGTATTTGGTCGCCTTTTTCTCCAGTTTCCTCAAGAAAACAGGGAATAAAAGCATAAAAAATTGCCAAACTGCTTGTAGTGTTGTATATTTAATATAATTTTACATTGGGAAAGAGTAAATTACTTTAACCAAAATAAATTAACCATTTTAATAACTAAAATTTTTAGCTATGAAAAAACTAGTACTTGGAGCAGCCATGCTGCTTTTTGCCCAATTTAGCTTTGGACAGGCGGTTAACGACAACGTCATTATTCCAGTTTCCGTAACGCTAAATTCAATACTTAGGCTAACGGTTGTATCGGGGGGAAATATTGAATTCGTTGTTAATACTATTGATGATTATACAAGTGGTATCAATTCTGGCGGAACCGATGTTCGATATCACACTATTTTCACAGTTTCTTCATCACAGGACTTTGATGTAACTTTGAGGTCAGAAGAAGATGATCTTTTAGGGCAAGACAATACTGCAAATGTACTCGATGGTGCCAATGTTGGGTATGATTTAACTGGTGGTACTGGAGTTGACGGGACTAATTGGAATCTACCAGCTGCTATTGAAGGTTTATCTTCTACGGCTGCAACAATAGTTGATGGAGTTGCATCTTTGGCCGCCGGTGATGCTGTACAGAACAGATTTGTAATTCGTTGGAGGCTTGGCACACAAGAAGGCAATATGGCGGGAACATCGCTTTTAGCACAAAGTAACCCAGCTGACAGATATGTGACAAATGTTTTTCTTGAACTATCAAGCAAATAGACTTAATATCCTGTACAACAACAAAATAGCCCGTACCTATTATTGCTATGGGTGCGGGTTGTTTTTTGAAAACAAAATATGGTATCTCAGCTAAATAATTACTCGATATTTTAAACTAAGATAAGTTTACAATAGGTTTATTGTAGTTTTGTTGGATGTTTTCCTCTAACATAACTCTTCATAATCTAATTAGTATGTTTTTATGTAGAAAAAGATTTATCGCTATTCTAGTTTTCTTTTTTTTACAAATATTTTACTTGAACGGTCAGAATATTAGCCTAAATTTAAGGGTAGTTTCTGGTGGTAACATTAGTTATATTTTCAATTCGCTCACCAAATATCAAACTGGTATCACCTACGAGGACTGGACTAGACTTCAAATATTCTTTAATGACACAACCAACGCTGGTGACCCTAGTCCCAGCACAACAGGCTGGGAATTAAAGGTTAGAGCTATACAAAATGGTATTATGTCGGATGGGGGGAACCCTAATCTGGATACTGAATTGATAGAAATTAGACCTAAAATAGCTGCAGGCGGCAACTCAACAAATGTTAATCTTACAAATATTAATCTCACAAATGGATTTCAAACCATAGTTGAAGGGGACGGTAATCAGATTATTCTAGAGGAAGTTTTTATAAGTTACGACTGTGGCGTTGATCCTTCGCCCAAAATACTGAACAACCCTCCAGATTTTTACTATGTTGATTTGGAATTTAAAATTTCCGCTAGGCCATAATTTACAGAATGAAAATTAATAGAGTTATAGCTATAGTATTGATTACCTTCTGTACTAATATTGTACACGGACAATACTATAGTTTATTTAACTCCGAAAAGATAAATGTAGAAATAGAGTTCCTCAGACCCAACGTTGAAGCAAGTTCTGGTCAAACGGTTTTTAATGTAATAAAAATCCGAAATATAAATCAGTCGCAGCAAACATACTCACTTAGTATAACCTACCCCGATGGATGGAGTATTATTGGAGAGGACAAGTTTGACATTTCAATACCTCCCGAAGATTCGTTACTCATACCAATTAGAATTGCTATTGGACCTATGGCCAGGGGAGATATTGGCTATTCAATTATAGCCGCTCTGAACGATAGCAAGGGTCAAGTAATTAAAAATGAGTATAGCTTTATTAAGGTTCAAAAAAGTTCGGACACAAGGATTAAAATTCTAGGTCGAATTCGTTATATTGACCAAAGAACAAGGGGGGGCGATTTAAACATTCAGGTTGAAAACCGGGGTAATAAGGAGGAACTTGTTAGCTTTTTATTTGAGGGGGAAAGAGGAATGCAGATTAACGGAACAAAATTATCTTCCCTGGCAAACGACTACACTATTCCGCCATTTTCTGACACGATTATTAAGCTAGACTTATTCTTCCCAGAAGAGGATCAGGGCGATAGAAACCTCTACCGATTTAAAGTAACGGGCAAAACTATCGATACCCTATACACGGCTACAGCCTGGTTTAATGATATAGGCAGTACATTCGATAATTACATCAGTGAATCACAAAGAATGCTCATTGCAGAGCTAATCTCCAGGGGGGCATTTAGTAATCAAACCGAACCCACTTTTGCAGGGATTATTGAGGGAAATATCCTTTTAAAACAAAACAGGGATATATCTTACTACTACGAAAACAACAACTTTTATGATGCGAATCAGCTCTACATTCACAATAGAATGTGGGCAGCCTACCAGCAAAAAAATATTTTTATAAGAGCAGGGGATGTATATAAAAGCCTAGAGGCTAACATGCAAGGGAGAGGTATTGAGTCTGATTTAGTATTTAACAATATTTCTCTAACTACAATTGCAACAAAAAACATTAGAACTAGCATGATTAATGCTGGCACCGTTGCTACGTACAACGTAAATAGCTCCTTTAACCTATTTGCAGGTGCAGTTTACAGTCAAGGCACACAATACTCTGTTTCATCGCCTTTAGCAATACTTGGTTCTAATTTTTCAATAAAAAACAGGCATAACTTTATCGTTAAAAGTTTATACAATCCAATATCCTTTTCCTCTCCACTAACAGATGAAAAATATCGCTATAATGCCTATGGTGGGGAGCTACATTACAATACTAGGGTTGAAAATAACTTAATTCGTTTAAGGGCTCGCTTTGGGTCCGATTTTTTAAATACGAGTTATGGGGGACGAACACGCATTACGTTAAACTCCACTCAGTGGTTAAAAAATAGGTCAAACATAATTTTCAGGTTTAATTACACCGATTACCAGCCCTATACATATAGAGACAATCCCGATATTATCAAACCCTATAACATTAACCTCAATAGTGAAATTCACTACGGAAGGTTTGTTGCCCCAAAAGTTTTTATCTATGGTGGCCCGGGAGTTGAGCTCCCTAAAACCGATGTTTTTCGCGCATTGGAAACAGGTACCGATTACTTTAGTACAAGCGTTGGAAAGTTTAGTGTTGGTAGTAGATTGTTAGGGCTAGTTCCTAACCAAACAATTAATTTACAGGTAATCTTTGGCTATGTTAGTTTTGATAATGCTCCACCTTTGATAACTAATTCAGGCCCCATAAGCCCTACTAAACAGCCTTTTACATACCAACATATTTCTGGCAGTGTACGTAGCCGTAATTGGTCGGTACAAGCTATGTATACAAATGGGCCCAGATCGGTTTTCGATCACTTTAGCTGGAACTACTTTTCAAGACAAAGTCGCTCCCTTCGAGTGATGCCATCTTTCAACTCCTTTATATTCAAGGACATCATTCAACTTGAATCTAGTATTAGCTATAATAATGATCTGGTAACAAGGAGCAGCTATACAAATTTCACCAATCAGCTTTATTTCTACCTGCCAAATAATTGGCAAATTAGGGGGCTCAATGTTTATTCAACGCAATCTAGGGTTACACCAACCGAAGCGGTAGAAAAATACTCGAATCTTTATTTTGAATTTTCCGTTCGAAAGGAATTTGGCTTTCAGCAACCCAGGCAAAAATATTACGACCTAGATCTAGTGTTTTTTAAAGATTTTAATGGAGATGGCAAGCAAGATCCTAACGAACCGGGTATTCAAAATGTTTATGTAAGTATTCAGAAAGCGGATAATGCCACCTCCGATTTTTCATCTTTTGTTTCGGCTGAACTTCTATCGGATAATAGAGGTATGGTAAATTATTCTGACATACCTGCTGGTATATATGATATTGTATATTACGTTGTTGACAAAAATGCAGGAACTTTCACAAAAGCTTTAGAAGATGTAACGCTTAACCTTGAAAAAAACACAGTTAAGCATTTCCCATTCGTAGAAAAAAACAAGGTATTCGGAAAAGTCATCCTTAACCGTAGCCGATTATCGGGTTTGGGAAGAGTTGACCTGTCGAACGTACGCATAACCGTAACCGATAGCCATGGGCGTTCGTACTCAACCCTTACGGATAAAGATGGCTATTTCGAGCTTTTTGCACCCATTACCGATGAGTATATAATTACAATAAACAATGTTTTTTACGAGAACTTCGATTTGAGGCAGAATAATTTCTTGGTTCAGTTTAACGGGTACAAGCAGTTTGAGGTAAACTTTGTGTTTGACGAAAAGGTTAGGCACATTAATTTTGCCGCTAGTGATCCTAGTATCCAAGGAGGTGTTCAACAGGTGCGGCGTACAACCATTTCGGGGGCAATAAAGGATGCTAATACCCAGCAGCCTGTTAGGGCTAAGGTAAACCTTATTAACACCAGAACCAACGCCATTGTAACCTCGGTAAATTCAAGCGCTACCAGCGGTAACTACACGCTTCAGTTTATGGCAAGCGACAACTACCTACTCGAGGTGCTGGCTGAGGATTACTGGTACTTCTCCGAAAACCTGGTGCTGCAACAGGTTACCACGTTTATGAATATCGACCGTAATATCCTGCTAAAACCCATAACCGTGGGTTCGAAAATTGAGCTTAACATTCAGTACGAAGCCAATAGTGCCCACCTAGGCCCCGAGTCGGTGGCAGAAATTAACCGATTGCTCCGTCAGGTTAAGAATAACCCACAGATTAGGCTACAGGTACAAGGCCATTGCGACGACCTGGAGGCCATACAAAAGCCCGAAATTGGGGCAGAACGCGCCGGTGCGGTTGCAAAATATCTGATTGAGAACGGGTTTAGCAACGTTGAGGTTAAGGATATGAAGAATAACGAGCCCATAGATACAAACGATACGGAGGAGGGGCGTACGCGCAACCGCAGGATTGAGGTGGTGGTGGTTAGTAAGTAAGCAAAGGCTATCGGCTTTAGGCTTCGCTCAGCCTGACTGGAGGCCTATGCGAAGTCGAAGGATAGTCGAAGCCGATAGCCTTAACTGAACGACATTGAAATACGAATGCTAAAATCAGATATTCGCAGAACAAAAAAAGCGAATCCGTAGAATTTGAATGTTTATAGCATAATAAAAATGCATTGGTGTCCAGTTAAAATTTATAGATTCCTCCCTACGGTCGGAATGACAGGGTGCTGAGTCATATTTGGGAAGGGAGGGCTTGGTTAGCGGCTTCGCCGCTAACCAAGCCCTCCCCTAAAAACTAAACATTTGTCATTGACAAAGCCAAGTCTATTTTCAACGGTTTTGTCGAACATACGTTTTAGAGCGAAACGTAGTGAAGCGAAGAATCTAAAATATTAAAATATGTTTTTACCGCACAATAGTGAATAAAAACGCATTAGATATTCGACCTCATCGAGGTCACATTACATATCGAAATGATAAACGCTATAAACATACAATCACGTCGGGATTATTAAACAAACAATACAACATAACCATACACCAAACACATGAATATTGCTTTAATAGGATACGGCAAGATGGGGCATGAAATTGAGACCATCGCTAAAGAACGGGGGCATAGCATTGCCCTTATAATAGATCAGGATAATGGGCATGAGCTCAACGCCAAGAATCTGAAGAATGTGGATGTGGCCATCGAGTTTTCGACACCCGAAACTGCGTTTAGCAATATAAAAACCTGCCTAATAGCAGGCAAACCCATTGTTTGCGGAACAACCGGGTGGCTTAGCCACCTGGATGAGGCAAAGCAGCTGGCAGAACACAGTGACGGGGCTCTTTTTTACGCCTCAAATTACAGTATAGGGGTAAATCTTTTCTTCAGGCTAAACAAAATTTTAGCCAAGTATATAAATACGGTAAAGGGCTACACCTACGAAATTGAGGAAGTGCATCATACACAAAAAAAGGATGCCCCCAGCGGTACCGCCATAACCCTTGCCGATATAATATCGAATGAGATTGAAGGGTTAACCGGATGGTCGTTAACGCCTGAAGAAGAAGTGCATAAAATCCCCATAACCGCACTTCGCCAAGCGAATGTGCCTGGCACGCACACGGTGAACCTTAGCTCCGAAAATGATATGATAACCCTTAAACACGAAGCAAAAAATCGTAAGGGGTTTGCCCTTGGGGCAGTGCTTGCAGCCGAATTCTCGGTGGGTAAAAAGGGTTTTTTAACAATGGATAGCTTACTAAAAATATAATTATTCGATAAAAAGTATTAAACTTACCCCGTAAAATGTACGCTTAGCTCCACATTTTACATCGAATTACAAACTAAACACACAGCTTAATAATGGATAAAGTAAAGGCATTTCTGAAAAATCGATTCTTTTTATTCGCCCTATCATCAACAGTATTCGTGCTTTGGGTAATTTGGATAGGAAACTACTGGCTACTATTGGGCTTACCCGTTTTTTTTGATTACCACATTACCCGCAAAGTAAACTGGACATTCTGGAAAAAAAGGGATGGAAAGAAAAAAAGCACGCTGATTGAGTGGGTTGATGCGCTAATTTTTGCGGTTATTGCCGCTACGCTTATCCGAATGTTTTTTATTGAGGCCTACACCATACCCACATCATCAATGGAAAAATCGATGCTGGTGGGCGACTACCTTTTCGTGAGCAAGGTTAGCTACGGCCCTAAGCTACCCAACACGCCAATCTCGTTCCCCTTTGCGCATCACACGCTACCGCTAACCAAAAATACCAAGTCGTATGTTGAGTGGATTAAGCGACCATACAAACGGTTGGCGGGTTTTGGCGACATAAAACGCAACGATGTGGTGGTGTTTAACTACCCCGAGGGCGATACGGTGATAGTACAATTCCAATCGAACAGGAGCTACTACTCGGTAGTACGAGAAATTGGCCGCGAAAGGGTTTGGCGCGAGTACGATGTAATTGCCAGACCGGTTGATAAACGTGAGAATTACATTAAAAGGTGCGTTGCCATTGCTGGCGACTCGCTTGTAATTAAGCAGGGGCAGGTCTACGTAAACGGTGAGAGACAGGAAAAAATTCCTGATTTGCAATACAACTACATAATACGAACCAACGGAACTCCCATAAACTCAAAAATTCTCGATGGGCTAAATATAGCTAAGGATGACCGATTTTTTAATCCGGCCAGCGGAATTTATGAACTACCCCTAACGCAAAATTCCTACAACAAAGTAAGGAAGCTGAACAACGTACATTCAGTTTTAAAACACGAGAACACAAACCACACCATGATGAGCAAGGTTATCTTCCCACACTCGCCAGAGTACCCGTGGACAGAGGACAACTTTGGGCCATTATGGATACCCAAAAAAGGCGAAACGGTTGAACTTACGCTCAAATCGTTACCATTATACCATAGGGTAATTGAAACGTACGAAGGCAACAGCCTGGCGGTGAAAGACAGCACCATCTACATAAACGATGAGCCTGCTAGCAGCTATACATTTCGTATGGACTACTACTTTATGATGGGTGATAATCGTCATAACTCTGCCGATTCGCGTTTCTGGGGATTTGTGCCCGAAGATCACGTTGTAGGCAAAGGCTCGTTTATATGGCTATCGCTGGATAAGGATAAGCGCTTTCCGGCAAATATAAGGTGGAATAGATTATTTAAAGGGATAAAGTAAATTGGGCATTGCGGTGGAGGAAGAAGAAGATTGAGGTAGAGATTTAGGCTGAGGTTGAGGTTGAGGTTGAGGGAGTTACGGGTTTGCCTACCCGATTGTGATATGCGGAACATAAAACGCAAATCCATTCTGTGCAAATCCGTGTAATCTGTGGAGAAAAAATAGTGAACAGTGAGCGGTAAGCAGTGAGGAGGAATGAGAGGTGAGTTACGGGTTACGGGTTTGCGTACCCGATTACAAGCTGAACGTAAACAAAGGGTAGTAAACGAGAGCGAAAACGAAGAATGCCTACCCTATAATCTCCATCAGCTGCTCTTTATCGATAGCACTTAGCGGGTTCGAATTCTCGACCAGATTGGTAGATAGCATCAATTTATCCTCCTGTAAACGTCGTATTTTCTCCTCAACGGTACCCACCGAAATAAATCGGTAAACGAATACGGGCCTTTCCTGTCCAATTCGATGGGCTCTAGCAATCGCCTGATTCTCGACCGCAGGGTTCCACCATGGATCAAGCACAAGGATATAATCGGCTGCGGTTAGGTTAAGCCCTACCCCACCCGCTTTTATGGAAATTAAAAACAGGTGGCATTCCGAATCGTTCTGGAACTGTTCCACCACCCTCTCCCGATTAGTGGTTGAACCAATTAGCATCTGGTACCCTATCCCCATCTGCTCAACCTGCTGCTGAACTATTCGCAGGTGCTTAACGAATGATGAGAATATCAACACCTTATGCCCCTCGTCTACCAAAGTTTCTATGGTTCGTATAATCTCATCAAACTTACCCGAATCGGAGCTGGTGTAATCCTCGAGCATTTTAGGGTGATTGGATATTTGGCGCAACCTTGTTAACCCCCTGAGGATTGAAATGGCCGACTGGCCATATCCAACATTATCAATGCTATCAAGGATATGGTTTCTGATTGCCGACTTCTCCTCCTCGTAAATACTTTTTTGCTGATCGGTTAAATCACAGTAAATAATCTCTTGATTGAGCTCGGGTAGCTCTGGCGCAACCTCGTGCTTAGTGCGACGCATAATAAAGGGTTCTATCAACTTCCTTAGGTCGTGCTGCACCCGCTCATCATTACTCTTTTCAATTGGAACAACAAACTGCTCTCTGAATGTGCGAAGCGAGCCCAACATACCACGATTTAAGAAGTTAAGCTGTGCCCACAAATCGGTAAGGGAGTTCTCTATTGGCGTACCACTTAAACTCAAAAAATGCTTGGCTTTTAGCAAAACAGCCGAACGATAAACCTTGCTAGCAGGATTCTTTATGGCTTGGCTCTCATCAAGTACAACATAGTTAAACCTCACATTCTTAAGTAAATCTATCTCGTTTCGCAAAACGCCGTAGGTGGTTAACACTATATCGTAGCTAATTAGGTCGGTAACTAAGCGCGTTCGGTTGGCTCCAGTAAACTGGTAAACGGTTAAGCTAGGCGCAAAACGCCTAATCTCATTCTGCCAATTAAATAGCAACGAGGTAGGCACAACCAGCAGAGAGGTACGCCCCATTTGGGGTAACCCGTTAGCTTGAGCATTATTCTCATTGGGCTGACGACGTTCCGCATCAAAAAGTAAAATTGATAGTGCCTGTATCGTTTTTCCCAACCCCATATCATCGGCTAGGCAGCCCCCCATTCCGCTTTCGTATAGCAGCTGCAACCATAAAAAACCCAATTTCTGGTAATCTCTGAGCTCGGCATTAAGCCCCTGGGGCAGTACAATGCGCTGTGCTAACGACAAGCTCGCAAACCGCTCGTTTAAACTCTCGGCATCGGGGCTATCGATATGCGCCTGCTGTACAAAGCCAAACGCCGATTGGGTAAGCACTAGCTTATCACTTTCAACACTCCCCACCGTAAACAACAACTTATACTTGGCAAACCACTCGTTGGGAATAATAAAAATATCGCCGTTTGGTAAAACGTACTCACGAATACCCTTAACAATACATTTTCGTAACTTGATAAAAGGAAACTCGTAATCGTGCAGCTTTACCATGCCATAAATATCGAACCAATCGTTCTGCAGCTTCGCTTTTAGGTCGAGATCGTACCCCTTTATATAAAAGGCACTCTTCTTTACCTGCTGAAGCACGTGAATCCCTTTGCTTGTAAGCAAATCCACATTTTCGTTTACCCAGGTAATTAGCTCGTAATCGGAATTTACAGCTACCGGATAGTATGAGGCCCCCTGGGTGTTTTTTAAACCCAAATCGACCAATGTGGATTTAGCCTGGTTCTCCCAGTCTGCATCCCTACTAAACCTTGTAAAATGGTACGAATCGTTGAGCAGCTTAAGCGACACCTCGTTCTGCGGTTTAATTTGAGACAGATACTTTTTATCGCCATACCTAAAGTACAACGTAAGGGCTAAATTGCCGCTTAGCGTTTGCTCTATTGATAGAATAACGCTTTTATCTGGCGATAGCGTCTCGATAGTAAAACCATTGGCAACCACAATTTGGTTTTTTATTGATTTTAGAACGAACGACTCGAAATACTTTTTCTCAGCGGTTTTAGGAACCGAAACAAAATCTTTTGTAAAGAAAGGGGTTAACTTCTTTGCATCTATCCCATCGAACCGAAGAAGTTTATTACCAACTCGAACAATACACGGATCGGTTGTAACTATCTGAGTATGCCTGTGCTTTAGCTTAATGGTTTCGCCTTGGCATTTCGCCTTGAGCGAATATCGAGTTTCGGTGGGGGTTACTGTAAACGAAAAAACAGGCTTGGCATTCTCGCCCATGTAGCTTAGCAAATGGTCGGAGTACAGGTTATTAAAATTCTTTTCTTTTAAGAAAACGGGCAACCCATTTGCCACAATAATATCAAAGCATTTTGCCATTCTACGCTCAAAATACGAACGAACGTAGTTGCCAAAAACGGCATCGGTTTGCACAGCGCTGTAGAAATCGACCACCGATTTTTTGCTCTTTCCAATAACAGCAAAAAGGCTGCTATCGCTTAGCTCAGCAATAATGTTAACCAACGCCCTGCCCTCAGCAGGTATTAGATGGCTCCATTTTTCAACATTCTCAGTAAAAACGTTATCTAAAACCGTATAAATACCAACCTCACTGTTAAGCAATTCAACAATGTGCAGCACAAAGGTTGCACCAAAAATTTTATGTTCCTGTAATGCTACAGCAAAAAATCTTTCCTCGGAAATTTGAAAACTACTTGGCATGAATAGTATCTCGGTAACGTGTTACGTATAAATTTTCTTAAAAAGTATCGGCAATAATAACCCATTTTTCTGTTGAAAAAAAGGCAAAAGTAAATTACTTTAAACCAATCATTACTGTCCTATGTTAATAACTTGTAAGTTTTACTCTTACTATTTACAAACTATCTTACTACCTTTACAGATTAAAACCAGTATGTTATGACATTTTTAAAGCCTGGCGATAACGCCCCCATGTTTAAGGGAATAGATGAAAACGGAAATACAGTTGAACTAAGTAACTTCGCGGGGAAAAAGGTTGTTCTATACTTTTACCCTAAAGATAGCACACCGGGTTGTACGGCTCAGGCTTGCAATTTACGCGATAACTACGAAACACTTTTAGCCCAAGGATACGTGGTTATTGGTGTTAGCGCCGACAGCCAGAAATCGCATTTAAAATTTAAGGAGAAGCACAATCTTCCGTTCCCACTAATTGCCGATACCGAGAAGGAAATTATTAAAGCCTATGGTGTTTGGGGACCAAAAAAATTCATGGGTAAAACCTACGATGGCATTCACCGAACCACATTTATAGTTAACGAGAAAGGCTTGATTGATGAGGTTATAAGCAAGGTAAAGACCAAAGAACACACAAACCAAATAATAAAATAACACCCACTACAAAGCATGGAAAAAGAGAAAACAGGTAAAAATACCAAGGATGTAAACCAAGCAAAGCTGAAAGCCCTGCAGGCAACAATGGACAAAATTGATAAGGACTACGGCAAGGGTGCCATAATGATGATGGGCGACAAGGCCATAGTTGATGTCCAAACCATTTCGAGTGGATCCATTGCGCTAAATCATGCGCTAGGAGTTGGCGGTTATCCTCGTGGCAGGGTAGTTGAAATATACGGCCCCGAATCGTCGGGAAAAACAACCCTAGCAATACATGCTATTGCTGAGGCACAAAAGGCTGGTGGCATTGCTGCCATTATCGATGCCGAACATGCTTTCGACCGCACGTATGCCGAAAAACTTGGCGTTGATATTGAAACGCTACTTATCTCTCAGCCCGATAATGGCGAACAGGCTCTAGAGATTACCGACCATCTAATTCGTTCCGCAGCAGTTGATATTGTGGTTATTGACTCGGTGGCAGCGCTTACACCCAAGGCCGAAATTGAGGGCGAAATGGGAGAGAATAAGTTGGGATTGCAAGCCAGGCTCATGTCACAAGCGTTGCGTAAGCTTACCGCCAGCATTTCTAAAACAAATACTTGCTGTATTTTCATTAATCAGCTGCGCGAAAAGATTGGCGTTATGTTCGGAAACCCCGAAACAACAACCGGCGGTAACGCTCTTAAATTTTACTCATCGGTACGCGTTGATATTCGCCGAATTGCCCAGCTAAAGGATGGGGACGAATCGACAGGCAACCGGGTTCGGGTAAAAATTGTGAAAAATAAGGTGGCACCCCCATTCCGCAAAGCCGAATTCGATTTAGTTTTTGGCGAAGGAATTTCATTGAATGGCGAAATAGTTGACCTTGGTGTTGAATACAACATTGTTAAAAAGAGCGGCTCGTGGTATAGCTACGGTGAAACTAAGCTGGGACAAGGACGTGAAGCGGTAAAGAGCTTGCTAGGTGATAATCCTGAGCTTGCTGAAGAGCTACACACCAAGATTGCAGCGGCTATGAAGGAAGGGAAATAGTTTTAAACTGATATAAAACATCGAAAAAAGGTTGTGATTTTATTGCAACCTTTTTTTGATATAACCCCAATTACTCATCCTTTACAAATTTGATAAATAATGCGGGCTAAATGCTAAAATCATTCCCCCTCGCCCACGGTAAGCAGAGTTAGCCCCATTAGGCTATCAGAAGCTAAGACCATAGTATCGCGCTCTACTTGCGATCCATAAATCAGCCTGCCAATATTTGGGTGCAACAAGCAAATACAGCTTACTTTAGCCCTAAATAAGTATCAGAAAACACTTCGCTTTTATAATGGATTCATTGGTGTCCGGTTAAAACTTATAGTTTCCTCCCTATGGTCGGAATGACAGGGGGTTGAGTCATATTCGGGAAAGGGGGGCTTGGTTAGCGGCTTCGCCGCTAACCAAGCCAGATCGGAAGAGCGTCGTGTAGG
>JAQVYY010000056.1 GCA_028708425.1 Bacteroidales bacterium
TAACATGCGTTATATTTTACGCCCCACTTTTTGGCTGATTAGGTAACTTTTAGTTTCAATTTAACGGGTAACGGTGGACAAATAACATCCACGCCCGACGGGGCGCAAAACATACCGCCATCCGTTACCGCTAATGCTAAAGACCGTGAAATCTTAATACTAATATGGAAGTTAAAGAAGTCATAAAACAAAACGGAGAATATATTTGTGATATTGATGTTACGGTGGAAGATTGGAAGGAAGTCTTGCGCGACAACTCATTGATGACAGAAAATTATAAAGATGTTTTATTCAAATTTTATTTAGAAACTGAACACAAGTCTACATGCAAGGCGCTTGGTGAAAAATATGGAGCATCACCTCAATCTTACAATGGAACAATTACAAATTTTGCAAAGGCAGTACAAAAGAAACTAAATCGTTTTGAAGTTATTGGGGCTGATGGAAACCCAACTTTTTGGATTATTCCAATGTTAGGGAAATATGAAGGAGAACATTTCGAATGGACTCTCAGACCTGAATTAGTTCAAGCACTTGAAGAATCAAAAATTATGGAAGACCAATATATTAAGTTTACATCTTTTAGAGAACTTATAGATAGAATCAATAAAGACTTAGGAGGATTTACTGAAACATTCAGGTATAAAAGAAAAGACCTCGCTCGTTTAGGAAGAGCTTCTTCTAGGGGAATTTTATTTAAGTACGAAGACGATGAAAGAGATTGGTCAATAAATGAAGGTGGAGGAACAGAGGTTCAGTATCATTTATTTTATAGGGGAAACAAAGTTGGATACGGTATTGGGTTTAACACACAATATGTGCCTTTTGCAAATAAAATGTCAACGATTGACTATATGCAACCATTTGCAAGTTCATTTATAACGCTATTAAAATCTGATGTTGTAGGCAAACTAAAAAATAAAGGTTTTAAGTATTATGGGGAATCGGAAAGTGAATTAAAATCATTAAAAGACAATAAATACTATTTATTTGGTAAAGAAATAAATGTTACTAACTCGGGAATAGTTGTATTCGATTTTAATAATATGCTTGACGAACTTAAAACAGATTTGTTTGAATTGTATTGTAACATTTTTGAGGGACGTAACAAAATATTAGCAATAAAATCAGTAAATATGGATTATCTTAAAATTCTTGAATCTAATAAAAACCTTATTCTCACGGGTGCGCCCGGTACTGGTAAAACTTATCTTGCTAAAGAAATTGCAAAAGAAATGATTGGTGTCAAAACTGAACAAGAGCTTATTGATAGTGGCAGATTTGATTTTGTGCAATTTCATCCATCTTATGATTATACTGATTTTGTAGAAGGGTTACGTCCATTTTCTGTTGAAGAAGAGGATAATATTGGTTTTAAAAGGAAAGACGGAATTTTTAAAGGATTCTGCAAGAAAGCATTAAAAGCTAAAATTTCAAACGAAGTCGACAACTTTGATGAAGCATGGGAAGAATTACTTAGTAAAGTTAAAGACAATTTGGCAAATGGAACTCTGACAAAAATTGGTTCATGGGAATACGGTTTATCAACAAAAGATTCTCTTAAATACTCTTCGGTTAACACAAAATCTCAATATAATTTTACTATTACAAAGCAAAATGTTTATAATGCTTACCAAAAAATAAAAGCAAGACCATCTGGGGCTTTCCAAAAAGACATGGAAGATGTTGTTGAGTATATGAAACAAAATCTGAGCCTAAAAGATTTTCAAGAAGGAACAATATCAAGCGAAACAGAAAACAATAAATTTATTTTTATAATTGATGAGATTAATCGTGCTGAAATTTCAAAAGTATTTGGCGAATTGTTTTTTTCAATTGACCCTGGTTATCGTGGTGAAAAGGGAAAAGTAAAAACACAATATGAAAATTTACAAGATGCTGATGATGTTTTTGCTGATGGCTTTTTTGTTCCTGAAAATGTATACATAATTGGAACAATGAATGATATAGACCGTAGTGTTGAAAGTATGGACTTTGCAATGCGAAGACGTTTTGCATGGAAAGAAGTAAAAGCCGAAGATAGAATTTCAATGTGGGATGAACGAATTGAAAATTGGAAAGATGATGCTTTTAAACGAATGAATTCATTAAACAAAGCTATTGAAGGTATTCCGAGTTTAAGTTCTGCTTATCATATTGGTCCGGCATATTTCTTAAAACTTGAAAATTATCAGAATGAAATTAATCCTTTTGATAATTTATGGAATAATCATTTAGAAGGTGTTGTATTTGAATATTTAAGAGGATTACCAGATTCAGAAGAGTTAATGAGTAAATTGAAAAATGCCTACAACAATTTAATCGATGTTGAAAACGACTGATAATAATTGCGGAAATTGTCAGGTGTCTCAACAAGACTTGGAAAACTTTCAAAAAATTTCCAATACTAAAATTAAGGACATTACTATTGGCAATAACCCCAACTTACTTATTTATCCTCAAAGTTTTAGCAACTGTGAGGATAGAATTTATGATGAAACTATTTTTTCATTGCAAGGTCAAAAGTTGACAACTGGTAATGTTATGGGTTTTGTTGGTATAAATGAAAGCGAACTAACAATTCAGTCCCGTTTTGCAAAAGATGAACATGATTACTTTATGCATTATTTACTTCAAAAGGTTTTTTCATTTAATCTTTTTGAATTAAAGCATCGCTCAAATAAGGAAAACATCTTTGACTTTCTAATTTATCTATTTCCATTTTTCTTAAAAAAAGCATTAGGTCAAGGTTTGTTTAAGGAGTATCAAAAGAAATCATATAATGATGCAAATGTTAGAGGAAATATAGATATAAATTCACATATCCGAAACAATATTCCATTTAACGGTAAAATTGCTTATCGTGTTCGAGAACATAGTTACGATAATAAAATCACTCAATTAGTAAGGCATACAATCGAATTTATCAAAAGACATAGGTTCGCAAATGGAGTATTAACAAGTAGTAATGATATTCAAAGCTGTGTGCTTCAAATAGTTCAAGCAACTCCAACTTACGACTACAATTCAAGAAAATCTGTTATTAATTTGAATCTACGTCCCTTGGTTCATCCATATTTTTCAGAATATAAAGACTTACAGAAAATCTGTTTGCAAATATTACGCTTTGAAGGTTTGAAATTTGGAGAAAAAGATAACAAGATTTACGGTTTGCTTTTCGATGGTGCTTGGTTATGGGAGGAATACTTAAACACAGTTTTAAAAGATTGTAATTTTATTCACCCAATGAACAAAGCATCAAAAGGTGCAATCTATTTGTTTGCAGAGCCTAAAGGCTATAAGCGTTACCCTGATTTTTGGAAAAATAACTTTATAATAGATGCTAAATATAAAAACCAGTCTGATAGTATTGATAGAAACGATATGAACCAGATTATTTCATATATGTACGTAATGCAAGCGGATTTAGGAGGATTCTTGTATCCGACAAAGCATAAAGACAAATTAGAATGCAAACATATAGGAAAATTAAATGGTTTTGGCGGTTTAGTTAAAACATGGTCGATTCCAATTCCGCAGAAAGCGGATAGTTTTGATAATTTTAGCTTATTAATGGCTGATAATGAGAATGAACTTAAAGCAATGATAATGAATGAAAAAGCACATAGCGGTAACATCGTGTATAGTGCATTTGGCGGATAGTGCTAATTTCAAGGGCGTTACATCTAATAAGCTTTGTAACGGCTTGACAGGTTCGTGCTTCGAATCGCCAAACGACACCATACACGCCGAACGTTACCGCTAATGCTAAAGACCGTGAAATCTTAATACTAATATGGAAGTTAAAGAAGTCATAAAACAAAACGGAGAATATATTTGTGATATTGATGTTACGGTGGAAGATTGGAAGGAAGTCTTGCGCGACAACTCATTGATGACAGAAAATTATAAAGATGTTTTATTCAAATTTTATTTAGAAACTGAACACAAGTCTACATGCAAGGCGCTTGGTGAAAAATATGGAGCATCACCTCAATCTTACAATGGAACAATTACAAATTTTGCAAAGGCAGTACAAAAGAAACTAAATCGTTTTGAAGTTATTGGGGCTGATGGAAACCCAACTTTTTGGATTATTCCAATGTTAGGGAAATATGAACTACAACTACAACGAGGCAAGCATGGGCTGGCTAAGCAATTCGAATTTTAGTGGTGTTTCGTACAAGCAAAGGGGATGGAGCGTTCCGCATCTTGTGGGATACATGGAGAGCCACGATGAGGAGCGAATGATGTACAAAAACATCACCTATGGTAATAGTTCAAACCCCCACCATAATATACAAAACCTTGACATTGCGCTTCAAAGACAAAAGCTGGCCGGTGCTTTCTTTTTCACTATCCCGGGGCCAAAAATGATTTGGCAGTTTGGCGAGCTGGGCTACGATATTTCAATCGAAGAAAATGGTAGAACAGGAAGAAAACCAATACATTGGGATTATTATGATAACGATAACCGACGGAGCCTTTACAACACCTGGGCTGAGCTTATTAAGCTTCGAAAAGATTTTCCTGCATTTACAACCGATAATTTCTCGGTTTCTCTATCTGGAGCTGCTAAACGTATAAATCTTTCACACAACGATATGGATGTGGTAATAACAGGAAATTTTGATGTTTACCCCAATAACGTAACGGTTACATTTCCATCAACAGGCGTTTGGTACGAATACTTTACCCAAACCAATATCACGGTTGACGAAAACACCCAAACCTTTAGTATGGCACCCAGCGAATACCGTATGTACACCACATCGTACATCAATCGGGAGGATTATATTGTGGGAATTCCTGAGGTGAAACCAGGTAGCAGTAAAATGGGCATAACCCTTTGGCCAAATCCTGTCAGTAGTAAGCTTAACATCTCTTTTTATTCAGAAATAAAAGAATCAATCGATATTAAGCTATACGACACAAGCGGGAAATTTCTGTTCACAATTTTTAAAGGGTACCTACCAGCTGGGCAACAAACCATTTCATGGAGTATTCCCAATGGCATAAGCCACGGTATCTATATCGTAGATGTACAAACATCAAGTAATCAGACTTCAAAACGAATTGCTATTCATTAACCCGTATATGCATTCATCATTAACAAATTTGATGAATAATGCGGGCTAAACATTAAAAAACAGCCGATGATTGGCTGTTTTTTTATTGGAGAAAAAGTTACCTTAGCATTCCACTTTTAGAACGATTACATGCAGCGCTTTGTCCTTATTTTAAGTTTTATTACTTTCTCTGGTTTTCAAGTATTTGGGTTGAATGCGAATACAACCAGGATTATTCCAGGCCAATCGGTTGCCATTGATATTTACTGGGGCTACTTACAGTATCATCATCATGAGATGACTCCACTAAAACAAGGCTCAGCACAAGCTGTAAAATTGTCGTACATTTTCAGCAGCAACGGCAATAAGCAATGGCACATGGCTTATAATTACCCAAATGCGGGCATATCGTATACGCTGATGGACTTAGGTCAGCGCAGCATTTTGGGTTATGCCCACTCGGTTACCCCTTTTATGAGCATCCCCCTTTTTAATAAGGGTAAAAAGTTTTCTTTTGATTTTTATACGGCTGCAGGAGTGGCCCTTATGCCCAAAACTTTTCATCCGGTTAGCAATAGTCAAAATACGGCCATATCAACGCATATAAATACGAATATAGACCTTGGGCTTAGCGCCTCATACCACGTAAACAATAACCTAATAGTAAACGCAGGGGCACACATTACCCACTTCTCAAACGGTAGCATTAAAAAGCCTAACTACGGGCTCAACTACACCTTACTATCGCTTGGCATTCAGTATGGTAATTTTAATGCCAAACCCAAAAATCATGAGGAGAAAAAGGTTAGATCAGAAAAACACCGCATATTGCTAGCTATTTCGGGCTCAACAAAGCAGGCCGTAGCGTTTAATGACCCTAATTTTTGCGTTGCATCAGGCTCAATAGAGTACAGCCACAAGGTGTGGTCGCCACTTTTTAGAGTAGGCGGCTCGTTAGATTTTATGTACGACAATTCGCACAGCTTGATTTTACACAATCATAGCATAGCGTATGGGTCTGACTGGGAACTAGCTAAGCTGGGAATGGCGGTAAATGCTGAGCTTATTCTCAATAGATTATCGCTAATCCTCCATTTTGGTGGGTACTACCACAACCTAAGCAGAAAAATTAAAAACCAATGGGTATATCAGCGCGTAGGGTTACGCTATAGGTTTACCAATGGATTATGGGCACACGTAGCGCTAAAAACCCACCTTAATATTGCCGATTATATCGAGTTCGGGCTTGCCTTTAAACTATTTTAATACGCAAATCCGATTGGCTGAACCTACTGATATTAAGTTATATACAACGACTTTATCTTTCTAGTTATTAAAATTAACCCGATAGCTACTGAGCACACCGCTGCCGCAAAGCGGCTATATCGGGGTAACACACATTTGCATTCATCGTTTACAAGTTTAACGAATAATGCGGGTTTTAAAAAGGGACCTAGATATAGATCCCTTTTTGCTTCTTATACCTCCAGATAAATTACTTTATCTTTTTAGTAGTTGCTTTAGAATGGATTGTCATGGGAACATCCAGTTTCTGTCCCATCATATCGCCACTAAAACTACCGTTAATATTTTGCTCTAGAACGGATTCTGTCACAAAGCCCTTTGCCCCATCAACAGTAACAGTGCCATTAATTGTACCAAATAGGTTATAGGTTACCTCCATGCCCTGTACTGTACTTTTATTTCCTGGTACGGTTGCCAAAGTAGATGATAGCGAAAGATTAACCTCATCGTTTGTAATCGCCTTAACGGTATATGTACACATGGTGTTAAGAGTAAATTGGTTTTCGATACTCTTATTTTCAGACCACGAATCATTAGCCTTAAGTTTTTTTGCAGGAAACGCTATAAAAACGCCTTCAAAAATTTGTTTTACTGATGCATCTGTAATCGCTGAATTAACCATTTGCGCTAGCTGAGGGTTGCTTTCACCAGCCATTTTATCGCGCATCTTATCAACACCATTAACCTCAAGTACCTTACCTAGCGGTGAAATTAAAGTGGTAACGCTTTGGTTTACCATGGCATTAAATATCTGAAACTGTGGATTAGCAAGCGGAGCATCAGACTCATCGTTAGAATCGAATTTCATCTCCATTCCCTGCATCTTTATCTCCGTAGCAACACGGTTAAAAGTAACGGTTGCCACCATATTGCCATTCGCATCGTTTTCGGTTACGGCAATGGTATACTCATATATCTGATTCTGGTTAATTACCTGCTCCATACCATTTATGGTTTGTGTAATTACCTGCTCCGAAGCGGAGCTGAATTTTACCTGATCGCCCTTGGTTAGATTTAGCCTAAGGCTTGGATTCGAAGCCGATAGAGCCACAAATGGTAGGCTCAAAGCCATAAACAGGGTAAAAACCTGCTTGGTTAATTTTGTTTTCATTTTCATTTCTTAGGGTATTAATTAATAGATTAGTAAACAATTATGAAATAATAGAAAATTTATAAAACTCGTTAGCTATTCAACCTTTGATACCATAGGACTCTTTAAACCCTCTACCCCGGTTAGGACCGCCTTAACAGAGCCAACTAGTATTTTAGCATCAACCAAAACGGGGATTCGGTTATCATCATCGGTAACCCATATCTCCATATCCTCTCCTCCCTTAAAAATTGTTCCCTCAACCAGCAGCACCGAAAAACGGATCGTATTATACACCTCACCACTCCTAGCTATAAGTTGTTCTTTACCCTTGTAACGGATAAACAGGTCAAAAATTTCATCATCAACCGCCATGATTAAGGGAATTTTATCGCCCTCGGTATAATTATCAAAATCGAGTGTTCGACAGTAATATACAGCGCTCATCACATCAAATGTACAGGGTTTTAATGGAATGCTCTCTTTTTTATAGGGCCTGTCGGAGTTGTACGTAATCATATCGATGATTTGCGCCTCATAGTCATAATTATAACTATTATAAGCTTTGTATCCCCCCTCGTGTGTATCCCTTTCAAACCAAAATGGCTTTAGGTTTTCGGGGTTTACTATGGCCTCGAACCTATCGCGTACCTTAAAAAACCAATCGTACTTCTTTAAACTCCAGCCCGTTGCCTTTAAATGTAAAGCCGACTCTCCTTGGTAAATCGTATCGTTAACCCTAAACTCTACATCACCAGCATTAATCCATATAAACCCCCAGTTGTAAACAGCCCTATAGGTTACCACTTCGCCAGGCTTAAACCCAACCTGCTTTACATCGCACGCCTGGCCAATGGCAAGGGTAAATGTAAGGGTTACAAGAAAATATGTGGTAATTATATTTTTAAGCATTATTGAAGGTTAGGCAATTGTACTACTTAATTTTAGCCAAACGGGCAGTTACCTTAGCGGTACGCTTCGAATAAAATAATGGAAAGATAAACATCTTAGTTTCGTATTGGGGATAGATTACAACATCGTAGCCAGGGTTCTCTGCCATCAAATTGTGTAAGGCATACGAACGAACCTTACCTTTTGCCTTATCACCAAACACAGGAATAACAGTTGAAACCATGCCCACAATTGGCTCAACTGGGATCGATGCACTGAGGGCAACAGGTATGCCTGCCGATGGAGCATCAGTAGAATTTGATATGGAAGCTGTTTTCCAACCTAAAATCCTTGACCAATCAATACAAAGTATTCTAGTTACGGTTGCTTCGGCAACTACCTGCTCCGAGTATTCAAAATCGGCTTTGTAATACTCAATGTGGTAATTTGGGGTTTGCATTGTTCTATCGGTAACAGAACAGCTAGTAAGCAGCAAAGTAAAAATGAGAAGAATTACAAAATACTTTTTCATAGATTAAAGGGTTTTGTTTATATATCGTGTTTGTATGTATGACTTTCTAGAAGGAATTCTCTACTTTAGGCTCATGGTGTATGGTAAAGGTTACCTAACACAAAAATATAAATTGAAATATTGCTGATATTTATTCTTCAATTACTCTCTTGTTAGCAAGCTTCTCCATTAGCATAATAATTAGGTAACCTACAATTACTAAAATTATTGCTATAAGCACCTCTAAATTTAAAGCTTTGGGGATAAAAAGATCGTAACCCTGAACAATTTTTTCGCCTTCTTTCAAAACAAATCCACCCATGCTATCCATGCGGTAAATTTCGTTTTTCCATGGCCATAAAATGCTTAACGAGCCCAGTATAAAGCCTGTTAGCAACGCAACGGTTTGATTCTTATACTTTTTATAAATCCACGACAGGACATGAGAAAGCACCATAATACCCACTACCCCACCAATTATTACGGGTAAAAGTACGGCAAAATTGGCTTGATTAACTGCATCAATCATTACCAACTCGTAGTTGCCCATGAGTATTAAAACGAACGAGCCCGACAGGCCTGGTAAAATCATGCTAGAAACTGCAACAACACCGCAAATAAAAAGGTAAATAAACGAATCGTTTTGCGTAGCTGGGTTAAGAAAAGAGATTACTATAGCAATTGCTGCCCCAGCTATGAAGAGTACCACTACGCTAAAACTCCATTTTGAGACCGTTTTACCTACATAATACACAGAGGCTAAAATTAAGCCAAAAAAGAAAGCCCAAACATACACAGGGTACGAATCAAAAAGAAACTCTAGTATACGGGCTAGGCTTACTATACTAATTATCATACCTAGACCAAGGGCTAGGAGGAAGAATAAGTCGATATGTTTAAACAGCTCCTTGAAACGACCCTTAAAAAGCAACTTCAGAGCATGGGCATCGAACGATTTTATAGCATTAATAATACGCTCAAAAACTCCAGTGATTAGTGCAACGGTTCCCCCTGAAACTCCAGGAATAACATTTGCAGCCCCCATTCCAAATCCTTTTAAAGAATAAGTGAGATGGGTTAATAAAAATCGCTTCATAAATTATTATCGATTGGTAAGCCTGCGGGCTAAATTGGCGATTTATTTTTATAGGAACTTAAAAAAAGTATCGCCTCGTAAGCCAACACGTAGTGATTCCAAAGCAATTACCTCATTGGGTGCAATATTTCCGAGGTTAACATTGGCACCTAACAGGTTAACAAACATGGCTTGCTGATTTTTTATTGGGGCCTCCCAGAGCACATCGTCAATACTAATATTACACATTATTTGCTCAATTAGCTCGCTATTGGCAGAATGGTCAGGATTATAGATCCCAACGTTACCACCCTCACGTGCCTCGGCAATCACTTTCCACGACCCAGCCTCCAGCTCGCTCTTCATCATTTTAACCCAGTCGTCGTTGGGGATAAAAACGTCAGCTTGCTTTGATCCAACCTCCGAAATAACGGTTACCTGCTGAGATAATTTAGCTATATATTCGCACTTTTTATCGTGCTGCATTTCGAGCGTACCGTCGGATACTTCGGCCAATTCAAGTTTTAACGTATCGAGTAATTTCCTGAACTCATCGAACTTGTTGCGAGCAATAAAAGCCTCAAAAAGTGTTCCGCCTAGATATGGCTTAATGCCATTCTGCTTAAGCGTTGCTATTTTTTTTTCGATATTTGAAGAGACCATTGCTGTTCCAAATCCGAACTTAACCAGATCAACGTACTGACCTGATACACTTACCATATTTTCGAGTTCGCGATCGCTTAGCCCCTTATCCATAACCATGGTTAAACCATTATTTCGGGGTTTTGCTTCCCTTTCGGGCAAATTTAATGATGATTGTAACATTGTAATTATTTTTATTCGAATTTATAGCTCCTTAAGCTTAAGAATGAACTTTGGGTCATCGATAATTGACACGACGGCTAAAAACTCTTCTGCAGTAAATACGTTTAACTTTTTTGCCTGCTTAAGCAGGGTAAGGGCCAACTTCGATTTTCCTTGAAGATAAAGTGCCGCCGCGTAAAGAATTTTTATAGTAGCATTGGCGACAAATTTTTCAGCAATTTCGTGGTATAATTCCTCGACCGATGAAAATTTTTCTTCGAAAAGTAAAAGTTCGATTATCCCAATATATGCATCAATCTCGTCGGGGTTAAGATTTGTAGCCTCCTTGTATGCCTCCATAGCTTCGTTATCAGATCCCATCTCAAAGTGCACCTTGGCTAACCCCAACCAATAATCGTAATTGGAATGTTCAATCTCAATGGCCTTCTTTATTTGCTCTAAGGCTAACGGTAAGTTCCCCTTTTTAAGCTGAGTTATACCAATTCCAAAAATGGCATCGGAATACTGTGCATCAATCTCTAAACATTTTGCATACGCATCTAGCGCTTTATCGTAATTCCCCAGCTTCTCATTACATTCGCCTATTGATGCAAAGATGCGAGGGTTCTCGGGTTCAAATTCAATTAGTTCAACGAATGCTTTTTCTGCATCGGCATATTTTTCAATGGTAGCATACGTATTCGCCAAATTATGTATTGCCGAAGTGTTATCGGGCTCAATAGCCAAGGCAAAACCATAAGCCTCAAGCGCCTTAGCAAATGATCCTTGTCGAGTATAAACTATTCCCAAATTATACCAAACACTCGACGAAAATGGATTGATATCCAGATACTTATTATAAAACTCTTCGCTTTTAGGAAGTTCTCCAAGCTGCTCGTAGCTGTAGGCTAGCTCAAATAGTATATTAAGCGAATTTTTTGTAATGCTATATCCATACAACAAGTATCTTAGGGCGTAATTAGCCTCTCCAATATCTTGATACAAAGAGGCGATTCGGTATAAAAGATCAACCTTATCGTCTGAATAGCTATTGGTTGCGTACCAAAACGACTCATGTGCACTTTTTAAGTCGTTTAATGCCAAGTGCGTTTGTCCTTTTAAAAAGTGTAGCTCTCCATTCTCGGGCTCCATTTTTACGAGTGCATTCAAAATTTCGAGAGCCTCGCCATACCTATTATCCATAATTAGTAACTCGGCCTTCTTAAGCTGAATTTCCGTCGAGTTGGGGTGTATACTAAATGCAATGTCAACCGCCTGTGATGCTCGCTGAGAATTATCGGAACTAAGGTAGTAGTCAATAATATTTTCAAAATCGATAACATCAAAAAAAATGTTACGATTATGCTTTAGCATATTCTCATACCTCTGAACTATCTCCAAGGTTTCATCGGATCTGTAAAAGAATTCGTTTTCTTCCCTCATAAAAAAAATTATACTTTACGGGGCGAATTTACTAATAATTAGGACTAAACAGGTAGCAACTGTTTTAAATAATATTAACAAGAAGTGAAACATATTAACAATTTGGCGTGAATAAGATAAGGTTGAGGTTGAGGTTGAGGTTGAGGTTGAGGTTGAGGTTGAGGTTTACACAGCTAAAAATTAAAATTCATAAAAAAGAAAACACAAAACCCTGATGTAGCTAGGATTTTGTGTAATCTGAATAGTTTAAAAAAAAGAAACTCTACTTCATGTATTTCTGAGAGAACTCCCGTCCTGCTCTTAACGCTTTAAGGTTTACATCAACCACATCGGTACCTTTAGTACTAAAGAGCTGACGAATACCCTCTTCAAGGTCGCTAAACTCAATTTCGATAAATGGCGAGGCTGCACCTAGCATTACAATATTGGACGCCCTTGCCGACCCTGCCTCCTTGGCAATAGCATCTGCATCGAGGGAGATATGATTCTTTATCTTTTTAATCTCTTTAATAATGTCATCTACCTCAGGATAATCAGGTATATTATTAAAAGGGGTAGTGTTGGTTACCAGCCATCCCTTTGGATTTAGGTAGGGTAAGTACCTAAGCCCTTCCATTGGCTCGACCGATAGAATAAGATCGGCCTTTCCGTGTGGAATAAGGTCAGAAGAAATTGGTTTATCGGAAAGACGCAAATTTGACTGAACATCGCCACCGCGCTGGCTCATACCGTGAACCTCAGCTTGCTTAATATACAGGTTGGTCTTTACTGCAGCCAGTCCAATGGCAGCAGCAATAGAAAGTATACCTTGTCCGCCAACACCTGCAAGTATAATATCTGTTTTCATAATTGTTTCGTTTAATCAGTAAAGTAACTATTTTTTCTCAGCTGCCTTTTTTTCTTTTCTTTTTCTACGGGCAAAGGTTTGAATGCACTCGCGCTGTGGTATAATTACCGAAACACCTTGGTATGCAAGTTCCTTTTTCATAACCGCCACGTTCTCCTCATGGAATTTTTTGAGCGGTGTAAGAACGTGAATATGGTCGGGATCAACGCCAATACCCTTACATATACTAACAATTCGACCAAGTGCTGAAGAATCCTGTCCACCGGTCATACCAGTAGTAGAGTTATCTGAAATAATTACTGTAATGGGTGCATTCAAATTAACTGCATCGAGCAAGCCAGTCATACCGCTATGGGTAAAGGTTGAGTCGCCAATAACAGCAACAGCGGGTACCAATCCAGCATCGGCTGCGCCTATTGCCATGGTAATTGATGCGCCCATATCAACCGTTGAGTTAATAGCGTTAAATGGAGGTAATGCGCCAAGGGTATAGCAACCAATATCGGCAAACACTCTACCTGTGCCATACTCTTTCATGGCTTCGTTTAAATCGGTATACATATCGCGATGACCACATCCCACGCATAATGATGGGGGCCGTCTTTTTACCACCTCGGGAACAACCATGCCCTCCTCTACTTCCATACCCAGAGCCTTTGCTACAATGGCTGGGTTAAGCTCTCCATCGCGAGGTAAAGTACCATCTAAACGACCATGAACAGGTTTTCCCGTATTAAGGAAACCTTTAAGCATCTCCTCAATCAGTGGGTAACCATCTTCAAGAACAAGAATCTCGTCGCACTGCTCGTACATTTCGCGTACTTTTTTCTCTGGCAATGGGTAATGAGTTAGCTTAAGCACATGATACTGGTCATCAGCCCCAATATTTTCCATTAGGTAGTTGTAAGCAATTCCTGCTGCAATAATACCTAAACGGTTGCTTTTCCCTTTGGTAAGCACATTAAATTCCGATTCTTCGGCCAGCGAATCCATTAAAGGTAGGGTGCTAAGCAATTTTTTGTAGTTAACCCGTGCAATGGCTGGCAGTAAAACGTACTGACGAGGGTTTTCGGGTAGCTTGATTTCATTTTGAGTGGTAACCGATTTGCGAGTTACACCCGACCTAGAGTGAGCTAAACGGGTAGTAATTCTAATCATTACGGGTACATTTACTCTTTCCGAAAGAGCAAAAGCGCTGTACGCCATATCGTAGGCTTCCTGCTGATTTGAAGGTTCGAGAACTGGAATCATTGCAAATTTTGCATAAAATCTTGAGTCCTGCTCATTTTGTGATGAGTGCATTGAGGGGTCATCGCCAACAACGAGTACCAATCCACCATTTACACCAGTAATTGAAGTGTTAAGGAAAGGGTCGGCAGCCACATTTAATCCCACATGTTTAAAGCATACCATGGCACGCTTGCCAGCGTACGACATACCTATTGCCGACTCCATGGCCGTTTTTTCGTTGGCAGACCACTTACGGCGTATGTTAAGCTCTGCGGCTTGCTTCGAAGCCTGTACATACTCCATAATTTCTGTTGAAGGCGTGCCAGGATAGGCATAAACACCTGATAATCCTGCGTCGATTGCTCCTTGCGCAATGGCCTCATCGCCTAATAAAAGTAGTTTATCCATACTTAATCGTTTTATATAAATGGAAGTTATTATTTATTCGAAATAAATCAATTTATCTGAAATATTGGAAGCAAAACTAGTAAATAAATTACAAAACTACAACCAGAAACTGGAATTTAAGCTATATTATGAAACTATGAAATAATGGTTGCCATAATTCTTCGGCCACCCCCTCGATTGCGAAATTCGCAGAGATAAATCCCTTGCCATGTGCCCAGAGCCAACTTTCCATTGCTAATTGGAATGGTAAGGCTAAAGCCAACGATTGATGCTTTTATGTGAGCGGGTAAATCGTCGTCGCCCTCAAGCGTATGCCTATACCAAGATTGGTTTTCGGGTACCAGCTTATTAAAAAAATCATTAAAATCGAGCCTAACGGTGGGGTCGGCATTTTCGTTAATGGTTATACCCGCAGAGGTGTGCTTTATAAAAAGGTTTAACAATCCTGCAGCGGGCAACCTGGTAAGCTTAGATGTAATTTCGCTGGTTATTAGATGTATACCCCTTGAGTAGGGTGGTAGCTGAATTTCGGTGCATGTACTCATTCTATCTACATTAATGGTTTTATCTTTTGATGTATAAAATCGAAGCAAAAATTCTCCAACTCATCGCGTAGGTCGGCGTAGGCCTTTTTTTTTGCATCCTCTTCTAGCTCAAGCTGAGCAACATTTGGGAAAGGGTATTCGTAAACCCTTGGATTGCCCTTAAAAACAGGCAGTACGTGTTTAATATCATCTGATAAAATTATTACGTAATCATACTCATTACCTGCAACCTGATTAACGCCTTTTGCCCTATATCTCGAAATATCAATAACCGCTTCGGTCATAGCATTGGCAGCATACAGGTCGAGTTGGGTTGGCACAACCCCTACGCTATCAATCTGGGCTACACCACTACCATAATATTTTAGCCACCCCTCGGCCATTTGCGAGCGACAAGCATTTTGCTGTGATACAACAAGTATTCTCTTCATAAGCCACTGTTTTTTTGTTGTTGATAAATGTAATAAAAAATTGCTTCACCAAAAATTATTGCACCATATTTTGGTTTGCAACTCTATAAAAAGATTCTGGAAATATTAACGGTGAAGAGTTTAACCCCAATTATTCGGATGAATAATTGCTGTCTCCGACAGCGACCAAGCCTCGCAACCAATCTAGTTGCCCAAAATTGGGCACGACTAGGCGGGGGTAACCCGCTTTTGCACTCATCTTTTTCAAATTTGATGAATAATGCGGTTTAAGGTAATGCGAAAAACAGTATATTTGATAGGCTAAATTTAGATGAAAGTTGATAACCGTATCACTAAAAGAAATTATGAGAAAATACTTACCCATTCTATTACTGGTATTCTTCGTTGCAACCCTAGCCGGTTGCGAAAAGGAAGAAAATATCATCATTCTGCAAAACAACGGCAGCAATACCTACACCTTTGATAACCTGATAGGTAATGTTCGAATCAACATTTACAACACGCCTTACAGCTATGATATCACGGTGGTAAATGGCCCCGGCAGCGTAGTTGGCTCGCCATACGCGAAAAAAATTCACCATCAACCATTTACTTCAGCGATTCGTACATCTACAAAGGGAGTACCGAAACACAATCCTCATCGGTGGCTGGCATGCTGGTTGGGCATGATCTAGAGCTAAAACTGGTGGTTTATAAATCTACCGTGTCATCGGCTGTGTATAGGCTTATCGAGATGCTGGGGATTGATTTCTGGGACGGGATTAACGATTACAAGGAGAACATTGCCGAGGAGTACGTGGCGGTGTTTGTGCTGGATGAGTGAAGAAAAGGTAAATTCGGATACTTATGCACACCAATTGTAAGCTGGGGCAGCTAAAGTACCCGTTGAATAATAGGCGCTAACTAGTTCCGATTTGCAACCTGCAATGGATTGTAATCCATCTATAAAAAACCAGCTATGACTAAACATAAGGCTTAACATTTTGTTATAATGATGTTTAGATATTGAACACGGATGTTAAAATCGGTACACCAAAATAGTATGCTAAGAACATTTACCCTGCTAGCCCTTGCAACATTTACCTTTTCCTGTGTATCTAATCAGAAAAAAGGGAATATTGAAAATAGCATAGCTGAAAATAAAATATCAGAAATAATTCCCATTGTTGATTTTGATGGAGTAAAGCCACTACTGCACAAAGATTCCGACACGTTGTACGTGGTAAACTTTTGGGCTACGTGGTGCGCTCCCTGCGTAAAGGAGATTCCATATTTCGAGCAAATTGCATTGGAATTTGCCAACCAAAAATTAAAGGTAATTCTAATAAATCTAGATTTTCCAAACCATTACGAGAGTAGACTGCTCCCTTTTGTAAAGGAACATGGAATAAAATCAACCATCGTTATGTTAGACGACCCTGATGCAAACCGCTGGATAAACCAAGTAGATACAACCTGGAGCGGGTCAATTCCAGCCACCCTAATATACAACAGGCACGAGCGTAAATTTTTTGAGCAGGAATTTACCTATCAAGAGCTTAAAGATGCTGTGACCTCATTACAGCTAAAAGCGGAAAACTAACCAAAACAAATACAGCTATGAAAAAAATGCTTCTATTACTATCAATGATTGTTCTTGCAGCAGCCACCACGTTTGGTCAAGGCTATAAAATTGGCGACAAGGCAATGGATTTCAGTCTGAAAAATGTAGATGGCAAAATGGTGTCGATGTCCAACTATTCCGATGCCAAAGGGTTTGTTGTAATTTTCTCGTGCAATCACTGCCCCTACGTAATTGCCTATGAAGATAGAATTATTGACTTGCACAAAAAGTATGCACCAAAAGGTTATCCCGTTATTGCTATCAACCCAAATAATCCTGAGGTTCAACCCCAGGATAGCTACGAAAAGATGATTGAAAGAGCCAACGAAAAGAATTTTCCGTTCGCCTATTTATTCGACCAAGGACAGAAGGTTTACCCTATTTACGGAGCAACCAAAACCCCTCACGTTTACCTACTAAACAAAAAAGGAAACGATTTAATAGTGGAGTATATTGGCACAATAGACAACAATTACCGTGATGCCTCGCAGGTAACCGAAACATACCTTGCCGATGCCATTGATGCCTTACTGGCTGGAGAAAAGCCAAGCATTACAGAGACTAAAGCAATTGGCTGCACCATAAAGGTGAAAAAATAGAAGAAGCTTACCCTCTGCTGTATCGGACAGCGGCTAAGTCTTACAACCAATTTTAGATAACAAAATTGGTTTCGACTATGTCGGGATAATCCACATTTGTATTCATCTTTTACAAATTTGAAGAATAATGCGGGTTAAAATAAAACGAGGCAGGCGAAATTCGCCTGCCTCGTTTTATTAAGTAGCATAGGGCTAGTAATTCTCTGCCAATACCTCGAAATACTCGGTTGGGTGCTGGCAAGCAGGACAATTCTTAAGTGCCTTCTTCCCTTTGTGATGATATCCGCACTTACGGCACATCCAAACTACCTCTTCATCCTTCTCAAAAACCTTTTGCTCCTCAATATTTTTAAGCAGCTTTAGGTAGCGCTCCTCATGCTCCTTCTCTACCCTAGCAATCATTTTGTAAGCAGTGGCAATCTTTTTAAAACCTTCCTTTTCTGCAGTCTCAGCAAAAGCTGGGTACAGCTCGGCCCACTCCTCATGCTCGCCCATGGCAGCAGCTTTTAAGTTGTCGGCAGTTGTTCCAATTACTCCAGCTGGATACGAAGCGGTAATCTCAACCATTCCACCCTCGAGAAACTTAAAGAAAACTTTTGCATGCTGCTCTTCCTGCATTGCAGTTTGCATAAACAGCTCGGCTATTTGCTCGTAACCCTCCTTTTTTGCCACCTTGGCAAAATAGGTATACCTGTTTTTTGCTTGTGATTCGCCAGCAAATGATTTAAGCAAATTCTTTTCGGTTTCAGTGCCTTTAATATTCATATCTTTACGTATTATGTTAGAAAATTCAACTAACAAAACTAGCTCTATTTTAAGTAAAATCTAAATATACGATGGGTGCATACAGCAATCTATAATTGGTCTAAATGTTAATAACAACCCATAACCCCAATTATTCGAATGAATAATTGCTGTCTCCGACAGCAACTAAGTTTCACAACCAATCTAGCTGCCCAAAATTGGGCTCAACTATGTCGGGGTAACCTGCATTTAAATTCATCTTTATAAAAAAAATCACTATTGTCCGGTAAAAACATAATTCTGTATTTTAGATTCTTCGCTTCACTACGTTTCGCTCTGAAACGTATGTTCGACAAAACCGTTGAAAATAGAAATGGCTTTGTCAATGACAAATGTTTAGT
>JAQVYY010000094.1 GCA_028708425.1 Bacteroidales bacterium
ATACGGCTCGAAATTGTTAAAAAAATACTCAACGAATAGGGGCAAAAGCCCCTATTTTTTACTCATAAACCATTGGAATTTAAGTAAATGATATTTAAAAAGCGTCTAATTATTTGACACTCAAACAGTGCAGTTTTATAAAAATAATTTTAAAAAAAATGTGTGTGAGTTAATTCCGTTCCACTGAGAGAATTGAATGTAATGCAACGATGCGAAAAAGGGGTTTTATGACTGAGGGTTTGATAATTACCATAGGTTTTTATCATAACATTTTAACCTCTCTAAAAATCGTTGGTTGATTTGTATTACAAATCCGTTCGTCCTTTCTACTACTCACGCTGGGTTGTTACTTCGCACCAAACAATACTACAAATGATACAATTGATTTGGCATACCGAGCAACGTAAAGTTTGCGATCTTATTCCTTTAGAGTACAACCCAAGGAAACGTAACGAGGCTAAGCAAGAGAAACTTAGCGCAAGCCTTAATAAGTTCAATGTAGTTGAAACTCCTGTAATTAATCTCGATAACAAGATAATTGCAGGCGAACGCCGATGGGAAGCCTTGCACGAACTAGGCCGAGGTGATGAACTAATTGATGTACGTGTGCCTAACCGTATGCTTACCGAGGCAGAGGTTAAGGAGTACAATCTTATGGCCAACACACACGCTGGTGAGTGGGATCTCCCCAAACTCGAAGCGCACTTCACTGGTATGTATGAGGGGATAGTTGACCTACCTACATTAGATGCAGACCTCAAGCATTCAGACTTACTAGATAAGGCTAAGGAGGTACAGCAAGAACTAGTTGACGATGGCTTTGACGAACTTCCCGATGAGGAGCGTGAGCCTATTAGCCAGTTGGGAGATGTGTATGAGATCAATCAACACAGGCTTATGTGCGACGATTGCACCGATATCATAGCCGTTAAAAGGCTAATGGATGGTAAGTTAGCTCAAATGATATTCACTGATCCTCCCTATAATGTTAAGGTAAAGGATATAGTGGGGCTTGGTAAAACACAGCACGATGAGTTTAAGATGGCATCGGGCGAGATGAATAAGACCCGCTTTACCCGCTTCCTTGAGGATGTATTCCTTAACCTAATCAAAGTGAGTTCCGATGGCTCTATCCATTACGTGTGTATGGATTGGAAGCATATGAACGAGATCACCAATGCCGGGAAGATCTACACAGAACTTAAAAACATAATAGTTTGGGTTAAGAATAACGGTGGTATGGGCTCATTCTACCGCTCAAAGCACGAATTCATTCTTGCCTTTAAGAACGGCAAGGGTAAGCATATCAACAACTTTATGCTTGGGCAAACAGGCCGATATAGAACCAATGTGTGGGAGTACGAAGGAATGAACTCCGTTGGTAATAAGGAAAGGGAAGCCCTTGAGGAGCATCCAACGGTTAAGCCTGTAAAACTGGTTGGCGATGCCATACTCGACTGCAGCGAGTATAATGCTATTATCCTGGACTCATTCCTTGGATCAGGAACCACCCTAATTGCATCAGAACAAACTGGGCGCATTTGCAATGCGCTGGAACTCGACCCAAAATATGTCGATTTAAGCATCCGCAGATATCTCCGCTTTATGGAGCAGTACAATAAGCCTGTGGTTATTAAGAAAAACGGCATCGAACTCACACCCGAACAAATTGCCCTTTACAAATGATGTACTCACAAACATTCCTCGAGAAGGTGCGCTCATTCGGCATTTTGGGCTACTCGGTTGATAAAATAATTGATCTGTGCGAGCCTGAGAATGAGGAGCAGTTCAGGAGCGATTTTACCGACCCCAAAAGCGAGGTTTATAAGGCATACCGGAAGGGTAAAACAACAGGAGAATACAATTTAGATAAAGTGCTGTTCGATGAATCCACCAAACAGAAGGATTTAAAATCAAACGAACTTCTTAAGGATAGGATGCAGCGCAATAAGGTTGATGACTTAATATTTAGCCACTTCGGAATATGATAGAGCACCTACAAAAACTACCAGTTGAAGTTGTAGAGCGATTTCTCGAGGTTCGCGATGCTAAAAGTATGGGCATTCCCCCTGCCCTTGCCGATTACATTCTGCAGGTGAACGAGGCAGCTAATTTGCACCGCAGGTACCAGTCAATTACCGAGTGCGCCCGAAAACTTCAAAAGCATTACCCCGAAATATCAATTGCCACTTGCAAAAAGCGCATTTACGATGCTATTAACTATTTCAACTCCGATTGCACCGTTACTTCCGAGGCTTGGAATTTATACTTTGCCGATCAGATGATGAAACTTATGGAGGTTAACCTTGTCGCGCACGATATTCGCGAGGCTCGCATTTGTATGGAAAAAGCCCGTGCTTTCCGTATTGAGGCATCGGCAAATGTTATTAACCCCGACCGTATCAAGTTCAAACCACAAATTGTATCTGCCGAAATGGAGTTGGAGCGTATGGGTATTAAGAAAAAAGGCCTACTCGATGCTTACCGCAAAGCCCTTAAAATAATCGATAGCCGTGATATTAGCCAAACCGATAAGGACAGGCTAAAACGTGAGGTTGAAACTGAACTCGGACTTAGCGACGTGGATTATGAAAGTATATAAATACTCCGACGAGGTTTTTCAGAAAGCCTACCTAACAGTAGTGCAAATTCTTGTGAAATTAGCCGATCCAACTTTTCTGTGGGCTGAACTTGGGCGTGGATCGGGAAAAACCACCCACATACTTGGCCCACGAATTGACCGTGTGCAAAACGATATGCCCGGAGCAGTACTGGTTCTGGCAGCAGCCACATACAAGAGCATTCTCGATAACATATTGCCAGGGCTTATGGAGTACTTCTATGAGCATTACGAACGGGGCATCTATTTCGAGATTGGCAAGGAGCCTCCCAAACATTTTGATCCTTGCGTCACCTATATTGAGAATTGGAAGCATACCATTAGCTTCGTATCCGGGTGCGTTATTCAGTTTGTGAGTGCCGATCGGCCTGAGTCGATGCTCGGAAAAAACGCTGCACACCTCTTTGCCGATGAGTTAATCAAGATTTCTGAGGATAGATTTACAGAGCGCATTATCCCTGCCCTTCGTGCCGATCGTTCCAAGTTTGGACACTCACCATATTTTATGGGTATCACTGGAATTTCATCAACTCCTAACTTCGAGACCGACGAGGATTGGTGGACAAAGTACGAAAGCAATATGGATGCAGAGCTAATTCAGTGCATTCAGGAAATGGCATACGAAATAGATCTTCGCGAGAGCGATTTGGTGAAGGCAAAAACCGAGTTCGACCCCGATGCTATAAAAAAACTCGAAGCCTTTATATCACGTTGGACTGCCCGACTGTCCGAGTTAAGGCGTGGCCAGACCTACTACGTAAGGGCATCGAGTTTCTCAAATATCAAGATTTTAGGTATCGATTATATTGAGAACCAAATAAAATCCATTAAGGACGAGGATAAGCTCAATACCTCAATTTTTGCCGTTCGCAAGCACAAGGTAAAGGATATGTTTTTTGGCAAGTTTGGCAAGCAGCACCTTTTTGAGGATGGCTATGAATATAAGTATATCGATAAACTTACCGCCGATGCCAAAACCGAGGATACTAGCCAAAACCTTAAGTATTGCGATCCCCGCCAACCGCTTTACGCTGGGTACGATCCTGGACCATTCAGTAGCATAGTTTTTGCCCAGCGCGATAGGCGCACTCGCAAGTTCAGAGCCATAAAGGATATGTGGGTAATCCACCCCGATCAGCATCAGGAGCTGGCCGAAAAAATCGACACCTTTTTTAAGCACCATCAGCGCAAGCAGCTATTTTTGCACTACGACCGTGCAGCCAACCAGCGAGACCCAAAATATAGAGACTTTTACCCTCTTACTGGCGATATGAGCGATACCGATGCTATGCTCCTTAAAACCGCACTCAGCAAAAAGGGTTGGAACGTAACCCTGATGAGCCTTAACGCACCCGTTATTTACTACGCCCAGCATTACCGTTTGCTTAATAAAATATTTGGCAAGAACGATGGCAGTTGGGACGAAATCCTTATCGATAAGTACGAGTGCGAAGCCCTTGTTTCGTCAATTAACCACTCCCCCATTAAGCGCACCACGGGCAAAATTGAACTCGATAAGAGCAGCGAGAAGAAGTTGGAATACAAGGATCAAGCGTTCTATTCCACCCAAATAGCCACTGCCTTTATGTACCTACTATGGGGCGAGTTTAATAAGGTGCTGCCCGAGAGCGATAGGCTAGGGCACTCAGGAACGTATATGGGGTAGTGCTGTTTTTTGCTGAATTTTGCTGGCGATTTTGTCGGTAAAATCCTGTGAAAATCGCCAGTAATATTTGGCTAAAAAAACACGTAAATAGTTGATATTCTTCTGATTATTCTTGCAAATAACTTGCACGTTGCCAACACTAGTGTTATGTTTGCTATGTAATAAACAATTGAAAAACAACGCATTATGAACACAACAATAAACAGCATCCTAGCCCAAGACACAACCAA
>JAQVYY010000013.1 GCA_028708425.1 Bacteroidales bacterium
ATCTTCTTTTTTCATAATGAATAGTGTAAGTAATTTTATTAAAATAAAAAAATTAATCAGGGGGTTAAAAGTCTAGACTTTTAACCCCCTGATTAATTACTTACACAGTTTATGGGATACTCCCGTTTCGATCCAATCGGGTACGCAAACTTTTTACACTTCGATAAACACTTCGATAAACTCAGTGCAACGCTCAGTGCGGTGCTTTTAACTTTTAACTTTTTCACTGTGACTAACATCTACATATCCTCTAAAAGTTTAAATAGCTGCTCACGTTTACGTACGGAGATTGGAACCTGAGTTTTATCTGCAAAAACCAGCACTCCACCATCTATTTTATCAACCCTTACCACATGATTAATATTTACTAGGTGGCTTTGGTGAACCCGAACAAACCCGAACTCGCTAAGGATGTCCTCAAAATGCTTTAGGGGTTTTGATATCAGTATTTTTGGCTGGTTATCGAAAAATATTTTAGTGTAGTTGCAGTCGGCCTCACACCGAGTAATATTTTGCAGTAATACCAAATGAATGCTCTCTGCTGTTTTTAAAACAATTTTCTTTTGTGCCTGTGAGGTTGCCGACATGTTTTCGATTACCGCTTTGAGTTTTAAATTAATGTTATCAGAATCATCCAAAGTTTCAACCAGCTTTTCAACAACGCTTCGTAGCTCTGTAGTATTTATGGGCTTTAGTATATAATCGAATGCGCTAAACTTTATGGCTTCCAAGGCATGCTCTTCGAAAGCAGTAACAAACACAACTTTAAAGTCGATGCTATCGAAACGCTTTAGCAAATCGAATCCAGTGCCATCGGGCATTTTTATATCGAGAAAAACCGTGTTAGGCGAATGCTTTTTAATGACTTTATAAGCCTGTTCTACCCCATCGGCTTCGGCCAATATGGTAACCTCTGGAAAAAAGCGCTCGATAATAACCCGTAACGATTCTCTGGCCCTGGGTTCATCGTCAACTAGTACTGCTTTAATCATAATCTTTGTTTATATTGTTGTTTGTATGTGGAGAAATTACCGGAAAAGCTATTTCAACTTTTGTACCAATTTTTCCTAAAGCAAACAAATCTATTACCTTAACGCCAACCCCAATCTCTTTTTTTCTCCCTTTTGCCATATTTAAAATTCGCTCATGGGTAATTGAAGTGGCGTAACTAGTATGTGAATGATTTTTACTTATACTAATCTGTTTCGATTTTGTTAATCCCACCCCGTCATCTTCCACAACAATTTTAAAAAGGCCATTTTGCTCGCTTAATTCGACGATTATATTTCCTTTCCCCTGCTTGTGTAATAAACCGTGCTCAATGCTATTTTCGATAAAGGGCTGTGCCATCATGGGCGGAATTTTAAAAGACGATTGCTTAAGTTCTGGTGCTAAATTTATACAATAATCGAACTTATCGGGGAATCGGAGTTTTTGCAATTCGAGGTACAGCTCAAGGGTTTGCACCTCTTGTGCTACCGATATACCTGTGGAGCGAGAGTTTTCGAGTATTAATCTAACCAAACGCGAAAATGACGATAGGTAGTTACCAGCTTCTTCGGCTTCGTTTCGATACATAAAGCTTTGGATTGCCGATAAGCTGTTAAATATAAAATGTGGATTCATTTGTGAAATCAGCAGTTTCTGCTCAAGTTCGGTATTTAAGCTTGCCGCTTTTAGCTGTCGGATATACGTAAATAAATACCCAAATATACCAATCAGTAAGCTAAAAACGACCAATATTTTAAACCAGACGGTTTGCCAAAAAGCAGGTTTTATAAAAACATGCAAAGTGGTTACGCTTGTGAGTGTTTGTTCGTTTACCTTGCCTTGCTTAACATAAAACGTGTACTTACCAGGCGATATATTTGTATAGGCTGCCTTTTGTTCTGAAGTTGTAACCCAATCGGGGTCAACAGTATTAAGCTTATAGGCATAGTTGGCTCCCTTTGCAAACCCGTAGCTGCCCAGAGAAAAGTATATTTCGAAAAAATTCTGGTTGTACTTTAGCTCAATGGTGTCGTTATGATTAATAAAATAATTTTGGGTTTGGTCAAAGACATCGAAATGGGTTATTGAAACCTTACTACTAGAATTAGAGCTATTGGAAACAACACTAGGGTTAAAGACCACAAGACCTTTGGCTGTTCCAAAAATGAGCGTGTCGTGGTTCAGTTTCAGGCTAGCTCTAGTGAAGTCCGCCGATGGGAATCCATGAAATTCATTATACGTGCTAACCCTGTGCGTATTGGGGTCAATGGTCAGTAATCCATTACTTGTTCCTGCCCAAATCATTCCATTCTTATCCTCAGCAACAGACCTAATATCGAGCTGCGAGGGGATATCTGTAATTTTCTCAACGCTACTGCCAACAATAAAACACAACCCCTCGGTTGTAGCTACCCAAAGTTTGCCATCGGGCGAAAAATAGGTTGCATTTACATGGTTGCTGGGTAGCTCGGGAGCATAGAAGTGCTCTATATATCCAGTAGACCTATCTATTCGGTTTAACCCCATATTACTTGTACCAACCCATAAATTGTTCTTATCATCTTCAAGCAAAGTGGTTACTAGGTGCGAGCTTATCCTATCATTACCCGGTAAATTTGTATTGATAATTGAGCCTGTTTCTATGTTAATTTGAAAATGGCCCGCCTCAGACCCAACCCAAATCGTGTTGGCTGAAAGCATTGCTGAGGTTGATATATTTGTGGTAAACCCTTCGGGTATATTTTTTAAATTAAATAGATTTACCTTATCCGTTTTGGTGTTAAGAAGATATATACCTAAAGGGCTAAACACCATAATGCTAGAGCTATTTAATTGGGCTATATGGGTAACCGGAAAGTCGGCAATTCGTATTAATTCTGAGTATGTTTTTTTGCTCTCATCATTGTTAGAATCTTGCCATTTTAATAACCCCGCTGATGTTGAAATGTAAACCGCTTTATTAATAAACGCCACATCGTTTAGCACCACTGTTTCGGGGTATGATACTTTAGAAAATCCGCTAAAATTGGAAGCATCCACATTTGGCTTACCATAAAAAAACTCTTTACTATTAAATAGAAACAACGAGCCGTCATCAGCCACTTCAATTCTCTCTACCCCATTTTTGGGCAGCAAAATTTTGTAAGTAATTCTTCCCTTTTCATTTAAAACGGCGAGTTCTTTTTCATTAACCAGGTAAACCTGGTTTGTTTTCGATATTTTTATGTCAACGGGGTTACAATTACCCCTATACAGCGAGCTAAACCCATGCTCCTGAGTCCACCTAAAAATTCCCTTATGGGTAGCAAATACTACTATTCCCTTGCCATTACTGTGCATATTCACAATTGAGTGGAGTGGAAAAGGTAAATTTAATTGTAACGAATTTAGGTCAGCTATACCTCTGGAGTCGATATTTTGGAATCTATGAGAAGAGTACTCATCAAGTTCGGAAGAGTAGCGATAAACATACGGCTCGTTTAGTTTTGAAAGCATAAAATAATTACCTAAACCATCATGCTGAATGCTTCTTATGGGTTTTTGGCTAGGTTTGCTATTGTTCATAAAATGCTCACCAGTAAAAACACCTTTGCTGCGGTCAAATTTTAGCACACCCTTACTCCCCCATACACCCGCATAAAAATTCTTTTCAGAGTCCTCTAAAAAGGCATTGTACCAGTCGTATTTAAACGATGTATTGTCTATTTCATACTTTGAAAACTGCTTAGTATAAGGGTTATACTTATTAAATCCCACTCCTGCCCACAGTCCAATCCACAGCATTCCCTCCGAATCAACATACAGGGTTCTAATTCTATCGGCCGATAAGGTGTTGGGGTTACCCCTTTTGCCCTGTGTATGAGTAAATTGCTTCATGCCTTTTGGCAAAATATTAAGCCCATTGCTTGGGGTGCCAACGTAAATATTTCCAATTGAATCCTGTGCTATGGCCGAAACCTCATTATCCGAAAGGCTCTGCTCATCACCCGGAATATGGTAGCTATAATAAAAGCGTCTGGATTTTGAGGATAAGAGGCTCACCCCATTTTCGGTACCAGCCCAAATATTGCCAACATTATCAATAAATACGGCGTTAATATGGTTATTTGCTATGGAATTGCTGTTATTCTTGTTATTTCGATATGCCACAAAGCTATTGCTTTTGGGCGTGTATTTAAGTAGACCATATCCCGAGCCAAACCAAACATTTCCCTCATCGTCCTCTGTTGCCGAGAATGTAGAGGACGAGAATACCTTATTAAACTGTTGCCCATCTGGAAAGAATTCGTAAATACCATCCAGCCCCATAATATACCAGTTACCCTGTGATGTTTGAAAAATCTCAGCCACATCATCATCCCGTTTTGCTCCCTTAACTTTGCCTAAAGCTTTTATATAGCTAAAAGTTTCATTCTCAAAATCCAATTTCATTATGGGAGTATTCCTTCCACCTACCCAAATATCACCGTAAGCATCTTCAAAAATTGTGTGGTATCGGTAGTATGGCTGCGAGCTCGATTTGTGCGTATAGTGTTTCCAACTATTCGTACTACTATTATACGATGTTAGTATCCCGCCGTACGATTCAATCCAGAGTAAATTAGTTTTGTGCGAAAAATACAGCTTGCATATATGGTTTGAACGAGGCGTATTGGGGTCACCCATTTTAGCCATAAATCGGCTTATAACGCCTGTTGAAAAATTCAGACAGCAAAGCCCATCGGTGGTGCCAATCCACATTTGATTCTTATTATCAAGTTCTAACGTAACCACACTATTACCAGGAATTGTGGCTGAATCATTGGGGCTGGCATAAAAATTCATAAACGAATAGCCATCGTAACGCGACAACCCATTCTCGGTCGCAAACCACATCAAACCATTCGCATCCTGTAAAATATCATTTATCTCATTATGGCTCAACCCATCCTGCACGTTAAGGTTTACAAACCTTGAGAATTTGTTAATCTCCAGCTCTTGCCCTGCGACGTATTGCACAAAACAAAAAAGCAGCACAAGATTTATGTATAATATTTTTACGACCCTCATTATTCGTGCTTTAATATTAGTCGCAAATTAAGTTTTTTTTATGTGAAAATATGTTGTAATGGCAAAAATTGACATGATAAATACTTATATTTATCTGAATTTAGTGAGATTTTGGTGCCTATTTATTTACCATCATACCCAATAGGCACTTTCAGGAATGTTTATTTTTCATACCTTGCAAATAAAATAGCCATGCGAATAACCAGAATAATTATAGCTGCATTTGCTGTGCTACTCGCCAGCGGATGTAGTAACTACACAATAACTCCAGGTGTTACCCTTGAACTAGCCCAACAGCGTAAAGCGCAAATTTCTAATATTAGGTATAACCTAAACTTTAATATTCCTACCCAAATTTCCGACTCGGTATCGGCAACCGTTGATATTGTTTTTACAACCAACCAACAAGAGGCGCTAATTATTGATTTTAGAGCGCAAAGCGATATGGTGAAAAGCGTTAGCGTTGATGGCAAAGCAATTGATTATAGTTTTAGTAACGGTCACGTTATAGTACCGCCCAAATACCTTCGCAAAGGAGAAAACACCATTAGCATATCGTTTATTTCAAATAATGGCTCGCTAAACAGGCGAGACGAGTTTTTGTACACCCTGCTTGTACCCGATAGGGCTTCAACGGTTTTCCCTTGTTTTGACCAGCCCGATTTAAAGGCGAGTTTTGCTCTAACGCTTAACCTGCCGGGCGAATGGGTTGCCATATCAAATTCAAAAGTTACAAAGAATATTTCAAAAGAAGATACCAAGCAAATTACCTTTGAGCCAACAAAACCCATTAGCACCTACCTTTTTGCATTTGCTGCCGGAAAATTTAAAGTGGTTACCAAAACAATAAATAACCGAACCTATAATGCCTACCACAGAGAAACTGACAAAGAAAAAGTTGACCGGAACCTCCCCATCCTCTTCGATTTACACGACAAATCATTAAGCTGGCTCGAAGAGTACACCCAAATAGAGTACCCTTTCGATAAGCTGGATTTTATTCTTATCCCCGGGTTCCAGTACGGAGGAATGGAACACGCAGGCGCAATATTTTACAGCGATAGCCGATTGCTGCTGAACGATAGCCCCACCGAAAGGCAGATGCTTGGCCAAGCCAGCTTAATTGCACACGAGGTATCGCATCAGTGGTTTGGCAATTTGGTTACCATGCGCTGGTTTAATGATGTGTGGCTAAAGGAGGTATTTGCAGGCTACATGGCCGATTTAATTGTTAACCCTCAGTATCCAAACATAAATCACGAGCTCAACTTCGTGCTATCCCATTTTCCCAGAGCGTACTCGGTTGATAGAACTCAAGGGGCAAACCCTATTGTTCAACCGCTTGGCAATCTGCTTAATGCCGGAACGCTGTATGGCAGTATCATATACCACAAATCGCCAATAATGATGCAGCAGCTTGTTGGTATTATGGGCGAAGAGCCGTTTCGACAGGGAGTAATTGAGTACCTAAAAACCTACTCAATGCAAAATGCCGAATGGAGCGAGCTGGTTTCTATTCTGAATAAACACACCGATGAGGATCTGACCGCTTGGGCAAAAATTTGGACAGAAGAAACTGGACGCCCCAAAGTACAATACCAGATAAACCCAACGGATAGCACTATCACGTTTACCGCTATGGACAACACCCCATTCCCGCCCTCGCTCCTCGATATTTCGACCCTAAACGAAAACGCACAGCGGATTTGGGTTAATAAGCTGCCCTTTTCTGTTAAAATTGAAGATTTTGAGCCTCAGAGACCAATCGCTATCGCCAACACATCAGGTATAGGGTACGGTTGCTTTATTCCCGACAGCACCACGTTTAACCAAATAGTATCAAACAACTCCTTGTTTAATAACCCTGTTACAAGGGCTTCAAACCACATATTGGCTTTCGAAATGTTTACCGATGACCTTATCGGTATATCAACTTACCTAAATTTTTTAGTTGAAAGCCTTAACCACGAAACAGAATCGCAAATACAGAGTTTTACTCTAAATGCCCTTAACACAGTATTTTGGAAGTTTGCCACACCCGAAACGCGAGAAGCTTATGCAGCCAATATTGAGCAGCTACTCTGGAGAAAGATTTTATCAGGCACCTCAGATAATGAGAAAAGAGCGTTCCTCAATGGGTTAATATCAATTTTTACTACGGATGAGTCGTTTAGCCGACTGTATGATGTTTGGAACACAAGTAAAGTGGGTGAAATTTCCCTTAACGAGAACGAAAGAACAGAGCTTGCCTACCAGCTAATGATTCGTAAACCAGAACTTTACCATACCATTGCATTGGGCGAAATTGAGCGTATTGACAATCCCGATAGGGCGGCAAAATTTGAGTTTATGCTCGGTGCCATATCGTCAATGCCCAGCCAAAGGCTCGAGTTTTTCGAAAAGCTAAAAGTTCCATCAAATCGAAAGCCCGAACCGTGGGTTACTAGCGCACTATACCTATTGCATCACCCTTTGCGATCCGATTTTAGCATCCGTTTTATCGAGCCCTCGCTCAATTTGCTGTCCGAAATACAAGAAACTGGCGATATTTTCTTTCCCAAAAATTGGCTCGATGCCACGCTCAGCGGTCACTCGTCTGAAGAGGCGAAGCGGATAGTGGAAAATTGGTTAAGTAAAAACCCCAACCTCTCGCCTAACCTACGGTTAAAGGTTCTTCAGTCAGCAGATTTATTGTTTAGGTCGGCCAACATTCAACTCTAAAATACTAAGCATACCTTAGCCCCAATTATTCATTCGAATAATTGTTGTCTCCAACAGCGACAAAGCCCCACAACCAATTTTGCTGCCCAAAATTGGGTTCGACTATGTCGTGGTATCCCGTATTCGCATTCATCTTTTACAAATTTGACGAATAATGCGTGTTAGTAAGGGTAAACTAAGGGTAAACAAAAACCGGCTTGATTTTTTAAAACCAAGCCGGTTGCTATAAAAAATGTTTCTAAATATTTAGTCTTCTAATGTTTCGTCAACAAAAGTTCGGGCTTTTAGCTCCTTATCGAGCATAAAAATGCCATGCCCCCTATCTCCAATTAGCTTAAGGCTATCGATAATTTCCTGTACACTCGATTCTTCTTCAACCTGCTCATCGATAAACCACTGAAGTTCGCTTTGGGTTGCGTAATCTTTTTCCTCTATGGCAATATCCATAATATTATTAATAAGCGCAGTTACATGCTCCTCGTGCTTTAGCGTTTCCTCCATAGCATGCAATGTAGAATCCCACTTTTCAGGAACTTCGGCAATAGGCTTAAGTATTGGTTGCTCTCCCCTTTCGAGAAGGTAGTCGAAAAATTTTAGCCCGTGTGTAAGCTCCTCTTGCCACTGAATTTTCATCCAATGTGCAAATCCGTTAAGCCCTTCGTCGGCAAAGTACGATGACATTGCCAGATACATATATGCAGACCAAATCTCCGCATTTATTTGTTCGTTAATTGCGTCTAAAATTCTAGGTTTTAGCATAATAATAAGTTTTTAGTTGTTAACAAAGTTAATATATTAGAGCATAAATTATGCACTCTATACGCAAAACAAAATTGTAGTACTATTGTTCGTTAGGCTACAACGTTAGTCGAAATCTAAATTTAGCTGTTTCATTAAGTCCAAAATATTAGGGTTTTGTTGACTTAAAAACTTTAGTTTATCTTCTGAAGTATACATTTTAGTGCTGCCTGAGTTATCCTCCATTACCTTGCATGACAATTCTATGCTTTTACATCCCAATTTTCGCCGTAAAAATACCGATAAATCATTTTTAATTTCATTAAACATATCAGCCTGAAGCTGCGACTCAAGGACAACCTTAATTAGGTTATTGGCCGTTAAAACAGGAGAATAGCTTGTGAGCATACTTGCGTAACCGGGTTTTTCTGATAAATGGATATCAATAAATTTTTGCCAAAACTTATCAATATCCTGTTGGTTTACTGTGCTGTCGTCCATCTCTACTTCAGCAAGCTCATCATTTTTATCGAGCTGTTCTTCATCGTCAACAACACTTTCCGTCGGCGTATTCTCCTCAATGGTTTTACCCTCTATGGCTTGCTTGATAGAGATACTCTTATGCGACGTTTTGGGAATTTGGGCTGGTTTTTTCTCGGCTACCGGTACAGGCTTTGGTTTTTGCGTTTCGACAGCTGTATATGTGGGTTCGTTCTCGGGAGTTAACAAGATATCGAGTTCCAAGCTAGGATTCTCTAGCCACTCAAAGAGGTCTTTTTTTTTTCTTGATTAATACCGCAAAGCCTAATTAGCATTAGCTCAAGGTGTAATCTCTGGTTGCTGCTTTGTTTATAGGTTACATCAGCCTGATTAATAATATCAAGAGCTTTTACTAAAAAATCGGTAGTGCATTCAGTTGCAAACTTAATGTAACGTTCGGCAATAGCTGTACCCACCTCAAGCAGTTGAGCTGTTTGTGGATCTTTACAAATTAACAGGTTTCGAAGGTGGTTACTCATTCCAGTAATAAACTGCTGATTATCGAACCCTTTCGATAGTAATTCGTCATATACTTTAAGGGTTGCAGCAAAATCGCCAGCTAAAAAGTGTTCTGTTAACGTAAAATAGTACTGAAAATCGAGAACGTTAAGGTTCTCAATCACCTTTTGGTAAGCTATGTTATTATCGCTATAGCTTACTATCTGATCAAATATTGAAAGCGCATCGCGCATGGCGCCATCGGCCTTTTGTGCTATAATATTAAGCCCCTCCAGCTCGTATGCAACATCCTCATTTTTGGCTATACCCTCAAGGTACTTTACGATATCCTCCACTTTAATTCGGTTAAAATCGTAGATTTGACAACGCGATAGTATTGTGGGTATTATCTTATGCTTCTCGGTAGTTGCTAAAATAAATATTGCGTGTGCAGGTGGTTCTTCGAGCGTTTTAAGGAATGAGTTAAAGGCCTGAGAGCTTAGCATATGAACCTCATCGATAATATATACACTATACTTCCCAATTTGAGGGGGAACGCGAACCTGCTCAATCAGGTTTCTAATTCCATCAACCGAATTATTCGATGCCGCATCGAGCTCATGTATATTAAATGAACGTTGCTCTGCAAAGGCTTTACAACTTTCGCATTCTCCACAAGCCTCCATTTCGGGGGTTGGATTGAGGCAATTTATGGTTTTGGCAAAAATGCGTGCGCAGGTAGTTTTACCAACCCCTCGTGGTCCACAAAACAGGTAGGCCTGAGCAAGCTGTTTTTTTATAATTGCATTTTTAAGCGTAGTAATAAGAGAATCCTGCCCTACCACAGTGGAAAAAGTTGCTGGACGGTACTTACGAGCCGAAACTATAAAATTATCCATAAATAAGAATATTGCGTAACATCAAGTATATAAAATTGCCTTACATTATGTACAAAAGTAACAAAAATAACACAGCTTTTAAAGCTATGATATTACAATAAAATGAAATTGTGCATAACTTTTTTGACCCACCATATACCCCAAAACCAATGCCTTTTAATCAAGGTAAAGCTCTGATTTAAGCAACAGGTTTAATCCCGTTAGAGATTTGTAAAACGAGTAAAATTATTTTAGGCTTTCCATATTTCTATTTCAATACCGAATTCTTCATGTCGAAAGCTAATCCAATATACGTATTACCGTTAAATTCAAACTCGTCAATTATTACCCAACCCAATTTTTGGGTGTGCGCCCTACTGGAAATTGAGTTGACCCTATTTATAAACGTAATAGAAATTGGATATTTTTTGTAAAACTCAACTCTCATTTCCTCGAAAATTAGATTTAGCAGACCTTTCCCTCTGTAATTTTCATCAATACATACTGGACCGTATTGAAAGCTGTTGGCTGTTGTAATATCATTCCCTTTGAAAGATAATTTTGGGAATCGAGACACCATAAAGTTGAAAATTTCCCACTGCTTAAAATACTTCCAACTTGCAGCAAAGGCGTATGCAATAATCGTATCGCTCTCGTTTAAAGCTACAACTAAACCATTTTGTTCTAAAATTTTTTCAATCTGATTCGCTGTAAATGGTGTAGTTACAAATCCACTAAGCCGCTCCTCTTCGCTAAGCTTACTGTATAAATATTTATCCTGGAGTGCTAAAACTCCACTTATATCATTGCTATTGCCTAATCGGGTTCTTATCATCTCTGTATTTTAAAATATTAGACACACAACAATTGTTTTTAACTGTTTTTTTAATGAGGGTATCAAAACCTATTGTATTGAAAATATTCGTGAAAAGTAGTCTTAATACGTGTAAACGACTATTCCATTAATATTTCATCTGCTGTTTAAGACAAAAAAAGGGTAAGTTGCACCCTTGATTTTAAAATAAGTCAACAGAAATATTTTGAATGAATGCGGTTATGGTATATTCGCGTCCCACTTTTGCTTCGGTGAGCAGCATTAGCAGGTTTAGCTCCTCGCCATCCTTGTTACTAACCGTAATCTCTCTTCTTTCGCCAACAATAGCAGGTTTTTGTGGATCAAGATATGAGGCTAAGAACGGGTCGTTATCACTAGTTTCAATGGGGAAAAGTATACGAATACTTTGGCCTAAAATCTCATTTTTAGTAATGCCAAATAGTTCCTCCGAGGCTTTGTTGTAGAACTGAACAATACCATCTTGATCGGTTGTAATAATTGCATCTAAGAAACCCTCAAGCGTTTTCTCGTTACGAATTTTTACTCTTTCAATCTCTTTAAACTGGTTTTTAATGTCCTCTTTCGCCTTACGCAACTTTTTATGTAATTCTACTTCATTTTGGCGTAGGAGCTCTTCCTGTCGTTTAAGCTGCTCGGTTTGCTCCATGGTTTCAATCTCCATGAGTTTTTCTCGAGTAATGTCGTGACCGATGTATACAACCTTAGCCACCTCGCCATACATATCATTTACAGCAGTGTATGTTCCCCTAAACCATCGCTCCTCATCCTTGTTTATTAGCATTTTAAGTTGACCTTCGAACGGGATACCATGGGTTACATCATCCCAAATACCCTCTATCTGTTTTCGATCATTTTCATGGAACAGGTCAAAAATAGTACGTGCCTTAGCCTCGATTTGGGATAAACCGAATATATGTTGAAATTTTTCGTTCGCATCGATAATGTTGCCAGTTGGGCTAACCTCTATCTTTAAACTCGAACGGTTAAGTGCGTCTATTTGTCCCTCGTAATCAAGGCTTTGATTTTTCTGTACAGTTGTATCTATTGCTAGGAAAAGTATTCGCTCCACATCCCCTTTGGAATTTCTAACACACGTGTAGGTAGCAATAGTCCAAAGATCTTTACCGCTACGAGTAACAAGTTTCATGTCGCCTTCAAAATGTTTACCTCCCTTAGCAAGGCTCGCCCAGATATCATCAAACCACACCCTGTCCTTTTTATTTATAAACATTGATATATGTTTTCCCTCAACTTCGGAGTTTGATGTGTACTCAAGCTTGTTTAGAAATTTAGTGTTGGCGTAGGTAAGCACCCCATGAATATCATATTCTGCCCTAATTAGCGTATGGTTTACGGAATTTGTAAAGCTGATGAATTTTTCGGATTGTCGCGTGGCCTCCTCTTGTGTTGCCTGTAACTCTTCGAGGTTTTGTCTCATTTCTTCTTCTTGAGCCTGAAGAATTTCGGCTTGCTCCTGCGATTCGTTCAGTAGTTTAGTGGTGCGTATGCTAATTTTCGCACTCGAAATGGTTGATCCAATGCTCTCAGCAACTCGCTCAATAAAATCTACCTGATACTCTTCGAAAGGTTTAAACGAAGCTATTTCAATTACTCCATGTACCTCATCGTTTACCTTAAGGGGAACCAGAATAATGTTTTCGGGGTTGGCCTTGCCAAGTCCCGATGTAATTTGCAAATACGAATCGGGCACCCTTTTTATCACTGTTGTTTCCTTTTCAAGAGCACAAGCTCCAACTAATCCATCGCCCCATTCAATTCGCCTGTCGGCATACTTACGTCGTTCGTAAGCATAGCATGCCGTTAGATTAAAGAATTTCTCATTAACGTTGGTATCATCAAGCAAATAGAAGCCACCCTGGTTGGCATTAATATACTTTACTAGATTACTAATTATTGAAAACGTTAATTCCTCAATATTCTCTCTCTGATTTCGTAAAATTTCGGCAAACTTTGCCAATCCCTCCGCTGCCCAGTTTCTCTGCTTATCCTCTTTTCGCCTTTTCTCCTCCTCGTGCTTACTGGTTTTAAGCGTATTGCGTAGGTCAACTATGGCTTTTCCTAAAACATCGGATTCCTCGGGGATAAACTGGGCATCAACATCACCGTCTTTTAACTTTTGCACAAAACTATATAAGCGACGCTGGTGTGATGTTTCTTTTTCCTCCAAACGACGAGCACTAAATTCGTTACGAGAAATTTGTTTAGCCGCATAGTAAGCTATCACAACTAGTATAAGGGGAAGTAAATCTACTAAATAAAATGCCGGAATATTTTTATGTAAAATCGAAATACCCTGAATAGTAAATGGTAAATTTAGGACTTGAGCCTGTAAAAAGAATACGAAAAACAGAAAGAGCGATGCTATAACAAAGGTTATTAGCATAACGCGTGCTACAAACCACTTTGAATAATTGTGCTGCATAGTTGAATAATATTTGACTAAAAATATAGATTATTTACAATAATCGCTAATAAGAATATAAAAAACTAGGAAAACATCACTTTTTAACTCAATTCCTGATTGGAGTTGTCAGCTTTTTCAGCAACAACATCCAGCTTTTCATCTAATACCTCATGCTCAAAAAAAGGATTGTCTTTAAGTTCAGGTGATAACTCTGGGTCGAAAAGTTTACCTGCTGCAACAGGTTGTTCGTTATCACCTTCCTTATCATCTTTAAACCGACCCAATTTGGCGTTTATTTTAGCAACCTCCTCGGCTTTCCACTTACTAATTTTAAGCTTATTAATTTGGCTAATCACTTGAGCCTCATCTTTTATATGCTCTTTCTCCACTTCATAAAGGCTATCGTTACGCTCTTTTTCGAGCAAACGATGCAAATCTATATGATAATCTTCGGTTAGCTCGGCCTGTACCACATTCCGTCGAATCTCAACCTGCTTAATGTATTCTTCTGCCTCAATTAAATCGTCGTAAGGGCCTCTTCCAGCAAGAATTTTTACAATAATGGGCGAGCTCTCTATGGTAATAAATAGCAGTATTATAAACAGGCTTGCATACTTAATACTCTTACTACTCGATGTTAATGAATTCATAGCCTGCAGTCGAGCCAAAAAACCATCGGCATTTCTGTTAATAACCTGTGCATTCGATAGTGACTCTTCGCGGTGTTTGCGAAGAGTTTGTAGGGTTTCGTTATTACCTTTAATAATAGAGGTATTAGTTTCTCGTAGTGTTATTAGTTCTGCATCGACCTTGTCGTACTCCATCTTTTTTTCGCGGTAAACCGAACCTTTGCCTGGAGTTCTGGTAGCACTTCGGCCTTCGGCTTCGGCTACAAAAAGATTAAAAAGCCTATTTCGTTGCTCCTCTTTTTGCTGAATTTGACTCATAAGCATGGCATTTTCCTGCTCAAGGCGATTAATTTCTGCAAACTCTAAATTAACCTTTTCCGCATACTGAATGCTACTTTGCTGTTGGTCGAATAGCATTTGCTGATCTATTTCGCGTTCAAACAACTTCATCTTAAGGGGTGTTGAAACAACAAAAGCAATGAGTATGGCCAAGATTAACCGGGGTAAAATCATTCCGAATTCTTTAATTTTACTCTGCTTTTTTCGCAAGCTTGCTATAATATACCAATCAATAGAAAAAATTATAAACCCCCACAGCAAGCCAAAAGCAATTGAAATCTCCATTTTCCGAAAAACGGTATGCATTGCATAACCTCCAGATAAAGAAGCCATTATACCAGTAAGAAACACTACTACACCAACACCATAGTATTTATTAAATTCGGAGGGACATTGCTTTAGAATATACAAACGGGCTCCTGAGCACCAACAGAAAAACCTATACAACGTAGATAGTTTTGGGGCTTTAGGGGTTTTTTTTTCTACTTTTTGTTCCGAAAATGATCGCATTTAAACCTAATTTAATATTTTAACTTAAACCAAAGGCGAAGTTACGTTTTTTTTACAGAAAAAATAGAGGGTTAAACAATACTGGCCACTATAAATAGGGTATAAAGCACAATGTTCTAAGATAACTTAATAACGTGAGGGGCAATATCGTTAAGAGGCAGAACTTTGTCTACCCCTCCCAGTTTGATAGCCTCTTTAGGCATACCAAAAACAACACACGATTGCTCGTCCTGCGCAATTGTTTTTGCTCCTGCCTCCTTCATTTCAAGAAGCCCCTTAGCACCATCGGCCCCCATTCCGGTCATTATAACCCCCACCGCATTTGCGCCAGCGTAGCGTGCAGCGCTACGGAAAAGCACATCGACCGACGGTCTGTGTCGGTTAACCAAAGGGCCTTCCTTTATTTCTACGTAGTAACGAGCACCACTCCGCTTAAGTAGCATATGATAGTTACCCGGTGCAATTAAAGCCTGTCCTCTTATTACGCTGTCGTTATTAGCTGCTTCCTTTACGGTTATTTTGCATATCTCGTTAAGGCGTGTAGCAAATGAGGTGGTAAATTTTTCGGGCATATGCTGAACAATCACTATCCCGGGCGAATCTATCGGCATACCCTGTAAAAACTTTGTGATAGCCTCGGTTCCACCTGTTGATGCACCAACCGCAATAATATGCTCGGTTGTTTTTATCATGCTCATATTTGGTTTAACATGAGGTAAAACTGCATCGGCTGAGTGTTTGGGTTCAACCTTATGGGGATTATAAGCTATTTTTTTTCGCGAAATTCGAGATTGTGCTACAGCCTTTATGGCATCACAAATTCTTATTTTAGACTCTTCAAAAAAGACTCTGGTATTAAGCTGAGGTTTTGTAATTATATCAACAGCCCCTAGCTCGAGCGCTCGCATAGCCGTTTCTGTACCTTTTTTAGTAAGGCTTGAGATAATTAGAACGGGGATAGGGTGCTGGGTCATTATTTTTTGCAAAAAAGTAAGCCCATCCATCCTTGGCATTTCCACATCTAATGTAATAACATCAGGGACTTCGTTGGCAATTTTTTTTGCAGCAAAATAGGGATCATTTGCGGTGCCCATTACTTCCAACTGGGGATCGGATGAAATGATTTGGCTAAGTGTTTGCCTAACAACCGCTGAATCGTCGACAATTAAAACCCTTATTTTGTTTGACATAAATTATGTGAGATTAAGAAATTATTTAGTTTGAGCGGTTACGATTTTTTCGATATACCGCTGTTTAACCTCTCCTGTTCCTGTGCAATACTCTATTTTTCTGCCGCGCTTCCCACCCAAACTTTTTGCAACAACTGGAATGTTAAGCTCATCGAGTATTTCTAAAGCTAGTTTAATATTTCGATGCCCAATATTAAATTGTGAAATGCTAGTTTCTATAACCTCTCCACCACCAAAAACTTTAGCTTTAATATTTGATTTTTTTGAACCTAAGCTTATCATTTTATCAACCAACCGTTCGATGGCAATATTTCCGTACTTGGGGCTAGCAAGGCCTTGCCCGTTCCAAAACGGTAGCATGAAGTGGTTAATTCCCCCAAATTTAAGCACGGGGTCATACACACAAACGGCAACACAAGATCCAAGTATAGTTGAAACCCTATGTGGCTCGCGATTAACAAAAATAGTTGATGGGAAGAGAAAATGGGTTGCTATTTGATTCATAAAGGCCGGTTAAAATGTTTCCTCGTCTGATTCAAAAAAAGTCTCATTAGCATCCGGGGAAAAATCGGTGGCAATAACATCACTTTCAGGGATTGTAATGGTAAAGCAAGCCCCTTTTCCCAATTCACTTTCAATTTGCATGGTACCATTAAGCATTTCGAGCACAGCTTTGTTAACCGATAATCCTAGTCCGTGTCCCCTATTTATAGAGTTAATGCCCGAATCGAGCCGTTTAAACCTATCAAATATTATTTTCTGGTTCTCCTTGCTAATACCCACGCCATGGTCGCGAACACTAACCACTAGGTTCTCATCAATAATTTCAGCCTTTACCTCAACTATACCCGTTTCAAGGCTAAAGTTTATGGCATTACTTAGCAGGTTTACCAGGATAAGTTTCAATTTTTCGGGATCAGTTTTAAATAGGAAAGAATCCGATTGTCCCATCTCCATATTTTGGGTAAACTGAATTCGAATTTTTTTTCGGCGGGCTTCGAACTTAAACGAATCGATAACGCTTTCAATTACGTTAACCACGTCGGTATTAATAATTTCGGGAAAAATTTCGCCAGCTTCTATTTTGGCTGCAACGAATATATTTCGGAACTGAAAATCGAGGGTAAATGCTTCGGAATGGATCATAGCAACCATTGATATCACCTTTTTCCAATTCTCCTTATCAACCGAAAGTATTGCCCTGGACAAGCCTAGTATAGAAGTAAATGGGTTGATAATTTCGTTAGTAATATTTGAGATGAAATGGCTTTTAAGGGCTTCCGATTCCTCCAACTTACTGTTTACCGTTTTAAGCTCATCATTCAATAGCTTAAGATCCTTAACGGTGGCTTTATTCTGCTCAAATCGCCGTTTAAGCTCAACTAAAAGTTCCTCGTCGGTAATCTTATGTCCCATGGTATAAGTATTATTTTTTACTACTGTTATATGCCAAAAAAGTTAAATTAAGATACGGAACGATTTGTAAATCATAAGGTAAATTTTACCTATATACGCTGAAAAATTGTAGGCTTTACCTGCCTTAAGGGGGCATCCATATTCATAATCGATTCAGAGTGTCCTAAAAAGAAATAGCCACCAGGTTTTAAATTGTTGCAAAGCTTTTGAATTACCTTTTCTTGCGTTTCACGGTCGAAATATATTAAAACGTTTCGACAAAAAATCACATCAAAAGTGTCGGGAATACTGTAGGTGGAATCCATAAAATTTAGTCGACCAAAACGAACTTTTTTTCTGAGGTCGCCAATAACTTTTACCGTGGGGTTAGCTCTATCCTTACTTCTTAAAAAATATTTACGCTTAATCTCAAAAGGGATATTAGCCACACGTTCCTCTTTATAAACAGCATCAACCGCTTTTTGTAGTATTTGGGTTGATATATCGGTGCCAATAATCGAGTAATCGAATCTGGGGTTCTTTTCGGCGAATTCGGATAAAACAATTGCCAATGTATATGGCTCTTCGCCACTTGAGCAGCCAGCACTCCATACCTTTATGTTTCGCACACCCGATTGTTTGTTAACAAATTCGGGCAGCACCGTTTCTGATAAAAAGTTGAAATGAACGGGTTCTCTAAAAAAATCGGTTTTGTTTGTGCTAACCACATCGAGCATGTGTATTATCTCCACGTTTAACCCATCCTTGCTAAAAACGTAGTCAATATAATCCTTAAAGTTAGTCATATTAAGCTCGCGCAACCTTTTTTGAAGCCTACTTTGGAGCATAATCCTTTTAACTGGGGGCATTTTTATACCGCTTTCCTTATATATAAATCGACTTAGCTTATTAAATTCCGACTCGGTGAGTTGAGCTTTGAATATTTCGTTTAAACGAGAATCTATCATTGTTTAAAAGGTAAAACGGTTAGGCAACAAAATACGGGATCTATCTTTAAAACGCACGCTATACATATTATAAGCTTTGACAGCTTGGCATACTAAAAACTAGTATTACCAGCTAAGCTAAACCAGGTATAAAATGAAGAATATTGAGCGTGAGATTTACTTGGGATGGAATGATAACTCACTTGTGCGTAAGAGTCGAAAGATAAGGGCTGTTCAAAAAACTTTTACTCCAACTTTGGCAACAATCTAAAATCCGCATTGTATTTTTTGAACAGCCCTAAAAGGGGGGTAAAATAAAATATTAGCTCCAGCCTAAAATTAGTAACGCCCCCAATCAAACATCAAAACTTTGTTAATGCACTGTAAATCAAAACTAATATACAGTTACATTTACCAACACAAGATAGATGATTTATCATTACAAATCAAGTAAATTTACGTTTATTTTACTCGGTTTTCTCGATTTCGCTAGCCATCTCATTTTCCTCAGCTTTTATTTTTAAATCGGTAACATCCTCGACTGAGAAAACAGCGTCCATATCAAGAATCATAATAAACTTCTCATCAATGCTTGCTACCCCAACAATAAACTCCGATTTATACTTACTACCAATACTTGGGGGAGGCATAATGTTTTTCTTTTCGATTTCGAGTACCGCTTGAACCGAGTCTACCAACGCACCAATTTGTATTGACTCGCCATCGACCTGAATATCAAGCACAACAATACAAGTGTTGGCGGTAAATTCGGTGGGGGTCATGCCAAACTTAATACGCGTATCAATAACAGGAAGCACCGTTCCCCTTAAGTTAATAACACCTTTCATATAATTTGGCGCCTTGGGTACTTCAGTAATTCTTGTCATTTCCAGAATATTTAGTACTTTACCAACATGCGCAGCAAACTCTTCATCGCCAAGTTTAAATGATAGGTATGAGTTAATTCGTGATAAATTGTCTTGATTCATTTCTATTCCTCCGTTTTTTGTGTGTTGTGGTTTGTTACGTTTTCGCTTTCTATTTTAAACGCCTTGTGATTAGCAAATAGCTTGATAATTTTATTTGTATCCATAACCAAAGCTACGGTTCCATCTCCTAGAATGGTGGCTCCTGAAATCATGTCCTGATTTTTATAGTGTTTGCCTAGGGGCTTAAGTACTGCTTGGTACTCGCCAATAACCGAATCAACTACAAGTCCAACTCTTTTTTCTTCAAAATTAACCACAATTACCTGTTCGTAATGCTGGGTACTTTCGTCGTAATCAAATTCACGCCTAATGTAAAAGAATGGCACCTGTTTTCCGTCGAGCACAACAACATTATTAAAAGTTTTAGCTATTTTCTCGTGCTCAACTGCGTAAATTTTATCTACTACCGAAAGTGGAATAATAAAATGAGTATTATCTACCTTAACTAAAAGGCCATCGATAATTGAAAGGGTAAGCGGCAATTTTATAGTAATCGTTGTTCCTATGCCAATTTCGGAATCAATTTCAACCTCTCCCCTTATATCGTTAATTTTCCGCTTTACCACATCCATCCCAACGCCACGACCCGAAACATCGCTAACATTTTTTGCTGTACTAAGCCCGGGTAAAAACACCAAATCGAAGACCTCGCGCTTAGCTAGTTTTCGGTCGGGTGAAATAATACCCTTGCTTATGGCTTTTTGAGTAATAACGTTTGGGTCGATACCAGCGCCATCATCGGTAATCTGAATTATAACATTTGCTCCTGAATAAAAAGCCTTAAGGCTAATTTTACCCTGTTTCGGTTTTCCTACCTTCTCGCGAATGTCTGCATCTTCAATACCATGGTCCATGCTGTTGCGCAGTATATGCATAAGGGGATCGGCCAAGCTTTCAATAATGGTTTTATCGAGCTCTGTTTCGGCGCCCTCAGTAATAAATATCACATCTTTTTTTAGTTCTGCCGATAAATCGCGTACCAAGCGCTGAAAACGGGTAAGCATATTTTCTATAGGAATAAGCACAATACTAAAAGCGATATCTCTAAGTTGCCTCGAAAGTTTTTGCACATTTTCGGCTATCGGAACTAGGTTTGGCACATCGCTCTCTTCAGCAAAGAGGCTGAGCCTTGCCTGCGTAGTTACCAGTTCCGAAACTAGATTCATCAGCATGTCGAGCTTATCGGATGAAACCCTTATGCTGCTTATTATTGCATTACGAGAGCTTGTTTTGTCGTTGCCTTTAACCGAAGTATTTGTATCCTTTCGATTTTTCAGAACCTCTTGAGCAAGTCTATTAGCTGCTGTTAAACCGATGTCCTTTTGTATCCCTGCCAAGTTATCGATTTCAGCAACAAACTTTTTATCGGCCAATAAGTTGTCGTCGGCAATTTTATGTGTCTCGATAAGAGAATCGTCTTCAACAAAAATAAACACATCGCTAATACCGTTTACATCCGACTCGGTATACAGAACAATTTCCCAGTAGGTATAGCACTGCTCTGGGTCCATCTGCTCAAGAGGTGGTACCCTATTAAGGTGTGCATACACCTTAGCTTCGCCAAGCGAATGGATTTCGTCGATGAGAAACAAAGGGTTTGTTCCATTGTTGAATACATGGCTGTTTGGCTCAAACAGTATGTAATATGTTGCCCCCTTACCCGTTATGGGCGGATGGGAATTTGTACTCGCTGATTCGGTTGGGTTTGTTTTATCTTGATTGCTTTCAAGTTGATCGGCACTAATAATTGCCGCCACTTTTGAAAGCAGGTTTTGATGGTTCTCTTGTACAATCGGATCGGTATAATTATCCTCGTCAAGAAGTACCTTAAGGTGATCGACAGCGGCTAAAGTTAAATCGAGTATTTGGCGAGAAACGGCCAACCTATTGTTTCGAATTAAATCGTAAACCGTTTCCATTTCGTGGGTAAAACTATCAATCATATCAAACCCGAACATCCCACTATTTCCCTTAAGGGTATGCATAACCCTAAAAACTTTTTGAACAATGTTTTGGTCTTCAGGATTCTCCTCAAGTTCAAGCAGAGATTTTTCTAACCCATCGATAAGGTCGACCGCTTCCTCAATAAATTTTTTCTTGAAATTATCCATTAGCGTAACACTTTATTAATTGCGGCAATAAGCTTAGCCGGAACAAAAGGTTTAATAATCCAGCCTGTGGCCCCCGCGGCTTTAGCCTCCATTTTCTTTGATGTTTGCGACTCGGTGGTAAGGAATAGAATGGGGATCCTCTTATACTGATCCATCTTTCTTACCTCTTTAATTAATGAAATTCCATCCATTTCAGGCATATGAAGGTCGGTTATAATAAGGTCAATGTGTGTTCCATCGAGAAATTTAAGGGCATCGGTGCCATCGTTAGCGATAAGGACGTTATGGGATTCATTCTCGAGCGTGAAGCTAACCACCTCGCGAATGCTCTCAGAATCGTCAACAATTAAAATTGTTTTTGCCATGGTAACTATCGATTAAATATAAATTAATTATTTAGGGTGATTAGCGATTCAAAGCCTGCACGAACAAGTAGTACCCTATGATCTTCGGCGAGAGAAATGGATACGGTAACCTTGCTGTTTTCCTGCTGTGCATCCCAATAAAAGCGCTGAAGAATTTGGATAAACCCCAGGTCAATACTATCTACATTACTGACTCTTACGTTAAAGTGTTTACCGCTAGCAAGGTTGTTGATAAAGAAATCTTTCATCTTTTTCGCATTTGTAAGCGTTAATTCGCCTTGGGCAATAAGCTCGATTTCATGGGATTTGCCTTTGACTTTGGAGGGTTTCGCTTTTAGGGTAATATTCTGTTTTTTTGCCATTTGAGTATATTAAAATAGTTCCAAATTGTCATCGTTTAAATATTCATTGTTATCATAATCGAACAGCTCAACATCTCCTTCGTATTGTGTTACCGTTTCGTGAATTTTATGCTCACTAGCCATGGTATATGATTTTTTGATTGCACCTAACTCATCAAAAACTTTCTCGTCGCCCAAATCAACATCTGTTTTAAGCATTTCATGAATTCGATTAAATTCAACTATTATATCAGCTATTGTATGTTCAAAAAAATCGTAGTACTTAATCTTACTTACCGATTCTTTAACATTACCCGCTATGCTTTTGCTTGAAGCTAAGATTTGATCCAGCAACGATTGTATCACAAAGTTTTTTTCACCTAAGTGATTTACGAGATCAGCTATAGAGCTAGCTGCCTGATTTATAATACTTTCACTATTTTTGTGATTAATATCTTGTTCTATTTGGGGCAATAACTCGCCGCTAACAGCAACTATATTGCTAAACACTTGCTGTATGATACCCTCAAATTTCTCAACATCTTCGTAAAGCGTTTCTACCTGGTTGATGGTTTGAGAATGATGTTTATTTGTAGCAATTGAATTTAAAACAATTATTGTTTGTGCGGTAACCTCTCTAAGGTCTGTTAGCGACTCAGAAAATGTTTGTACGCTTTTCTGTGTACAAATAATTTGATGAGCTAGCTGCTTTACATGCTTTTCATAGGTGCTACTGGCATCGCTAAAATTATTAAGCACAGCCGAAGCGTTTTGCATTTTTTGAGCCATATTTTGCAAATATAGCTCATCCGCATTGTCGTGTGAAAAGTTAATTTCTTTGCACATTGTAGCAACGGTGCTCATGTTCGAACTAATTGCTATAAACTTTTCGGTTATCGCTTCAATAGCCTTTTGATATTCCTTGTTAGCATGTACAAGCTGCGCCGACTGCAAGTTGGCAATGTCTCGAATCTTAATTAGGAGCTTTTGATTATCCTCTGTATTGCCCCCTTTTGGTTTGTTGGTTGTTTCAAGCAGATCATTAAGCAGGTTTTTGTGGGTTGCTTGCACGTGATCCATTTTCTGCCTAATAATATCGTGGTACTGAAGGTTAGTTATGATATCGGCGATGCTTTGCGAGGAGTCTTCAGTTTTTATTGTAAGCTGTGGTATTTGTCTAGCAACCTCCTCGTGCTTTTCGGCAAAAAGAATAATTCCGTAATGAATAGTGTTTAGGATAATATCTAAATCGTTAAGGTTTTTCTGTTTAATGCTTTCAAAGTGCTTCAACGAAGAGGTAACGCCTGCTTTAAGCTTACTTAAATTGCTTTCGCTATTCAAGCCCAATTCTTTAAACTGACTAATAATCGCACCATACCTTTTAATCAATTTTTCGAAGTTCCCATTTTGAGGAGTAGGCATAGTCGAGTTTGATATCTCAATATTAGCAAGTAAAAACTTGAGGGTAAGGAGGTCTTGATTAAGATTTTTAATAGGCAAAAAGAGCTTGCGCTGAAAATCGGCAATACTTTGTAAATGGGCTATCGACCTATCTAACTGACTGGCAAATTTAATTTTAACCCTACTCAAACTTTCGTATAAACCCTCCAGGTTGATTAAAAACTGCCTGGATTCCTTTTCAGCTAGATTGTTGAATATTTGAGTGGCATTACCGGAAATTTTTTTTGCTTGGCCATAGTAAAGTTTAAAGTCAGCATTTAATCCTAAAAAGTCATCGGACGAGCATTGGTGTAGCTGTAAAATTTGATTATCAATCCCCATAAATACTTCTGCAAATTCTGAAATTGCAGAGGTTATACTAATTTGTGATGAATTCAGATGTTTGGGCATACTTTATATATATGGTGTTAACCTGCCATAGGCAAATCGATAAAACATAGTAGTGCAACGATTAAAAGGCAAAAAAATTTCTCGTTCAAAGATTTGAGTCACTCCTTTTTAAAAAGTTAAGAAATTGAAACCATTCGCTTTATCGTATTAATAAAAACAGGAATATTAATGGGTTTATCAAAAAACTCGGCTGCTCCTAGTTGCTTGCAAAGGGTAACATTTTCAGCTGAACCTACAGCAGAAACAACCACAACAGCGATGTCGCTGGTTTTGGGATTGGCCTTAACCTCCTTTAAAAAGTCAAACCCGCTAACCTCAGGCATTAGCAGGTCAAGTAGGATGAGTTTCGGTTTTTCTTTTTCAATTATCTTAAACGCTTCATTTGCACCAAATGCTGTAATAGTATCATAACCTTCCTCTTGAAGAATAGCCTCAAGTAAAACTTGGTTTGTGGTAGAATCGTCAACAATTAGAATCATAGCGTTCAAATATGAATTTAATATCAAATATACGAGTAAAATCTAATTGCTGCAACTCTAATTTAATGAGGTTAATCATTAAAAATAGATGATTTGAATCACTATTGATATTTTATTCTTATATTTAACAATCTAAAAAAAAGAACTTTTTATCATCATGAATTACGACAACAACCAATTAGCATGAGGAATAACCCTAACCTAAAAGAGCTGCTTCCTGCTCAAGATTTGAATAGGTTACTAAAACTTTCGACAAAAGCTGAGTACATAAAGAAAGATCAGATTATTAAACAAGGTTTAATGGCTACCGATGTAATTCTTATACAATCGGGGCTGGCAAAGGTAACCCGTGAAATACGAAGGGATAAAAACATTATCCTTCGTATTGCGCAGCCAGGTTCGTTCTTAGGAATATCGTCGGTTATTAGTAGCAATCAATACAACTACTCGGTTATTGCGCTTGAACCCACTAGCGTAATGTTTATCGGGGTTGATATTTTTCAGCAATTTCTTAACGAGAAGATTGATTTTACCAACGAGTTTTTACGTCAAGTTTCCGCTGACAACCTTTTCAACATAAATCGGCTTTGCGGTTTACTGTCGAAACAGCTACCGGGCCGGGTTGCTGACCTAATGCTTTACTTCTCGGAGGATATATACAATAGCTTTTCATTCACGCTCCCTCTTACCCGTAAAGAGCTTGCCGAGCTTGCAGGAACAACTAAAGAAAGCCTTATTCGAACACTCTCGGAATTTAAGCATGATAAAATTATTGATATGAACAGAAACCACTTTGCAATTAACAGCATAAATATTCTGCAAACCCTAAGCCGATTAGGATAGAAAAGTTATATTTGCATTTACTGATTCCCCTAATTACATGGAAAAGAATTACAAAGTTTTAATTGTTGATGATATATTTAACAACAGATTTCTTATTAAGCAAATTGTAAAGAAAGTTAATGCGAAATGCTTTGAGGCAGAGAATGGGAAACAGGCAATAGAAATTTTAGAGCGTAACGATATCGATATTATTTTAATGGATATCGAAATGCCGGTAATGAATGGAATAGAAGCAACAAAGCATATTCGGCAAAAATTCACGAATCAAAAAAAGAGCATACCAATAGTTGCCCTTACGGCTCACAACCCCTTAACATTTTTTAATGATTATAGGGATGTAGGTTTTAACCAACTTTTGACAAAACCATATTCAGTAAATAAGGTTTTGTCGGTTATCCAAGAATTCGGTAAATTATAACACACACATCTATTGATATGTGACTAACATATTCACAAATTGGTCTACTTCTTTTTTCTAAAGTACATTTAATTGGAAAACTTGAACTATTTTCATAATTTTAGCATAACTTATTATGTGAATGCTCTTAAAAAATATCGCCAATGAAAACCCAATTTCTAAGAGAACTTATTGAGACAAGCGCACGAGTTATTCTCCCCGACTTTGGTGCCTTTTTGGTTAAGGACGATGGCTCAGGTGTTTTTAAACCAGAGAATATTACCTTTAGCCCTTTCTTAAGGTATAATGATGGTATGGTTGAAGACGCCCTCGCTAGCAACCAAAAGGTAAGCAAAGACAAGGCGAAAGAAGCCCTAACAAAATATATTGAAGAACTAAAAGCTGAACTCAATTCAAAAAAGTTTTTCGTAATTAGCGGATTGGGTTCATTGTATATGGATAAAAGAGGTAGCATTCAGTTCTCAACAGACGAAACCCTACCTTCAAAAGCTACTCCTACTCCAGATACTCATTCTCGTTCACCAGAAAAGAAGAAAGATACTGAAGTAACTGATACTAAAAAAAGTAAAACAGCAAGCCCAACCGAGAAAACCAAAGAGGAACCTTTGGAACTTGACATAAAGGATGAAAAGGAACCATTACCTCAACCTAAAAAAATTGTGAGGGCAGAAAAGGAAACGCCCCCATTAAAAAACGAACCTACCCCACCCCAAAATGTTAAAAAAGCCGAAGAGGTAAAAAAGGAAGCACCCAAAGTATCCAAGATTGAATCAAAGCCTTCACAAAACTCCAAAAAACCATCAAAAAAAGGTGGAACTGGTAAGGCAATTCTATACGGTATGCTTATAGGTATTGCTTTTGTTGCGATTTTAGCTACCGGTTGGTATCTATACTCAAACGGTGTTTTTAGTAAAAACGACAAAGCAGTCAAAATACCCAAACAAAGGACAGAAATTATCGCCGAAATGGATACCCCCATGGAAGATGAGGCAAAATTTGATGATGAATTTGAAAAGCTTAGTGCTGAGATGGATGTAGGGATTAGCATGGATAATGACGAAAGTGAAACGATTCCTGCTGATGAAAACTTATTGGTTGAACCATTAACCGAAGAGCAGCAAGTAGCTACACCAGTTCAAAGTGATGGAATGTTCCACCTAATTGTTGGGAGTTTCCGTAATGCCAACTATGCCCAAAAGTATTCGGACGATATGATTTCGCTTGGGTACAACTCAAAAGTAATTCTACAACCAACCGGCATGCATGCCGTATCGCTAGGTTCGTTTATGAGTCGACAGCAAGCTGTTGACTCGATGAACGTATGGAAACAAGACTTACCTAATATTTGGATACTTCAGCAGTAAAAATGCCTAAATATAGCAGAAACAACGTAACCCGATGGCATATGAGCGGGGTTGGTAACATTGTATTTAAGCGCAATGCAAGAGCCAAACGAATTACCATTTCAATACACCCATCAAAGGGGGTTAGAGTAACTATTCCTAACTCTATGCCACTTGCAACAGCAAGACTATTTGTTGAGAGCAAAAGATGTTGGATTAAAAATAAGCTATTAGAAATTGAGAATAATCGTCAGGATAACCATATTAAATCGGGCTATAAAACCCGTGAACACGAGCTACAACTTATGCCCTCACCCACAAAAAGATTTAAGGTAAACATTGAGAATAATTTGGTAAAGCTACTACACCCAGAGACCTTAAACGCCACAAGTGTTGAGCTACAAGATGCAGCAGGTAGCACCATAGTAGAAGTTTTTAGGCTCGAAGCGCACAAGTATCTTCCAAAAAGAGTTGATGAGCTAGCAAAAAGGTTTGGTTTTACCTACAACACGCTAAGGATTAAAAATATTAAATCACGCTGGGGAAGCTGTTCCAGCATAAATAACATAAACCTTAGCATTTACCTAATGAAACTTCCCGATGATTTAATTGACTACGTAATTCTACACGAACTTACCCACACCATTCATAAAAATCATGGCCCCAATTTCTGGAACCATTTAAACAGCCTTATGGGGAATGTGAAAACGCTAAACACGCAATTAAAAGAGTATAAAACTGGGGTTTAACCCCAACTATTCATTCGAATAATTGTTGTCTCCGACAGCGACTAAGTTTCGCCACCAATTTTGTTACCCAAAATTGGGCTCAACTAAATCGGGGTATCCCGCATTCGCATTCATCTTTAATAATTTTGATAAACAATGCGCGTTAAAAGTTGTACCCATCCCAAGAAACTAGCTCATCAAAAGGTTTTCGAGCCAAGTGCCTCTCTGAATAGTTGCTTTTATCGGCTGCGTAACCCAACGGAATAAGCGCCATGGGGGCAACTCCTTTTGGTAGGTGTAAAATTTCGGCACATTTCATTACGTCAAACTTACAAATCCAACAGGTTGCCAAGCCATTACTAGTTGCCGATAGCGTTAGGTGATCAACAGCAATACCTAAATCAACATCACAGTGGTTCTTTCCATCGGCTCGCTGCCACGATTGCCTATAGTTGCCACAAGCAACTATTATTACGGGAGCCGATTGCAGCCATGCCGCACCATAACAGCTAGCGATCTGTTCGCGTAGCTCGGGCTTGGTAATTACTACAAACTGAATTGGCTGTGCATTTGTTGCCGATGGGGCTATGCGGGCCGATTCCAAAACCCTAATAATCATATCTTTTGGTACTACCTTACTACTATAATCGCGGCACGAATACCGTCTTTTGGCTATGTCGAAAAAAGCATTCATAATAAATATATAATTTAAGGGGTTAACTAATTAAGAAAGAGAGTTTAAGCGTTCGGTAAGTTCAATAATCTTATCGTAAAAATCGCTACTAACCTGTCGGAAGTATTTCTTCTTATTTTGTATCGCACTAGAGGGGGGATGATTAATGCTTTTAACAACATCCTGCTCTAGCACAATTGCATCGGAAATAATATCCAAAACATCCTCCTGATGTAACGGAGGGGAGTATGTTAAATGGATGTAACACTCCTGTATAAAGTGCTTTACCATTTGTTTTACATCCACTTTTAAATCCCTGACGTTTGCCATAACAACAATTATAGTACCTAATAATACATTAAATATATACATATTTAGGTTGAATGTAAAGCCTATTCCTTTTTTTCTGTAAATTATTGCAAATTATTATATATAAGCCCAATTATTCGAACGAATAATTGGGCTTAAATAGGGTTTTTACTTAATTTTCAGGACATCTATAGCCGAAAGGATTATCTTGAAGCGATTGAACTATACTCTTGTATAGAGCATAGCAGCTCAGATAATCCTTTCATGAAATTCGAGTGTTTACTATAGAATCATTCCCACTGCGATAACAGCTGTCATTATTACTAAAAATAGTAACATGCTAAACCAAAGGGGAAATGGTTTTTTATTGTTCGTGCTCATCGTAATGTATGTTTAGTACGTTAGAAAAATGTGAGTAAACTCCAAGCCGCAACCTATACAGCACGTATAGGCTATGGCAACAAAAGGCCATAACAAATTATTTTGTGCAGCAAATAGATTTGATTTTCACAATCGAAGATACATAACAATACCTGTTGGTGAGCATATTACGGGTTTAGGATAGTACTGTTTTTTTGGAAGTGGAGGTGTTACATATATTGGGAAGTGCTCTTTTCTATTCAGATATCCAATAAACGGACTTGCCAAAAAGTCATTCTGGCTAACATCTGTAAACGAAAGGGTTTTGGAATGTGCAAAAAAATTAAAGCTTTGCTCGTTGGTAACAGAAAACCAATCATCGGTATCGGTCCAGCTTTCTATAAATGTAGGTTGGCTAAGCAATGTTAGCTTAGCAAACAGGCACATTATCACCATAATGTGAAGTGTTTTTACATTTATAGTATTCTTTTTCAAAGCTTTTAATATTTAGCTAGTATAAGTATGATCTTGACTCTTGCTTCTGAATTTCAATTTCGAATACAGCCACATTTTTAAGTGCTGGAGTATTATACGAAAAATTATTGCGTTGGGTATATTTTCCCATAACAATATTTAGGATTCTATCCTTTTCATCTAAATCGGTAACTGGGGTAACCTTGCCATGGAATAAAACGCTTCTATACTTCATTGAATACGAACAGGCTACATTTTCGTGTCGGATATTCAGCTCATAATTGGTGCTAAACGAAATGCACACCTCCGGATTCTTCTTCCATATATCAATCTTTTTTCCCTCGGGTCCGGAGTGGATGTAGAGCCTACCCTCTTTATATCCAAAGTTAAAGGGTAAAACGTAGGGTTTCCCTTCCAAATCGACCATGGCAACCGTGCAGGTTTTGCAGCTATTAATAATTTGATCGACTTCGGTTTGCGACAAGTTGGTTCGTGGCTTCATAGCTCCTACTTTTTATTTCGACTAATTAATGGTCTCCTCAATTAGGTAGTGATTTCTATCGGCCGAGCTACGCGAAATCAGCTCGCCCAAAAAACCCGCCATAAACAGCTGCACCCCAATTATTGCCATAACAAGGGCAATATAGAATAATGGCTGATCGGTTACCATTCTATAGGCTAGCTGGTTAAACTGTGCATGGAGCTTGCTAGCTACAATCCAAACAGCTATTCCCCCGCCAATCAGAAACATTAGTGTTCCGAGTGTTCCAAAAAGGTGCATGGGCTTTTTACCAAATCGGCTAACAAAAATTACGGTGAAAAGATCTAGAAAACCATTAACAAATCGCTCAAGCCCGAACTTAGTAACACCATATTTTCGCTCCTGATGCTGAACCACTTTCTCGCCTATTCGCTTAAACCCTGCCTGCTTGGCTAGAACAGGAATGTAGCGATGCATCTCGCCAAAAATCTCGATACTTTTAACAACCTCTTTCCGGTAGGCTTTAAGCCCACAATTCATGTCGTGCAGCTTAATACCAGTAAAGCAGCGAACTGTAAAGTTGTAGAGCTTACTAGGTATTCGCTTTGAGAATATGGGGTCGTGACGTTTCTTTTTCCATCCCGAAACCAAGTCGAATTTATCGTCGGTAATCATTCTATAAAGTTCGGGTATCTCATCGGGGCTATCCTGCAGGTCGGCATCCATGGTAATAATCACATCGCCCTTTACAAGTTGAAACCCCGTATGTAGAGCGGCCGATTTTCCATAATTACGCCTAAACTTAACCGCACGTATAAAAGAGAACTTACTTTTTAATTCTTTTATAACGCTCCAGCTAGAATCGTTGCTACCATCATCAACCAAAATTATCTCGAAATAGAAGTTGTTTTCGGTCATCACTCGGTTAATCCAATCCACCAATTCGGGCAACGACTCTTCCTCATTATATAAGGGTACTACTACAGATAGATCCATTTAAAAAATATTACTCGTTAGTATCGAAAAATGGTTCCTCTTTCTTAATAAAGATTGAGGTAATTAGGCTAAAAACAATAAAAGTAATGGTATTGCCCAAAATTTGAGATATGGTCATCAAAAAAGGCGTTTGATACTTTTTCACCATTCCCATCATCATTTCAACCTGATCGTAGTCCATTCCAGCATCAAGATACGCTTCGGCAACTACCTCGCTTAAGGATGCCATGTACGTTGTATCGATAACCCCAGTCAAAAGGCCAAAGTAGAACCCAAAAATAATTGATGCGCATATGCCTATGAGAATACCTTGCCCAAGAGCTTTTCCGTAGGATATATAGCCATTAAGCTCTTGATTGCGAAAGTAAATAGTACCCATCGCAATACCTCCAGCCATAATTAGATAGGTTAGGATACTTACCCATTTAGATGGCTGGTATACATCCATTAGGTACTGCATTAAATGCACAATAACCAAAGCAAGCCCTACGTACAAACCATAGGTCATTGCATTTTTCATACTGCGTTTTGTTTCTTCCATAGCTATATAAGTGAATATTTTAGTGTTTTTTAAGCGTGTTTTTACTTTAGCAAAGATATTAGAAATATTAAAAAAAGCATAAAAAAGGTTTGAAGAGTCATAAACTTGTTGTTATCTTTGCGGTCTGGGTAGGTCTTACACGACCAGCTCCCACTGAATTCCCCCAGAATCGGAAGGTAGCAAGGGTAGGTGGTTGTAGCGGTGCGATGTAAGTAGCCTACCCTTTTTTTATGCTCCTAATTAAAAAATTTTCCCACCTTATTAATCGCTGAAGGTAAGGCAAATACAACAACCCTATCATAGGCTTTTATTTCTGTGCTTCCCTCTGCAATATAGCTTGACTTACCCCTAACCACGCCACCAATAATTGCATCCTTAGGAAAATTTATATCCTTAACTTTACCCCTTGTAACCAAAGCGTTAGGTTTTACTATAAACTCAAACACCTCGGCGTCGCTCCCAGTAAGGCACTTAATGGCCGATACCTCCGTGCTCATGGTGTAACGAAATATACGGCTAGCCGTAATAAGCTTTTTATTGATAACCGAATCAATTCCCATGCTATCGGCCAGCTTAATATAATCGAGATTCTCAACCTCGGCAATGGTTTTTTTTACGCCCATTCGCTTGGCTTCCAGGCAGGTTAAAATATTTGTTTCGGAATTTCCGGTAACCGCAATAAACGCATCCATATACTCTATCCCCTCCTCCATGAGCAATTCGGTATCGCGGCCATCGCCGTATATAACCAAGGCATTTGAAAAGAAATTTGCAAGTCGAATACTTTCGTCCCGATTATTTTCAATTATTTTCACATTAACATCTTTTTCGAGTTCATGCGCAATTCGAGAACCGATTCTTCCTCCCCCCAGTATCATAAGGTTACGTACAGCGATATTCTTTTTACCTGTATATTTAAGCATCTCACGCACACCACTCTGATTGGTTATTACGTAAACCAAATCGTTTACCTTAAACCTATCGCTTCCTCTAGGAATAATTGTTTCGCCCTCGCGAGCTATGGCCACGGCCCTAAACTCAAGCTCCTGATTTTTCTTTACTGTTTGTAAAAGGGTTTGGTCAATAACCGGTGCATCCTCTTCTAACCTAAATACCGCCAGGGAAAGTTTTCCGCCCGAAAAATTCACAAATTCGGTGGAGCTGGTATGCCCCAACAAGCTAACCACCTCGCGCGCCGCAAGTTTTTCGGGATATATTAACGAATCGATACCGAGATCCAAGAAAATTTCCTTGTTGTTGGGTAGCAAATAGTCATTATTGTCGATACGAGCAATTACCTTTTTTGCGCCCAATCGCTTTGCTAGCGTAGCGCTAAGTATATTAACGTTTTCGGAACTTGTAACGGCAATAAAAAGTTCAATCTTATTAACATTCGCCTCCTTTAATACGCTTATATCGGTTGCAGAACCTTCTACAACAAGTAAATCGGCCGTTGATGAGAGTTGCGCCAACTTCTGTTCATCGGTATCAATTACCACGATATCATGGTACTCAATTGATAACATTTTGGCTAGGTGTGTTCCAACCTCGCCTGCACCAGCAATAACAATGTTCATCTATCTAATTTAATTTTGTGGTACTGATGGAATATCCAAGGAAATAGTCATTCGCATGTGTCAAGTCTATTATCGTGGATGTTTGATGTATGTTTTTACAAAAAGTTGCAAAGTAAAGCTAATTGAAAAAAAATTACTTAAAAAACTTGATGTTTTTTAATACTCCCCCTCCACTTTAAATTCATCGGCATCGAGGAGTACCGGAAATTGTTTACGCAGCTCAGCTAGTTCATCTTTAATAAAGATGCTCTGAACAATTCCCTCAGCACTTGGTAAAATCTCTGCAACAGGTTCACCTACTGCGTTAATCAGCATGCTATCGCCAGCGTAGTGTAGCCCAAGTTCATCATCGCCTGCCCTATTTGCAGCGGCCACAAAGCACTGATTTTCTATTGCCCTTGCCTTAAGCAAAGTACGCCAAATGTCTCGACGTGTTTCTGGAAAACTGGCCACATTGATAAGCAGGTCGTAGTCGCCCCTGTTCCTAAACCATACAGGAAAGCGTACATCGTAACAAATCTGGGGCATTATTCGCCAGCCCAAATACTCAAAAACCAGCCTATGCTCACCAGGAGTGAATACGGTATGCTCATTTGCATACGAGAAGAGATGTCGCTTATCGTAAATAAAAAGATTCCCGCCTGGTGTAACAAAGTGGAATCGATTATAAAACCTGCCACCCTCGCAAACCATAAAACTACCGCACAGGGCAAACCCTTTGAATTTTGATATTTCAACCATCCAACGGTATGTTTTTCCATTGGGCTCTTCGGCAAGCTGTGAGGCGTTCATCGAAAAGCCAGTGGTAAACATTTCGGGAAGTATGATAATATGAGGTGTGCCCTTTATATTATCTATCATATCCGATAATCGGGAGATATTACCGTTAATATCCTCCCAAAGTAAATTGGCCTGCACTATGGCAACATGTAGCTCTGCTACGTTCATTGTACCCTCATTTTCAAAAAAACATAAGATGTAAATTTACACCCTAAAATCATAATTAACAAATACAAAAAAAGGGAAACACTAAAGTAACCCGCATTATTCATCAAACTTATTAAATTGAAAGCAAATGCGGGTTTTCCCAACTTAGTCGAGCCTATTTTCGGGAAACAAAATTGGCTGTGAGACCTAGTTGCTGTGGCAGGCAGCAATTATTCGGATGAATAATTGAGGCTAAGCAAACAACCCCTAATGCCCAAAATTGGAAACACTGCGGTAGAACAAGGAAAGGTTAACTGGAAAAGAATTGGGAACAACGCGCAAAGCGCTCTGATTTTTTAAGCTCAAATTACTATCTTTATCACTTTACTAATATAAATAGGTATAATGTCGCAGCTAGTAGTTTACAAAGCATCCGCTGGGTCGGGCAAAACTTTTAGGCTTGCAGCCGAATATATAAAGCAACTGATTACCAACCCCGAGAGCTACAAATCGATACTTGCGGTAACCTTTACCAATAAGGCCACTGCCGAGATGAAGGGTCGTATTCTTGATGAGCTATTCGACCTATCGAACGGCAAGCTAACCAACATGGGCAAAACCATAGCTCAGGATTTAAACCTTCCCGATAAGGTGGTTGGCGCTAGGGCGAAGCAGGCACTTTCGCTAATTCTTCACGATTACAGCCGATTCTCTATTAGCACCATCGACAGCTTTGTGCAACGTGTAATACAATCGTTGCTGTGGGAAATTGGCGAACAGGGCGGTGTTGATATTGAGCTTGATAACCAGCCTGTGCTTGAACATGCAGCGGATAACCTACTGGATTCGGCATCGGAAGTTGACGAGCTGCTTAAATGGCTCTCGAGAATGGGCTATGCCCTACTGGACGAAGGAAAAAGTTGGGATGTGAGGCACAAGCTAATTGAGCTGGGTAAACAGCTATTCTCCGAAAAGTTTAGGCTGATGAGCCGTGAGGATATTGAGAAGTTCACCGATAAGGAGAGGGTAAACCATCTAAAAAACGAGCTTCAAAAGCTGGTTAACGAAACCGTTTCTGAAATTAATACTACGGCACAATACGCTTACAATAAGCTTAATACGCAACAAATAGAGGCCAAATCATTTGCATATGGCAACAGCGGTGTAATGGGCTTTTTTAATAAATGTGTAAATCTTGATAGCGAGTGGAGCGAACTTCCCCTACCCGATGGCAAAAGGGTTATAGATGCTCTCGATGACCCCACAGGGGAAAATTGGGTGGCTAAAAAAACACGGGAAAACGATGCACTTTTTGCACCCCTTCAGCTAATTGTGCAACAGGTGCTGCATCCAACATTGGTTACGTTAAGCGATATCATAACAAGTAAAAATGCACGCTACATATCGGCAAAACTAATTTTAAAAAATCTTGAAAACCTTGCGCTTATTGGCGATTTATGGAGTAAAGTTCGGGAGCTATCGCGCAACGAGGGTTTCCTGCTATTAAGCGATAGCGGGCATTTGCTGCGCGAATTTGTTAACGATTCGGATGCGCCATTTGTTTACGAAAAGATTGGCACCCGCTACGATGTGTTTATGATTGATGAATTTCAGGATACATCGGAAGTGCAATGGCATAACTTTAAACCGCTGATTGAAAATAGCCTTTCGCAAGATTTTTTCAGCATGATTGTGGGCGATGTAAAGCAGTCGATTTACCGTTGGCGCAACGGCGACTGGAAAATTTTGGCTACCGAGGTAGAAAAAGATTTTGCGCACTACGGTATTCGTGAAATTCCGTTGCTGCAAAACTGGCGGAGCTTACCCAACATCATAGAGTTTAACAACCGTTTTTTTGCTGATATAAAAGATTTAACCATTGCGCAAATTGATGGTAAAATACCCGATAACGAGGCGCTATCGGATTATCTTAAGGAACAGATTAACCAAGCGTATAAAGATGTTGCTCAAAAGGTTGCAAAAAAATCGACCGAAAATAAGGGGTACGTTAAAATCAATATATTTGAACGCGAGAAAAATGAGGACTGCGATGAGAAGTTATCGTTGGACATCCCTCAGCTAATTCAAGAAACAAGAAAGCAGCACAACCTAAACGATATTGCAATTCTGGTGCGAAATAAAAAAGACGGCCAAAAAATTGCCAATATGCTGCTCGAGCATAACCGAACCGAACCCGACCAGAGTAAACAGATTGCATTCGTAAGCCAAGAGGGCTTGCAGCTTAAAGCTTCGCTTGTGGTTCGATTGGTAATTGCTGCGTTTAGGCTTGTTCACGACTCAAACAACGATGTTGCCCGACGGGTGCTATCCAAAGAGCTGATTACCCTAAAAAAGATGGAAACCGATAGCTGGCATAAATATTTCCAAGCTTCATACATCGAGTCGGAGGTGGAATGGCTTAGCCAGCAAATTACTCGACCCCTACAGGAAGTTTACGAGGCAATTGCCCTAAGGTATAGCCTGTTTACTGTTGAAGGTGAGCTGGCTCATCTTGCCGAGCTTCATGAGCATATCATATCCCATAGCCTTAAGGGCGGAAGCGATGTAAGCCGTTTCTTACAGTGGTGGGACGAAAACAACGAAAAATTATCGCTGTCGGTTCCCGACTCAACCAATGCAGTCTCTATTTTAACCATTCATAAATCAAAAGGGCTGCAATTTTCGGTGGTAATTATACCCTATGCAAACTGGGATTTTAGGCCAAAAATGCTTACCCCTTTGCTATGGGTTAAAACGAACGAAACCCCCTTTAACATACTTCCTAAGTATCCCATTCAGGCCACCAAGATAGCATCAAAAAGCCTGTTTGCCCACGAAATATTTGAGGAGGAGATGAAAGAGGTTGTGGACAACATCAACCTGCTATACGTGGCGTTTACCCGTGCCAAAGAGGAGCTGCACATATTTACCCCCACTAAAACAGAAAAGAACCCTAGCGACAAGGTAACATCGGTTGCTAAGCTGATAAAAGCCGTGGTGCCGAATATGGCATTGCAAACCCAACCCAATGATTCCGAACAGGATAAAGTATATTTTAGTGGCGAAGCAAGCCAAAGTAAGGAGGATGCAAAAACAGAAACCGATACAAATAAATGGGTAATGGACTCGTACCCAGTTGGCAGCAACTTTAGAAGTGTTAAAATGAAAATAGAGTCGGAAGAATTCTTCTTGTCGAGCCCTGGCATCAGAACAGCACCATTGGAGCACGGGAAAATAATGCACGAACTATTCTCGAATATCCATACCGTAAATGATGTTGACAAAGCTATTCGCCAAGCAGAGGTTGACGGGATATTTGACAAGAATATGTCGGCCAATTTAGCCCATAAAATAAAGACGCTACTCAATGAGGCACCCTTTAACGACTGGTTTTCGGACTCGTGGGATATAAAAACAGAAAAATCGATACTAACCCCAAGCGGGCGTTCCTATCGGCCCGATAGGGTTATTAGCCATGGAACAAAAACCATTGTTATCGACTTTAAATTTGGTACCCAAATACCGCAGCACGCTAAGCAGGTAAGGCAATATATTGCCCTACTCGAACTTATGAACTACAGTAATATTGAGGGTTTTTTGTGGTATGTTGATAGTAATACAGTGGTAAAGGTTTAAAAACTTTAAAATACCCCATTAGCTCGCATTATTCATCAAACTTGTAAAAGATGAATGCAAATGCGGGTTACCCCAACCTAGTTGAGCCCAATTATGGGTAGCAAAATTGGCTGTAAGACAAAGTTGCTGTGGGAGACCCCCAATTATTCGTTCAAATAATTTGGGGTTAAATCAAAAAAAACACCTATTTTGCGCAAAATTTTAAAATAGATAGATATGAAAAGAGCTATAATTTGCATTTTCGCGCTAGCGGCGTTAGCTTCGTGCAATAACTTAAAGAAAGAAGCGGTACTAAGCGGTACCACAGCGAATTTCGAAAACCCGTACGGCCTGCTTTCCACAAAAGGCATTACCGATACCGTTTGGTTAAACGAAGACGGTAGTTTTTATGAAACAATTAGCATCACAAGGCCAACATACTACACAATACGGTTCGATAGGGCTAGATATACGCTATACCTAATGCCTGGTGCTGATATTAGCCTTACCCTTGATGCCAAGGAGCCCTTAGTAAACCCATTTACCGAAGGTAAACTTGCTGCTCATAGTACGCTAATTTTTAAGATAAATCAAGAGTTTCGCAGCCTAACACGCGATTTCAGAAATCTATACAGCCTGCCTTCCGACTTGTTTGCCAGTAAGCTGGACTCAGCTGAAGCAGCAATGGCTACTTTAATAGATGATTCTGAAGAAACCGACAACGTGTTTAACTCGCTTGAAAAAGCTAGGCTAAAGTATAGATTTGCTGGCGTAAAATACGACTACCCGCTGTACAATGCTATGATTACGCAAACCGAAGCTGATATCGACCCCAGCTACTACTCTTTTATTGATGATATTGACCTTAGCAACCAGGAGCATATATCGATAAGCGAATACACCGACCTCGTGCAAAAGCACCTAAACCGATTGTTTCAGGATATACTAGCCAAAGATGAGAACCGAGGAAAATCGGAATTTGAACACAGCATAATTTTCTCCGAACTTGTCGACTCAATTATCACACACATCGAACTCGGTGACTACATTAAATCATCAGAAACATCGGAAACCATAAAATGGTCGAGCTTTGAAGTTGCTGAAAATGTTGCTAAACATTTCATTGCCAACGCACAAACTAAGGTTTACGCTGACAAGGTTAAAAACGAGCTAGCCAAAAGGATGCTGCTAGCCCCTGGCAAACCAGCACCAGGCTTTACCCTAACCGGAATTGATGGGAAAGAATACTCGCTAAGCGACTTTAAGGGCAAGCTTCTTTATATCGATTTTTGGGCTACCTGGTGCAGCCCCTGCAGAGCAGAAATACCCCATCTGATTAAATTAAAAGAAGCCTACGCCAATAAGGAGATTAGCATTATTGGTATCTCGCTTGATGATGACAAGGCTGCCTGGGAAAAAATGGTTACCGAAACACCTCTTACAGGAATTCAGCTTCATGCCGAAAAAGCATGGCAATCGGATGTGGCTAAAAATTACCAAATATATGGTATTCCAACCTTTGTTCTAATTGATGCCGAAGGCAATATAATTGAGTATCCAGCCTCCAGGCCATCGCAAACCGAAACAACGCTGCTAATTGATAAGCACTTAAAGCAGCTATAAACCATAATTTAGCTTCAGAAAGAGGGATGGCATTTTGCTTATCCCTCTTTTTTGGTTTAAAAAACACACCCTACCTTTCTCATTTCGCCCTAACCCGCATTATTTACAAAATTTGTAAAAGATGAATGCAAATGCGGGTTGCCCCAACATGGTCGAGCCCAATTTTGGGCAACAAAATGGGTTGTGAGACCTAGTTGCTGTATGAGACCCCAATTATTCAGATGAATAATTGGGGTTAAATTATTTCGTTACAAAAAGCTAAGAAGCTATACCATCAACATATTCCTTTGCAATGAGTTAAGCACGTTATTTTCAATACGTTCCATTATGTTTTTAGTAGATTGCTTCTCAAATTTTTCGCCACTAATGCGCTCGTAAAGCTCAATATAGCGCTCGCTTATGCTTTTAACTATTTCGGTAGTCATCTCGGGAATTGGCTGTCCGGGTTCGCCTTTAAAACCATTCTCCATAAGCCATTCGCGAACAAACTCTTTAGAAAGCTGGTGCTGAGCCTCGCCCCTACTAAACCTTTCCTGATATCCATCGAGATAAAAGTAACGGGACGAATCGGGAGTGTGCACCTCGTCAATCAAATATATCTCGTTATCCTTTTTGCCAAACTCGTACTTTGTATCAACAAGTATTAACCCACGCTCGTTTGCCATTTTTGAGCCGTGCTCAAAAAGTTTAAGCGAGTAATCCTCGAGTTTAGCGTAGTCCTCCTCATCTACAAGCCCTTGCCTGATTATCTCCTCGGCAGAAATATTTTCATCGTGTGCTCCCTGCTCGGCTTTAGTTGTTGGAGTGATTATAGGATTCTCAAAAGCCTGATGTTCCTTCATACCGTCGGGAATTGGAACGCCACATATTTCACGGGCTCCGTTCTTATATTCGCGCCATGCGCTTCCGGTTAAGTAGCCCCGAACAATCATTTCAACAGGGAATGGCTCGCATTTATGCCCAATGGTTACCATTGGATCCGGGGAGTCGATTTTCCAATTGGGAACGATATGGCTGGTGGCATCGAGAAATTTTGAAGCAATCTGATTTAGAACCTGCCCCTTGTATGGAATACCTTCGGGAAGAATTACATCAAAAGCTGAAATCCTATCGGATACAACCATAACCAGCACATCGGTTGACAATGAATACACATCGCGAACCTTACCCTTATAAACCCCTGTCTGCTCAGGAAACCTGTAATTAGTACTTACAATTGCTTTATCCATAGCCATTTATTTATTATTTTTTGTATCGCTATCAAAATCACTCTTATTATGTTTTTCGAAAGCATGGACAATATATTTTACCAGCCTGTGTCGGATTATATCTCTTGAATCGAAGTAAGTAATTGATAAGCCAGGAACATCTTTCAATAATTTTAGCGTTGGAACTAATCCCGAATCCTCGCTTTTAGGCAGGTCGATTTGAGTAATATCACCCGTTACAATAAACTTTGCGTTGTTTCCCATACGGGTTAAAAACATCTTCATCTGGTTTATGCTCGTATTCTGTGCCTCATCTAGAATAACAAATGCATTATCGAGCGTGCGCCCCCTCATGTAAGCCAGCGGGGCAAGCTGCACAATCCCTTCCTCCATATAGTCGTTAAGCTTTCTAGCAGGAATCATATCATTCAAAGCATCATAAAGCGGCTGTAAATACGGATCGAGCTTTTCTTTCAAATCGCCAGGCAAAAAACCTAAACGTTCACCAGCCTCTACCGCAGGTCGGGTTAGAATAATTCTTTTTACCTCCTTATTCTTCAGAGCCCTTACCGCCAATGCTATTGCCGTGTATGTTTTTCCTGAACCTGCTGGGCCGATTGCAAATAGCAGGTCGTTTTCTTGTGATTTTTCTACAAAGATACGCTGATTTACTGTTCGTGCCTTAATAATACGCCCGCTGTTTCCATATACAAGGGTATCATTATAGTCCTCCTCGGCAATTGATATGGAGCCATCCGTTTCATTTAAAAAATCCAGCACATTTTCCTCGGTCAGCTTATTATATCGTCGGTAAAAATCTATCATTTGATGAATCTTATCTTCGAGTACCTGAATCTCTTTCTCTTCGCCTAGAACCTTAATCTCATCACCCCGGGCAATAAGCTTAAGCTTTGGAAAATGTGATGTAATTAAGTTGAAGTTTGAGTTGTTCACTCCGTATAGAGCAAGATGGTCAATACCTTCAATAAGGATATGTCTTTTGTTCATTCAGTTTAATTTCCTAAATTATTTTTTTCGTTTTTGATGTTCTACAAAAGTAGTAAAAAACTTATAATCTAAGCCCAACAATAAGCTCATTAGAACGTTAATAAACAATTCGGCCGTAAAATAGCGCTATTGTCGCAATATTTACCCTCTTATCTTTTTACTAGTATACTTTAACCCGCATTTGCGCTCATCTTTTACAAATTTGATGAATAATGCGGGTTAAAAGGTGCGGTCTTTAAGAATTCTTACAGGTGTCCGGTTAATATTTATAGATTCCTCCCTACGGTCGGAATGACAGGGCGTTGAGTTGTATTTGGGAGGGGAGGGCTTGGCTAGCGGCGAAGCCGCTAGCCAAGCCCTCCCCTAAAAACTAAACATTTGTCATTGACAAAGCCATTTCTATTTTCAACGGTTTTGCCGAACATACGTTTCGGAGCGAAACGCAGTGAAGCGAAGAATCTATAATGTTTAACTTTGTTTTTACCGGACAATAGTGAATTCTTATAATTAAAGAGTAGAATATTTCGATAAGTGGTTATAACTTTGTACAATTAATAATAACAAAACCATAAATTTATAATGAGAACGAAATTTACATTCATCGCTACTTTGGTACTATGTATTTTTAGCAGTTCAGCAATTTCACAGGTAACCGAGGCTGAAAAGGTTTTATTAAAACAAAATGCAGATTCGCTATCAGGCTGGAAAACTGGCGGTATAGCGGGAGTTAACGTTGCTCAAACCGCACTTGCTAACTGGGCAGCGGGTGGCGAAGGTTCATTCGCCGTTAATGGAGTTTTTAGCCTTTTTGCCAACTACAAGAAAGGTAACCTATCGTGGGACAACTCTTTTGACCTAGGTTATGGAGTGTTGAAACAGGAGGATTCAGAATTTAGAAAAACTGATGACAAGATTGACATCCTTTCAAAATTTGGTCGCAAGGCATACAATAACCTCTACTATGCTGGTCTTTTTAACTTTAAGTCGCAAATGACACAGGGTTACAATTACAATGCCGATGGAACCAAAGATGTAATATCGAATGCATTCGCTCCGGCCTACATAATTGCAGCTATTGGTATTGACTATAAGCCCAATGACTATTTCAGCATGTTTGCTGCACCAATAACCGGTAAAATGACCATAGTAAACGATGAGCGTTTCTATAGTGTGGGTGCATTTGGAGTAGAAGAAGGAGAAAAGACCCTGAATGAGTTTGGGGGATATGTAAGGTTTATTTTTTCAAAAGGTGATTTTACGCAAGACTTTTTAAAGAACATTTCTATCACCTCAAAACTTGACCTTTTCTCAAACTACCTAGAAAAACCACAAAATATTGTTGTTAACTGGGAAAATATAGTTGCTTTTAAAGTTAATAAGTATATGAATATTAACCTTAACACTCACCTAATTTACGACGACAAGATTGATATTGCTAAAGAGGTTGACGGTGTAGTTGAATCATTCCCGCGTGTTCAATTTAAAGAGATATTTGGTTTAGGCGTATCATTTAAATTTTAAATAATGGGAGTAGTTAAAGAGTTTAAAACGTTTGCCATTAAGGGTAGCGTCGTCGACATGGCGGTAGGTATCATTATTGGAGCAGGCTTTGGTAAAATTGTAACCTCCATGGTTAACGATGTTATTATGCCTCCAATAGGCTTGCTGATTGGTGGGGTTGACTTTAAGGATTTAAAAGTTGTGCTACAAAAAGCCACAGAAACAGCCCCTGCGGTAACACTTAATTACGGTAGTTTTATTCAGGTTGTTTTCGATTTTTTGATTGTGTCCATTGCAGTATTTATGCTAGTTAAGGCGCTAAATATAGCCAAAGCCAAGAGAAAGAAGGAGGAGGCTCCCGTTGCCCCCGATCCCGCTCCTGAACCTGTACCAACAAAAGAAGAGATTTTACTTACCGAGATAAGGGATTTATTAAAAAAATAATTATCTATAACCACAAAAAAACCAGCGCGTTGCGCTGGTTTTTTGTTGTATTGCTGTATGATTTTAAAACTTATACTGGTTTTCTTCAATTAAAACATTAGCAACATTGCGTCGTTTCTGCATAACGTTAATACCCGCTACGCTGGTTAATGTTTTAATTCCTTCTAGCAATTTTTCGGTCTCTTCGCCCTCAATGCTTGAATAAATTGCATCGGCGGCATTTTTGTAAATAAGGTATGCTGTATCGTAAGCAAATACATCGAGCATATCCTTATAAACCTCCTTATTCTGGTTAAGGCTTTCTAGCTTTTCAATTCTTAGGGCCATCGATTCAACCTCGTACAGCTCCATAATCATATTGGCCAGGTTATTTACAACCTCCTGCTCGTTCATAAACTTTCGGCCAAGCGCTTGCGTTGTACTTTGGATAGTAAGCATAATAGCCTTTTTGAAATTCGAAATGTACCTGCGTTTCTCTTCAAAATAGCTCTCGTCACCTTTTTTACCGTCAGTAATACTATCTAGGTTACTATGAATTTCTTCTGCCATTTCGAAAAGGTTGTACTCCCCTTTCTTAGCAAGTTTGGTAGCAGCTTCTACAACCAATAGGCGATTAATCTCGTTGGTACCCTCAAAAATACGGTTAATACGAGAATCGCGATAACCACGATCAACGTTCATTTCGGCCGAGTAACCCATACCACCATGAATTTGAACACCTTCGTCGGCAACAAAATCGAGCATTTCGGAACCCCAAACCTTAAGGATAGCATCCTCAACAGCATAGTGGCTAATACCCTCAATTGCTGCACGACCCTGATCGCGTCCTTCGGCTTTAAATTTATTTATCATTCCATCAACATCCTTACTCACTCTATAAATTGCCGATTCATGAGCAAAGGTTTTGATTGCCATCTGTGCCAATTTATGCTTGATGGCACCAAAGCTTGAAATTAGCGTATTAAACTGTTTGCGCTCATTGGCATAGCGAACAGAATCGGTGATGGTTTGTTTTGCTGCACCAATTACGTTGGATCCCAACTTCATACGCCCCATGTGCAAAATGTTAAGAGCAATACGGAACCCCTCACCGCGAGCACCAATCATGTTCTCAACTGGAACCTTTACATCATTATAATATATTTGGGTAGTTGACGAGCCCTTGATACCCATTTTATCCTCGTCGGGACCAATAACTACGCCTGGCCAGTCGCTTTCAACTATAAATGCGCTTAAAATTCTATCCTTATCAATTTTTGCAAAAACTACCTGGGTATCGGCAAAACCACCATTGGTAATCCACATTTTTTGTCCGTTTAGGATATAATGCTTGCCATCCTCACTAAGCGTTGCAGATGTTTTACCCGAGTTAGCATCGCTACCAGCACCCGGCTCGGTTAAGCAGTACGCTCCAATTAGCTCGCCAGTGGCAAGGCGCGAAACATATTTCTCGCGCTGTTCCTGATTTCCGTAGTACATAATGGGCATTGTTCCAATTCCGCAGTGGCATTGAAATGCAACCGAGAAAGAGTAACCAGCACCTGTAATTTCGGCCACAAGCATTTGGGTTACAAAATCTTGTCCAAACCCATTAAACTCCTCAGGAACAGCAACGCCCAACATGCCTAGTTCACCTGCTTTATGCAGAATGCTTTTCATAAACTCCCTGTCGCCAGTATCAATTTTATCGAGGTTAGGATGTACCTCAGTATCTAGGAAATCTTGGCATGTTTGAGCAATCATCAGCTGCTCCTCGTTAAATTCTTCTGGAATAAATATATCCTTTGGGTCAAGATCTTTTACAAGAAATTCACCACTTTTCATTTTTACACTTTCCATGTTTTAATTGGTTATAGTTAGCTTATTTAAGTTGTGTTATAATCCTATCGATAGCGCGATTAGCTCCGCAATATCGTAATTTTTAATTTCTTCCTCCTTATTCTTGTACTTTATGCCGTCGGTCATCATGGTCATACAGAACGGGCAAGCGGTTGCAATAATTTGAGGATTTACTTTTAATGCATCCTCTGTGCGCTCAATAAACACCTCTTTATCACCTTTTTCGGCCTCCTTAAACATCTGTCCGCCACCAGCACCGCAACACAATGCAAAACTTCTATTTCGCTCCATCTCAATAAGGTTTGTTGTTAGCGCCTTAAGTATTCGGCGGGGTTCATCGTATATATTGTTGGCGCGCCCCAAGTAGCAAGGGTCGTGAAAGGTAATGCGGTCGTTGGCAAACTTGCTAATATCAAGCTTAAGCGTACCATCGGCAATTAGCTTATCGAGAAAATCTACATAGGTTATCACCTCATAATTACCTCCCAAATCGGGATATTCATTCTTAAAAATATTGTAGCAATGAGGGCAAATAGTAATAATTTTCTTTACCTCGTACATCTTAAACGTTTCGATGTTCTGCATGGCCTGCATTTGGTAAAGCATTTCGTTACCAGCCCTACGGGCGGGGTCGCCTGTACAAGTTTCCTCTGTACCAAGCACCGCGTAGCTAATATTTAGGTGTGCTAGTATTTTTACAAACGCCCTCGTTACCTTTTTGTACCTATCGTCGTATGCGCCGGCGCAGCCAACCCAAAACAGGTACTCAGGTTTTTCGCCCTTAGCAAACAGGTCGGCCATTACAGGCACACTTATTTTAATGGTTTCCATAGTGTAAATTCTTAACTTTTACATTCTTTACTATCACTTTTACATTTCATATTCGTATCGGAATGCAAAAGCCTTATCATATCTTATTCATCTCTAAGTCCTCAGCCCACACAAGCCTATCATCCGGCGAGTACTGCCAGGGAGCCCCATTATTCTCAATATTGTTGAAAATTGTTTTCAAGTCGCCTGGAGCTGAACCCTCTTCCATTACTAGGTAGCGGCGCATATCAACAATAAACTTAGGATGATCGATGTTTATGGGGCACTCCTGAGCACAAGCATTACAGGTGGTGCAAGCCCAAAGTTCCTCCTCGCTAATGTAATCGCGAACAAGCGATTTACCATCGGAAAACTCTTTACCTTCTTTAATTAGACCATCACGTTTTTCTTTCATCCTACTCCTAAGGTCCATCATCACCTTACGAGGCGATAATTCTTTCCCTGTAATATTGGCTGGGCAAACCTCGGTACACCTTCCACACTCTGTACAAGACAGTGAGTCGAGGTAACTTTTCCATGAAGCATCCTCAGCATCAAGCACACCAAAACGTTCATCGGGTGTATCCTCAGGTTCGGCAGCATAGGCCGTTTCGGGATCCATCATCAGCTTTACCTCGCGGGTAACACTATCCATGTTTGGCAATTTGCCAAGAGGTTCTAACCTCGATAAGAAAACGTTGGGTACCGACATAAACACATGGAAGTGTTTAGAGTAAGGCAGAATATTTGCAAATACAAATATTAGTAGGATATGCGACCACCAGAAAATTTCGTGAAAAATATGAATAGCTTCATACGATGCACCACTAAACACTTTTGCAACAATTGCCCCAATAGGAAAGACACCTATTATTTCAGCATTTAATAAGGTTTGCTTTGCCACGTAACTGGCATTCAACCCGAGTAGTGATACCATCAGTAAAAATATTATGGTAAGCGCAATACTGGCATCAATATGAGAGATGCGCTTCATTTCAATCCCCTCGAAACGCTTAACGTTCATAAACAGCCTGCGCGAAAGGAAGATTAGAATTGCCACACCAATTATTACCGAAAAGATATCGCCTATACCAATTAAAAGATCATAAAACCAGCCTAAGCAGCCTAACGAACGTTCAACGCCAAATAGCCCATCGATAACCATCTCGATGCTGCCCACAAGAATTACCAAAAAACCCCAGAATACAAGGGCATGGATAAAACCAAGAGTGGGTTTGCGAAACATTTTTGTTTGGCCAATGGCAACCCTCATCATAATACCAAGGCGTTTGCCAAAATTACGAACGGGAAAAGCTGGCTTTGTAAGCATAAAAATTCTTACGTAACGCCATGTTGTAAACGCAAAAATTGCAAGGGTTATGAACAGGGCTATGCCGAATATAATTTGATTCATAGTTGTTTGTTTTTTGAATGTAAAAAGATGAATTTAGTATACTAAATGTAAATCGGAAAACCTTACGCCTTCTTTATATTTTTGTTTTTGCAGTTTTGATGCTGCTGGCAAATATGGCAATTAATTTTTGACATTCATTTAAGCACTTTTGGGCAGCTACAATATCAGAAGCCAATGGCTTACGGATTATTATTTTCAGACACACTCTAGTTTCGCGGAGCTCTTTTAAAACAATCCCCATTTTATGGGTAAATTCTTTTATTGACTCTGCTGCTTGTGCTTCACCATAATTTAATGCAGGTGATGTACCACTCCTTATAATTTAATCTGAGATGTGATTGCCAGCATATGTTTTGGTTAGAGTCTCTGAAATTTCAAGAACTTAAAGAGCAAATAAAATTAATCTCTCCTCTAAATCATACTTCTTAGGTTCAACGATTTTCAAAACTTCTACATTTTACATTCATCATTTAACATTTTCCCCGTTACTTCGCTTTCGCCTCCTTCACTGCTTCCACAAGTTTAGGTAGCACTTTGGCAGCATCGCCAACAATACCATATTGTGCGGCATCAAAAATTGGTGCATCCTTATCGGAGTTTATAGCAACAATATATTTTGATGAACTTACCCCTGCAAGATGTTGGGTTGCACCCGAAATTCCAATGGCAAAGTAAAGGTTTGGAGCCACAATTTTACCCGTCTGACCAGTATGCTCTTCGTGAGGACGCCATCCCTCATCGGAAACTGGACGTGAGCAAGCCGTTGCGCCTTCAAGAACTTCTGCAAGTTCCTCAAGGGGTGCCCAATTATCGGCCGATTTCATACCTCGACCACCAGCTACAACAATCTCGGCATCGGTAAGCAGTAATCTGCCCGTTTGCTTTTGTACATCCTTAACTTGCGTTTTAACCATTGCACCGTCAACGCTTACCGAGCCAGCCTCAATACTTGCCTCGTTGGCAGTTTCGGCTAGGTCGAAAGAGTTTTGCATTAGGGTCAAAATTTTTATATCCGATTTAAGAGCAACGTTAGCAAAAGCATTACCAGAGTAAGCCCTTTTGTAAACCACAAATGGCTCGGTACTGACCGGCAGCTTGCTAACGCCAGAACCAACAGCAGCCTTAAGCTTTACAGATAGGCGTGGTGCAATTGATTTGCCCATATTATTGTTGGCAAAAACAACAACCTTAGCATCTTCTTTTTCAACAATCTCGGCTATGGCAGCAGTGTATGCCTGGCTATCGAGTATTTTTAAAGCTTCGCTTTTAAGGTTTACTACTTTTTTTGCGCCGTAATTTCCAAGTTTAGAAAGCTCATCATCGGCAACATCGCCAATTGAGAGGGCGATTGCTGTAGTACCTAGCATTTCTGCAACCTTAGCGGCGTAGGAAACAAGTTCAAAAGAAAGTTTCTTGAATTTACCTTCCCAATTTTCAGTGAAAACTAATACTGACATATCGTGTGTTTTAATCTGATTAACAATAAATTAAATAACCTTTGCTTCATTTTGAAGTAAATCTACAAGCTGCTTTGGATCTTCAGCATCAACAAATACACACTTAGCGCGTGGTTGTGGAGGCTCAAAGCTAACCACCTCGGTTAGTGCATCAACTGCAATGGGTTCCACCACTTTAATCTGCTTTTTGCGAGCCTGCATTATGCCACGCATGGCAGCAATTCTGGGTTCTTTAGCAATACCTTTTTGCACAATGGCAACAAATGGAGAGGGAACAGATACGGTTTCCTTACCACCATCAATTTCGCGGGTAATTACCGATTGTCCATTCTCAATATTTAAGCCAGAGACAGCAGAAACAGATGGGTATCCAATAAACTCAGCAACCATGCTACCTACGGTAGAGCCATTAAAGTCGCTCGATTCTATACCACAAAGTACTATATCAAACTGCTCGTTTTTAATTACCTCGGCTAGCTGAGCAGCAACCTGATACGCATCGGTGGCCTCGAGGTTTACCCGAATTGCATCATCGGCACCAATGGCCAACGCTTTACGAATGGTTGGTTCTGCCGTGGCTAGGCCAACATGCGCTACGGTAACGCTTGCAACTCCAGCTGAAGAATTATCCTTTAGCTCAAGAGCACGTGTAAGCGCTAACTCATCCCAAGGATTTATAACCCATTGTACACCTGCTGGATCGAATTTGGTATTATTTTCAGCAAACTTAACCTTTGTAGTAGTGTCGGGCACGTTGCTGATACAAACTAAAATTTTCATCGATTATTATTTTTAGTTGATAATTGAATCATTATAAATACTCCCATAAATTAAAAAAACGGATAAAAAACGGGCAACCCAATCCGTTTATAAAAAACAACAACGGAATAAACAGCTATGTATACACATGAATGCTACCCATTCCGCAACTCTTACTATTATTTCAATAATAACCCCAATTATTCATTCGAATAATTGCTGTCTCCAACAGCGACTAAGTTTCACAACCAATCTAGTTACCCAAAATTGGGCTCAACTAAGTCGGGGTAACCCGCATTTGCATTCATCTTTAACAAATTTGATGAATAATGCAGGATAACAAGCTCACAAATATACTAAATAAAGGTTTAAAGCAACAAATCATCACTTTTTTATCATGCTGATCCTGCTTAGCATCGGTATCACTTTAATATTGAACTCCTTAATCATTTAATCACTTGTTTTACAAAGGGTTTGCTAACCTACTTAACGAGCGATTTTACAAACGCCATATAGGGTAATGCCAACTACCTTATTTTTCAAAAAACTTAATTTAATTCGAGGATTAACTCCAAATATTCATCCGATCCCCAATTATTCATTCGAATAATTGCTGTCTCCGACAGCGACTAGGTTTCACAACCAATTTTGTTACCCAAAATTGGGCTCAACTAGGTCGGGGTAAGCCACATTTGCATTCATCTTTAACAAATTTGATGAATAATGTGGGTTAATAATACGGGCCAAGTTAAAAACAAGGTGCTATAATCGGACAAAAAATATCGTATAATATTAACAAATCATATTATACGATACCAATAATGAGTACTAACAAACATTACCTACAAAGGGTAAACGAGCAATAATCTATTTTTGTAAATTGGTTACTACCTAATACTTAAAATAGCGAATGGTTTTTTTAAGCCCATCGGCAAAGGTTTTTAGCTCTTCGGAACTATGTGCCATTTGCTGACTAGCTTCGGCATTTTGCTGAACAACATGGTTTAGCTGCTGAATGGCATTGTTAACCTGATTTGCCCCCGATGATTGCTCAATGCTTGCCGATGTAATTTCCTGTACCAACCTAGCGGTTTCTCCAATGTCGGGGATAAGGGTTTCGAGAAGTTTAGCCGACCCTTCGGTAACCTCGACACTTGTGGAGGCGAGCGAAACAATTTCATCGGCAGCAATTTTACTGCGCTCTGCTAGCTTTCGCACCTCGGCAGCCACCACAGCAAAACCCTTGCCATGCTCACCCGCACGGGCAGCCTCAACGGCAGCATTTAGAGCCAAAATATTTGTTTGAAAAGCAATATCGTTGATAATGCTAATTTTTTCGGCAATATTTTTAATGGATACCAAGCTCTCCTTTGAAGCCGAACCCACCTCTTTTACTCCTTGCGACACCTTATTCGAAATATTATCGGTACGCTGGGCGTTCTCGGTATTCTGCTGAATATTTGCCGCCATTTCCTCCATCGACGACGAAACCTCCTCTACAGATGAGGCCTCGGAAAGAGCATCTTCGGAGAGTTTTTGTGAAACAGCATTTAGGTTTTCACCTGAGATGGCAAGTTTATCGACATTGTTTTCAATATCACTCACAACCCTCGATAAATTCTCCTTAATTTTTTGGGTTGCGCATATCATCTGACCTAAATCAACTTTCTGATTAATACCCCGGTAATCAATATCGACAGCTAAATTGCCGTTGGCTAGCTCGTTTAGTTTTTCGACGATATTGGCCAGGGGACGAACAACCCTAATTGAAGCCATATAAAAACAAATAACACTAAACACAATGTTCACAATAGTAATGAGCAAGTTAACCGATGTATCCCCATCGTAAAACTTATACTTTACACCTATAGTAAACATTAAAAACAGCAGGTTGACTAGCCAAATTATACCAATTTTAACAAAAACCGAATTTTTAAAAAATCGGTTTAAGAGTAGAGCTGCTGCTGTTCCGGCAGCAACAATACTTATAAAATTACTTAAAAAGAAATTCATATAAAATAGTTTAAATGAAAAATACAACCATGAAAATTACAGGTATGAAATTAGTAAAAATTACCTAACCATACTACTAATCGTTTGTTTTTATTAACAAATTCCTTTTTATTGCCTTGTAGTTGCGAATTGATGGTATTTCCCCCCCTAATTATCGATGGCAAGATTATTAATTGACTTAACTAGGTTGGATATGTCGGCTGAAGAAAGGTAGATATTATCCTTAAAACGCTTGTATTTATCGGTGGTGTTGGCTTCCTCCTCAACGAATAGTCGAAACTGATATAACCCCTCACCAAGACCCTTGTTTATGGCAATTCTATCAATTTTATGCTCCAGATTACGCTTAAACGAATTGCTAACAACATAGGCGATACCATTCCCAATAATTCGAATGAAGCTTTTCCGTTTATAGTCGACAATATGGGCAAGTTCATGACCAATTACGCCAACCCTCGCTTCAAATGGCACATTGCTAAGTAATGGTGCCTTTAGCCTATTTTGTCTAGTATTTATTAGGATGATGTACTTTCGATCCTCAGCTTTTTTAAAAATACTACTTACCTTTGGCCTGGCCGCCATGGTTGTGGCAATTTTTCGCTCTTTAAAAGCTATACGAGTATCATTAAGCGTTGGGTAGTACATAAGTGCTGCTAAAATAGAGTGCTCAAAGTCTCCATGAACCTCCTTATTGTTCAACAGCTCGCTACGGAGCGAATCTTTATGCCGACTAATCCATTCGGCAGAGGGTATTGAATCGACCTGCGCAAATAATCCACCAGAAAAAACAAAAAGAAGAACGAGAACAATAAGATATCGAAAAGATGACATGCGCATTGCTTACTACATTTTTACAGTTTTCAGAAAATAGGGTTCGTTAAATAATCCTTTAGGGGGTTCAGCTCTATAAATAGCAAAAACGGTGCCTCCACTCCCCGACATACTACAATATACGGCACCACTGTCATAAAGTTTATCCTTAATACTCTTCACTTGTTTATGATGAGCACAATCACCCTTTTCAAAATCGTTTGAGATGGTATTTTTCCATCGTTCCAATGGAATTTCGGCTATACCAGCCAAGCTGGTTGCAGCTAGTTGTGGGGTCGATTTGCGAAAAGCAAGCCCCGTATCTACATGTATATTGGGGTTAACCAACATAATAAACATATTACTAATGGGGAGGTTAACCCGATTAAGTATTTCGCCACGCCCTGTTGCGAAGCAGGGCTTATTCACTAAAAAGAACGGGCAATCGCTACCCAACTCAAGAGCTAGCTGGCTAAGATCCGAAGAAGGCAATGGATTATCGGCAAGCTCGTTTAGCATTCTAAGTGCAAAGGCACCATCGGCCGAACCACCACCAAGCCCCGCCCCCATTGGTATCTGTTTATGCAGATGCATTGAAACCTTAGGTAAAGAGGTATGACTACTGAGGATACGATGAGCATTAACACATAAATTACTATCTACATCGCCTTTAACCGTTAGCCCTGTTTGCGAAAAAATAAGTGGTTTACCAGAATTCGGGCTTGGGATAATCTCAAGAATATCGCATAAGGTGGGTACTGGAACGAATATCGTTTCAATATTATGAAAACCATCGGGCCGTTTGCTGGTAATATACAGCCCAAGGTTAATTTTTGCGTTGGGAAAATCTATCATACGATTACGGTTTATAACAAAGATAGGGAGCAAAAGGGGGGTTCGCAAGCAATAATCACAAAATCAATATACAAAAAAACCGTGATGATTCATGCTAATTTTTTGGCTATAACCCCCATTTGCATTCATGTTTAATAAATTTGATGACTAATGCGGGTATATATGAAGAAATAAAAATCGGATTATTCACAAAGAGCCTGTTTCATTCTATGGGTTCGTGTTTTTTTGAGGCTTTACTCGAAACGCCTTCAACCACAACAACAATTTCACCTTTAACCTCTTTCTCCTGAAAATGCGCAGTAAGCTCAGTGAGCGTGCCCCTAACGGTTTCCTCATACAGTTTAGATATTTCGCGCGATACGCTCGCATTGCGGTTATCGCCAAGAATATCGGATAGCTGCTGCAGCAATTTTATCAGTCGGTAAGGCGACTCGTAAAAAACTATAGTTCTCGGTTCCTCTTTTAATGCCTCAATTCGCTTACTACGCCCTTTTTTCTGTGGTAAAAAACCCTCAAAAATAAATCGGTCACATGGTAAACCGCTACACACCAGAGCTGGAACAAAAGCGGTAGCACCTGGTAGGCATTCAATCTCAATCCCCTTTTCAATACAAGTGCGGATAAGAAGATAGCCAGGGTCCGATATGCCGGGTGTACCCGCATCGGAAATAAGAGAAACGGTTTGCCCATTGGCAATACGCTCGGCGATATGCTCTACGTTGCGATGCTCGTTAAACTTATGGTGCGACCAAAGAGCCCCCTTTATATCGAAATGCTTCAGCAATTTTCCGCTAGTACGGGTGTCCTCAGCTAAAATAATGTCCGAATCATTCAGCACCTTTATAGCCCTAAGGGTTATATCATCTAAATTTCCAATGGGTGTAGGAACAATATATAGCTTACTAGTCATGCAATAGTTTTCTGCGCACCAATTCAATTAGCTGATTTGCTGCCTCATTGTCGTTGTTCCAAGAAAAGTTATCCTCAATATAGATTATGGCATCGTTAATACTATCAAATTCATTGAGCGTTTTAATGGTTTTAGAGTATAGTCCAGCATTACCAGCAAATAGTTCTTTTGTAAAAAGAAACTTGTCGTTAATACCAATGGCCTTAGTTAAATCGGAGATTGGTTTACCCTTTAGTACAGAGGCAACATCCTTTTTCCCATTACCCAGCGTCTCGTTTCTGAACTTCTTCGTTCCTTGATACCTTTCAGCAAGCGTGGTTTTTCCTTTATTCGGTTCAATATCTACTACGAGATCTTCCGATATTGTGGGTTCAGATTCTACGAATTCCAGCTCTTCCGTTTTTTCCTCGCTTGGGCTATCGTCGATAATAGCATCAGGTTTAAAATCGTTGTTTTTAGTGATTTTTTCAGATTCTCTCGCCTCAACCCTACCTTTTTTAAGTTCTTTCTCGTCAAGTTCCGCTAATGGTTCGGCGCCACTATTTACCATTTCCAAATTCGATGGTTTGGAAGCCGTTTCGATAACTGTACTAGCTACTTCAGGCTGCTTAGGAGGCGCAATAACTGTCTCATGCTTAATAGACTGGGAGTGTTGCATGGATTGAGTGTCTTCGTTAACCCTCTCAAAAAGAATAAGTTCATAACATGCTCTCAACTTTTCTAAAAGTATATCGCGCTCAATTACCGACAGCCTACCCTTTTCAGCACCAACCTTGAGTAGCTGCTCCGCATCATGGACAAGTTCGATAGTTTTCTTGAAATTTTTCTTACTATTCATAGCATATAATATAAAATTCTGGCTGCAAAATTAAGAATTTAGTTACTTTTGTAAAACTAACGAGATTATTTGTATTTATTACCATGCTTTTTATTGAAAATTCAGTTGCTAATGGAAATCGCAAGGGATGGATTGAGGTTATTTGTGGTTCAATGTTCTCGGGCAAGACCGAGGAGCTAATTCGTCGGCTTAAAAGGGCTAAATTTGCTAAGCTACGAACAGAAATTTTTAAACCCCACATCGACAGCCGATACTCATTGGAAGAGGTGGTTTCGCACGATTCAAACTCAATAACATCAACGCCAGTTACTTCATCGGGAAATATTTTACTGATGGCGTCAAATGTTGATGTTGTGGGTATTGATGAGGCCCAATTCTTTGACGACAACCTGGTTAATGTATGCAATAAACTTGCCAACCAAGGGGTTAGGGTAATAGTTGCGGGTCTTGATATGGATTTTCAGGGAAAACCATTCGGCCCTATTCCACAGCTAATGGCATGTGCCGAATATGTTACCAAGGTACATGCAATTTGTATGAAGTGTGGCGATTTAGCACAGTATTCGCATCGACTATCGGACACGGACAAGCTAGTTGTACTTGGCGAAACCGATATTTACGAGCCGCTTTGCCGAAAATGTTTTATGGAAGCGGCTAGAAAAAAAACGAATAGTTGAAAGAAAAAGCTAAGTACGAATAGTTTGCTTCCGCTAAACTATAGTTAAACAAAACACCTAGTATTCCCCCCCCCCCAATTATTCATTTGAATAACTGCTGCCTCCGACAGCAACTATGTTGGGGTAACCCGCATTTACATTCATCTTTAACAAGTTGGACGAACAATGCGGACTATACCCCTTTATTTTGATGCATCGGAAACATTTGAGAAGCTGAAAGGTAGCAGGAACTTGGCATTATCAACTACAAGAACCCTATTTTCCCCAACCATAATAACCGGAAATGGAACTTTGCCTACAGCCTGTGTTTCCATCATAACCTGTCGGCAGGCCCCACATGGAGGAAGAGGCTCCTTTACAGGTTCGCCCTTAAAGCTGGCAGCTATGGCCAACCCCTTTACCCTTACCTTGGGGTATTTTGACCCTGCATAGAAAAGGGCAACCCGCTCGGCACATAACCCAGAGGGGTAAGCACCATTCTCCTGATTGCTTCCCAAAATAAATTCACCGTTTTCAAGTAACAACGCTGCACCAACAGCAAATTTTGAATACGGCGAGTAGCTTGTTTTGACTGCCTCCTTGGCTTTTTGTGCCAATAGTTTATACTCTTCGGGCAAATCGTTAGTGTTGCTATACTCCTTATATTGAATGTTTAAAGACCTGTTTTCCATATAGCACGTTGTTTTTGTAATATAAAAACCTGATGTTAACGAGTTCTCAAATATACAAAATTGATTATACTATTGATGCATTGGGCAAGAGAAGATTAATAGATTAAGTTTTCTGTAGGATTGTATTTCACAAAAGGACACAAAGAAATCAAAGATTAGAAATAAAATATTCTAAAGTGTTACCCTTTATTTTAATCGAAAAATACTGTTGTGGCACTATTAGCAAGTTTTTTTAGCCGATACTAACCAAATTAGGTAATAAGATTTAAAAATTTACGGTTAAATAAATTTGAGAGGTTATCTTTGAAAAAAATAGAATGTAAAATGCGAAGAATAGTTTTAACACTCCTATTGGGAGTAGCAGCAACATGCTTTATATATGCACAAACAACGCAACAAGAATACATTAGTCAGTATCAGGATTTGGCCAAACGACAAATGGAGAAATTTGGTGTGCCTGCCAGTATTATACTGGCCCAAGGAGTACTGGAGAGCGGAAGCGGCAATAGCCGATTGGCTGTAAAAGCCAACAACCATTTTGGCATAAAATGCCACAGCTCATGGAGTGGTTCCCGCATATATCACGATGACGATGCTAAGAACGAGTGCTTTAGAAAATATCGAAATGCCGAAAAATCGTATCAGGATCACTCTGAATTTTTAAGAGGTGCCCGACGGTATGCTTTCCTATTCGATTTGGATCCAACCGACTATAAAGGTTGGGCAAAAGGGCTTCGTAAGGCAGGATATGCCACCGACCCAAAATATCCACAGAAACTAATAAGAATTATTGAAGAGAATAAGCTATACCAGCTGGATAGGGGAATATCTATTGCAATAGCATCGCCAACCCAAGGAATGGGCGAACTTGTTGACCCAGGAAGTATAAGCATTGATATTTTTAACCAGCGTAAAATTTATATGCGCAACAGAATAAAGTATATCATTGTTAGTAATGAGGATACATACAAATCGCTAACTAAAGCATTTGAACTAATGCCCTGGCAGCTTGCCAAGTACAACGAAATCAATAAAGACGACAAGCTTAAAGAGGGACAGGAACTATACATACAACCTAAACGCCGAAAAGCAGAGCCAAATCATCCTGTGCACGTAGTTGAAGCAGGTGAAACCATGTACAGCATTTCTCAGATGTATGGTATTAAGTTGAAACACCTGTACCGTAGGAACCGTGTAGAAAGCAACTATGAACCTACCGAGGGCGAGAAAATATACCTAAGAGGCAGGAAACCAGCCAAATAGAAACAGTAGGCAACGAATTATGTAAAGCAATATCTCTTAATATCTCGAAACCCCGAAAGGAAATCGGTAATATCTAGTCGGCGTTTACCAGCAAGCTGTAGCTGCTTTACGCCAATAGTTCCCTGTTTACATGCTATATGCAAAAAGGATTTACCATCGGTAGTAATTTTGCCCATATCGCTACAACTGCCCTCTACTTTAACCAGTTCACTTCTGAAAATTTTCACAGAAACAGATTCCCCGTGCTCGTTGGTTAGCTGGCACCATGCAGCTGGGTAAGGGCTTAAACCACGAATAAAGTTATGTACATTGGATGCGGGTTCATTCCAATTAATCTTGGTTGTATCCTTAAAAAGTTTGGGTGCAGGCCGACTAACGTGTAATTTATCAATGAATTCGTGCTGTGGAATGGGATTAATTTTGCCTTCGGCTAATTGAATAACGGTTTTCTCAACCAAATTGGCGCCCACAAGCATAAGCTTATCGTGTAAATCACCAGCAGAATCGTTGTCGTCAATATCAACTTGTTGCCTAAGCAAAATATTTCCAGTATCAATCTCTTTATCAATAAGAAAGGTGGTAACCCCCGTAACCTTATCGCCATTAATAATGGCCCAATTAATTGGAGCGGCCCCTCGGTAATCAGGCAGCAAAGATGCATGCAAATTAAAGGTGCCAAGGCGAGGAATACGCCATACAATTTCGGGAAGCATTCTAAATGCTACCACAATAGACAAGTCGGGATTGAGCTCCTCAATTTGTTTTATAAATTCAGGGTCTCGAAGTTTTTCGGGTTGTAAAACCCTAATGTTTTGTTGCTGGGCATAATGCTTAACGGCTGATATCCTTAATTTTTGTCCCCTACCTGCGGGCTTGTCGGGGACGGTTACCACACCCACAATATTGTACCCGTTTTCTGTGAGCCGTTTAAGCGGCTCAACGGCAAAATCGGGTGTTCCCATATATAGTATTCTTAAATCCTTAGCAATCATAAAAATTACTGCTTGTCAGATTTTTGTTTGGGTTGAGTAGGCGGTAAAAGCACCAGGTTATGTCCCATTTTATCGCGCTTGGTGCGCATGTAAAACTCGTTAGCTCTTAATGGCGGAACCTCAAGTGGTACGTTTTCTACCACCTCGAGGCCATAACCTTCAAGACCTTTCCGCTTAACCGGGTTATTAGTCAAAAGCTTCATTTTACGAACCCCCAAAGCACGTAAGATGCTTGCCCCCACACCGTAATCCCGCTCATCGGGCTGATAGCCAAGCATAACATTCGCCTCAACGGTATCGTACCCTTCTTCCTGTAATTTGTAAGCATGAATCTTATTAAATAGACCAATGCCCCTACCCTCTTGGTTTAAATATACAAGCACGCCCTTGCCTTCCTTCTCAATCATTTCCATAGCAAGTTGCAGCTGACTGCCACAATCGCATCGTTGCGAATGAAAAATATCGCCTGTAACACACGATGAGTGCATACGAACGAGTACTCCCTCATTCGGTTCCCACGTTCCTTTGACCAGAGCAATGTGTTCGACTCCCTGCTGTTTTTGTCTGAAAACCACCGCCTCGAAATCACCATGTGCTGTGGGTAATTTAACCCGTTGGCCCATTTCAGTTAGGGTTTCGAGTTTTAGCCTATAAGCGATTAAATCTTCAATGGAAATAATTTTAAGGTCAAACTTTTTTGCTATTCCAAGAAGCTGAGGCAAACGAGCCATGGAACCATCGTCATTCATTATTTCAACCAGCACCCCGCCCGGTTTTAGTCCGGCCAAACGGGCAAGGTCAACAACCGCCTCGGTATGACCAGCACGACGAAGCACCCCATTGTCGCGCGCTTTTAAAGGGAAGATATGACCAGGACGGCCTAAATCCTCGGGTTTAGTATTTGAGTCAACCAGTGCCTTTATGGTTTTAGCTCTGTCGGAAGCTGAAATACCGGTTGTGCATCCCTGTCCTATTAGATCGACCGATACGGTAAATGGCGTTTGATGCAACGCCGTATTTGTTCCTACCATTAGCTCGAGGTCGAGTTCAGCACAACGCTCCTCGGACAGTGGGGCACAAATTAACCCCCGCCCATGGGTAGCCATAAAGTTTACAATTTCGGGCGTAATGAGCTCTGCAGCTGCAATAAAGTCGCCCTCATTTTCTCTATCCTCATCATCGACAACTATAATAATCTTCCCCGCTTTGATATCGGATATGGCCTCGTCGATGGTATTTAACTTACTGATTTCGTTGGGTTGGTTGCCAGACATTACTTTCTACTCCTTTTAAATATTTAATAAGCCCAAGTAGCAGGGCTAAATTCATTGTTAAAAAATGCGTTGTAAACCGTAAAGGTAAAATATGTATTTTTATACGTTTCAAAAAAACATCGATTAATGATAGTAAAACAATTCCGAGCTGAATAGCTACGACTATCTGAAAAAATGGGCTTGAAAACGATAAAAACACGCTTATAGCAAACGCGAGCACCATTATTAAAGGTCCAAACCAACGAATTACCTTGTGCGATATAAATGCAAAGGCAACTGGTTTATGTAAGGGCCATAGAAGACCTTTAAACTCTTTAAGGTTCTGAAAATTTCCCATGGCGATTCGGACCTTACGCCTAAACTCCTGAGAAATTTCGTTGGACACATCCTCGAAAGCTAAGGCACTTAACGAGTTTATGCATTTTTTCCCTTGCTCCAAGACCTTCATGTTGATGTAAAAATCATCAACTAAATATTTGGCAGGAGGCTTGGTAAAATATTCTTTACGAATGGCATAACAACCTCCAAAAGGCCCCATCATTGCACCCCATAAAGTACCTTCGCGATGCTTAATCATTACCTCGCGAGTAATGTAGCTACTCTCCTGTATTGAGATTCCCGTTCTTTTCAACCCCCTATTAACCATTCTCGAATCAACCAATCCTACTGAATCATCCTTAAAAAATTTTACCAGCTCGAACATGGTTGAATGGTTAAAAAGGACGTTTGCATCGGTTGAGATTATAATACTACCTTTTGCCCTATCAACCAGATTATTCATAATTTCGACCTTTCCTTGGCGCTGCTCAAAATTGACAAAGCTTAGGTTTGGGTGTGTCTTTTCTGCCTGCAGTAGTATTTCGTTAGTCCTGTCGGTTGAACAATCGGATCCTACAATTACCTCAAATTTCTCAAGCGGATAATGGGATTGCATTATACTGGTTATTTTTTGCTCCAAAACCTGCTCCTCATTATGCGCTGCCATAATAACCGAAACTACAGGTAAAGCATCGGACGAGGAAAAAACTTTGTAGGTAGGTTTTCTATTCGAAGAAAGTAACCACAGTAGCAATGGGTACAACACGTACGAATGAAAAATTAAGAATACTAAAATAAAAAATAGGATTACCACTTTTACTTGAAATGTTTATTACAAAAATACAAAAAAAGAATCGTCATTTTAGCAATTATTCCTATTAATAGTTTTAATAGAAACTAGCGAACCTCATTTGCAACCTGTTGGCAGTAGTATTCCAGTAGTTTACTCGTTAAAACCTGGTTATCAAAATTCGACTTAGCAAATAAATGTGCCGACCTACCCATATCACTAGCTTTTCGGGCATTAGTTAGCAGCAATGTAACGGCACTAACCACTTGCTCTGGCTCTGATTCGACCATAATTTCAGTACCATTCTTAGCATCAATCCCCTCAGCACCAATATGGGTGCTTACAATAGCCTTACCCAGAGCCATTCCCTCAACAATTTTGATACGCATGCCCCCACCCGAGAGAATTGGAACAACCATAACACCTTTCGATTTAATAAACTCAACCGAACTTTTTACCTCGCCACAATAAACGACACCTTCGAACCTCAAGATTTTGCTTACAAACCACTCAGGGGCATTACGACCAGCAATATAGAATTTGGCTTTAGGCACATTTTCAAGTATTTGCTCCCAACAGCTCTGTAAAAACCAAATAATCCCTTCCTGATTAGGAAGCCAGTCGAGACCCCCAAGGTGAAAAATGGATGGATCGGCATGTTCAGCTTCAGTCACATTGGTCTCGTATTCAAAAGCATTATAACCAGTTGGACTAACAATAGACATGCCACCATACCCCATTTCTTTAAAAGATGTAAGGTCGCGTGCTGTAATGGGGATAAGTATGTCGATTGCCGAAAGTAAATCGGTTTCGAGTTTGCAAATACGGTTTGCCAACAGGTTGAAATACCAGCGTTTAAAAAAGTTGTGCTGATTAGTAGAAGCCCTTCGCCATATTTCATGCTCAACGTTATGAGCTCTAAGTGAAATGATTCCCTTAAAATACTTGCGAATTAGCGGTACATACGAATACAGGTAGGCCCCCTCGAGCTGAACCACATCATATTTGGTGTGCGATAAAATATCGAACAGCTTTTGGGCATAATCCTTACTTTTGAATCGAATTGCGTTGTATGGTTCGCTAGAAAACAGCAGATTGCTAATGCCCTTTACCACCGATAAGTTGGTGTTAACATCAACAATATTTACATCTATCTTACTCTTGATATGTTGTGGAAAGTCTGCTAACGAACGCTGATGCTTAGGGGTGCTCATGGCCAAAAGGGTGATATTTGCCCCAGCCTCAACAAGCCCTAAAATCATATTCATAGTTGCAATGGCACCCCCATCGTGCGGAGGGTAAGGAACCTTATTGGCTAGTACCAGAATATTCATTTTTTTTGTTTAAAAAGCCCTTTGAAGTTACGCCCAAAAGTAGCAAGTTTTTTTACTGAATTGACATAAAAATCGGCATTCATTATAACCGAATCTGTTGTTGCCTTATATGAAAGAAAAACACCCAACGGAAGAAGAATTAACGTTGCAATCCACATTCCAGCTGCTGGATCCCACACTAGCTCTCTGGCAAATTTTTCGCCAGTAAGCGAAATAACATAGTAAACAACAAAAAAGAGAACAGACACCACAACAGGCATACCCAGTCCGCCCTTACGAATTATTGCACCCAGAGGTGCACCAATAAAGAAAAACACTAAACAGGCAAACGAAAGCGAAAACTTACGATGCCACTCAATAGTATGCCTCACCATGCGTTTTGTACGCGAATGAATTTCGGTTGCAGTGTTACTAACAGAACTTTTGGCAGTACGAGCAGCTGAAAGGGCTCGCGATACAATAGTTTTTTGAAACCGTGGGGTTAGCGCATTGTATAACGAATCTTTATCGAACACATGGGTAACCTCAACCGTACTATCGCGTGTTAGCTGAAAAGGATTTTGAAACATGGTATGTTCTAGCAATTTTTTGGTAGCAGCTGTCTTCCGCGTTTCCAGTACTTGCGAAAGAGAATCGCTTACATGGGTAAGTTGTGATTGGTTTAACGCATGAAAACTACCTTTAAACAGATCCTCACCACTACGTTCAAAATCAAAACCCTTTAGCTCAAGTAACACCACTTGTTTGTCGAATTTGTTTTTACGTGCAGGAAATTTTCGGCTATTGTTTCTCCTAACAGCCCTACTCTCTAGTATCTCTTCGTACGTATAACCATTATAAAGCGTAACAACCATATACGCTTCGTCGCTGGTAATGTGCATATATCCTGAATCGGCAACGGTTACCGCTAAGTTCCCCTCCTTCGATCGATGATCGTATATAAGAAGATTACGCATAAGGCTGGTTTGGGGATCCCTATCGCCAATTTTAATGCTGTACCCCTCAATATCATTATTAAAAACTCCCACCTTAATTTGAAGCTCGGGCCTCTGGTTACGTACATCCCATAGCAGGGTGCTCATTTTTAAATTGGTGTATGGTAATATATTATTTGAGAAGAAGAACGCCCCTATGGTGATTATAGTGGTTATTATAATCAGAGGACTCATAATACGAGGCAACGAGATGCCCGCCGATTTCATGGCCAGCAACTCATTATTTTCGCCCAAGTTACCTAGGGTCATAAGTGAAGCCAACAGGGTTGACAAGGGCAACGCCATTGGCACCAAACTGGCCGAAGCATAAAGGAGTAACTCTAGAATAACATGAAATTCAAGACCTTTGCCCACCATGTCATCAATATATTTCCAAAGGAACTGCATAAGCAAAATGAACATGACAATAAAAAATGTCATAAACATTGGCCCTAAATAGGATTTAAGGATAAACCGATGGAGTTTTTTCATGCGCCTATTTATTTATTCCCGTAGGGAATATATAGAGTTTCCATGGCATAGCGATACGCCTATACGGCAAGGCTATTGGCATGGATAATTCATTAACCTCATTATCCCCAATTATTCATTCGAATAATTGCTGTCTCCAACAGCGACTAAGTCTCACAGCCAATTTTATTGTCCAAAATTGGGCTCGACTATGTCGGGGTAACCCGCATTTGCATTCATCTTTTACAAATTTGATGAATAATGCGGGCTATTTAGTATAAAAGACAAAAATAAAAAAAAAGCTTGCAATATCTGTATAACAATGCAAATATTGCAAACTTATCAATAAGCGAAAGTGAATCTAAAGGGATTTTTATAGAAAAGCTAGTATAACTACAAACCGAGCACTCTTATCAACTCAGCAATTTGACAATTCCAAAGCGACTCGGTATCCTCAACATCATCAGGGTCGCTAACCACTTCGATTACATGCAAAGCTATACCCCTTGTTACCTCGTCGGCAGTAATACTAAATTCAAAGTAAGTTTCATCATCATTGGCCTCTCCATTCTCTAGCCATCGATACCTAATTTGTTTATTCTCTTTTTTGCTAACTAGCTCGGCCTGACTTTCAGAATCATCCCAAAAGAATGTGAAAATATCTCCGTCAACATCTACATCATCGGCAAACCACTCGGATAATCCTGAGGGGGTACTTAATCTATTAAATAGGATATTAGACGACGTTTTTAAAGGGAATTCAAGTTCAATCTTATTATTTACATCTATATTTTCCATCTTCTTGGAGTTGTACTTGTTATTTTAATCTTTCTTCATGCTTGTGGCAATATAGCCAATATTTATTTATATCTCTATAATACAGGCCCGTTTTTATTAACAGTCAAAGTTTTTAGCTGTTAATATCCTACCTGTAGTAGAAAGTAAGGTAGGTCTTAGCAATAAAAAAATCGTGTAAAGGTTTGGGAGTTGAAAATAATTTCATACTTTTGCCCCGCAAATTTGATGCGAGGTAGCTCAGCTGGTTAGAGCGTCCCGATTGAAAATCGGGAAGGTCGACGCTGAGGTTATCAAGTTCTAAATGTAATGGCGAGGTAGCTCAGCTGGTTAGAGCGTCCCGATTGTAAATCGGGAAGGTCGACGCTGAAGTTATCAAGTTCTAAATGTAATGGCGAGGTAGCTCAGCTGGTTAGAGCGTCCCGATTGAAAATCGGGAAGGTCGACGCTGAGGTTATCAAGTTCTAAATGTAATGGCGAGGTAGCTCAGCTGGTTAG
>JAQVYY010000014.1 GCA_028708425.1 Bacteroidales bacterium
TTACCCCCTATATACCCTGTAAAGATAAAATCAACTCGTCAAAAAAACAACCTATCAAAGAACTTATTTTGTTTATTTTATTAATGATCAGTATTTTGTGCCAGTTTGTTAACTAAACGACATTGATATCAGAATATAAAAATTAGCAATACAAAGGTAAGTCGTCCACAGGTTACTCTCGACGGGAATGTGAGTATTTACGGTAAACTCACTCTAAGTAAGGGGGTTGTACGTTCAACGTCATCTAATCTGCTAACCATTGAGAATAACGCTTCTGTTGAAGGGGCGTCACCGAGTAGCTATATATATGGGCCGTTAAAAAAAGTAGGAAATCAAGCGTTCACTTTTGATATTGGTGATGCAAATTACTATAAACCTTTTAAAATTGAAGCCCCTTCAAATGGAACCGACGGGTTTTTAGCAGAATACTACAATGCCAGCCCTCACCCAGCATACGACACAACACTGCACGAAGCAAGTATTACCTATATTAATAAATGCGAGTACTGGACATTGGATCGAACCGCAGGCACGTCAGATGTTAATGCCACACTATATTGGGACGTTAATAGCTGCTGTATTGCTAACTTAACAAACTTAGGGGTTGCTGTTTGGAGTGGAAGCCAATGGGATGATAACGGAAACGGTGGAACAACAGGCACCACAGCAGAAGGAAGTATTAAAACTGGAACAGCTATTTCGACCAACAGCAATGTAATAACCTTTGCTAACTCACTACCCATAGTTTCATTTAGTGGGCTTGCTGCTGAGTATTGCGAAGATCTGGGTAATGTTCTTTTAACAGGTTTGCCAAAAGATGATGTACAGGAATTTTCGGGCCCCGGTATTACAGATAATGGGGATGGGACGGCTACATTCTCCCCGTCTGGTGCAGGTGCAGGAACTCACACTATAACCTATACATATATAAACTCAGCTTCAGGCTGTTCCAATTCATCATCTCAGTCGGTAGAAGTTTTAGCTCGACCAACGGCCAACATGTTTGGTACAACTTCGGTATGCTCAGGCGCAAATGCCGAGCTATCCATATTATTTACCGGGGCTTCACCCTATGACTATACCTATACCGATGGGACCAATTTTTTCTCAGGGACTACATCGGATAATCCCTTCGAGTTTTTAACATCAAATAGCGGAACATACTCCGTTACCGCTTTGAAAGATGCAAATGGATGTGTTGCCAATAATTTTGGGACCTCTGCTGTAGTTGACCAGTATACACCACAAGGTAAACCAACCATTACAACATCGGGAATTACAACGTTTTGCCAAGGGGGAAGCGTTACTTTATCATCATCAGTCAGCCCCACATTTTACCTATGGTCAAATGGGGAAACAACACAAGATATTCAGGTAACGGAATCGGGAAAATTCTCGGTGCAAACGCGCGATGCAAATGCTTGTGTAAGTGAATGGTCCGATGAAACCGAAGTGGTTGTGAATCCTTTGCCGGGCAAAGCAGGCCGGCCCTCGGGCGAAAATACGCTTTGTCAGTACCATGGTCCCCAAGTGTACACCACCCCTGGAGCCGCTGATGCTATTGCAACCGAATATGTGTGGGTGTTAAGTCCTGGTGATGCGGGTACAATTACTGGAAATACAACATCGGCAACGGTTAACTGGGACGATGCTTTTACCGGTGTTGCCACAATCACTGTCCAAGGAAATAATGCCTGTGGATCAGGTCCGGTATCAAATCCTTTATCCGTTACTATAAATAGTGCTCCATTAGTAAATTTAGGGGATGATCGAAGCGTATGCGGTTCGGAAGTATTGGATGCCGAAAACCCGGGTTCATCTTACTTATGGTCAACAGGAGCTGTGAGTCAAACAATTACAGTTTCTACCACAGGAACCTATTGGGTGAGGGTAACCTCTGGAAACGGATGCGTTGCCAGGGATACGGTTTCAATTACTGTACACGCCATTCCAACCTTTACCACACATCCGCTAAGCCAGATTTTGTGCGAGGGACAAACATTGAATTTAAGTGCTACTGTCTCTGGTTCAGTTTCGTCATACTCGTGGGAGAAGGATGGGGTGGTAATTTCAAATGGAGGAAATGTTTCAGGAGCCGATACTAATCATCTGGTAATAACGAATACAGTGCCTGCCGATGGAGGCAATTACACTTGCGTTATTACAAGTTTTTGTGGTAGCTCAACAAGTAATCCTGCGGTTATTGAAATTTATAAAGAACCAACAACCGGGGCCATATACCATATCCCAAATAATTGGGGATTTTAAAATCTGCAAGTTCCAAAGCCTGGATTGAGTCAACCCTTGGGCGGATGTTCTGAAATTCTCCTTTTCTGTAATATTAGCCCCAGTTAATCATTCGAATAATTGCTGTTTCCAACAGCAACTAAGCCTCACAAACAATTTTGGGAGACAAAATTGGGCTCTACTATGTCCGTGTTACCCGCATTTGCATTCATCGCTAATAAATTTGATGAATAATGCGGGTTAAATAATGTATGGTTTGTTACTTCTTATTCCGACGTACAAACTCCTGCACAACGAAGGAGGCAACATCATCGGCGTAGGTGTTCATCCCAAAACCAGCGTCGTAACCCAGCTCTTTGGCAAGCTCGTGGTTTAAACGAGGGCCACCGCAGCAAAGGATAACCTTGCTTCGCAAGCCTTCAGCCTCAAGCATCTCAACCAGTTCCACAAGATTCTTAATGTGTACATCCTTTTGGGTAACCGTTTGCGAAACCAGAAGAGCATCGGCTTTTAGCTCAATAGCTTTGGCAATAAACTCATCGTTTGGCACTTGGCTGCCTAGGTTATAGGCCTCAAACCCTTCGTAACGCTCCAAACCAAAATGCCCTGCATAACCCTTCATATTCATAATGGCATCAATACCTACGGTATGGGCATCGGTTCCGGTGCTAGCACCAACTATTACCAATTTCCGACCAATATTCTCCTTCACGTACTCATCGGTTTGAGCCATATCCCAAGTTGTAGATTCAACCTTTGGAACATGTATAGAGGTGAAGTCAACGGTGTGTACGCAGCTACCATAGCAGTTAAAAAAGGTGAACCCTTTGGTTAGCTCTTTGTAAAAAACCACCTGTGGGTCTTCGAAGCCCATTTTTTTCATTAGCTGCTTTGCCGCTTCAATAGCCTCGTTTCCAGAGGGAACAGGAAGGGTAAAGCTCACCTGAGTTTTACCGTCGTTCATTGTATCGCCGTATGGCTTTGTTTTCTTGAGATCTTGCGTTGTATCAAAGCTACGCTCCTCCATCGAATATAATCCTTCGCTCATATTTTCTGTGTCTTTTTTGCGATTCTACTTACGATTTTTCATTAGCTCAATAAATGGGTTACTGTAGTTTGCACCCCGCTCAACAACCCCTGCAAGGCCTTTACCTCCAGTTTTTGGACGTTTAATATCGGCAAATTTACCCTGCTCAAGCGCATTAAACAAACCCTCCTGCTGAAGGGCCTCAAGCAGCTCAACCGTTTTATCTAGTACCTTTTTGGCTCGTTTACGAATCATTCCATCCTCTTTAAACTCAACCTCATCGCCAATGTTCTTCATATTATTGAAGATATACTTTGCGTTCTCAATGGCTAGGTAGCGATCCGACATGAACGGTGTATGAATAGCCTCGGTGAGCATACCCAAAAGCTGAATTCCCTGACCAGTCCAAATTGCAATCTGGTTGAAAAGGGCATCCTGGATATGGCCACGGAAAATGTTCCCGGTCTTAAATTTTGTGGGAGGCATATACTTAAGCGGTGCATCGGGGAAAATTTCGCGGGTCATTTGGGCCTGTGCCAACTCGTAAAGGAAACCATTCTCCATTTCCGGATCCATTTCGAAAGCGTGGCCCAATCCCATCTGCTCTGGTGGAATAGCAGCAATTAGTGCCAGCTGCTCATTAATAAAGTCCGATGCTAAAACCGTATGAGCCTCCTCATAAGCATCGGCTGTTGTAAGGTAGTTATCCTCGCCGGTATTAATAATTACACCTGCATACCCGTTGATAATACGTGAGAAGTATTGGTCAACCATGGTGCGCTGCATGTTGATATCACGGAAGAGAATTCCGTAAAGGGCATCGTTCAGCATCACATCTAACCCTTCGAACGCACCCATTACAGCAATTTCGGGCATACATAAGCCAGAGCAATAGTTGCAAAGGCGAATATAACGACCAACCTCTTCGCCAACCTCATCCAGCGCTTTGCGCATAATGCGGAAATTCTCCTGAGTAGCAACGGTTCCTCCAAACCCTTCGGTAGTTGGGCCATAGGGAACATAGTCGAGCAAGCTCTGACCCGTTGTACGAATAACCGCTATAATATCGGCACCTTGGCGTGCTGCCGCTTGTGCCTGAACAACATCCTCGTAAATATTACCAGTTGCCACAATTACGTAGAGGTAAGGTTTTGGCCCCTCGCCTATGGTATTCAAATAGTTGTCGCGACGAGCCTTACGCGTTTTAATTCTATCAAGGCTTTCGTTAACTTTGGGCATAATGGCCGCATCAATTTTCTCCTTTGAATGAATTGGTAGGGTTGCTATATTAAGCTTACCCGATTCAACCTGCTCAGCAATTTGCTGTGGTGTTAAGCCCGTTTCGACCATGGCATTTCCGATATGAAAAATTGCTCCTTGTCCTAAAACACCGTTCTCTTTAAGAGAGTCGACAACCACATTGGGTAAAGGAATTTCATTATCATCAATCCCATCAATTCCCAACAACCGACAAAGGGTTCGCTCAACTGCTACCGTTGTGTAGTTATCCACAAAATTCTGAACATCATCGGCAATATTCTTTGCGATATTCTTTGCGTATCCAATCTTCTCGAAATCGAGACCTAGCTTACTCTTTCGCATAACTTTAATCTACCTTTATTGTTGTGTTTTTCTAATTAATATCCTTGCCTATATCTAACTCCTTTGATGCTTCAGAAAGTATATCAGCATCAATACCAAGTATTTGTGCAATTCGTAACGCCTCGTGCGGAACAGTACTTCCATCATCTTCAACTAGCGAGTAATCAATATATTCGCCAATATTTTCAACCGTAATCGATGCATCCTTACTCTTCTCCATAAATCCCTTTACCCTGAGCTTACGGCATTGGGTGGTAAGTCCGCTATAATGGGTTGTAATTACTGCTCTTACGTTGCACCCATCCATAATGTTTGCCACAGCGCTTACAATTGCTCTTCCCTCGGTGGGATTGGTTGTACGAGCTAGCTCATCAATAAGCACCAATAGCCGTTTCTGCTTTTTACCCAGCTGCACAATGTTGTTTACCTTTAGCATCTCGGAGGCGTAGGAAGACAATCCGGATAGCTCCGATTGCTCGTCGGCAATGCTAAAGAGAATTTGCTCAACTAACACAATTTTGGCACTGGTTGCTGGCACAAAAAAACCATACTGGCATAAAGCCTGACTGAGTGCCAACGTTTTTAGCAGTACCGTTTTACCCGCCATATTGGCTCCAGTAATAAGACAAGTTCCCTTATAAATGTCAATATCAATGGGCTGATACCGTTTTTTATCCTGCTCCAATGTTGCCTTAAGCTGTGGATAAAAAAGACCTTGATACGATGTTATATCGCCCTTAACCTTGGGCATAACCAACTTTTCCGATATGGCCTGTTTAGCTTTGGTAATTAGTATATCAATGTTACCCACCACCGTAAGAGCCTTGTGTAGGGCGGGTGCAAAATTAAAAAGTTTATCCGATAAATCCTGTCGAACTCTATCTTCAATTTCGGTTATTTTATTCCTCAGCTCGTCCGACTGCTGCTGTAAAAGTGCGGATTCTTCATTATTTGTGTCGCCCTCGGAATCTTCTAGCAAGAATTCTAACCCGATCTGTTTTTTTCGTAACGGCCCAAGTTCCGGTGCAAAAGAGTTGTTTATATAGAAAGAGGGTATTCGAGCACCCTCAGGATCGAGAATCTCAATCACCTCCTCTAGGTTTGGAAGCTGTTCCCAAATAAATTGAATGGGTTTAACCAACGTCCTAATGTCGTTGGCGATAAGCGCAAAGCTCTTGACCTCGAATAGTTCTATATCATTTAGAGTTAACTGATTCTGGATGTTTTTAATGGTTCCAATAATATCGCGTACGTGCGATATTTTTATGGTAACCTTGTCGAGAATTGCTCTGCTCTGCTCAACTTTTAACGCATTAACAGTTTGGTTTACCTGTTGCAAATGGTATTGAACATCCTCTGGATTAACCAAAAAAGGCGAAGCCAGCAACATACGATGGCCCAGCCCCGATTTTAAATCGAGCCTATCGACCATGTAGCGTAATCCTGAAATTTCGGTTAGAGCCTTTTTAAGTTGCATTGTTATATCTTTTTTACATCATAAACTGGTATCTGCAGGGCTTCCTGCATAGCAGCTTTGAGCTCGTTGGAGTTCAAATTATACCCTTGGGGCGAAATAGGATTTATACAAACCGCCGCAAGCTTTGTTCTGTTTATCACCCTTACCTTACCCCCTTTTTTAATGAAAGAGTAGTAAACATTTGGCGAAGCAAATATCTTCGAAAAATCCTTAACCACCAACTCGATAGCATTTACATTTTTTTGCATCCTCAGAAACTCGAACAGATAGTTGCTGGTTGCACCTGCAACGAATAGACGATTTCCGTATTTAAAAACCTGATCCTTTACTTTCTTCAACATAAAAACGGAGGGTATATTCAAATCGTGCAGATTGTTGTCATTGTCAATTGCGATAATTCCTGAGTCGATACAATCGAGCTTCTGCTTCAGTTCTGGTTCAACCTCGGGCAGGTTTATTAGATCGTGAATAAATTTTGTTTTGCGTACCAGCACTGGCAAATTTGGAGAATATGCTGCTCCTGTGGTAAGAATCATGCCCTCGGTAATGGCAGGTGATGCGAGGCTAAGCCTTGATAGGGAGCCATCGACAATGGTTAAATCGATATGGTATTTAGCCATACTAGCTATTAAATTCCTTAGGTTCTGCGTATCGGCGGGGCCCGAAAGTAGTACCTTATCAGAGGTTACCGCCCTGGCTATAACGAGGCGGCCAAGCGAGGTGTGGATATTGCTAACATCCAGAATTTCGGAAGTAATTCGGCGCTGTAGGTAGTGCTTTTCGGTGGAAATAAAAATCATTCCCTGATGAATGCGAATCTCAGGTTTAGGAGTATCGGTAACTATATCGCGACTTTCACCATCAATCCCTATGGATGTAAGGGCTATCCGCTTATCCATATTCTTTAATCGACCCAGAATATAGTTAAGGGTTTCCGTTTTGCCGGTATTCTTCTCGAGCCCTACAATTGATAGGCTTTTGTAGGTGAGCACATCTTCAATGAATGGCATCGCCCCTATTTATTATTATGGTATAAAAACACGAAAACACATTTTGCATATCAAGGCTGAAGCAAAATGTGTCATCGTACTAAAAACTATCTAATGATGATTCCGTTTATTACGTCTTAATTCTTTAGGTTCTATAGAAATCTTATCACCATGCATTAAACCAGCAATACCATCCTCAAATTTCTTGCTCTTGCAATCCTCGCACTGGCAATCGTTCACGTAGTCAGTTGGTTCAGTATAGGATGCAATAACACCCTCGAAGTTACGAAGAATAATTTTACCTGGCATTTGCGATACAACATACTGGGGCATAACCGGTGTTTTGCCACCACCACCAGGAGCATCAACCACAAAGGTTGGAACGGCAAAACCTGATGTATGGCCACGTAGGCTTTCGATAATTTCAAGACCCTTTGAAACGGGTGTTCTAAAATGTTCTAATCCCATTGAAAGGTCGCACTGGTAAATATAGTATGGGCGCACCCTTATCATAACCAGCTTGTGAACCAATCGTTTCATGATGTTTGGGCAATCGTTTACTCCACGGAGTAAAACCGATTGGTTGCCCAATGGAATACCCGCATTTGCCATTTTTGCACAAGCTTCGGCACTTTCTGGAGTAATCTCATTAGCATGGTTAAAGTGGGTATTTAGCCAAACGGGGTGATATTTTTTGAGTGTATTTACCAAATCGTTGGTAATACGCTGGGGTAGAACCACGGGTGTACGACTTCCAATACGAATTATCTCAACATGAGGGATTGCGCGAAGGCGCTTAACAATATCTTCCAGAACCTCATCGCTAACTAACAAGGCATCGCCACCCGAGAGGAGCACATCGCGTACCTCAGGGTTATTGGCAATATATTCTATTCCCTTATCGATATTATTCTTTGGTAATGCCGCATCGTTTTGCCCAGCAAATCTACGTCGGGTACAATGGCGGCAATACATTGAGCACATATCGGTAATTAGGAAAAGAACCCTGTCGGGATACCTGTGGGTTATTCCTGGAACAGGTGAATCCTCGTCCTCGTGCAGCGGGTCAAGTAAATCGGCTGACGATTGGTGTGTTTCTAGTATAGAAGGAACAGCTTGTTTTCTAACTGGACAATTAGAGTCGTTTGGGTCGATAAGAGATAGATAGTATGGTGTAATTGCCATACGAAGAGTTTGAAGAGACTTACGGATACCCTCCTCCTCTTCGGAAGTTAAATTAATATACTTTTTTAGCTCTTCAAGCGTTTCGATGCGATTACGAACCTGCCATCTCCAATCGTTCCACTCGCTATCTGTTACGTTAGGAAAAAACTCCTTACGCCGGCTTTTATCTTCAATTTTATTCATAAGGCTTATATTTAATAGATTGCTAATTTCTTTCGTTTCTTTGAAATAGTAAAGATTATTTCTGCGTGCCTATTAAGGTAGCCATAATCAACTATCATTATAATGCCCCTTAGGAGCATAGTTTTAGCCAATGTTTATATCTGTTCAGGAGTTTTAGGGTTCTTACCTGTTCCTTCACTAATTATTCGCCTGTAAAATTAGCTTGTATAAATAGGCCGAATTATGCGTACAGCTCGGTAAACACTTTACGTAATTTTTCGCTTTCGCGAAGAATCTGTAAAGTAATTTCAGCATGGCCCTTTGTGTAGCCATTACCAACTATCATGGTAACATCGCTACCAACTCCCTCGGCACCTAAAGCAGCTTTGGTAAAGCTTGTTGCCATTGAGAATAGGTAAACAATACCCTCATCCCTTGTGCAAAGAATACTGGTCATCTCGGTATCGGGAATATTAACATTGTTGATGGTTACGTCGGCCATTTTACCATCGGTTAGCTCGCTAATTTTTTCAATCATAGCAACAGGGTCGGTAGCGTTTCCTGGGAATACATGGTCGCAAAATCCTAGGTTGCGTAACCTATCAGTAGATCTTTGGCTATGGCACATGCCAATTACTGTTCCGGTAACACCCACACGCCTTTTAGCCTCGTAGCTACACAGCATTCCCGATTTTCCGCCGGCGCCAATAATAAGCACGGTATCGCCAGGCTTACAAAGTTTTGCGGTTTGTGCAGGAGCACCAGCCACGTCTAAGGCCGATAGCGCAAGATTCTCTGGCATATCATCAGGCATTTTAGCGTAAATACCACTTTCGAAAAGAATAGCTTTACCGTCTATATCAACCTGGTCTATATCGGGGCGAATCTCCTTAATTTTATCGATGCGTAGCGGTGTTAACGATAGAGATACTAAGGTAGCTATTTTATCGCCAACCTTAAGGTCAATTTTATCAACCAGCGCATCGCCAATTTTCTCAACTGTGCCTAGAAGCATTCCACCAGAACCAGTCCATGGGTTACGATGTTTACCTTGTTTTTCAACAATATCCATCATAATCTCAGCAATCTTTTTGTGGTCACCATTAGCGCGAGCCTCAATATCGGTAAATGAAGCGGAGTCGATATTTAAGGTTTGAACATCGATAAGAATTTCGTTATCGTAAATCTCATCCATGTTGTTATCAATCTTATCTGCCGGTTGTGGCAAAACACCCTTAGGCTCAATAACCCTGTGAGTTCCGTACTTATTGCCTTTTTTCATCTAAGTAAACTGTTTAAAAGTTTAAAACTATTTCTTCTTAAGACCTAAAATTTCTCTTGCTTCAGCAGAGGTTGCTACCTCACGACCCAGCTCTTTTGCAAGACGAACCGCTTTGGCAACCAGCTCGCCATTCGACTTTGCAAGCACACCCCTTTCAATGAAAAGGTTATCCTCGAAACCAACCCTAACATGTCCGCCCATAGCAATTGCAGGTGCAGCAAGTAAAAATTCGTGGCGACCAATTCCGGTAACACACCAGGTTGACCCTGCTGGAATAGCATTTACCATCCAAACAAGGTTTCCAACTGTTGCTGAGGTACAACCGGGCACGCCAAGAACAAAGTTAAAGTGCATAGGTGCACCTGGTGCCTCTCCTTTTTTCACCATGTGGACTATGGTATCGAGATGCCCCATTTCGAAGCATTCGTATTCGGGCTTAATGTTGTTTTCCATCATTCGCTTACCAAAGTCGCGCATCATGGGTATGGTGTTCTCAAACACCTCGTCGCCAAAGTTGCAGGTACCACAATCGAGGGTTGCCATTTCAATTGGCAACTCAGTGGGCTGTAGTCGCTCTTCGGCACTCATCCCCACAGCACCACCGGTTGATGGGATAAGGATAACATCGGGACAAGCCTTATAAATAGCATCGATACACTCCTTAAAGCGAGCTTTGCTTTGGGTTGGAGTGCCATCATCTTCGCGCACATGCAGGTGAACAATTGCAGCACCAGCATCAACAGCTGATTTTGCCTCTCTAACAATCTCCTCAACAGTATAAGGCACCGCAGGATTATGCTCCTTGGTTACCTCTGCGCCACATATGGCAGCCGTTATAATTAATTTATCCATAATTTACTAGGTTATTTACGTTGACAATCTTTAGGAACTATGCATGTACCAGTTGCACGGCAAACAACAATAGGTTCGTCGAGAACATCTGCAGCCGAAGCAGAGATATCGGTACGAGGAACAATTACTTTACGCGCCTCGAAACTCATTTTCCTAGAGGTATTACCAAGTTTAGTAATCTCACCTGTAACCTCAATAAAGTCACCAGCATAAACCGGAGCCAAAAAATCAACCGTATCGTAAGACCTGAAAAGGCCCTCGTTTCCATCATTCCTAATTAAAAGTTCGGTGGCTACATCTCCAAACAATGCCAACATCTTTGCACCATCTACCAAGTTCCCGCCATAATGCGCATCTTGGGTGCTCATTCTAAGCCTTATTAAAACTTTGTTATTCATAGTATTTTATTTTAGTTTATTTTTTTACAATGTGTGTTACAAAAATGGACTGTGTTTTAACGTTTTCGGGGGCAATTTGCCCAACCTCAACAACCTCTTCGGCCTCAACAATTACAGTTTTTGCCGCAGTGGCCATAATTGGGTTAAAATTCTGTGTTGAACCTTTGTAGATTAGGTTTCCGATGGTATCGGACACGCTGGCACCAATTAACGCGATATCAGCATGCAACGGTTTCTCTAAAAGATAGTCTTTTCCATCAACATTTACAACTTGTTTTCCTTCTTGCACAACTGTTCCTATGCCAGTTGGAGTTAAAAAGCCGCCTAAACCTGCTCCTGCGCATCTAATTCTTTCGGCTAAAGTGCCTTGTGGACTAAACTCAATGCTAACCTCTTTGTTATTTAGCTGTTCAATAGTACTTGGGTTTGTGCCAATGTGCGAAGTAATAATGTTTTTAACCTGCTTGTTGGCAACAAGTAAACCCACTCCCTTGTCAACAAAAGCGGTGTCGTTACAAATTATGGTTAGGTCTTTAACACCCGACTCTACCAGTTTAGCGATTATGCTTGTGGGCGTACCAACGGCCAAGAAACCACCAACCATAACGGTCATTCCATCCTTTACCATTGAGGCAGCTTCATCTGCTGAAATTAATTTATTTTTCATACGTATAGTTTTTTCGGTTATTTTAGAAATAAAATTTATATCAAAATTGAAGTAAGAGAATCTACTGAGTTCAGCTTTCTAAACTACTATTTATTACTCCAAAGTAATTTTTTATTACAAATCTGAGCAGAATAGAATGCTAACCTTACAAAAATACAATATTCTTCCCAAATAACCTTAAAGTTTCAACATCAAGATATGTGCTGGTTAAGCATTTAACCCGCATTATTCATCAATTTTGCTAAAGATGATTGCAAATGCGGGTTACCCCGACCTAGTTGAGCGCACTTTTGTTACCCAAAATTGGTTGTGAAACTTAGTCATTGTCAGAGACCCCAATTATTCGTTCGAATAATTGGGGTTAAAGACATTAGCCTTTTAATCGCTCATTGAGCTGTTTTACTATCTGCCTTGCATCGCCAACGATACCAAGGTCGGCAACCTGAAAAATAGGAGCTCCTTTATCCTTGTTGATGGCCACAATAAAATCCGATTCTTCCATTCCAGCAAGGTGCTGAATAGCTCCAGAAATTCCTACTGCAAAGTACAAATTAGGCCGAACCGTTTTACCCGTTTGTCCCACCTGACGGTCCTGTGAGAAAAGCCCTGCATCAACAACTGCACGCGAGGCTGAAACCTGGGCATCGAGGGTATCTGCTAAATCTTCAATAATTTTTATTCCCTCCTCATTACCCATTCCTCTTCCGCACGATATAAGGATTTTAGCTTCGCTAATATCAACCATCTCCCCTTTTTCCTTAACACTGTCCAGTAGTTTTACCCTAAACTTATCCCTGTTGAAAGGAATTTTAATATCGATTACCTCCCCCTTGCGGCTTTTGTCGGCAGGTAGCTTTTGCATTACCCCAGTGCGAACCGTACTCATCTGTGGGCGGTGTTCCTTACAAACGATGGTAGCCATTAGGTTACCACCAAATGCTGGACGGGTCATTAGGAACTCTTTTTCCTCCGAGATTTCAAGCTTAGTACAATCGGCAGTTAGCCCTGTACCAAGGCGAGCCGACACGCGTGGCCCCAAATCGCGACCAATAGTAGTTGCACCAAGCATCAGTATGCTGGGTTTATACTCGTTCGCAATATGACAAATGGCCTGAGTGTAAGGCTCGGTAAGATAATCGGCTAGTTCAGGAGTATCGGCACAAACAACCACATCGGCACCGTGCGCAATAAGTGTTTGGGCTTTATCGGTAATTTTGTTGCCAAGTAGTATGGCGTAAACTTTATCGTTAAGGGGGTTGGCCAAATCGCGGGCTTTGCCTATAAGCTCTAGTGATACATTCTGAATTATACCTTTGCGTTGCTCAACAAAAACGAACACGCCTTTATGTTCTGATTTTTCCATTATTTCCAAAGATTATATGATGAACTTCTCTTTCAACTTACTCATGATTATACCAGCAGCTTCGGTGGCATCAACTTCATACATCTGGCCTGGTGCTTTTACACCACGTGAGAAAGCCTTGTGCACTCGAGTTGGAGAACCTTTCAAGCCAAGGTTGGTTTCATCAACCTCAATCTGTTCAAAACCCCAAACCTCAACATCTTTAGAAAACGCCTCAACAATACCTCTAACAGACATATAACGAGGAACATATGCGCCCGAAAGAACGGTAACTACGCATGGCCCATCAACCTGGTGCAATTCGTAACCATCCTCAATTCTACGCTTAACGGTAAAGGTGTTTTTACCATCAAATGCTAAGTGCTCTAAATAGGACACCTGGGGAAGATCTAGATGCTCGGCTATTTGAGGCCCCACCTGTGCAGTATCGCCATCGATAGCCTGCCTACCAGTAATTAGTAAATCGAACTCCAGCTTACGAAGGGCACCAGCCAATGCCTGCGAAGTGGCAAGGGTATCGGCACCAGCAAACTTACGGTCGGTAAGAAGAATTGCCCTGTCAACACCCATTGCATAGGCCTCGCGAAGTATATCCTCGGCTTGTGGTGGCCCCATGGTAATAACAGTAACATGTGCATTATAGTCGTCTTTTAAACTCAATGCTAACTCGATGCCTGCCTTATCATCAGGATTTATAATACTAGGAACACCTTCTCTGATGAGCGTTCCTGTTTTAGGATTAATTTTTATTTCGGTTGTATCCGGAACCTGTTTTATACAAACTACAATATTCATGGCAAAATATGTTCTGAATTTAATATTTCCAATAATTTATCTAAGTAAGGCCCCCGCAATAACCATACGCTGAACCTCTGAGGTTCCCTCGTATATCTCGGTAATTTTGGCATCACGGTACATCCGTTCTACCGGATACTCGCGAGTATAACCATAACCTCCGTGGAACTGGATTGCCTTATTGGTAACCTCCATTGCTGTTTCGGCTGCATAAAGCTTAGCCATAGCTGCTTCGACAGAATAGGGTTGCTTGTGATCCTTTTTAAATGCTGCCTGACGAACCAATAAACGAGACGAAACGATGCGAGTTTGCATATCGGCCAGTTGGAACTGGGTGTTTTGGAAGGCTGATATTGGCCTACCAAACTGCTTGCGCTCCTTAACATACTTAACGGTTTCGTCCATAGCACCCTGTGCTATGCCCAGAGCCTGAGCAGCAATGCCAATACGACCACCATCGAGAGTTTTCATTGCTAAAGAGAACCCTTTATTTATCTTACCCAACATATTCTCTTTGGGAACCACACAGTCATCCATAATAAGCTCGCATGTTGCTGAACCGCGGATACCCAACTTCTTCTCTTGTTTACCAACAGAAAAGCCAGGAAAATCTTTCTCTACAATAAATGCAGTTATACCTCTTGTTCCCTGCGATTTATCTGTCATGGCTAAAATGATGTAAACATCGGCATACCCCGAGTTAGTAATAAAAATTTTAGACCCATTGAGTATGTAATTGTCCCCATCCTCTACAGCTATAGTTTGCTGTGCTGCGGCATCGGTTCCGGCATTGGGCTCGGTTAATCCGAATGCGCCAAGCCATTGGCCCGAAGCAAGTTTCGGTAGATATTTCTGCTTTTGTTCCTCGGTACCATACTCAAGTATGGGTGCTGCACAAAGCGAGGAGTGTGCCGAAACGATTACTCCGGTAGTTGCACAAGCTGTTGAGAGTTCCTCTACAGCCATGGAATATAGCATATTACTACCTCCTGCACCACCATACTCTACTGGAATAGGGATTCCCATAATACCCAATGGCCCCATTTTTGCTACCGTTTCGGCGGGAAAACGTTCCTGTTCATCAACCTCTGCAGCAAGGGGTTTAACCTCCTTCTCGGTAAACTCTCTGATCATTTTAAGGAAGAGAGTATCTGTTTTTGTTAAACTAAAATCCATCTCAGTTATGTTTTAATACGATATTTATTATAAAAAAATCACTATTGTCCGGTAAAAACATAATTCACTATTTTAGATTCTTCGCTTCACTACGTTTCGCTCTGAATCGTATGTTCGACAAAACCGTTGAAAATAGCAATGGCTTTGTCAATGACAAATGTTTAGTTTTTAGGGGAGGGCTTGGTTAGCGGCTTCGCCGCTAACCAAGCCCTCCCTTCCCGAATATGACTCAACCGCTTGTCATTCCGACCGTTGGGAGGAATCTATAAATTTTAACCTGACACCAATGAAAAAAAAATTCACATCCATAAGGAATAACCAATGGATGTGAATTTTTACAATCCTATCTCCTGTTACACCTTCATTTTGAAAGTGCAAAGGTAAAAATAGAATTGTTAATAAAATAACAATTCATGTATGTTAGAAAACAATGTTACTAGATTGTCATACCACCATCAACACTTAACGTAGTGCCATTAATGTAGGCCGCCTCATCGGATGCTAGAAACAGGTATGCTGATGCAATTTCTTCGGGTTTACCAAGTCTTCCAGAAGGCACCTTGCTCTTCATTCCATCAAGGACGTTTTCGGGCATTTTTGAAACCATCTCGGTAGAAATAAAACCGGGGGCAATTGCATTTACTGTGATGCCCTTTCGGCCCAGCTCACGAGCCCATGTTTTGGTCATGCCAATAAGACCAGCCTTGGTGGCTACGTAGTTAGTTTGTCCAAAGTTACCATAAAGAGCCACAACTGAGGATGCATTAACAATTCTACCGTAGTTTTTCTCCACCATATACTCCGAAATAATCTTTGTACAGTAAAAAACGCCGGTTAGGTTAACATCAATAACCTGTTGCCATAGCTCAGGGGTCATCTTCTTTAGCGAGCTATCGCGGGTAATTCCTGCGTTATTTATCAAAATATCAATCTGCCCATATTTTGATATAACGTCCCTGGCTGCCGCTTCAATTTCCTGGTATTTTGCGGTGTTAACCTTTGCAAAAACTACTGCTTTACCCTCTGATGTGTGCTTTTTTGCAAGTTCTTTACCTCGAACCTCGTCTAAATCCCAAATAATGGTAGTGGCTCCCTCTTCGGCGAATTTTGCTGCGGTGGCAGCACCAATACCTGCTGCGCCACCTGTTATAATGGCTACTTTTTTATCAAATCTTTTCATAAGTATAGAGTATTTTGTTTTTAATATGTTATACTACTGGTCTTAACGCTTAACCCAAAGCATTCATTCGAATAATTGGGGGTCTCCGACAGCGACTAAGGCTCACAACCAATCTTGTTGCCCAAAATTGGGCTCGACTATGTCGGGGTAACCCGCATTTGCTTTCGTCTTTTACAAATTTGATGAATAATGCGGGTAAAAAAAACGGACGCACCTCGAAGAGGTTACAAAAGCAAAACCCATCGTTTGTTCATCCGTTTTTTGCTGTAGGTAATCCCCCCTCCGCTGAGCGGTAAAAATTTTTAAATAAACTGTGTATTGTGTTTAAGTTTGGCTACACCAGCAATGCAAGTGGTCCCATCTGAGCTTACAAGGGAACAATTGACAACTCCAATATGCTTATCGACATTCACTTCCGTTACCTCGAAACGAGCCTCGTACTGCACCTCGACAAAAACGGGAGCAAAAAACTTCATCTCCTGCGACAGGTATATGGTTCCCTCGCCAGGAAAAAGAGTTCCGAAAACTTTGGAAAAAATTGCACCGGAAAGGAAGCCATGTACGATGGGTTTTTTAAATATGGTTTTAGCCGCATATTCTGGGTCCACATGAATAGGGTTGAAATCACCAGTAACCTCTGCAAACTTCATCACATCGTCCTGCGTAAACTTTACGCCATGCGCGTATGTATCTCCTTGTTTTATCATAGTAGCAATTTTTTAGTAAATACTCTTGTTTGGAATTTGTGTGTACTAAACTTTTTTAAGGATAATGGCTGTTCCCATTCCTCCGCCAATACAAAGCGATGCCATACCAATATTTTTGTTACTCCGTTTCATCTCGTAAATCAAACTAACGGTAATGCGGTTACCTGAGGCACCAATTGGGTGACCAAGAGCAATTGCCCCTCCATTTAGGTTACAGTTTTTAGTGAACCAATCGGGGGTAACTCCATGATCTTGGCACAGCTGCTTAATTACGCCGAGCGATTGAGATGCAAAGGCCTCATTTAGCTCCAGTACCTCAATATCGGTTAGCTTCATATTCGCCTGTTTCAGCGCTTTAGCAATAGCTGGTACTGGCCCCATACCCATAATCGAAGGGTCAACACCAGCTTGGCCTGTTGCAATAATCTCGGCCAATGGGGTTAAGCCATACTTAGCCACTGCTTCTTCGGAAGCAACAAGAACAAACGATGCCCCATCGTTAATCCCCGATGCGTTTCCAGCGGTAACGGTTCCGTCCTTTTTAAATGCAGGGCGAAGCTTAGCTAATTTTTCGGGGTTAGTTGTGCGGTTTACGAACTCGTCGGTATCAAAAATTACGGTTTCTCTTCTGGAAACCACCTCAACAGGAACAATCTCATCCTTAAAACGACCGGCATCAATAGCGGCAGCGGCTTTTTGCTGCGATGCGTATGCAAATGCATCCTGATCTTCACGAGAAATGTTGTACTTGTCAGCAATATTTTCGGCAGTAATACCCATGTGATAGCCCTCGAATGCATCGGTTAGCCCATCGGTTACCATATGGTCCAGAGCCGATATATTGCCCATTTTATACCCGTTACGAACTGATGCTGGCAACACAAAGCCCGCTCCTGACATGGACTCGGTTCCACCGGCAAGGATTAGATTTGCTTCGCCTGCCTTAATGCTGGTAACAGCATTAAGAATGGATTTCATTCCACTTCCGCAAATCATATTAACACCGTAAGCGGGCACCTCAACAGGAATACCAGCATTAACGGCAGCCTGGCGGGCAATGCCCTGCTTCTGTCCGGCCATTAAAATATTTCCAACGATAACCTCATCAAGTTCTGCTGGGTCGATCTTAGTCTCGTCTAAAATGTTTTTTATTACTGTGGTTGCTAAATCTGCTGCAGAAACTTTTGCAATTCCGCCAAGGAATTTACCAACTGCGGTACGCTTAGCCGCAACAATATATGCTTTACTCATAATATTAGTTTTTTATGGGTTTAATATCCTCAGAAATAATAAGTTTAGCCTCTGTGGCAGCCTGTACCTCTTCAACTGTAAATACAGGGTTTATCTCTTTAAGCACAATGCCCTCTGGGGTAATTTCCATAACCCCCATTTCGGTGATAATAATATTTACCTGTCCTGCTGCGGTTAAGGGAAGGTTACACTCCTTCATAATTTTATGCCTCCCCTTGGCGGTGTGCTCCATGGCAAGTATTACCTTTTTGGCACCTATCAGCAAATCCATTGCACCACCCATTCCTGGGGTTAATTTTCCGGGAATCATCCAGTTGGCAAGGTCTCCCTTTTCATCCACTTGCAGCGCGCCAAGAATGGTTGCATCCACATGGCCTCCGCGAATAATGCCAAAAGATGTGGCAGAATCAAAACACGATGCACCTTCGGTTAACGTAACAAATCCACCGCCGGCATTCGATAAGGTTTTATCCTCTTTGCCTTCGGCAGGAGTTGGCCCAACCCCAATCAAGCCATTTTCACTTTGTAAAATAACGTTTACCCCCTCGGGAATAAAATCGGGTACAATTGTAGGTAATCCAATACCAAGGTTTACCAAATCGCCATCATTTAGCTCTAAAGCCGCTCTTCGGGCTATAGTTTCACGTATCTGTTGCTTATCCATAATAATTTCTGGTTTGCTAATAATTTTGTTAAACTAATCGTGTGAATTTGTGAGCTAAGATACACAAATTTATCTACAATAATACTATATAAACGTACCCGTGTATTGGTTTTGTTTTGAAAATAGCTGTGGGCAAAGTCTAGCTTAATCGACAGCAATTTTAAAGAGTGCAGCTAACTTTAAAATAATTTGTGCTGCTTTCATGAAAATGTTATGCATAATTTTTCTATAGTTTTTCTAGTTTATTAAGCTTGTGGGCAGAATAGGAAATAAATCCGAAGACAAACAATCCAAATACACGTTGCGTTAATCCTCTTTGTTCCAGAGGGTCTAATCTTGCAACCATTGCCCAGAAATAAAGAAAAATAATTAAGGCTACAATAATTGAAATCATTTCTGTTATTTTATTTATGTTTTTCTTCCCCAATTCGTAAAGAAATGCAAACGGTAATAACATAATAGAAAGACCAACCCCATAAAGCCCGTGCCAAGGAGACCCAATCTTATAAAATGTTCCAAACAAGAATGTAATCCCAAAAAGTGTTATTAGGAACGAAGTAATAGATAATTGTCCTTTAAACTTTAATATTAAACCAATCCCATAAAAAATCATCGAGAGCCCTGTAATAAAAATTCCAACAGAAAAAAGGCTCGAAGCTATTTTATTACTGTTTATAGCAAGCTCACTTGCATGTTGACCTATATGACTATAATCGTTTGCAAACAAACTTGCTATAACCAAAGTTCCAAAATAAACTACGGGCAAATATATCGCCTGCTTAATTAAAGTTTTTCTCATCTCCATATAAATTTTAATTTAGGCAATTAAATTATTTACATTTTGCTCAAATTTATTCTTGCTGTAATCTATCCATTTTGTAGTTTGTTTCTTCAATCTAATTATGCATAACGGTAAATTGTGGCGGATTGGATAACGGGAGAATATCCTTTCAACACGCCACGAAGTTGAAGCGAGAGAATAACTCCCAAATTTACACCTCATGCACTCTGCCATATACATTAATTTTCTCTTACCCAGGTTTGGGTTCTGCCCAACCAGCCCCGCTTGTCTATTGAGCCACGCAACTTAAGGCTACTAGTTTTAGCATCATAAGTTATGGAGCAATGGTATACCTTACCATTCATTGGGTCAAGTATAGTACCTCCAACTAGTTCGTTCCCCTTTAGTTTCATGTCATTTACGACAACCATTCCCAAAAGAGGCTTATTTTTGTTTTCCCCTTCGCACTCCGTACAAAGTTCACCCTTATAGCTTAAGTAGTTTTTCTATCCTCCCATAATACTTACCGTTTGCGCCCTTGTAAACATTAACAATAGACATAGCAATGCCCTCCTCATCGTCAATGGTTTTCCATTTTCCCAAAATTTTATCGATTTGAGAAAAACCGTTTAACGAAGAGGTTAAAAGCGCAAATGTTAAGAACCATACCTTTTTCATAATGGATGTTTTTAAAATTTCGCAACACAAAACTATATGAAATAATAAAAAATTCAAATACCCGTTGGGTTTGAGGTAGAAATAGATTACCAAAATCTGCCTTTAAAAACTGGGTAGGGCTTGCTTTATTAGGAAATAAATCAAAAAATCTTGATAATACAATAATTAGTTATAATCTTTGTGATAGGTAAAACTATTGCTTTGGTTAGAGTTGGCTGGTTTTTAAATCAGACGTAGTGTTCATAACACCCCATTTACATACACTATTTTGTGCCGTAAATGCTGCCTTTTTACTTTTGAAGCATAAAAATAAACAATTATGAAGATGTTTTTCCGATTAACATACGTCATATATTTACTTGGTATTATAGTGGTATCCATAAGCCCCTCGGTAGGTATAGGAAAGATTGATACGAGCTTTCTAACATTCAGAATTGACTACCCACTTCATGTACTAGCATTTATACCACTACCAATCCTAGCCTTTTTGAGTAACGGATTCAGCTGTACATCTTTTCAATGGAAAAAAATGCTAGTTTTATCAACAGTTATAGCATTAGGAGCAGAATTTATCCAAATACTAGTACCATCCCGAACGTTTAACCCAATCGACCTTTTATGCAACGTGCTAGGCCTTTCAATTGGCATATTAATAGCACGTATTTGGGAACGCCGCAACATACAAAAGCGCAAAATTAACATCTGATTACCTAAACATTACGCCCAAAAAAAGAAGAACACTGTCCCATATTCAATTTTTTTTGTATTTTGCTCCCCATTATTAATTTCACTTGCGATGGATAAAAGTTTTATCAGGCTCATTGAGCAAAGCGTAACAAGGAATTGGGATCTACCAGCCTTTTCCGATTATAAAGGGGATACCCTAAAGTATAGCGATGTTGCCCGTAAGATTGATAAAATACATACTATTTTCGAAAAAACAGGAATCAGGGAAGGGGATAAAATAGCCCTAATAGGGCGGAACTCATCTACCTGGGCGGTTTCCTTTTTGGCCATAGTAACCTACGGAGCCGTGGTGGTTCCCATACTTCCCGATTTTAAGCCCGATAATGTTCATCATATTGTTAACCATTCCGACTCGGTTGCACTTTTTACCGGCGAATTAATTTGGGAAAATCTTGATGAATCGAAAATGCGACAGGTAAAGTGCATAATATCGCTTTCCACATTCGATATTTTACACGAAAACACACCTTTTTCTGTTAATGAAATACGGCAAAATGTCGATTCTCTTTTCGAAAAAAAATATCCAAACGGATTTACATCTAGCAATATTAACTACTTTCACGATACCAATCCCGATGGGCTTTGTGTAATCAACTACACGAGCGGAACCACCGGTTTTTCAAAAGGGGTAATGCTACCCTACCGTAGCCTGTGGAGTAACATGGTTTTTGCCAATGAGGTTATTAAATTAAACCCTGGCGATTGCGTGGTTTCAATTCTTCCGCTAGCCCACACCTATGGTGCAGCATTTGAATTCCTATTCGAGGTAACAAAGGGGTGTCACATTCATTTTCTTACCCGTAACCCGTCCCCAAAAATTATTCTCGAAGCATTTAACGATATTAAGCCAAGGGTAGTGATATCCGTACCGCTAATCATCGAAAAAATATATAAAAATAATATCGTGAAGGCTATTGAAAGACCATCGTTAAAACTTCTTCTTAAAGTGCCAATAGTTGATAGGCGCATTAAAAAGGCTATACGGGATAAGCTCTCAGCTGTTTTTGGCAATAATTTTATTGAGGTTATAATTGGGGGTGCTGCATTTAACCCTGAGGTAGAGGAGTTCCTTAGAAATATTGGTTTCCGCTTTACAGTGGGCTACGGCATGACAGAATGTGGCCCCATAATAACCTACGAAGCATGGAATAAAACCCGATTATACTCGTCGGGAAAAGCGGTTGTTAACATGCAGGTTGCTATTGACTCGCCCGACCCCGAAAATGTGGTTGGAGAAATTCTGGTTAAAGGCGAAAATGTTATGCTAGGTTACTACAAAAACCCCGAAGCCACCGAGCAAACATTTAACGAGGACGGCTGGTTGCGTACTGGCGACTTAGGACTTCTCGACAAAAATGGGTACCTTTACATCAAAGGGCGAAGTAAAAATATGATTCTGGACTCGAGTGGTCAGAATATTTACCCCGAAGAGATTGAAGCAGTTATAAACAACTTTCCCTACGTACAGGAATCGCTTGTGATTGAACAAAAAGGAAAGTTAACGGCCCTAATCTTTCCCGATTTTGATGCCATCGACAAGGATGGGTATAGAATCGACGACTTGGAACGCATTATGAAAAAGAATAGATTAGAAATTAATAAGGTGCTTCCTGCCTACAGCCAAGTTGCCAAGGTAGAGCTCTACCCCGAGGAGTTTCAAAAAACTCCGAAACGAAGTATAAAACGATACCTTTACCAAGGATAAAATCAAAACTAATAATAAAACATACACTAACATGAACTCAAATAATGTATTCTGCATAATTATGGCCGGGGGAATAGGAAGCCGATTTTGGCCGCTTAGCCGAACAAAAAAACCCAAACAGTTCCTCGATATACTTGGCACGGGTAGTTCGCTTATTCAGCAAACGTACAAGAGGCTCACGGGCATTTGCCCTCCCAAAAATATATATATTGTGACCGGAGAAATTTATCGAGACCTGGTTATAGAACAGCTACCCGAGGTAAACCCACAAAATGTACTTATGGAGCCAATGCGACGCAATACGGCACCATGCATTGCCTATGCTAATCAGGTTATACATCAGCGTAACCCTAATGCCATTGTAGTTGTGGCCCCAAGTGATCATTTAATACTCGAACCCGAAAAATTTCTATCAACCATTAGCACAGCAATAAATTTTGCCGAAAACAACAATGCGCTACTTACCATTGGCATAAAACCTAGCAGGCCCGAAACGGGGTACGGATATATTCAGATTTCGGAAAAAGCAGTAGAAAGCACTAAGGATATGTTTAAGGTTAAAACTTTTACCGAAAAACCAAATCTTGACCTCGCTAAAGTTTTTGTTGACAGCGGTGAGTTTTACTGGAATGCGGGTATATTTATCTGGTCAGCAAAAGCCATCGATGAGGCCTTTGGCAAATACTTACCCGAAGTACAGGCCCTTTTTAAGGAGAACCTAACACCCATTGAAGAAAGCAATCATCAGGAATCCCTAAGGGATATATACACCGAATGTAAAAGCATTTCGATTGATTATGGAATTCTCGAAAAGGCTGATAACGTTTACGTTATTTGCGCCGAGTTTGGATGGTCCGACCTGGGAACATGGAGCTCGCTTTACCAAAACCACCCCAAAACACAAGACGGAAACGCCGTATGGGGAAACAATGTGCTAACTTACAACGTATCAGATTCTATTATTAACATACCCAACGATAAGCTGGTGATTGTTCAGGGGCTACAAAATTACATCGTAACCGAATCGGACAACGTTCTTCTTATCTGTAGCCGAGATCATGAACAGGACATAAAACAGTATCAAAATGATGCCCTGGTTGAAAAAGGTGATGAGTTTAGCTAGATAAGAATATGCTTGTGCTTAAGGCATTACTAGGGAATTGAACCTCTTGTTTTCATTCCTAATCCCAATTATTCATTCGAATAATTGCTTTAGCCCTTTCGCTCTGCACTCCCTATTGCTAGGCGAAAGGGCGTTTGCTAGAGTTCTACTATAAACAAATAAACAGCCTACCAGAATAACCCGCATTATTCGTCAGTTTTGTTAAAGATGAATGTAAATGCGGGTTACCCCGACTTAGTTGAGCCCAAATTTTGGGCAACAAAATTGGTTGTAAAACTTAGTCGCTGTCGGAGACAGCAATTATTCGAATGAATAATTGGGATAAGCTTTTACGCACAACGACAATAGGAATAGCTATTGTTCATGCTTAAAAACCATAAACCGCACATATCTTCCTGACAATTAAACGATAACACAGTTTAGGTAAATTGTGGAAAATTTTTTATACTTTTGTACTATAAAAAAAGGCGATTTACATTGTACTTTGTTTTGCCGTATTTTTTTATGTAACTAATTGTATCTAAGAAAAATAAATAAGATGAAAAGCGTAAAAGTTCTGTATGTCTTCCAAGAAATTACTCCCTATCTCGAAGAGAATAACATGTCCAGTATTGGTAGAAATTTGCCACAGGGAATTCAAGAAAAAGGGAAAGAGATTCGTACGTTTATGCCTCGCTGGGGCTGCATTAATGAACGTAGAAATCAACTCCATGAGGTAATTAGGCTCTCAGGAATGAATTTGGTTATTGACGATAACGACCACCCCCTAATTATTAAGGTAGCCTCAATACAAAGTGCCCGTATGCAGGTTTACTTCATCGACAATGAGGACTACTTTAAGCGCAAGCACGTATTAACGGACGACAAGGGTGATTACTTTTCTGATAACGACGAGCGCGCCATATTTTATGCCAGAGGGGTAATGGAAACCGTTAAAAAACTCCGCTGGGCACCAGATATAGTTCATTGCCATGGCTGGTTCTCGTCTTTTGTCCCCATTTTGGTAAAAAAAGCCTACCTTGATGATCCAGTATTTGCAAAGGCTAAAGTAATATCCTCCGTATACGACGATGGCTTTACCCCTGCATTTAATCTGGAGATAAAGAAAAAGCTACTTCTCGAAAACATTACTAAGAAAGATTTAGAACTTCTTAACACTCCAGATTACATAAACTTAACTAAATTTGCACTCAAATATTCCGATGGCATAGTGGTTGAAAGTCCCAAAATAGCACCGGAGCTGGAACAGCATATAAAAACTAAAAAAGCACCAGTTTTGGAATATAGTGGTACGGACAACTATGTTGAAGATATTAATTCGTTTTACGAGAAAGTACTAAACAACTCAGCCGATGCTAAAAAGTAACTCTTTTGCCTTATTCTTCATGCTTCGTAAGAGGCTCATAATCCTTTCGGTTTTTTTGATTACCTCCACGTTTTTTTGGCAATGCATATCGCCCCCAGACTACCTAGGGGGCGATTTATTGCCTTCGCAAGACTTGCTTCATGTTAAAACCGATACCTCCTTTCAGCTTACCGCATATACCTATAATTACGATTCAATAAACACAACCTACTTCTCAACAGCCATCCTGGGCGAAACCTACAATCCCGTTTTTGGTAGAACAAAGGCTCAGTTCCTTACCCAGCTCTATCTCGCTAGCACTGGATATTCCTTTGGAACGAACCCAAGTATCGACTCGGCTTTTCTATATATATCCCTAACCGATAAGCTGGGAAACGAACCCATTAGCGTTGGTGTTTACGAGCTTGCTGACTCGCTAGAATATGATGTGGCGTACAACGGCATTGGCAATATTGATAAGTTTATTAGCGACATAAAAATTGGCGGCATACTTACTCCATACAATGGAGATGAAGATTTACTAAAAATACCCATAGATCAGGGCTGGATACAACAAAAATTTTTCGAGGCGAGCCAAAACGATACAGCTATTTTTAGTGATCAGAGCAACTTCTTAAAACACTTTTACGGCATATATGTTAAAACTGAAGACTCTTTTCCCTCCTTTGCAAAGGGTATGTATATGTTTAACCTTAACAATGCTAGCTCAAAACTATCCGTTTACTATAAAAACGACGATCAGGAAGACGGCTCGGATGATACCAATATAACTTTTTCGCTATCATTTAATGATTATTTAGCACGTTTTAACCATTTTCAACACGACCATAGTGCTGCTGACCCTGCGTTGGCAATAAGCTTTAGCCCTGACGAAAACACCCAAGACTCAGTGTTTTACATTAAGGGTCTAGGGTCATCAAGGGGGAAAATTGTACTGAACGATATTCAACAATGGGTAGATCAAATGCCCATTGGCATTAACCGAGCTGAACTTAGGCTCGAACTCGAAGAGCACCAAAATATGCCTGCCGATTCGTTACTTCGCAGCATCGTTCTTTATACAGAGAAAGATAGTGTCCGAACCTATCTTATCGACCTGCTGCTTGATCAGGGAATTTTTGATGGAAACTATAAAAAAAGTAAAAAGTATTACTCGTTCAACATTACCAACTATTTACAAACGTTACTAAACAACCCCGACGAGGAGGCCGCTTTCTATATTGAACCTGCATCCGCATATGTAAATCCCTACGGTGCGGTAATTCGTTCATGGAATCATAGTCAGCGAATGAAATTAATTATTACCTACACAAAACTTTAAATACTATGTGCGGAATTGTAGCCTATAACGGCAGTAGAGATGCCTATGGCGTTATTATAAATGGCCTTAAACGCCTAGAGTACAGAGGGTACGACTCAGCCGGCATTTGTCTTGTTGATAATGATGTTATGCTTTACAAACAAAAGGGTAAAGTATCAGATCTTGAAAAACACATCGGCACCAGACCAACAGGAGGAACAATTGGTATTGGACACACCCGTTGGGCAACACATGGTGAACCCAACAACGAAAATGCTCACCCACATGCCTCAATGAATGGTAAGTTCATTATTATTCACAACGGAATAATTGAAAACTATGGACATCTAAAAACCAAGCTTGAACGCAGAGGGTATAGGTTTGAATCCGATACCGATACAGAGATACTGGTTAACCTTATTGAGTACATATACCAAAAGGGAAATATTACCGCCGAGATTGCTGTGCGCCTAGCCCTTACAAAGGTTGTGGGAGCCTATGGCATTGTTGTTATTTGTCGCGACGAACCAGATACCCTCATTGCCGCTCGCAAGGGGAGCCCGCTGGTTATTGGAGTTGGCGAAAAGGAATATTTTGTTGCTTCCGATGCAACACCAATAGTTGAATTCACAAACAGCGTTATCTTTCTTAATGATAACGATGTGGCAATAATCAAAAAAAACGAGCTGTCTCTTAAAACCATTATGAACGAGGCTCTCGAACCTCGCATTCAAACACTAGATTTAGACCTAGAAGAGATTGAAAAAAATGGTTTCGACCATTTTATGCTCAAAGAAATATTTGAACAGCCCCGAAGCATAGGCGATACGTTCCGCGGACGAATATCTGCCGACCATAAAAGTATTCATCTTGGCGGTCTATTCGAAGTTTTACCCCGACTAGTAAAGGCGAAGCGTATTATAATAATTGGTTGCGGAACATCGTGGCATGCGGCCCTGGTTGGCGAGTACCTGCTTGAGGAGTTTGCTCGGATTTCTGTAGAAGTTGAGTACGCTTCAGAATTCAGATACCGAAATCCAATTATTCATAAGGATGATATTATTATTGCCATTAGCCAAAGTGGCGAAACCGCTGATACTTTAGCTGCTATTAGACTAGCACATGAGGCAGGTGCCATGGTTTTAGGTATTTGTAACGTTGTGGGTTCGAGTATTCCCCGCGAAACCGATGCGGGTGTTTATACACACGCTGGGCCAGAAATTGGGGTAGCTTCAACTAAAGCATTTACGGCCCAGGTTACTGTACTAACCCTAATGGCAATGCTCTTAGGACGCGAACGTAATAATATTACTCAGCAAAGATATGAGCTGCTTATAAGCGAAATGGTTGCTGTACCTCTTAAAATAGAGAAGATACTAGAGTCAAACGAAAAGATTAAGGAGATTTCGAACATATTTAAAGACGCCACAAACTTCCTATATCTAGGTAGAGGGTACTTCTTCCCTGTAGCCCTCGAAGGGGCGCTTAAACTTAAAGAAATTTCGTACATACATGCCGAGGGGTATCCGGCTGCCGAAATGAAACACGGCCCAATTGCTCTAATCGACAAAAATATGCCGGTTGTGGTTATTGCACCTCACGACAACAGCTACGATAAGGTGGTAAGCAACGTACAAGAGGTAAAGGCTCGTAAAGGGATTGTTATTGCAATTGTTACCGAGGGTGATGAAGTTATTAAATCGATGGCCGACCATGTAATTGAAATTCCAAAAGCCAGTGAAATTGTTGAAACCCTACTTGCTGTAATACCACTACAATTACTTGCGTACCACATTGCTCTACTACGTGGATGTAACGTTGATCAACCCCGAAATTTAGCAAAATCGGTTACCGTAGAATAGTTTTTTATGTCGAATATAAAGCCCGAAACCCTATTGTTTTTGTCCGATTTAAAAGACAACAACAACAGGGTTTGGTTTAACGGTAACAAGGACAGGTACGATAAAGCAAAAGAAAACTTTTCTGAATTTATACAGCATATCATCAATCAATTGGCTTCAATCGATCCATCAATTGGAATGATAACACCAAAAGATTGCGTATTCAGAATTTTTCGCGACCTACGATTCACGCCCGATAAGAGCCCATACAAAAACCATATGGGGGCATATATTGCAAGGGGTGGGCGCAAAAACCACTGGGCTGGGTACTATATTCACATCGAACCCAATGGCTCATTCGTTTCGGGGGGAATACACAAACCACAAAGCAAAATCATTAGAAGCATTAGGAAAGATATGGATTTTTATTCCGATACTTTTCTTCAACTGGTTAATAATCCTGACTTTAAAAAAACATTCTCCAGCTTAGGCTCCAATAGCCTAAAAAAAATTCCCGCAGGCTTCTCGTCCGACTCTAAAGTCGCCCATTATCTTAAGCTAAAAGAGATAACCCCGATGCATGCACTTAACGATAACGATATACTTTCGCAAAACCTTGTAGATAGCATTATACACATCTTTTGCAAAATGCAACCACTTGTTGCATTCATAAACAGGGCCATTGAGGCTGCATACTCCGAACAGTAATTCTAACCCCAATTATTCGTTCTAATAATTGGGGCTAGGTCGGGGTAACCCGCATTCGCGTTCATCTTTTACAAATTTGATGAATAATGCGGGCTAACAAATCGCAACACCAAGCTAAATAAGCTCAACAAAAACCTATTTCTTGCGTTTCGCAAAAAAGAAATAGTTCATTGTTTACAAATACCTATATTTGCATTAAATAAAAAAGTAGTAAGATGGAAGGAACAAGATTAAGCAAGGTTTCACGTCAAATCCAAAAGGATTTAGGCGAGATATTTTTGCACCAATCCAAAACGGTTTTTCGGGGAAAAATGATTACCGTTACAACCGTTAGGGTAAGCCCCGACCTGGGTATAGCCAAGGTTTATGTCAGCATTTTCCCTACTAACGATAAAGAAAAAATTCTCGAGCTTATAAGGCTGCATACTAAATCTATTCGGTATGAACTTGGGCAACGAATTAAAAACCAAATGCGCATTGTGCCCGACCTTTCTTTTTATATTGATGACTCGCTAGACTATATTGAGAACATTGACCGACTGCTTAAGGATTAAACCATGATAGAACATATTGTTTCCATGGTAAGCCGCTTTGTACCTCGGCATCAGCTTCATCGCTTTGCGGGGACAATACTGAAAATTGTGGGCGTTTTTTACCTTGGAAACAAATTTACAGACCCCATAAGCGGAAAATCGTACCGAAAACTTCTACCCTACGGGCGTATTGTCTCCAGAAAAAATGCCCTTGCCCCCCACTCTATGTCGCTTGAACGGCATAGACTAATTTGGCTTTACCTAAAGGAAAGAACAGATTTTTTTACAGAAAAAAATAGGGTGCTACACATTGCACCCGAATATTGCTTTATTAAAAGATTTGCCAAGTTACCCAACATCGACTATGTTACAGCCGACCTAAACTCACCATGGGCCAAAATTAAGCTCGATATTCAGGATATGCCCCTACCCGATAACTCTTTTGATGTTATTCTTTGTAATCACGTGCTCGAGCATGTACCTGATGACGCAAAAGCGATGTCGGAACTGTATAGAGTAATGAAACCCTTCGGGTTTGGAATTTTTCAGATCCCCATTAACACCAGTTTAAATCAAACCTTGGAGGATAAAACCATTAATACGCCCGCGCTTCGAGAATTACATTACGGGCAGCGCGACCACCTACGGCTATACGGACAAGACTATCCCCAAAAACTTAGGGATGCGGGTTTTATAGTTACCGAGGATAACTTCGTAAACTCTCTGCCCAAGGAGCTAGTTACTCGTTACGCCTTACCTACAAGCGAAACTATATATCTCTGTGTAAAACCTGGCTAACATATAAACCATGAACTTCCCCCTGTATATTGCTCGTCGTTATCTTTTCGCAAAAAAATCGCATAATATTATAAATATTATTTCAATAATATCGGTAATTGCTATGGCAACCGGGGTTATGGCGCTGGTTGTGGTACTCTCTGTTTATAATGGCTTCGATTCGCTAATTCAAAATATGTACTCCTATGTCGACACGGACATGAAGATATCGGTGGTCGAAGGCAAAACATTTCCCGATAGCCTACAAAAGCTACATAGCATACGCAACCACCCATCGGTTCTAGTATTTTCTGAGGTTGTTGAGGAAAACGCTATCTTCAAATATCGAAACAAGCAGCATATTGGCACCATAAAGGGGGTTAGCCGCAACTATAAGGAACAAACCGGTATCGACTCAATGCTTATCGACGGTGAATTCCTGCTATGGCGGGGAAGCCAGCCCATGGCTGTAATGGGCCATGGGGTTGCCATTTACCTCAACGCGAATTTGGCTCACTTCGATGCCCTTGAAATTTACATGCCCCGAAGAGGGTATATTCCCAGCATAACTTCGGCATCGGCCTTTACCTCAAAAGCCATAATGCCCTCGGGAGTTTTTGCTATTGAGCAGGAGTTTGATACACAGTACGTTCTTGCCCCTATCGAATTTGTCCGAGAGATGCTTAGCTACGACAATCAGATTACCTCAATTGAAATCAAGCTAAAACCCGAGGCCAACCACAAAAAAGTACAACAAGATTTTCAAAATATTTTAGGCGATGATTTTAATGTTCAAAACAGGTATCAGCAAAACGAATCGCTCTATCGCACCATGAAATCCGAGAAATTGGTCATAGGTCTAATTCTCACGCTAATTCTTATAATCGCCTCGTTTAACATAGTGGGAACCCTATCGATGTTGATTATTGAAAAACGAAAAGATGCAGAAACCCTACGAAGCCTTGGGGCCAATAAAAATACTATTCAGAACATCTTTTTAGCCGAAGGAGTACTCATTTCCATGGCTGGAACTATTATCGGAGCGGCATTGGGAATCCTCATTTGCTGGTTACAAATTAAGTTTGGCATTGTAAAGCTACAGGGATCAGGGCAATTTATTATTGATGCCTACCCTGTTGATATACAACCCCTAGATATTACATTAATTCTGATTCTAGTTTTCACTATCGGCCTACTGGCCGCTCGTTTCCCTGTACGAATAATTACCAACCGAATTCTATCACAACAAAACATTGGCAACCACTAAGGCAAAAAAATACCTCAATGAGCAAAGCATCTGCAATCGAAAACATTCTGGAGGTAACGAATCTATCCATTGCATTTGGCTTATCGCACGTACTACAAAATCTTACGTTCTCGCTAAAATCGGGTGAGTCGCTAGGCATTGTGGGAGAATCAGGATCGGGCAAATCGATTACTGCGCTCAGCCTTATGGGGCTACTCCCCCCTGGGGCAATAGCTGCCAATGGTGCTGCTAATTTGAACCTACCCAATGAAAATACGGTTAACCTTATTGGCCTACATGCCGACAGGCATAAGCGTTTACGGGGTAAACATTTGGCCATGATTTTTCAAGAACCAATGACCTCCCTAAACCCTTCGATGCGATGCGGAAAACAGGTTGAGGAAGCTATTGCTATCCACCATAAATTATCAAAAAAACAGCTAAAAGGTAAGTGCATATCATTATTTAACGAGGTGCAAATAGCTGAAGCAGAAAAGGTTTATAAAAGTTATCCATTTGAGCTTAGCGGTGGACAAAAGCAGCGTGTAATGATTGCCATGGCGTTGGCCGGAAACCCATCAATCCTAATTGCCGATGAACCTACAACAGCCCTTGATGTAACCGTTCAGAAAGAGATAATTGGTTTGCTTAACAGTATTGTTGAAAAAAGGGGTATGAGCCTTATTTTTATAAGCCACGATTTGGGCGTAATTGCTGAGGTAACTAATCGCATACTCGTTTTAAAAGATGGTGAGCTGGTTGAGCAAGGGCTAACATCGCAAATTTTACTATCGCCACAACATCCTTACACACAGGGGTTAATGGCTTGTAAGCCCCCGCTTAACAAACGCCCTAAGGTTCTACCAACCGTTCAGCAATACCTCAGTGGCGATAATATGACGTGCATTCCAGAGCAAAACATAGACAAAGAAAACAGGCGTATATACTCAAACCAACCCATACTCAACGTTGATAGTATTAATGTTGAATTTATTACAAAACGCAATTTTTTTGGTCGTACAGCTCGTTCGTTTAAGGCGGTTAACAACCTATCATTTAACCTTTTTCCCAATGAAACTTTAGGCTTAGTTGGCGAATCGGGTTGTGGAAAAACAACGCTTGGCAGAGCAATACTAGGGCTTACGCCCTATGTGTCGGGCAATATTCTGTATAAAGGGAGTAACATCAAAAGTTTTAGCAAAACCCAAATGGCTCAGTTTAGACAGGATGTTCAGCTTATTTTTCAGGATCCTTACTCATCGCTTAACCCTCGGCTTACCGTAGGCGAAGCAATAATGGAGCCCATCGAATTTTACGGACTCACCGAATCAAAACAAGCAAGACAGAAGAAAGCCGAAGCGCTTATTGAACGTGTGTCGTTACCACCTAACAGCTTTTATCGTTATCCGCATGAGTTTTCGGGAGGTCAACGGCAGCGTGTAGGCATTGCCCGCGCCCTAGCGGTAAACCCTAAAGTGCTAGTCTGTGATGAGATGGTTTCTGCCCTCGATGTTTCGGTTCAGGCTCAAATACTAAATCTTCTGAACCAAATAAAAAAAGATTTTGGCCTATCCTACATCTTTATATCGCACGACCTATCGGTGGTAAAATATATGAGCAACAGGATACTGGTTATGCAAGAAGGAAACATAGTGGAATCGGGCATTGCCGATAGGGTGTACGCCTCGCCATCATCGGAATACACAAAGAGACTTATTAGCTCAATACCTGGGCGTAACAGCTAGAAAAAGTCGTTTTCGAAGCTTTCCTCCTCTTTCATTGTAGAAACAACCCCCTCGCAATCAAGATTAACATCAAAAAGTTTAAGGGGTTTGTCCCATTCGTCGGTTGGATTAACCCCAAGATGGCCATCCTCAAAAACTTTTTGCATAAATATCCCAAAAATTGGTAGCGCCATATTAGCTCCCTGCCCTTGCGCAATATTCTCAAAACCAACCGATCTATCCTCTGCACCAACCCATACTCCGCCAACAAGGTTAGGTACAATTCCCATAAACCAGCCATCGGAATGGTTATTGGTTGTTCCTGTTTTACCCGCAATATGACCTGGTAAATTGTATCTCCAGCGTAATCTCCCGGCAGTACCCTGATTCACAACACCCTCAAGCAGGTTTATCATTAGGTAAGCCGTTTGATCGCTAATGGCCTCGTTACGCTGAGGTTGAAAGGTAGCCAATATATTTCCATTCTTATCCTCTATGCGTGTTACCAATAAGGGTTCATTATGCACCCCTTTATTAGGATAGGTAGCGTAAGCGCTTACCATTTCGTAAACGCTAAGCTCCGAAGTTCCCAAAAAAGCCGATACCACCGGATCTATGTGGCTGGTAATACCCATTCGCTGTGCCACCTCGGCCAGGGCGTATGGATTAAATCGTTTCATTAGCCAGGCCGAAATATTATTTATCGAGTTAGCCAAACCCCATTTTAGGGTTACCATTTTCCCTTCGTACTCAGATCGTCCCGAATTTCGAGGTGTCCATGTTGAATCATTTACAACAAAACTTTGGGATACATTTGGAACTAAATCGCAGGGTGAGTAACCCTCCTGCATGGCAAGGGTATACAAAAACGGTTTAATTGTTGAACCAACCTGCCGCTTGCCTTGCTTTACATGGTCGTACTTAAAGTGTTTAAAATTGGGGCCTCCAACCCAGGCTTTAATATGCCCAGTTCTCGGATTCATGGCCATAAAGCCTGTTCGCAGTATACGCTTATAATACTTTATAGAATCCATTGGGGTTAGTACCGTATCACGTTCTCCTTGCCATGTAAAAATGGTCATTGGTACCGCTTGATTAAAATTCTCATTTATCTCTTTCGTTGTTGCCCCATTGTTGCGTAAACCTCTATATCTTTGCGTTTGACGCATACCGTTAAGCAAAATCCCATCAATTTGCTCGTTGGATAAATCCTTATTAAACAAGCGGTAATCATTTTGCTTCTGCTCGTAGTTAAACTCGGGTTGCAAATATTCTCCCAAATGCTCAGCCACGGCCTCCTCGGCATACTGCTGCATACGACTATTGATGGTGGTATATATTTTTAATCCATCACGATAAAGATTATAGGGTGTGCCGTCGGGCTTTACATTCTTATTACACCATCCAAAAAGCGGGTCGTTCTCCCACTGAATAGAATCTTCTTTATACTGTGCATATGAGTAATACGACCTAGGATTAGGCTTATCTTTCGAAAGAACAAGGCGAAGGTGCTCTCTAAAATATGTAGCCAATCCCTGATTATGATCCTGAACTCTAAAATTCAGCTCAATAGGATGTTGCCAGATAGAATCACGTTTTGTATCGGTAATATATCCATATTTTGCCATTTGCGAAACCACAAAGTTTCGTCGTTGCAACGAGCGTTCGGGATTTCGTATGGGGCTATAACGGGTGGGCGCGTTTACCACCCCAACAAGTAGTGCTGCCTGCTCAACAGAAAGGGAGTCGGGGGTTGTATTAAAAAAAGTTTTAGCTGCCGCTCTAACTCCAAAAGCATTGCTGCCAAAAGCTACCGTATTTAGGTACATGGCAATAATTTCTTCCTTGGTGTAGTTACGCTCGAGCTTTACGGCTGTAATCCACTCCTTTAGTTTAGTTACCACAAGCTTCGAATTCCTTGCCAACGAATTGCGATAAATGGTCGTGTCGCGTGGAAACAGGTTCTTAGCAAGTTGTTGGGTAATAGTACTACCCCCACCGCTTCGCGATTGGCCTAAAATAATGGTTTTAACCATTACCCGGGCAATCCCTCTGGCATCAATCCCCGAATGGTTATGAAAACGTATATCCTCTGTTGAAAGAAGTGCATTTACAATATTTGGCGACAAATCATCGTAAGAAACTGGAGTTCTTAGCTGAATATAGTATGGCACAAGTGGTACATGATCTTCAGTAAACACTTCTGAAGCAATGTTGCTTTTGGGGTTTTCAAGTTGCTCAAACGAGGGTAGTGGGCCAAATAATTCTAGCCCAATCATAACAAAGAATCCTATTAATAGTACCCATAGGAACGAAAATATCCCCCAGAACCAAATCTGAAATTTACGGCCAAAGCTGCTATTTTTTGTCATCCTGTACTACGATTTATTTGGTGGTAAAGTTAAAAATAAATTTGAACTCCCTAATGTTAATTAACGTTACCTGTTTTATCATTACGTATTATTGCCTGTTAGCCCGCATTATTCATCAATTTTAGGAAAGATGAATGCAAATACGACTTACCCTGACCTAGCTAAACCCCTTTTTTTGGGCGGCAAAATTGGTTGTGAAGCTTAGTCGCTGTTGGAAACAGCATTTATTCGGATGAATAGTTGGGGTTATGAGTAATTTGGCGTTTTCTTGCAAAGACTAATTACGTATATTTTTGCAGTTACTGCATTTAGATATACCTTTGTGTGCTTATTTCAACTATATTTTACTGAGAATGAAAACTGTAACATCCATTGCCGAACTTCAGTCGTGCTTGAGCCCCATACGTGGTAAAGGTCAATCCATAGGCTTTGTGCCCACAATGGGGGCGCTACACAAGGGCCATACCGAATTAATGCGCATTGCAAAAACGCAAAACCCTGTTGTTGTTGTAAGTATTTTTGTAAATCCAACCCAATTTAATGATAGTAACGACTTACAAAGTTATCCCCGCACACTTGAACAGGATTTAGCCAAATGTGAGGAGGCTGGCGTAAGTATCGTTTTTAGCCCCTCGGTTAAAGAGATGTACCCAACACCCGAACCTCAACAGTTTGATTTTGGCAGCCTCGATAAGGTTATGGAGGGTAAATATAGACCTGGGCATTTTAATGGTGTTGCGCAAGTTGTTAACAAGCTCTTCGGAATTGTTAAACCAAATAAAGCATACTTTGGTCAAAAAGATTTCCAGCAGCTGGTAATTATCCGAAAACTAGTAGAGGTACAAAATTTTGATATAGAAATAGTGGCATGCCCCACCGTTCGTGAGGATGACGGATTGGCCATGAGCTCGAGGAATGCCCTTCTAACCCCCGAGCAAAGGCAAATCGTACCCATTATTTCGAAAACCCTATTCGCTGCGCAGAACAAAGGGAGTAACTTTAACGTTAAAGAACTGGTAAGATGGGTAAAAGATCAAATAAACAGCACCCCTCTTTTAGACGTTGAGTACTTTGAGATTGCCGATGCAACAACCCTTGAACCAATTTACAAATGGAGCGATGCTCAACAATCGGTTGGCTGTATAGCAGTTCGGGTTGGTGATGTGAGGCTAATTGACAACATTCTTTTTTAAAACACTTATATCAACATTACGATGTTTATTGAAGTTCTAAAATCGAAAATCCATCAGGCAAGGGTAACCGAGGCTAACCTTTACTATGTTGGTAGCATTACCATTGATGAAGATTTAATGGATGCTGCAAATCTTGTTGAGAACGAGAAGGTTCAGGTAGTTAACATAAACAATGGCGAACGCCTCGAAACCTACGTTATTAAAGGTGAACGGGGTTCGGGCGATGTCTGCCTAAACGGCCCCGCTGCCCGAAAGTGCTCTGTTAACGATTTGGTTATCATCATGTCATACGCTTCCATTGATTTTAAGGAGGCCAAATCGTTTAAACCGTCCATTATTTTCCCCGATATACAAACCAACAAGCTAGTTTAAACCCACAGCTAAATAGTTACTGCCCGTGAAGCCCTCAGTAAAGAGCAAGTTAACCTACGCTGCCTTTTCGCTTGCTGCCCTTGTACTACTATACCTTGCTTTTAAAGGGGTAAAAATTGAAGAGCTGGCCAAAAGCTTTACCAACGTTAACTATATATGGGTAGTTTTAGCAGTTATCGTGGGAACCTTTTCGCACCTAGTCCGCGCGTTACGTTGGAAACTTCTTTTCGAACCGCTTGGCTATAATCCGTCGCTAACCAACGTATTTGGTGCTGTAGTTACTGGCTACCTAGCCAATCTTGCTTTCCCTCGTCTAGGCGAGGTAACCCGTTGTGGAACGCTTCAAAAAACCGATAAAATACCTTTCCAAAAAGCCATTGGCACCGTGTTTGTTGAGCGAGCTTTAGATGTATTGGTTACGCTAATACTTATACTTATCGTATTCTTTGCTCGCATTAATTTCTTTGGTAAATTTATTTACACAAATGCCGTTACGCCTCTCTGGGAAAAAGTTTTGAACATGGAGCTGCTTATTCCAATAATTTTACTGGCCGTTACACTACTTACAGTGGTTTTAGCTATTTTAATTCATCGGAATGTTTTTGGTAGTAAGTTTCGCGGTAAGGTGTCAAATTTTTTACGGGGTGTTATCGATGGGGTAAAATCGGTATTTACCATGAAACGCCGCAAAGCGTTTTTTGCCTACACCGTTTTGCTCTGGTTTTTGTACTGGCTAATGACCTGGCTAATGGTATTCTCAATTGAGGCAACCAGCTCTCTTTCGCCGCTCGATGGGCTATTTATCATGGTTGCGGGTTCGCTTGGCATGGTTGCTCCGGTACAGGGTGGTTTTGGCGCATTCCATATTATTACGGCCTCGGCACTAAGCATTTACGGCATTTCATGGGCCGACGGGCTAACCTATGCTATCATATCGCACGAATCGCAAACCCTTTTATTTATCGTGCTTGGTGTTGGAGCGTTGGTTTATTTCATGCTTCGTAAGCGAAAGAAAACGGCACAATAGAATACTGTACAGCTAATCGTTTTTACCGAATAGCTGTCTCACCAGCTCCTCTATTTTCCCCACCTTTACCAGCTCAATACCTTTAATTGCATCAACTTCGCTGGTAAGGCTATACTTCGATACAAAAATCTTTTCGAACCCCAGCTTGGCCGCCTCCGATATACGCTGGTCAACCCTAGGTATCTGCCTAATTTCGCCCGAAAGTCCCACCTCACTGGCAAAACACACCGATGAGGGGATAGATAGATCAAAATTTGATGATAAGATAGCGGCAACAACGGCCATGTCCATGGCGGGATCGGTTATTTTCAATCCGCCTGCTAAGTTCAAAAACACATCCTTTGAGGCCAGCTTAAAACCGGCTCTTTTCTCTAGCACAGCCAAAAGCATATTAAGCCGTCGGGTATCGTAACCTGTTGATGAGCGTTGGGGCGTACCATAAGCTGCCGTGCTAACCAGCGCTTGGGTTTCAATCAAAAACGAGCGCGCCCCGTCCATTGCTGCAGAAATGGCTATCCCGCTGAGCCCCTCGTCGCGATTCGAAAGAAGAATCTCCGATGGGTTTGGCACCTCAATCAGGCCAGCCGATTGCATTTCGAATATACCAATCTCCGATGTTGAACCAAATCGATTCTTTATTGAACGAAGTATGCGGTAAAGGTAGTTGTTGTCGCCCTCAAACTGCAGCACCACATCAACAATGTGCTCAAGCACCTTTGGCCCCGCTATGCTACCATCTTTAGTAATATGACCAATTAAAATAACGGGGACGCCCGTAGTTTTTGCATATCGTAGCAACGACACGGCACACTCGCGAACCTGCGAAACCGAGCCAGGGGTCGATTCTATCGTATCGGTGTAGAGCGTTTGTATTGAGTCAACAACCAGCACATCGGGCTGTACATTTTGTGCTTGTGTTAAGATATTATCTAGCAACGTTTCGTTTAGGATAAGGCATTCCGATTCGCTATCGGTCAACCTATTGGCCCTAATTTTTACCTGCTTGGCGCTCTCCTCACCCGAAACGTACAAAACCTTTAAATGGTTTAACTTTAGCGCCATTTGTAATGCAAGGGTCGATTTCCCTATACCGGGTTCGCCACCAAGCAGCACCAAGGACCCCGGAACCAAACCCCCTCCCAAAATTCGGTTCACTTCCTCAATACCCGTATCTATTCGGTGCTCGCTACTCGACTCAATTTCTCTTAAAGGTTTTGGTACTGCATTGCGCGAAACGGCCACCATACCTCCTCGTGCTTTACTTTGGGCTACCCGCTCTTCTACAAACGTGTTCCATTCGCCACACGAGGGGCAACGCCCTACCCACTTTACCGATTCGGTTCCGCAATTCTGACAAACATAGGTGGTTTTTGTTTTGGCCATTATATAAAGGGTTTTAATTCAAACTAAAAACAAAGGTAAACAAAAGAACTTTGCATGCAGCAGTAATTGAATCTCTACCTATCATAAAAATAGCTGCAATCTATATACCCGCATTATTCATCAAATTTAGTAAAGATGAATGCAAATGCGGGTTACCCCGACATACTGGAGCCCAATTTTGGGCAGCAAAATTGGTTGTGAAACCTAGTCGCTGTTGACCCCCCCAATTATTCGGCTGAATAGTTGGGGTTAATCTTTTTAATCGGCAACCAAAATACAGCGGTGCTGGTTAAATTTTATTTTGCATCTCGATGGTTATATAAACATCGGTTTTCAATTGCCATGCCAACCAATAATATTTTTCCTGTAAATCAGAGGGTTTTGAGCTATTTACAGATCAAAACCAAATCTATTTTTTATAAAAGCTTTGTAGTTCGATTCCTAAATGCTTTACTTTGTGCCAGTTTTTACACCATATAATCAGCCAATGTTAAAAAATCTCGTTATTGTTGAGTCGCCTGCAAAGGCAAAAACCATAGAAAAATTTCTGGGCAAAGATTTTACCGTTAAATCAAGTTTTGGTCATATTCGCGATTTAGCCAAAAAGAATTTCGGTATTGACATAGAAAACAACTATAAACCAGAGTACGTTGTTAGTAGCGACAAGAGCAAAGTTGTTGATGAGCTAAAGAAACTCGCAAAAGAAGCCGAAATGGTTTGGCTCGCTTCGGATGAGGACCGCGAGGGGGAAGCTATCGCTTGGCACCTGTTCGAAGCACTAAAACTACATCCAGATAAAACTAAACGTATTGTATTTCACGAAATTACCAAGCCTGCTATTGAGGCGGCAATAAAAAACCCGCGGTCAATTGACTATGATTTGGTTAATGCCCAGCAGGCAAGACGAGTACTGGATCGCTTGGTTGGGTTTGAGCTCTCGCCCGTTCTTTGGAAAAAGGTAAAGCCGTCGTTATCGGCAGGTCGTGTCCAATCGGCTGCCGTTAAAGTTATTGTTGAGCGCGAGCGCGAAATAATTGAGTTTAAAAGCGACAATTTCTTTAGGGTTAACGGTTTATTTGAAGACAAAACAAAAATTAAGGCCGAGCTAAATACCAGGCTAAGCAACCATAAAAAAGCTCTCGAGCTTCTTGAGCAATGCAAGGTTTCCGAATTTTCGGTAGCCAACGTAACCAAAAAACCGGCGAAAAAGAGCCCGGCTCCACCATTCACAACATCAACCCTACAGCAAGAGGCTAGCCGTAAACTTGGTTTCTCTGTAAGCCAAACCATGACCGTAGCCCAAAGGTTATACGAATCGGGGCATATTACATATATGAGAACCGACTCGGTAAACCTTTCAAAAACAGCTATTGATGCTGTAAAATCAACAGTAGTATCTGAGTTTGGCCATAAGTACCATAAAACCCGAACGTTTAAAACTAAAACCAAGGGAGCCCAGGAGGCTCACGAGGCCATTAGGCCTACCTATCCCGACAAGCAAAAAATTTCGGGTAACTCTACCGAGCAAAGGTTATACGAGCTAATCTGGAAACGAACCATAGCCTCGCAAATGAGCGATGCCTCGCTTGAAAAAACTACCGTTACCATTGATATATCAAAATCGGAAAACAAGTTTATTGCATCGGGCGAAGTGCTGCTTTTCGATGGATTTTTAAGGGTTTACTTCGAATCTACCGACGATGAGAATGAGGAAACTACAAAGGGCTTACTCCCTCCGCTAAAAGCTGGCGATATCCTTACAGCACTCGAAATTACTGCCACCGAACGGTTTACCCAACGCCCCCCACGCTATACCGAGGCCAGCTTGGTAAAAAAACTTGAGGAGCTAGGCATTGGTCGTCCATCAACCTACGCCCCAACAATCTCCACCATTTTAAATAGGGGTTACGTTACAAAAGACGATAGGCCTGGAGCTGATAGGAACTATCAGGTTATTCTGCTGAAAAACGATAAAATAGTTGAAAAGATTAAGACTGAAACACACGGTGCCGAAAAATCGAAACTCTTCCCTAGCAGTATTGGGATGGTGGTTAACGATTTTCTGGTTAAACACTTCCCCAACATAGTAAATTTCAACTTCACCGCTTCGGTTGAAAAAGAGTTCGACGACATTGCCGAGGGGAAGCTAAACTGGACCGATATGATTGACCGTTTCTACAGGCCTTTTCATGATAGTGTAGAAACAACACTAGAGGTGTCGGACTACACAAAAGGCGAGCGCCAGCTGGGAGCCGATCCCAAAACAGGAAAACCCGTAATAGTTCGTATTGGACGGTTTGGCCCCATTGCACAAATTGGCGAATCCGAAGAAAAAACAGGCGAAAAACCTAAATTTGCAAGCCTTCGAAAAAACCAGCTAATAGAGTCAATTACCCTTGAGGAGGCACTAGACCTGTTCAAACTTCCCCGAACCGCTGGGCAATACGAGGAAAAGGATGTGGTAATAGGTATTGGTCGGTTTGGGCCCTACGTACGACATGAATCAAAGTTTGTATCGCTTAAAAAAGAGGATGACCCCATGTCCATTAAGCTCGACAGGGCCATTGAGCTAATCGAAGAGGGTCGTCAGAGAGAGCGCGATAAGTACATTAAGGTATTCGAGAACGATAGCGATATGCAGGTTCTTAACGGACGCTGGGGACCTTTTATTAAGTATAAAGGAGAGAACTACAAAATAACCAAAGGCACCGATGCACACGCCTTATCGTACGACGATTGCCTTAAAATAGTTGAAACCCAACCATCAACAAAAGCTAAACGTAAAAAGTCTGCAAAAACAAAAAAATGAACCTAGCAGATTATTTCAACGCTTCTAAGGCTACCCCTGCTACACATGGCCTACCAAAAAGCGCATCGGTACTGGGTAAGCTGCAAACGTTAACCACCACCCCAAACCTCTCCATCGAGAGTGGAAGCTTGGTTATGTTTGGCGTTGGAGAAACCCGAAACTCGAATAACCCAGGTGCCGAACATGGTGCCGACCACATACGCCCATACCTATTCGGCCTATCGGGTGCAAAAATAAAACACCCGATTATCGATTTAGGAAACCTAAAGCTAACCGACAAAACGGCCAATACATACATGGCGGTTCGCGATGTGGTTGAATTTACTCAGAGTAAAGGGGCAACCTGCATTATTTTGGGAGGAACACAAGAGTTAACCTGGCCAATATTTTTAGGAACATCGCAACATGTATCCAGGGTTAACCTGAGCATTATAGACTATACCATTGACATGGGAATGGCCGATGGCGATTTTTCTTCAACATGCTATATCGATAAAATCATTGGTGACGGAAAAAATAGCCTATTCAACCTTAGCATACTGGGTTACCAAGGCTACCTTGTTGATAGTAAACATATAGATAAGCTAACAGCACACAGCTTTGAGCTCTCGCGCCTAGGGTTTGTACGGGGCTCCATGTCGGAAATTGATGCAACGCTGCGCGATTCGCATATTGTAAGCCTCGATATGGCCTCCATAAAACACAGCGATTCGCCCGGTGTGGTTTACCCCTCGCCCAACGGATTTTATTCTGAGGAGATATGCCAGCTTGCCCGCTACTCGGGTGTGGGGTCAAACACCAAGGTATTCGGGCTGTTCGAACTCAACACGCAAAACGATTCGCTCGGCCTTAGCGCAAGTTTAGCCGCCCATATTATTTGGCATTTTATCGATGGCTTTAACGCACGCAATCGGTTTCCCTCAGTAAACGAAAGCCAACAGAGCTTAAAACGTTTTTACGTAAAAAGCCCCATTCCGAATATCGAGCTGGTTTTTGTGCAAAACACCCAAACCGGCTTATGGTGGTTTGAACTGCCCCCTACCGTAAAAACCAATCATGAGCCGATAGCCGTTGCCTGCTCATATAACGACTACGCTAAGGCAAGCAAAGGAGATGTTCCGGATAGATGGCTTAGGGCATGGAAACGAATTAGCTAAATAGCTTGTCTTAAAAAAATAAAATCCAATTAATTTCGTTATCCTTAGCCCATGAAACATAAAGAGGGGCTAAATGGCGCTTGTTTTTATAAATTTACAGGTAGGGTACGGCATTTACACCAACCCGCATTACTCATCAAATTTATTAAAGATGAATGTAAATGCGGGTTAGCCCGACAAAGTGGAGCCCAGTTTTGGGAAACTAGATTGGTTGTGAGATTGACTCGCTGTCGGAGGCCGCAATTATTCGGATGAATAATTGGGGCTAAAAAATGAGGTACAACGACCCGTTTTCAACGAAAAAAGAATTATTTTTCAATAAAAAACACCATTCTATAGTAACACTAGATTTTTTTAAGAGTATAAACCCTATGGTATTTAAATTATTGAGGTTATCAACATATAATTGTTAATAAAGTTTGTTGGTGATTTTTTTTTTTATTTACTTTACCTTTCGGTTAAGTTAATAACAAATAACAACTGGGTATAAGGCAATTTATTAATGAGAAAACTTTTTGTATCCATTATAATGCTCTTTGCGATTAGCGTATCGGCTCAGCAAGATCCGTTGCTGAGCCATAATATTTTTAACCAAATTACTATAAACCCAGCATCGGCGGGCAGTAGTGGTATGATATGTGCAACCGCAATACATAGGCAACAGTGGATGAATTTTGGCGAGGGTAGCCCCGTGGTTTCAGCTGTTAATCTCGATGCAGCCATTAGCCCATTTGGGTTTTCCAGCGGTATTGGCCTAAATGTTCTACAGGATCAGTTTGGGTTTAACACCGATGTAGGCGCCAGCCTATCGTATGCCGCCCGGTTTACAATTAAGGGGGTGGGCAAACTGGCCATTGGGGTAAACGGCGGATTTATTAATAACTCGCTGGAACCCGACTGGAAGTTTCCTGAGGGAGGCTCAACCGGAACATCGAACCTAGTGCCCCAACAATCGGAAAGCGGGATTAATTTCGACATGGGCGCAGGCATCTATTTTCACAGCGATGAAATGTTTTTTGGGTTATCTGCAACCCATTTAAACGAAACCTCGTATTACAACAAGTACTCCAGCCATTATAAACGACATTATTATATTACAGGAGGATATTTTTTAAAACTTCCAAACCAAAATTGGCAAATAAATCCATCGGTATTAATTAGCAGCGACTTGGCAACCAGCCACTTAGGATTTGGGGCAAATTTTGTGTACAATAAAAAGTTTTGGGGTGGCGTTAGTTATCGTATAGGAGAGTCGGTTACTGGGCTTATTGGTATTGAGCTTTTTTCGGGGATGCGAGTAGGATACGCCTACGATTTCTCAACGACCTCGATTAGCGGATTAAATAGTGGAGGATCGCACGAGTTTATGGTTGGTTACTGTTTTTCATTGAAAAAGGAACGCGCTCCACAACAGTATAAAAGCATTAGATTTTTATAGATAATAAGAATTTTAAAAATATTTTTACGTTATTTGCATTAAACAAACGGAGTATTATGAGAAATCTTCTTGTATTTATTTTTCTCGCTGCCATAGTTAGCAGTTGTGGACCAGGTCAAAACGGGGAGCTTGTTGGAGTTCAGGGTCGAAGAGGATTCCAGGATCCCACCCCATACGGAATGGTGTTCGTCCCAATGGGCAAATTTAAAATGGGCAGCGATGACGTAGATATTACTTGGTCTATAAATTCTCCTTCCAAAATGGTTTCAATTGACGCTTTTTGGATGGATCAAACAGAAATAACCAATAACCAGTATCGCCAATTTGTATACTATGTTAGGGACTCTATTGCGCGCAGACTGTTAAGTCAGCAAATTGAGGACTTTGCCATCGAGGAGGATGAATTCGGTAATCTAATTGAACCCCCTGTGTTGGTATGGGATATACCCATCGATACTAGAGACGAAGAGCAACAGGAAATACTTTCGGAAATGTACTACACAAAAGACGAGAGTTTTTATAGCCGAAAAGAAATTGACACCCGTAAGTTGAATTACGAGTTCTTTTGGATTGATCTGCAGCAAGCAGCCAAGAAAAAGAACCGTTGGAATTTTGAAACAGATTCCTACGAAGAGAATGCTGAGGTTATTAACCAAATGGGTATTCCTGTTCGTGTAACCGATCGCTCCAATTTTATTATTAGAGATAAGGTTAATGTTTACCCCGATACGCTCGCCTGGATTAGTGATTTTAGCTACTCGTATAACGAGCCATACGCTGCCAACTACTTTTGGCATCCCTCTTTCGACAACTACCCAGTAGTAGGTGTTTCCTGGCGCCAAGCTTACGCTTTCACCATTTGGAGAACCCAATATCTTAATAAATACTTATCTCAACGAGGAATACCTGGTGTTCCTGAATTTAGGTTGCCCAGTGAGGCCGAATGGGAATACGCCGCTCGAGGTTCGCTTAACCATAGCATGTACCCTTGGGGAGGACCATACACCCGAAACTCCGAAGGATGCTTGCTGGCAAACTTTAAACCAATGCGAGGAAATTACGTTGACGATGGGGGCTTTAACACCGTACAGGTTGGAAGTTACGAACCTAACGATTATGGGCTTTACGACATGGCTGGAAACGTTGCAGAATGGACCGCAAACGCCTACGACGAGAGCGCCTATATGTTTATGCATGATATGAACCCCGATTATAAATACAACGCCAAACCTAATGACCCACCCGCCCTTAAGCGAAAAGTAGTTAGGGGCGGCAGCTGGAAAGATATTAGCCACTTCTTACAAGTAGGTACCAGAACTTTCGAATATCAAGACAGCGCCAAAACGTACATCGGATTCAGATGCGTAAGAACTTTTACCGGATCAAATAATTAACCAACAACATAGCAATGGGATTTAAATTATCAGAATTTGTACAGGGGGAAAAGTGGAGAACCATGATGAAGTACCTCTACGCCTGGGGTGCATCCCTAGTGCTAACTGGAGCTCTTTTTAAACTAATGTACTGGCCTGCAGCGGGTGTTATGCTAACTATCGGCATGTCTACCGAGGTTATTATATTCTTCTTCTCGGGTTTTGAACCACTACCCGATGAGGTAGACTGGACTTTAGTTTATCCCGAGCTCACTGGAATGTCTGACGAGGAGGAGCTTCGTAAGTATAGAAAGGGTACAGGCCTTGAGGGAATTGATGCTGACGATCTTAAGGAGATTATAGCCTCTGCCGCAGCCTCATTTAGGTCAAGCACTGCAGCAGCACCAGCAGCAACTACAACCCAATCTGCCGAAACAGCGGCTCCACAAGCAACCGGAACTCCCCAACCCGTTGCATCCACAGGTAACGCTGGAGCTGTTTTCTCTAAGTTTAACCAGATGCTCGAAAGTGCAGATTTGAGTCCTGAACTATTTAATAATATTAGCAAAGGGTTAAATAAGCTAAGCGACACAACAGCCAAGCTCTCCGATATTTCCGATGCCGCTAAAGCAACTAGCGCCTACACAAAAAGTATTAACAAGGCGAATGATTCTATCGCAAACTTTGTGCAGAATTACGAAGGTAGTGGCCAGGCATTAAACGAATCGGTTAACATCCTTTCCGAAAACTTCCAGAAAGTGGCTGGCACTATTTCCGAAAGTGGCGAAAACTTTAAGGGGGGGCTCGACCGTTCCGTTGGTAGCATTGAAGAACACCTTTCTAATGCCGGAGAAAAAATTGGTGAAAAATTGATTCAATCAAGCCAAAGTGCTGCAAGCCAAATAGGCGATGCAGCTAATGGGCTTACCTCAATGTACACCCAGCTTGCAGAAGCCATGAAAGTTAATGGTGAGTTTATTGCACAAGGAAGCACTGGATACCAAGAGCAACTCGATAGGCTAAACAAAAATATGTCCGCACTTAACGCTGCCCATGAACTACATTTGCAAGGAACATCAGAAAAATTAAAAGAATCGCAAGCGGTATACGATGGTGTTGAAAGCATGATGGGAAAACTTAAAACCTCCATCGAAGAAACAGAAAAATACTCCGATTCTGTTGCAAAGCTAAACCAGAGTATTTCTTCTCTCAACACAGTATATGGCAACATGCTTTCTGCTATGAATGTTGCTAATAATAACGCTTAAATTTGCACCTTAACTAAAAACTATGGCAGCCGTAAAAGAAACCCCGAGACAGAAAATGATTGGCATGATGTATCTAGTGTATACTGCCATGCTAGCAATGAACGTTTCGGCAACGGTACTAGATGCTTTCGTATTGGTTGAAAACGGTTTATCGCAAACCACTAAAAGCATTACCATAAAAAACGAAAGATTATATAACCAAATGGAAAGTGCCTATGCAATTAACCCTACCAAGGTTGAACCTTGGAAAATAACAACCGATGAAATTCGTGAGCGAACCAACGAGCTGGTTGATTATATTCAGGGGTTAAAGGTACTAACCATTACAACAGCCGAAAACATTGAATCGCCTGCATTACTTGGCGACAATAATATTGACACAGAGCTAATTGGCAAAAAAGGTGACACCAACGTAAGTGGACGTATTTTTATCGGATCCGATGGTAGCGGGGGAAAGGGCAGGGAACTAAAAGAAAAAATTAAAGAGTTTAGAGAGTTTGTACAGAGCAAAATAGACCCAAACCGCGGAGCACAACTTATAAGCTCCATAGATACCATTCTAAATACCGATAACCCTCCTCAAGGATCTGACGGAACGATACATACATGGGAATCAACTCGCTTCGACCATATCCCATTGGTGGCTGTATTCCCACAGCTTACAAAAATTCAACTCGATATGCTAAATGTTGAGGCCGAAGTGGTAGGATACCTGTTGAATCAGGTTGATGCTGGTGATTTTAAGGTAAATAAACTAGACGCGGTGGTAATTGCTAAATCCAACTACATATTTCAGGGCAATGAGTTTTATGCCGAAATTTTTCTGGCCGCTTCGGACACCACCCAGGTACCAAAAGTTTACATAGGAAACTACGAAACCTACACAAACAATCAGGGTGTAGAAGACTATAAAATGGTGGGATCATATGACGAAATTCCTATTGTTAATGGGAGGGGCATATTTACCCGCACCCCTCGGCAGGTGGGTATAAATAAATGGTCGGGGTTACTAGAGGTTACCGGCCCCGATGGATCTAAATTTAGGCGCCCCTTTAACCACGAGTTTGAGGTAGCCCAGCCAAACGTAGTGGTATCGCCTACCAAGATGAATGTGTTTTATCGTGGAATCGAAAATCCTGTGGACATATCAATACCCGGTGTTTCGAGCGATAAAATTTATCCCTCTGTTGATGGAGGAGGAACAATCCGAAGAACAAGAAGAGGCTACGAGGTTATTCCTGGCCGGGGTAAAGAGTGTAACGTTAGCGTATTTGCCGAGATTGATGGCAGGCGTCGAAATATGGGAGTACGACAATTTAGAGTACGCGATGTACCCGACCCAATCGCCTCCGTTAGAGGGGTTACCTCTCGTATTGTAGATAAAAACGAGCTCGCGGTATCGCTCTCAGTAGAAGCAAGAATGCCCGAAAGCTTTGATTTCGACCTGTCGTTTAGAATTACAGAATTTACTGTAATGGCTACTGTGGGAGGATTTACACAAACATCCACCTCGAATAACCAGCTTATAAACGACCAGCAACGACGAATGTTTGAAGGGCTTCGCAGCGGGCAAACGGTTAACCTTGTTGACGTTAAGGCCGTTGGACCCGATGGAAGAGTACGCTCCTTAAACGATATAGTGTATAGAATTCGATAATTTTATTGATTATGAAAAAAATAGCTGTTTTCTTGACCTGCTGCGCTGCTCTAATTGCAGTAGCGTTAGCATCAAATGCACAAAGTGTTAAAGAACCCCTGGTAAACGATGGGGTGTACGAGAAGGAAACCATAAAACAAAGGATCCCTGTACCATACCCTCACCTACGGGAAGCCGATATGGTATTTACCAAGCGTATTTGGCGTACTATTGACCTGCGTCAAAGGATGAACCACCCCCTATATTTTCCCACTACACGCATGTACGATAGGTCGAGCCTTGTTCAAAGGCTTATTGATGCCATAAAGTACAACGAAATTAATGCGTACGATGCCGATATTGACGACGAGTTCTCAACCCTGATATCGTACGAACAAATTTTGAGTAAACTTGACGCTGAAGACCGCGAACGGCGGGATGTTAGCCCAACCACAGGGAGAGACACCGTAATTATAATTCCAGGATCAATTAACTGGAGAGAGATTAAGGAGCTTCAGATAAAAGAAGAGTGGTTTTTCGATAAGCAACGCTCGATAATGGACGTTCGCATAATAGGTATTTGCCCCATTAGAGTATATACACGAATTGGAACTGGAGCAGCCGGCGATGATGACCTTGATATACAAGGCGAAACCCTGAAAATGAGACTTTTTTGGATATATTATCCCCATGCTCGCTCGATATTAGCCAATACAGCCGTTTTTAATAGCAACAACGACGCCCAACGAAACTCGTTCGATGATATTTTCTTTAAAAGAAGATTCTCTTCATACATTATGCAGGAGTCGAACGTACACGACAACCGCCGAATTAACGAGTACGTGTTTGGTGGCATTCCAAATATGCAGGAATCGGAACGTATTCAGTCCGAAATATTTAACTGGGAACACGACGTTTGGGAATACTAACCCAATTGATATAATTAAAAATAAAGGCTGGTTTACCTAAACCAGCCTTTATTTTTTTACCCTAAGAGAGTCTGGGTTGCGGGTTACGGGTTACGGGTTTGCACACCCGATGGGTCATCGCAAAACGGCAAAAACGATTAGAACACAAAGAACACCAAGTAGACACAAAACCCACTAAGGTATAGCTAACCTACATATCTTTGTGCTCCTCTGTGGCTTCTTCGTGCCTTTTGTGAAACTAAAAAAGGTTGAGGTTAAGGTTGGGTTGAGAGGTGAGTGAGGAGTATGCTTACACGAATGTAATCTGTGCTAATCCGTGTAATCTGTGGACAAAAACAGTGAGCGGTAAGCAGTAAGGAGTAAGCAGTAAGCAGTAAGGAGTTTGCGAACCCGAGTGGGCATCGCAGCAATGTAGAGACGTAACATGTTGCGTCTAAAAGGTTGAGGTTGAGGTTGAGGTTGAGAGGTGAGTGAGGAGTATGCTTACACGAATGTAATTTGTGCAAATCTGTGTAATCTGTGGACAAAAACAGTGAGCGGTAAGGAGTAAGGAGTAAGCAGTAAGGAGTAAGGAGTAAGGAGTGATGAGTGATGAGTGATGAGTTTGCGAACCCGAGTGGGCATCGCAGCAATGTAGAGACGTAACATGTTGCGTCTAAAAGGTTGAGGTTAAGGTTGAGGTTAAGGTTGAGGTTGAGGTTGAGGTTGAGAGGTGAGTGAGGAGTATGCTTACACGAATGTAATCTGTGCTAATCCGTGTAATCTGTGGACAAAAACAGTGAGCGGTAAGCAGTAAGGAGTAAGCAGTAAGGAGTTTGCGTACCCGAGTGGGCATCGCAGCAATGTAGAGACGTAACATGTTGCGTCTAAAAGGTTGAGGTTGAGGTTGAGGTTGAGAGGTGAGTGAGGAGTATGCTTACACGAATGTAATTTGTGCAAATCCGTGTAATCTGTGGACAAAAACAGTGAGCGGTAAGCAGTAAGGAGTAAGGAGTAAGGAGTGATGAGTGATGAGTGATGAGTTTGCGAACCCGAAAGGGCATCGCAGCAATGTAGAGACGTAACATGTTGCGTCTAAAAGGTTGAGGTTAAGGTTGAGGTTGAGGTTGAGAGGTGAGTGAGGAGTATGCTTACACGAATGTAATCTGTGCTAATCCGTGTAATCTGTGGACAAAAACAGTGAGCGGTAAGCAGTAAGGAGTAAGCAGTAAGCAGTAAGGAGTTTGCGAACCCGAGTGGGCATCGCAGCAATGTAGAGACGTAACATGTTGCGTCTGGATACGGGTTACGGGTTACGGGTCTGCGTACCCGATTGTGATATGTAGAACGCCAAACGTAGAACGCCAAACGCAAATCCAATCTGTGCTAATCCGTGTAATCTGTGGACAAAAACAGTGAGCGGTAAGCAGTAAGGAGTAAGCAGTAAGGAGTTTGCGAACCCGAAAGGGCATCGCAAAAATGTAGAGACGTAACATGTTGCGTCTGGATACGGGTTACGGGTTACGGGTCTGCGTACCCGATTGTGATATGCAGAACGCCAAACGTAGAACGCCAAACGCCAAACGCAAATCCAATCTGTGCTAATCCGTGTAATCTGTGGAAAAAAATCAGCGTAAATCCGTGTAACCTGTGGAAAAAAACAACCGCTAAAACCTATTAAGCCAACGGTATCGACGCGAGCTATCGCCAATCTTCATGCCCAGCATAATTTCGTGTGAACCCATACGGTTAAAGTTCGACAGATCGCCGTAGCTATAGTCGAAGGCGTAGCCCAGGTAAAAGTTTTGGTAGTTAAGGCCAAACATGCTGATAATAGTGCCAGTGGTACGAAACGAAACGCCCGCCCAGTAATTATCTTTGTATATGGCTTTAAAGTTAAAATCGATACTCCAGTAGTTACGCTCCGAAAAGGCGGTGGTTATGGCCCTATCGGTAAAACCAACCATAATCGATGGCTCAAACCCATAGTCGGCACGGCGCTCCTGATACTTATACCCCGCCAAAACGTAGTAATAACGGGGCAGCTTGTACGCCAGCTCATTTTGCCCGCTACCAAACGAGATAAGGTTTTGAAAAAGGTTGGTAGCCGAAACCCCCGCATAGAACTGCTCGCTACTTACCAAAAATCCAACATTGGCATCGGGTGAGTACACCGGACGAATGCTGTTGAGCGACTGGTCGTTACTATCAAAAAGATCGTCGGTCGTAACATCGGCACGAAACTGGAATGCCGAAAGCGAAACGCCCGCGCTGTACTGGATATCGCGCACGTAGATATGGTACGAGTAGGTACCCTGAAAGCCGGTACGGCTCATGGCGCCGTTCTTATCGTTATAAACGTAACCGCCATAGCCCACCCTACCGCTGGGCCTGCGCCTACGCCTACGGCTTTTTATTATGCGGCTCCGGTTGCGGTAGCTGGTGCGTAAAATGCGGGTTTGGCCGCTAAGCGAATAGGTGCTTGGCCCATCGCCGTAGCCTAGCCACTGCTCGCGCGCCACGAGGTTAAAATCGGTGTAGCCCTGGTAACCAGCAATGGCGGGGTTAAGCAAAAACGGATTCATCATATACTGGCTATACACGGGCTGCTGCTGCGCCTTTAGCACGTTGGCCAGCAGTATAAATCCCAGTAGTATAACTAATCGTCGGTTCATTTTGTAGCCTTTTTTTGCTGATTAAATCTTTCTTTCTCTCGTATCCCTGCGGGGCTGCTCCGCAGGCATGTTACCTAATAATGGTAACCGATCCCTTATAGTTGTAAACCTTTCCGCTAATTTTAAAACGTATAATGTAGTGGTACGAGTCCATGGGCAGCGGGTTACCCTTGCCATCGGTACCATCCCACGGCACGTAGGTTCCGCTCGAATGGAAAACGGGGCTACCCCACCGGTTAAATACCCGCACCTCAATATCATCAAAAAGATGGTATAGGGGCATGCGAACCCCCTCTTCGTCGCGCGTAACGGGGAAAAGCCACACCCGGTTCTCGGCAACGGGGCTGGCGGGTATAAAGGCGCTGGGTATGCGCAGGTTTCCAAAGTCAACGCCCTCAATCCTAACGGAGTCGCTACCCATACAGCCATTCTTGTCGATTACCACAACCGATATCCACTGCGTTCCCATACCGGCATCAACCGTGTAGGTTGGACTGCTACCAACGTACGTATCCTCGGCAAACTCGCCGAGGCTAAAGTTGTACTGGTACCATTTATAGAAATCGAAATCGGGGTTGTAGGCATCGAGCACCAAATCCTCGGCCAGGTTAAGCGCCGTATCGGGGCCCAAATCAACCGTGGGCAGCTCCCAAAATCCGGCTTCAATCTCGTGAAAAGCGCAGCTTTGGTTGTCATCGTCGTTCAAGGTAATCCTAACCATATAGGTTCCCGCCTCGGTGGTGGTGTAGTAGCTACTGGTGGGATCCTCGGCATCGGTATCAATCCACAGGTGGTTTACGAACTGCGCACCGGGGTCCAGCACCGCCGTTTCGCCCATACACACAAAGAACGACTCGGGCACGTTATCGAACGAGAACTCCATTACCTGCGAGTTTACAATAATATCCTCGCTATACATGCTACCAATGCAGCCGTAAATGCTGGTTTCATCCACCTCGAAGGTGTAAAATCCGCCCCTATCCTCGGGCCAGGTAATAAGCACCGTATCGCCGTTGGGGCTGTAGTACTCCAGTATTTCGCTGGTAAGCTCGGTGCGGGTATCGCCGTTGTTGTGGTACACGCGCCACTCAAAATCCGACTGCCCATTAAAACCCTTTACCCAATACCTTTCGGTTGTGCCAGCACAAGCCCACGGCAGCTCAATATCCTCTGGCTGTATTTGGGCCTGCGCCCCCATACCAGCCAAAAGTGCTGCAGTTAAAAAAAGTACTATGTGTAAAGATATTTTCAAGCTAGTGCTGTTGGTTAATGGTTATTGGTTAATGGTTAATGGTTATTGGTTATTGGTTATTGGTTATTGGTTAATGGTAAATGGTTATTGGCTAATGGTAAATGGTAAATGGTTATTGGTTATTGGTTATTGGTTATTGGTTAATGGTAAATGGTTATTGGCTAATGGTAAATGGTAAATGGTTATTGGTTATTGGTTAATGGTTATTGGTTAATGGTTAATGGTTATTGGTTATTGGTTATTGGTTATTGGTTAATGGTAAATGGTTATTGGCTAATGGTAAATGGTAAATGGTTATTGGTTATTGGTAAATGGTTAATGGTTATTGGATGGCAGTTGGCAGTTAACTCCTCACTCATCACCCATCACTCATCACACATCACCCATCACCCATCACCCATCACTCCTCACCCCTCACGAGCGTACTGTGCGAAGCAATCTGTTTCTGAGCTAAAAGTTTGTAGAGCTGATGAATGGCTGTTGACCCCTCACACATCACTCATCACCCATCACCCATCACTCATTACTCCTTTCTCCCCCCGCTCGTCATTGCGAGGAGCGTACTGTGCGACGAAGCAATCTTATTAATCCTAGCAATGCCCACCCGAGTAAGTCCCTCTCAACCTTAACCTTAGCCTCAACCTTTTTTAGTTTCACAAAAGGCACGAAGAAGCCACTGAGGAGCACAAAGATATGTAGGTTAGCTATACCTTAGTGGTTTTTGTGCCCACTTAGCGTTCTTTGTGCTCTAATCGTTTGTTGTTGTTTTAGAACACTGATAACACTGATTAAACAGATTTGCGCTGTTTTTGACCGTTAGGCGTTCACCTTGTTGCAAAGCCCATTCGAGTAAGCACCTCTCAACCCCAACCCCAACCTCAACCTCAACCTCAACCTTAACCTTAACCTTAACCTCAACCTTTTATCTGTTAGCCCTTGGCGCTTCGCATACCACAATCGGTTACGCAACCTACTCACTCCTCACTCCTCTCTGCTCACTCCTAACTACCTAAAAAAAAGAACGTTTTGGCCTGTGACCCTTGTACACCCCGCCGGCGCGAACCAACGGGGTGTGGTGTGTATTATGCTTTGCGCATTTTTTAGCTTATGCTAAAGGTATACTAGAAAACATAGTTGTTAGGAATGTGGTAGATAGGTCCAGTAACAGGTTGTGGGTTAACAACAAAAACTAATGATGTTTTAGCACCAAAAGTATGTCCATTAACTTGTCCTGCAAGATAATCAGATTTGTGCGAAATTGCAGAAACAATACCGGTACCAGTAACACCAGCAGTTGAAGCAAGTGTATAGGTATACCTTGTTCTGTTGCCACCAACTACATTAAGTGCTGAAGAAGTTCCTGTGAAAGTGTATGGAGATGCAGCACCTGAAAAGCCAGTACTACTATCTTGTAATTTTGAATCTAACGCAAAATCATAATGGTCAGTTGCGGTATATGGTCCTCCAATTAAATCACCATTATCATCAATTTGTTCAATTAGCTCAGTTATTTTAAAAGCATAGCCTGCTAAAGACAAATCGATATTTTCTGTTATTGAAACAACAATGTTCTCTGCAGCCTGATTACCACATAGACCTGTAGTAATGTCTGTTGAAGTAATTGTAGCAGTAGGAGCAACAATCGCTGTTACATTCATAATTGTTGTTGAACCTTCACAACCACCAAATGCAGCAGGTGATTCTTCAGCAACATTTACGATGTAATCACCCGCCTCAGGAAAAGTGATTTGTACATAGTTTGCGGGAAAGCTTGCAACAGGAGAAACTACTGTGGCTGCAGCACCAGGAGCCGTTGGAACAGACCAGTTCCATACAAAGCCTGTTGTTAATCCCCATCCATCCGTTTGGTTCCAGTCACTATGATAAACTGGGTCTGGATCTGCATAGTAACCCATTGTTGCTCCAACTGTTACATAGTCAACTTTGGTTGGTGCTGTTTTGTTAGCATCATACAACTCATAATCATCATTGTGGTAAGTTATCTGCGCCATTGCGCCAGTCATTACGATCATGGCCAGCATAGTGAAGGCCAGTTTAAGTAAATTTTTTGTTCTCATAATTTGTTGTTGTTTAGTAAGTAAATTTAATTTGTTGTGTTTGTTTTATTTTTGTTTTTGTGGCTTCGAGAGCCTCAGCCACCGAGTAACTCGAAGCCTCAGCCAACGAGTAACTCGAAGCCTCTTTGTTTCGGTGGTTGAGCGCTGCACTGAGCGGCGCACTGAGTTACTCGAAGTGGCTCTCGAAGGCACCGGGTGGCTCTCGAAACCACCGTACTTTAAGTTCTATCCATAGCTTGTGGGTTTTAAGGTTCGTTTATCAATGGGTTTTACTATTACGCTGTTTTTACTGCTTAGCTCTGCTAGTTACCATTTTACACTCTGAACCAAGTTACAAATTTAGGCATAAAAATACAAGTTATCAACAACTAATACGCAAACCTGTTGGTATTGTTTGCGGTTTATTAGATGATTCGTGCATAAAATATGACGAATGGGGGGTTTTAAGTGATGAATATGGTAATATGTTGATGTGTTGTTTTTGCGAACCCGAGTGGGCATCGCAGCAATGTAGAGACGTAACATGTTGCGTCTAAAAGGTTGAGGTTGAGGTTGAGGTTGAGGGGTGAGAGGTGAGAGGTGAGAGGTGAGAGGTGAGAGGTGAGTGATGAGTGATGAGTTTGCGAACGCAAGTGGGCATCGCAGCAATGTAGAGACGTAACATGTTGCGTCTAAAAAATTGAGGTTGAGGGGTGAGAGGTGAGAGATGAGAGGTGAGAGATGAGTTTGCGAACCCGAGTGGGCATCGCAGCAATGTAGAGACGTAACATGTTGCGTCTAAAAGGTTGAGGCTAAGGTTAAGGTTGAGGTTGAGGTTGGGGTTGAGAGGGACGTACTCGGGTGGGCATCGCAGCAATGTAGAGACGTAACATGTTGCGTCTGGATACGGGTTACGGGTTACGGGTTTGCGTACCCGAGTGTGATATGTAGAACGCAGAACGTAGACCGCAGAACGGAAAAAGATTAGAACACAAAGAACACCAAGATAGGCACAAAAACCACTAAGGTATAGCTAACCGTAAAATCTTTGTGCTCCTCTGTGGCTTCTTCGTGCCTTTTGTGAAACTAAAAAAGGTTGAGGTTGAGGTTGAGGTTGAGAGGGACGTACTCGTTCCCCTATCCAGCAGCGTAGGCTAAAGCGGCAAGGCTTACCTTGCAATCGGCTGCGGTGAGTAGCTTGTTTGCGCAGGCCTCTAGGGTGGCTCCTGTGGTTATCACATCATCAATTAGTAGGATATGCTTTTGCGATAGCTTGGCAGGTGCGCTAACGGCAAATGCTTGGGCCACATTCCGAGCGCGCTCCTCGCGCGTTTTTCGGGTTTGGGTTTGGGTAAACTCTGTACGCACAAGCACGTTGGTTAAAAGCTTGGCGTTGTAGGCTTCACAAACCCCCTGGGCAATTACTTCGGCCTGATTATACCCCCTAATCCGTAGCTTACGCGGATGCAGGGGCACAGGCACAACATAATCGATATGGCTATATAGCTCGCTCTGTGCCAGAACAGCCCCCAGCTGCTTGCCCAATGCAACGCCAATACTTTTATGGCCATCATACTTTAGCTTATGCAGAAGCTGCTGATAGCTGCTTCCCTTGGAAAAGAAAAAGTAGGCGCAGGCATTCTCTATAGTAACCCTACCCCAAAATGTTTGGGCAACAGCATTGTTGGGCTCATTCCAAAAACGGGTTCGCGGAAGCTTATATAGGCAGATAAGACACAGCGCCTCTTCGCCCCGCACCAAATCGTTACCACAAGCTGCACAAGCGTTGGGATAAAAAAGATTAACAAACCCTTTAAAAAGATTGGGCAACATATACTATCGTGGTTTGGTTAGAACTATTCGGGTTGGGTTGCGGGTTTCGGGTTGAAGAATCGGGCTCGCACACTTTCAACTTCTCACACTTCAACAAGCACTTCGGCAAGCTCCGTATACCACTCAGCGCACCGCTTTTAACTTTAAGTGCTTCTTAACTTACCACTTAAGGCACTTGTCACTTGTCACTTGTCACTTGTCACTTGTCACTTGTCACTTGTCACTTACCACTTAAGTCACTTGTCACTTAGTCACTTGTAACTCGTCACTTAGGCACTTGTCACTTGCCACTTAAGTCACTTGTCACTTGTCACTTGTAACTCGTCACTTAAGGCACTCGTAGGCTTTTGGCACTTAGCATCCCACATACTTTAAGCCCCCAATAAATTTCTTTCACACTTCTCACTTAAGGCACTTATAACTTGTAACTTGCCACTTAAGGCACTTGTCACTTAGTCACTTGTAACTTACCACTTAAGTCACTTTTCACCCTTCCCTCCCCAAACCAGTGTTACTCTGCCAAATCGCGTGTCCATTCCACCTGCCGACCAATTAAAGAAATCCCCACGTACCCTCTAACAATAAGTATATTTAAATCGTCCTCAATCCACATTTGGCATTTGTGCGTTTTCCCGGTGGTGGGATCGTAGATGGTTCCCTTTTGCCACCTGTTTCTAGATTGATTATACTCAAACCCATTTAGTATTCTCCGGCCCAGCAGGGGTTTGTCTCGTAGGGTTTCGTCGGGGTTATTCACGTCCAGGGGCATCTGGCCACCGTCAGCGTGCACCTCTTTAATCCATGTGATTGTGCCAAAGGCCTCTCCGTTGTCATCCTTAGCAATGGTTATCTTGCTATCGTTATCCTGTGTAAACCATACGCCAATAATATCGTTTACATCCTGTGCCATCGGAGAAAATCCTAGTAAAAGCAAACACATTATGCCAACCATTTTTTTCATAGTGCAAACGTATTGATGTTACACTATGCAATATAATAAATATTTTGCCATTGGGGTGTTTGTAATAGATAATATATGTTAAAAAAGGTTGATGTTAAGGAAGTTGAGGGTTTCGGGTTACGAGTTTCGGGTTTCGGGTTTGCGAAGCCGAATCGTCATCGCAAAACGGCAAAAACGATTAGAACACAAAGAACACCAAGTAGGCACAAAACCCACTAAGGTATAGCTAACCGTAAAATCTTTGTGCTCCTCTGTGGCTTCTTCGTGCCTTTTGTGAAACTAAAAAAGGTTGAGGCTGAGGTTGAGAGGGACGTACTCGGGTGGGCATCGCAGCAATGTAGAGACGTAACATGTTGCGTCTAAAAGGTTGAGGCTAAGGTTGGGGTTGAGGTTGAGAGGTGAGTGAGGAGTATGCTTACACGAATGTAATCTGTGCAAATCTGTGTAATCTGTGGACAAAAAACAGTAAGGAGTAAGCAGTAAGGAGTTTGCGAAGCCGAATCGTCATCGCAAAACGGCAAAAACGATTAGAACACAAAGAACACCAAGTAGGCACAAAACCCACTAAGGTATAGCTAACCTACATATCTTTGTGCTCCTCTGTGGCTTCTTCGTGCCTTTTGTGAAACTAAAAAAGGTTGAGGCTAAGGTTGAGGTTGAGGTTGAGAGGGACGTACTCGGGTGGGCATCGCAGCAATGTAGAGACGTAACATGTTGCGTCTGGATACGGGTTGCGGGTTACGGGTTTGCGAACCCGATTGTGATATGTAGAACGCAGAACGTAGAACGCAGAACGTAGAACGCAGAACGTAGAACGCCAAACGTAGAACGCCATGCATAAAACAAAAAGCGTTGCGCCATGATTCTGCGCAACGCTTTTCGAAATAAAACCAACTGTTTTTATCTTTTTCTGCCTGAGGTACTTCTTGTGGAACTTGTGGAAGTTGACCTACTGCTAGAACCAGTGCTTCTAGAGCTTGAGCTTGAGCCAGATGAGCGGCTAACCGATGAGCGGCTACTGCTCGATGAGCTATTGGTTGAACGGGTTGCCGCTGGTCGGCTGGTTGTTGCTGGCCTACTGGTTGATGTTGCGGGTCGGCTCACGTTGGATGCTGGTCGCGACGAACGATTGCTATTGGATACGGAAGATCCTGCCCTCTGTCGGTTACCACTTGTACCCACGTTACGTTGCCCTGATGTGCTTCGGGTTGTACCCACCGAACGGCTTTGTGAAGTGTTGCGAGGGCGCATCATGGTTCGACCTTGAGAACGGCTTGATGATGAGGCATCACGATTAACTGATCTGGTGCGATTGCCCGAGTTAACAGCTCCTGTTCTTGAGGCGGTACCCAGATTATTTCGATTAGATGAACGTGCAGTTCGACTAACTGAAGCGGGGTTTGCCCTTACCGACCTGTTGATACGAACGGTCTCGTGATTTCTGTTAACGTTAGAGCGTTCACGCACCCTAGAGGTAGCCGAAGCCGAGGAAACGCTTGCTCTTCCCACGCTGCTAACCTTTTGGGCAGAACGTCTTCTACCTGCATCCATGGTTTCGGGACGACTGTAAGTGTTGCTGTATCTATTTACGCTCACATTAGCAGCTACTACGGTTGAATGTCGGCGTACCCGACCATAATAGTAGTCTCTATACCTAGGAGAGCGGTAGCTATACCAAGGGCGATAATAGGCATAGTAGTGTGGGTACCAGTTGTACTGATATCCGTAGTAATAATGCCAGTAATGGGGTGCCCAAGGATCCCAGTAGCTGGGATAGTAACCCCAATACCACGAGGAGAACCAAGGACGATAGCCTGGAGAGTATATGTACACAACCGAAGGCCACTGAGCAACCTCGTGGTAGGTTGTGCTAATGGCATTATCGTCGTAATCGGACGAGGCGTAGTAATCGGTATTTCCAGAGTATGCCGGGTTGGGCGTTTCGGCATAGTGGGGCTCAATAATGTAGTTCTCACCGTAAAGCATCTCATCGCCTACGAGCTGAACCATAACCGACCCATCGGACTGTTTTTCGGTAATAATAACCGCCACATCCTGCTCTTGGTCTTTATTAATATCAACCCTAAGCACAATATTATGCACATTTTTATCAACATAATCGTACACCTTAATGTAGTCGACCTTATTGTCGTTATTCAGGTCAAGGTTGTTGATAACCTTTTCGGGGTTGTTAAGCTCTCGCTCAAAATCCTCAAGGGTTGCAGAATTCTGAAAAAGGTTTAGCACGGCATACAGGTTTAAATTATCGCCTGGCAAATCAAGTTTTTTAGGCTCCTCCTGTGCCGTAGCTACGCTAATTCCTATTAAGAGGAAAGCGACTGTTAATATGTGGGTTAGTTTTTTCATAGCAATAATTTTTAATGTTCCTTTGGATGAATATACTACAAATTTCGTGCAAACTTTAAAAAACAATGTTAAAAACAGCTATTTAGCTCTTATTATTGGTTCTAACAATTGCTATCTTCTATAGTTACAACGTTTCATAACCAATTTTGTTGCCCAAAATTGGACTCCAATAGGTTGGAGTAACCCACATTTGCACTCATTTTTTACAAGTTTGATGAGTAATGCGGGTTAACTAGTAAAATTGGATTGGAATGATTATCTTTTCGTCGATATTAAATATCAAATAAAACAACATTTACGCAAAAAAACTGGTGTGGGGGTGTTCCGTATCTTTAACCCCAACTATTCTCGAATAATTGCTGTTTCCGACAGCGATTAAGCTTCACAACCAGCTTTGTTTCCCAAAATTAGATCCGACTAGGTTGGGGTAACCCGCATTGCACTCATCTTTTATAAATTTTATGAACATTGCGGGGTACAGGCAAAAGAGTAAACAGATTAAAAAATAGACAGATGAAAAAAATAGTAAATAGCAAGGGGGTTGAAACGCTTGTTTTTGCCAAAACAATTGAGCACGAAGCGCTTGAACAGATAAAAAAGCTGGCAAATTTTGAGGCATACGAAAACGAAAAAATTCGTATTATGCCCGATGCCCATGCAGGCAAAGGTTGTACAATTGGTACCACAATGACAATAACCGATAAGGTAACACCAAACCTGGTGGGGGTGGATATTGGGTGCGGAATGCTTACGGTGAAGCTGAAAAACAAAAAAATAGATTTTAAAACACTCGATGCGGTTATAAATACAGAGATTCCAAGCGGGTTTAAGGTACACAAGAGAAGTAAGCGCAAGTTTGACCTCTCGAATCTTCGTTGCAAAAATCATGTTGATACTGAACGTGCTGACCTTTCGATTGGCACTTTGGGGGGTGGAAACCATTTTATTGAGGTTAGTAAATCGGAAAAAGGTGAAAATATTTACCTGATTATACACTCGGGAAGCAGAAAATTGGGGAATGATACCTGTGAATACTACCAAAAGAAAGCGTCGCGGGATGCAAATATGCTAAGCAAAGAGAAAGCCAAGCTTATAAAACGGCTAAAAAAGGAGGGCAAAGCAAAAGATATTGCAGCTGAACTAAAAAAGATTAAACAATTAAAGGTTAATAAGGAGCTGGCCTTTTTAGCTGGCGATGATTTTAACGACTATATGAATGATATGGTTATTGTTCAGCGATATGCAAGTGTTAACCGTGAAACCATCGCCGATATTATTTTAAAAGAATGTAATTTACAGGAGGATGAACGATTTGAAACAATCCATAACTACATCGATTTTAAGCGTATGATTTTGCGCAAGGGTGCCGTTTCGGCCGAGAAAGGCGAGTTGTTGCTTATACCCATAAATATGCGCGATGGCTCGCTACTATGCATTGGAAAAGGAAATGAAAGCTGGAACTACTCTGCCCCACACGGAGCGGGTCGCTTAATGAGCCGAAGCAAAGCGAAGAGGGTAATTGATATTAGAGATTTTAAAAAATCGATGGGCGGTATTTATAGCTCGTCCGTGGGTATGTCAACACTCGACGAAGCACCACAGGCCTACAAATCGATTGACGAGATTAGAAATGCCATTACCGACACCGTAAATGTAGTTGATGTGCTGAGGCCATTATATAACTTTAAGTCCCATTAACCCGCATTACTATTTAAATTTATGGAATAGTGCCATAAAAAAATCCGGTGGGATTACTCCCCCGGATTTTTTTTAATCTATGGTAATAGGGTGCTATTTCTTAATCATCTTTCGTACCGCCTTTTGACCCTGGTTATTTATTATAGTTACAAAATAAACGCCCGAAAGAAAATTGTCGGTGTTAATCTCGGTTCGGTTGGTGTTGGTAAGATCAACATTTATTACCTGCTGACCAATTAGGTTGAAAATTACAATGCGACTAGCGTTCTCAACATTCTCAATCCAAATGGTATTGGTAAATGGGTTGGGATAAGCCTTGAAATTGCTGAGGCTATTGGTCTCAATACCTACAAAAACCTTAAACTCTACGGTAACCTCTGATGCCGCCTGAAGATCGGTAATAGTATAGGTTACTGTTGTATTATCCTCAACAACGGTTCCATCAAGCGTCCACTCCTTAACCTCATAACCTTCAGCTGGAGTGGCGGTGAATACCACCTCGCTTCCCGCCTCAACCTCAGCACCTGATTCAATTGCAGCACCATCTACAGTAGCCGCTATTGTACCGTTCTCGCCCACCACGCTGAAGGTAACCGCATAGGTTGTTGGGGGAATAGCTTCAAACTCCACCGTAACCGTAGCCGCCGCCTGAAGATCGGTGATGGTATAGGTGGTGGTTCCCTCAACGGGGGTGCCGTTAAGCGTCCACTCCTTAACCTGGTAGCCATCGGTCGGGGTGGCGGTGAATACCACCTCGCTTCCCGCCTCAACCTCAGCACCTGATTCAATTGCTGCACCATCTATAGTAGCCGCTATTGTACCGTTCTCGCCCACCACGCTGTAGGTAACCGCATAGGTTGTTGGAGGAATAGCTTCAAACTCAACGGTAACATTGGCTGCCGCCGCAAGGTTATCAAGGGTATATGTTGTTGATGTATTCCCATCAACGATAGCTCCGTTAAG
>JAQVYY010000095.1 GCA_028708425.1 Bacteroidales bacterium
ATTTGAGTGATAATGAGTTGTTTGATTTTGATAAAGCATATCTTCTAGAAAGCAATTGGTGTAAAGAACATGGTGCTGACTTTTGCACAAGAATAATAGAACTTGATAAATAAAGCACATTGCCCAATACTAAGGCTTCATAGCGGCACGCAGTGCCCAGCGAGAAGCCTAGGTACCGATTGAAAACTGGTAAATGCCCAATTGCGCAAGCTCCATTGGCCATAACCAGTTTTATTATCGGTATTTCTTAGGTCATTGAACTACACCCGCCCGTATATCCGCATCGGCGCAGCGCTATGGAGTTAATTGAATGTTTTTAATACGCTAAAAGGGAAATTGGAGGCTCGGAAGGTGAGGTACTCTGAACAAATGGGGCTTCAACTTGTAAGAAAAAAACACAAATAGCGAAAAGCTATGGAAAAAGTAAGAGCCCCTGACCAAAAACGCTAGAATTAGGCAATGCAATGCCCAGCATGGACGAAGCCATGCTTTTAAACCCTAGAAATTTAAGCTAAAACCTTTTCCAATAGACGAAAGGAGGTAGCGCTCGGCGAACGAATTCGGGGTAGAACATCAACGCGAACCATCTGCCCCTTTTTGCAGTACGGACATTGCAACGGGTCAGACCCCAAGACCCGTTGCAGCCGCTCTTTGCGCGTTTCGGGTGGCAGAGAATCGTCAGCACTTTCTGAAAGCCGTCAATTTGACTCATGGCTCTTTCTACGATAGTGAGCCCTGTTTTTGTTCTTACCATGATGTTGTGATTTAAGTTTAGCTGCAAATATGCCCATACAAAGGCTTTGCAATTTAAACTACAACTCGTATATTTGGTAAGAGGTTATCCGCCGTAGGGCGGATTTAGTTCAACATGCGGTATATTTAATGTCGCTGTTACTGCTTATAAGATAAAGAAGAATTAACCCCAGTTATTCGGATGAATAATTGGGGTATCCGACAGCTACTCAGTCTCACAACCCATTTTTTTGCCCAAAATTCGGCTCAACTAAATCGGGGCAACCCGTATTTGCATTCATCTTTTACAAATTTGATGAATAATGCGGGTTAAATAATTGGTGAAAAGTTTTATCAAATCAACTTCAAAAAGTTAAAAACTTGATATATATTTGACAAATAATGTCAAGACAATTATTTCAAATGGAGACAATAGGTCAAATAATTAGGAACAAAAGAGAACATCTTGGTTTGCTTTTGCGTCAATTAGCGGCAAGTCTTGATATTGACCCAGCTATTTTAAGCAAGATTGAAAGAAATGAGCGAAAGCCTAACAAAGAGCTAATTCTAAAACTTGCCGAAATCCTAGAGCTAGACAAAGAGGAATTGCTCGCTCAGTATATTAGCGACAAGATTGCTTATGATATTGCAGAAGAAGATTGTGCTGACAGAGTTCTTAAACTCGCAGAAAAGAAAGTGCAATACATAAAAACACATTCGGTTAAAAGCTAACTATGCAAACAAATAAAGATATACTAGAAGTTGATGTAGCGGAAGAACCGCAATTAGGAATCAAGTTTCATGTTAAACCCAGTAAAAATAGGTCTTTACAGAAAGAGAAACGGGTTGAAACCCTAAATGTCCTATCCCTTTTTTCAGGTTGTGGCGGAATGGACTTGGGGTTTGAGGGCGGATTTTCAGTTTTGGCTTCATCCGTAAATGAGGGTTTAACCCCTCATTTCATTGAAAAATATCTAGAAAAAGGTTTTGTTCAGCTAAGGAAAACCAAATTTAACACTGTTTTTGCCAATGATATTTTGCCCGACGCAAGGAATGCTTGGGTAAAATATTTTTCTAAAAGGGGGCACAACCCCGAAGATTTCCATACGGATAGCATAGTTGATTTGGTTCTACAGCATAGGGCAGGTTTAGATGTTTTTCCGAAAAACGTTGATGTGGTTACAGGCGGTTTTCCCTGTCAGGATTTTAGCGTAGCAGGGAAAAGAAAAGGTTTCAATTCACATAAGAATCACAAGGGCGAAATCATCCAAGGAAATTCTGCATCGGTTGAAACAAGAGGGCAGCTTTACATGTGGATGAAAGAGGTAATTGAAATTACCAAACCAAAAATTTTCATTGCAGAAAATGTCAAAGGACTTGTAAACCTTTCGAATGTAAAGGAAGTTATTCAAAGCGATTTTTCGAGCGCAGGGGAAAACGGATATATTGTTTTAGAACCTCAAGTACTTCATGCTGCAAACTTTGGAGTACCCCAATCAAGGGAAAGGGTTATCTTTATTGGCATTAAAAAATCTGCACTATCAAGTAAAGCATTAGAAGAGCTATCGAAAGAAAATATTTCAAGCAGCTACAATCCTTATCCTGAACCAACCCATGCATTCTCGGTTGAGGGGGAAAAGCTTAAACGACACGTAACGCTTAATGAAGTTTTCGAGAATTTGGTTGAGCCAGAGCTCGCAGATGACCCTTCGCAAAAATATTTTTCAAAGGCAAAATATATGGGGGCTCATTGCCAAGGACAAACTGAAATTAAACCTAACAGCATAGCCCCAACTATAAGGGCAGAGCATCATGGAAACATTGAGTTTAGAAGACTATCGGCTGAGAATGGCGGGAAAATAGTCGAAGAACTAGAAAATGGATATAGAGAAAGACGGTTAACCGTAAGGGAGTGCGCACTAATCCAAACATTCCCCCCTGATTACGAATTCGTTATAGAAAAAAGTTATGGTAGAAAAGGCTCTTTTTTAGTAAGCCCATCGCAGGCATACAAAATTATTGGCAACGCAGTTCCCCCCTTACTAGCCTACAACTTGGCAAAACGGATTGAGGCTATTTGGAATTTATACTTTAAAAAGTAAACAATGATTATTTCTGCAAATCCAGACCCCAACAGGAAAGAGTTTGACCATCTACTAAACTCAACCATAGAAGAATTAAATAGCCAAGCAAAAAAAACAGCCAAATCCATTTCCGCTCTTACAGGGAACAAGATTGAACCGCTTGTTAAGGATGTGATGTCGAATTTAGCCATTGGTTCGCCTTTTGAGAATTCCATTGAGCTAATTGGAGGACAGAAATTCCCTGATATTATTGCAAAGAAATATTACGGTGTTGAAGTAAAGACTACAACTCAAAACCACTGGAAAACCACAGGCAATAGCGTACTTGAAACAACACGAGTTGATGATGTGGAAAGAATATTTATGCTGTTCGCAAAATTAGCCAGCCCAATAGAGTTCAGATACCGTCCGTACGAAGAGTGTTTGTCTGAGGTAGTTGTAACCCATTCACCTCGTTACTTGGTAGATATGAACCTCAAAAAAGGGGAAACAATTTTCGACAAAATTAAAACACCTTATGACACGTTAAGGAAGAAAGACAACCCTATAAAATCAATTACTGATTACTACAAAAGCAAGCTTAAACCAGGAGAGGATTTATGGTGGATAGACCAAGAAAACACAAAATCGAGCAACTTAGTAATTAGGGTTTGGAACAATCTCTCTATTGAAGAAAAGCAAGAACTAAAGAATAAGGCAATGGTTTACTTTCCTGAACTTTTCAGCAATAGGAGTGAGAAATTCGGGAGGTTTGCCATTTGGTTAGTCACGAGGGAGGCAATAGTTTGCCCTAATATTCGAGATATGTTCACAGCTGGAGGGAAAGGAAAGGTTGTAGTAGGGAAGAGGGTTTATAGCAGCGTACCCAGAATCTTCCTTAACCTATTTGAGAATTTAGACACAATTATTGAAGCTTTAATTCTTACATCATCAGCTGAACTATCAGAACATTGGGGGATAAAAACAACAGAGGAGAGGAAAATTAACGATTGGATTGGGTTAGTTGATGAAAATTCAAAAACCATATCAGATGCAACACATTTGAATATTAAGCAGATATTAAAAGAAATGATTAAGTAAAACCAGCCCTTCATAGTCACACACATTGCCAAGTCGCACAAGCCACGCTACAACCAAAACTTGGCAAAGAGTGTGCCTTTCCCAGCGCACGGGTTGTGAGACTTTGCAGCAAATCTAACTACAAAATAACGACAGGGAATTAAACGCCAGTGCACAATCGAGTAGACTGCCCTACCAGCGTTAGCTGATAGGGTGAGCCTCTCACACCACTGTACGTACGGATCTCGTATACAGCGGTTCGTTTAGTTGTGGGGAAATTTGTTTGTAAATATCGAGTAGAGAAATATACCCTCGCTTACTTAGCCTTTCCAAAGTGATAGTAGTTCCAAGAATTGGGCTTTGAGCAATA
>JAQVYY010000096.1 GCA_028708425.1 Bacteroidales bacterium
AATAAGGAACGTATGTTTGATTATACTGATTTTTCAGAAGAAATCAACTAAAATTATAACCATAAAAAGGACAGTGTGAAATTATTTTCAAACAAATTATTGGATAGATGAAAAATGCGATATAATAGGCGTTAATGGGAACAAAGCGAAAAGAAATACGATAGCCACTAAAATCGAGAAGGTGAGCACATGAAATTATTGAAGGTTTTATTCTATCTAATTTTCTTACCTGTAATATTTGTTTTTATGGTGTTTAGTGAATTGCTCAAGAAAGCAAAATGACCAAACGTGATATTTTTATCACACTTCAATGACTTAAGTTTACTTTATGGAAGGTTGTTTTATGGAAATTTTTGATAACATAACAAAAATTGCGCGTGATGATCTAAAGAAAATGATTAAACCAGGAAGCAAACTATCTATTGCTGCTGCTTGTTTTTCAATCTATGCATATCAAGAATTAAAAAAACAACTTGATGAAATCGACAGTTTAAGTTTTATTTTTACTTCACCAACATTTGTTTCAGAAAAAACTGTTAAGGAGAAGCGCGAGTTCTATATTCCTCGTTTAAATAGAGAAAAAAGCCTATACGGCACAGAGTTTGAAGTGAAACTGCGAAACGAACTCACTCAAAAAGCTATTGCCAAAGAGTGCTCTACATGGATCAGAAACAAGGTTAAGTTCAAATCAAATTCAACACATGAAGGTATGATTGGTTTTTTAAATGTTGAGCATAAAGAAGATCAATTAACTTATACCCCTATCAACGGATTCACAACAGTTGATCTTGGATGTGAGCGTGGTAATAATGCTTATAACATGATTAATAAGTTTGATGCTCCTTTCAGTAGAGAATATATTAATCTGTTTAACAGTTTGTGGAACGATAATGCTAAACTTCAAGATGTAACGGACTATGTTATTGATAGCATTTCAGCCGTCTATCAGGAAAACCCGGCTGAATTGATTTACTATGTGACTCTGTTTAATATTTTCAATGAATTTCTTGACGACATATCAGAAGATGTACTTCCAAATGAAGCCACAGGTTTTAAGGATAGTATTATTTGGAACAAACTATATAATTTCCAAAAAGATGCAGCGTTAGCTATCATAAACAAGCTGGAACAATATAACGGCTGCATTTTAGCTGACAGTGTTGGTCTCGGTAAAACTTATACTGCTCTTGCAGTCATTAAGTACTACGAAGGACGCAACAAAAATGTTTTAGTTTTGTGTCCCAAAAAATTAAAAGATAATTGGATGACCTTTAGAGGTAACCTAATAAATAACCCTATTTCAAATGACCGTCTTAGGTATGATGTTCTCTATCATACCGATCTATCTCGTGATAGCGGTGATTCTGTTATCGGTTTACCAATTGACAGAATAAACTGGGGCAACTACGACTTAGTTGTAATAGATGAATCACACAATTTCCGAAACGGCGGAGCTATTATTGGTGAAGAAAATGAAAGAGAAAATAGATATCTTCGTCTTCTTAACAGAGTTATTCGGCAAGGCGTTCAGACAAAGGTTCTCATGCTATCCGCAACACCTGTAAACAACCGTTTCTATGATCTGAGAAATCAGTTAGCACTAGCTTATGAAGGCAAGTCAGAGCTTATAAACAATAAACTTAATACCAGTGTTGATATAGATGTGATTTTTCGTCAAGCACAAAGAGTCTATAACGAATGGAGTAAACTGCCAGCAGAAGAGCGTACAACAGATAAATTACTTAAGAATTTAGACTTTAATTTTTTTGAGGTTCTCGATAGCGTCACCATAGCACGTTCGCGAAAACATATACTAAAATACTATAACACCAAAGATATTGGTAAATTTCCAACACGCAAAAAGCCGATTTCACTGAGACCAAAATTGACCAGCAAGTCTGATGCAATTAACTATGAGGAAATTTACGAACAGCTAATTTCACTTAATTTGGCTATTTATACACCTTCAAAATACATACTACCAAGTAAAGTAAGCAAATATGTTGATCCGGATTCAAAAATCGGGAAAAGTCTTTCACAGACTGGTCGTGAGCAAGGAATTCGACGATTAATGAGCATAAACTTACTTAAGCGTATGGAGAGTTCGGTACATTCTTTTAAACTGACAACTAAACGAATTCATGATCTATACTCTAGTACAATTACTCAGATCACGAGGTCACAATTCAACTCATTTATAGATGTTCAGGATATTGGTTCAGCAGAAGATTTTGATCTTGATGATCAGAATATTGATATGTATAGTGTCGGTAGAAAATTCAAAATAGATTTGCGTGATATGGACTACCTTTCATGGCAGCGTGACCTTGAAGAAGACCTTGAAATTTTGGATCTTTTAATACTGATGATTGAAGAAATAACCCCTGATCATGATTTTAAGCTTAATAAATTGATTAAAGTTGTTAGTGAAAAAATTGAAAATCCCATTAACGATGACAATAGAAAAGTGATAATCTTTACTGCTTTTTCGGATACTGCAGAATATTTATTCCAGCACTTAAGCGGTTTGATCAAGGAGAATTATGGTCTGAATACTGCACTTATCACTGGTAGTATTGACGGCAGAACTACAATTCCAAAACTAAAGTCAGACATGAACACAATCCTTACTTGTTTCTCTCCTGTCGCAAAAGAGAAATCACTTATCATGCCGAATGATAAAAATAGCATTGATATTCTTATTGCTACTGACTGTATTTCTGAAGGCCAGAATCTACAAGATTGTGATTACTTAATCAACTATGATATCCACTGGAATCCAGTCAGAATCATACAAAGATTTGGCCGAATCGATCGAATAGGAAGTCATAACGAAGTCATCCAACTGGTCAACTTCTGGCCAGATCTTACACTTGACGACTATATTAATCTAAAAAACCGTGTTGAAACACGCATGAGAATATCTGTAATGACTTCAACCGGTGATGACGATTACATAAACCAAGATGAAAATGGCGATCTCCAATACAGACGCAAACAACTTGAGAAACTTCAGAATGAAGTTGTTGATATTGAAGAAATGAACTCTGGTATATCTATTATGGATCTAGGACTAAATGAATTTAGAATGGATCTAGTCAACTATCTGAAAAATCATCCAAACCTTGACCGTGTGCCTCGAGGCATTCATACAGTGGTTCGTAACGAAACACCAGGTGTAATGTTCGTACTAAAAAACATTAATTCAAGTATAAATATTGAAAACCAAAATCGTCTTCACCCTTTTTATATGGTATTCATAGGCAATGATGGTGGTGTTATTTGTAATCACTTAGAACCAAAATTAGCACTTGATACCATGCGCATGCTTTCAAAAGATAACAGTATTCCAGATAGAGGGGCATGTAACATATTCAATAGCACTACCAAAGACGGTAAAGATATGAGACAAGTATCTGAGCTACTAGCGCAAGCTATCTCATCGATAATAAGTGTTAAGGAAGAAAGCGATATAGATAGCTTTTTTAGCACTAAGCAGACCACTTTTTTATCAGACAAAATATCCGGATTAGATGATTTTGAACTCATTTGCTTTATGGTGGTGATAGAATGATTCAATTCCCTAAATCAACCTATGTTGGACGATTTTTGCCAAAAGAGGCTTTTTATAAAAGACTGAACTTGACCAAGGATTTGAGACAGAGTTTTGTCAGCGATATAAAAAGAATATCTATAGAACACTCATTGTCTGACAAGACGCTCAACATAAAATCAACGTCAGACATTAATGAAATTATCGCACTTAGCATAGAGTTAAAAAAACACGACATTGATTACAGAATGATTGAAATAATAGCAAAGCATAATCCTCACAAAATACTTTTTATTTTAAAACATGATGAACAGGTACAACTCGCAGTAAAGGTGGAAAAACTATACACCTCAATATGGAAATCACAATTGGAGACCGAACTAATAATACAAGGATTAACATTGGATGAAATATGGAATGGTTTTATCGAACAGATTGCAATTAGCAATAGGGTTAAGCATTTAATCGGAAGATTGAATGTAAAAGAATTGATTGACCTGCAGGAAAATATAACTAAACTAGAGAAAGATATTGAGAAGAAGGAAAAGAAAGCCAGAAGTGAAAA
>JAQVYY010000097.1 GCA_028708425.1 Bacteroidales bacterium
ACACCATATACACTTTTAACGATGAAAACAGGATTGTTCCCAAATTTTTTATTGACCTAAGTTCACTTAAACTTCCTGATGAGTATAGGTACGAATTAAAATCGAACCCTAAGGGCAGAAAAGGAAAGTACTGGTTAAACGTTAACGAATCTAACAGGTTTGTATTCATTGGAATAGAACCCTATACAGAAGACTGTAGTTGCTACTGCACCTATTACGATAAATTACAACAAGAGCTAAAACCAATCTTTCGAGGTAAGATGTTTAGAAATGACCTCGATGAAGGGCCTGATTTTTATCCTGAATATATCACCGATTCAATAGCATACAGTTTTATTGAGCCATCCTCAGCAGACGAGGGCTATAAACTTATGATTGTTCACCTGAAATAACCTGCATAATTCTTTATGTTTTCTTAATAGTTAGAGGGACTGTTTAAAAATATCTGCAACACTATAAGTTAATTAAAAACAAGCTTACAATGAAAGCCATACTTACGAAAACTGATTTTAATAATCATTATTATATTGCAAGAAAATCAAAACTTATAGGGTATCTGCATCCTGAAATATACAAGTATTTTCAAAACACTGAATCAGATATCATTTCAACGCAAAACCCGAAATACTCACAATTTAAAAGCGATGAGAAATACTACGAACGAAAATACAACTTTTTAAAAGAACACATACTTTCGAATGAGACGAAAGAAATCAATAATTGCACTAGGCGAATTGAAGAGGTACATATTAAAGATGGTTTAGACAATATTGAACAGGTGGTTTTTGAGGTAACCAGTTCATGTAACCTTAAATGTAGATATTGTGCATATGGTGAATTCTATAGTTATACCCATACGCAAGAAAATAGGAACATGGATTTCAGTACAGCAAAAACTGTTGTTGATTTTTTTGTCAGAAGGTTTAACACCCCTGATAATAAATCTTTTAAGGGAACAACATTTATTTCATTTTATGGCGGTGAACCATTGCTAAATATGGGATTAATAAAAAAAATAATTGAATACATCAAGGGGTTAGAGGTAAACAGGAATTTTATCTTTTCAATGACAACAAATGGTGTGCTTCTAATGAAGCATATAGATTTTCTGGTTGATAATTCAGTGCGATTGTTAATTAGTTTAGATGGTGACAATGAAGGAAATCAGTACAGGGTTGACCGTTTGGGGTTTAATAGTTTTCCAGTAATAATTTCTAATGTGAAATTAATAAAAGAAAAGTATCCAGATTTTTTTAAAGAATATGTGAACTTCATTGCGGTTTTACACAATAAAAATTCTGTAGAAAGCATAATGTATTTCTTTAAAAAAAATTTTGACAAGGTTCCTATGATTGCACCACTGAATACATCTGGAATTCTACCAGAAAAGACTGAAGAGTTTAAAAATATTTACCATGACTATATTGATAGTATTAATCGGTCAAACAATCCGAATAGGATAGTTACAGAGTTAGGCGCAAAGTCTCCTGAAATAAGGGACACTTTTATCTTTTGTAAACAGTATGGAGGAACTTTTTTTGAAGACTATTCTGAACTCTTCTCTAATAATGCCACACTTTTTCCAACTGGCACATGCTTCCCTTTTGGGCGTAAAATGTTCATCGCCACAGATGGCAGCATACATACATGCGAAAAAATTGATTATAGGTACTCATTTGGGAGTGTTATTGACAAAACAATTCGCTTAAATTCAAAATTTATAGTAGAAACTTTTAATAGATACCTTGACAACATAAGTAAGTCATGTTCATCGTGCTATATGCTTGAGAGTTGCCCGCATTGTTTATACTTAATAGATGATATAGAAAATGAAAATGCCAAATGCCCTGGCTACTTAAATTATGAAGATTTTTCAAAAAAATGCTCGACCATTCTATCCCGATTAGAAAAAAATAGGGAGATGTTTAATGAAATCGTAAATGATATCATATTTGTTTAATACTTTATTTTGTTGATGATGGAAACTTCTAAAAAACATTGGCTTTATCTTGAGCCATACTGCTATCTGAATAGTGATGAAAGGTCTGGGGTTATTCATAACCTCCTTGATAAGAGCATTAAAATCTTCGATATAAGTCCAGATGTAGCATGTCTTATGACAAGTTTAAGGGATTACAATAATGGTTATTGCATTCAAATCGATGAAAAAATGCTCTCAAAAAATAGTGTAGTGGCTTTTATTTGTGATTTAAGAGAACTTTTCTGTGGAGATATACTTGATTGTGAAAATCATAGAGAAAAACCGTTTGTCTTCTACCCAAAACTTAAGATTCTGAAAGATAAATCAGATAAGATACATATTGGAGAAAATATCCTTTATAAATTAAAGGAGTTATATCTGTTTATTAACGGTAGTTGTGAATTTAACTGCATCGATTGCGATAAAATTCACAAACAGACTTTTCATTGCACAAAAGCATCAGGTATTTTAAATATTAAAGACATTCAACGAGTAATTACCACTTTAGAAGAATCTAACCTAAAGAAGATACACATTACTGGAGGTGATATTTTTTCACATCCAGATCTTGATAATTTTATTGATATGTTGAATGGCATTAATTGTGAAAAAGTATACTATGTTCATTATAAAAATTTTATGAAATTTAAAGATGAAATTAATACAATTTTGAGAGGCAATGTAAGTATCAGAGTGCTGGTCAATTTTCCTATTGACGAAACTATTTTCAATAATTTAATCGGGGATAACATTACTATTAAAAGATTTGATGCAAAAATTATTTTTATGATTAACTCATATGATAATTTCATTGATTATAATAAATTAAATTTGGGAATCAACAGTAATATAGTGCCTTACTATAATGGGTTTAACTATGAGTTTTTCGAAAACTATGTTTTCATAAGAAAAGAAGATTTAAACGGAACACACCTCTCGAGGAATGATTTTTTTGTCAAAAATTGTGTTAATCTTAACTATTGGGGGAAGCTGATTGTACTAGCTAACAGTAAAGTACTATTAAGCAATAATACCCATCCTATAGGTAACATCCGCCAGCCATTAAAAGATTTATTGATTAACATATTTGATGATGAGAGTCCTTGGTTTAAATTAAGAGATTTTGGACCCTGTGAAAAATGTGCATTTAACTTAATATGCCCTCAAATATCAGAATATGAGCACTATATGAATAAGTGGGATTTATGTTTAATACGAAACTAGCATGAGTTGACCCAAACTGATTATCTAATCGATAATAAACTATTTTTAAAAATTTATAGTTCAATGGCTATGGGAAAATGATTATGTTCCTGTGGAGGAGTGCGGAGTATATACCAAAGAAACTGGTTTTGTGGTTAATACTGAACGTGTGATCGAGCTTAATATTCAGCTATGGGGAGAGTAACCCGTCACTCTCGTCACCCGTCACCCTTTGTCACCCGTCACCATTTTATTAAAACAGAAAGCAACATACTCATTCTAATCCTTTTATCTTTGCAATAAACATTCTTAATTCAAAAATGTCCTTCCCCCACTACACCCAACTCGATGCCATGGACTGCGGCCCAATCCCGACGCATCGGGACAGGCACTGCCTAAGAATGGTGGCGCGACACTACGGTAAGCCTACCTATGCTTTCGCTTCGGTAGGCAGGCACTACAATTTAGAGACCCTGCGTGAGCGTAGCCATATAATCCGCCGGCTGGCGGAGATGAGTATGCTGGGTATTACCCCATTTGGCAAATTTTCAGGTGTGTATATTAAAGGAAGTCCTAAATACATAATGTATGCTCAGTTTTGTTATTACAGTTAGCATCTAAGTTATAGTTTTCGCTATTTTTACATTTATCATTTAACATTCATCATTCTACATTCCAAAAATGCCTTTCCCCCACTACCCCCAACACGATGCCATGGACTGCGGCCCTACCTGCCTAAGGATGGTGGCACGCCATCACGGTAAGCATTACAACCTCGAAACGCTTCGCGAGCGGAGCTACATAACCCGTGAGGGGGTGAGTATGCTGGGCATTAGCCGTGCTGCCGAGAGTATCGGCTTCCGTACCATGGGCGTAAAGCT
>JAQVYY010000057.1 GCA_028708425.1 Bacteroidales bacterium
AAACTGATCTCAACGCTAAGCACACACGACTATTGCCATAGAGCATGAAGATGAAATTTTGAATCTCTTAGCGTTCACGCAGTAAAAAAACATGTACTAAAAAATGAAAATATAAACAGATGAAATTATTCGCAATCTTTTCATATTTTTGTACTTTAACCAACTACCAATAAAACAGTATAAATTATGGCTAGCATTAGAAACGTGAAAAAAGATATTGACTACCTTGTAAGTGATGTGATATCAGATTGTTATACATATATGTATTTACATGGCGATCAGAATAAGAATCAGGTTATTGAAATTATTGAGAACGCTGTAAATAGGCGTAACGATTTTTTTCGGAGAGCCAATAACCCCGGAAAAGGCTCTGATAGAAAGCAGAAACGTGAGCATTACAGGTCTATATACAGAGATTTACTATCAACTGCCGATGAATCATTTAGTAAGCTAAGCGAACTTACAAAGTAAAATTATTTAACCCCAATTATTTATCAAATTTAGTAATGATGAATAATTAGGGTTAATACTAAATTGGTTTGACCATGGTGTACGATTTTTCGGTTGAGATACCGCGCGAGAATACGTCAGCAATAAAATTAGATAAGCGGGAAGCGATTTTTGGAAATCAGAACGTTATCCCCATGTGGGTTGCCGATATGGATTTTGCAACAGCTCCCTTTATTATTGAAAGGTTGCAAAAACGCTTGCAGCATCCCATCCTGGGTTACACCCTGCAGGATGATGAGTACAACAGCTCCATTGCAAGCTGGCTGAAAAAGCGATTCGGTTGGGATATCGATACATCGTGGTTGGGATTCTGCCCAGGTATTGTGGCTGGGTTAAACCATGCGGTGCAGGCTTATACCAATCCGGGCGATAATGTGCTTATCCAAACGCCGGTGTACCACCCGTTTTATCATGCAATAAGGCAGAATGGACGTAAATTGCTAAGCAACCCGCTAGAGCTGGTTAATGGGAAGTACACCATCAACTTTCACGATTTTGAGGAGAAGCTTAAAATGGGCGTTAAGCTATTCGTGTTGTGCTCACCGCACAATCCGGTTGGTAGGGTGTGGACAAAGGAGGAGCTGACCAAAATGGCAAACCTCTGCCTAAAGCATGATGTGCTTATTGTATCCGACGAAATTCATGGCGATTTGGTTTTTAACCCCAATAAGCATACCCCGCTCGCTTCAATAGCTCCCGATATTGCCGATAAAACCATAACATTTGGTTCGGCCAGCAAAACTTTTAATATTGCAGGGTTGGCAACCGCTTGGATTGTAATCTCTAACCCATCTCTTCTGAAAAAATATAACTTGCAGGCCCAGCGCAATGGAACTTGGCATGGCAATGTTATTGGTTTTGAGGCCACTAAGGCTGCCTACTCGGCTCAGGGCGAGGAATGGCTTAGCCAGCTTCTTACCTATTTATGGTCGAATTACAGCTTGGTTAAAGATTTTCTCAAAACCGAATTACCTAAAATTAAGCTAATCGAACTCGAGGGAACCTACCTCCTATGGCTCGATTTTAGGGAGTATAATTTATCTAACGAGGAGCTAACCGATTTGTTGGTTAGTAAGGCTGGTGTAGGCTTTAATGCTGGCGATATGTTTGGTGTTGAGGGTAGCGGCTTTCAGCGTATGAATATTGCTTGCCCAGCAAAAACGGTTCAAACAGTATTGGAAAGGCTTAAAAACACATTTGCCAATCTTTAGCTCATATAATTTCCTAATCTATTCCTAATGGGGATAGGTAACAAAGGCGCATTTCCCCGTTTTACTTAAAGGGTAAATTCAATTCGGTTTACAAAAAAATCACAGCACCAATTTTTACATACGAATGGTTATTTTATCTTTACTTTTAGAAATTAAAATGGACTGATGAAATTTTATACCGCAATTACGGTTGGCCTCGTCATGTTTTTTTCTTTTGGTAATGTGGGGGAGATAGTATCGCAGCATCCGCCCAAACCAGTATTTTATGCCGACTCGTTACAGCAGCTCTGTAGCGATATTAGGAACGATAAGTACGGTAAGCTATCGAGCTTACTAATATATCATAACCATCGTATTGCATTTGAGTCGTACTATGGATTTACCCAGCTTAACACGTTGCACCCAATAAGCTCTGTTACCAAAAGCATCACCTCGCTTGCCGTTGGAGTTTGTATTGATAAGGGGTTTATTCCATCGATAGATGTTAAGATAGCAGGGTTTTTTCCTGAGTATAGCGATATATTTCAAGCCGATTCACTAAAATCTCAAATCACCCTAAGGCATCTTTTAACGCAAACCAGTGGTTTTAAGTGGGACGAATGGTCTGTTCATTACTCGTATGCAGGCAATCCCCTTATTGAGCTCAGCCATTTGCCCAATTATTGGATCCCAATTATTCTTAGCTTGCCCATGGAGTCTTCCCCAGGAACGAGCTTTAACTATAATAGTGCCTGCTCCGAGCTGGTAAAGGAGATTGTGATGCGCTCTAGCGGAATCGACTTTAAAATATTTGTACGCAAATATCTATTTAAACCCCTTGGAGTTAATGGTTTTCAATGGGATTCGTACAATCAAAACAACGAACCTGCCTGGGGTGGATTGTACCTTACCACACGCGATATGGCAAAAATTGGGCTATTGGTTTATAATCAAGGGTATTGGGGTTCAGAATCTGTGGTTTCTAAAGAGTGGGTAAACAATTCCATTTCGGAGGTTGTTAGTATCGATAGTGTTAGCTATGGTTGCCATTGGTGGATAAAAAAACAGCCCGATGGTAATCCGCTTGTTTATGCCGCGGGGTATGGCGACCAGTATATTTTTATTGCACCCGATAAAGGGGTGGTTGTGGCGATTAACGCAAAAAACTTTACCGATTATAAGTGGGAGTGCGATTACAATGATTTAATTGAACGAATTCTCAGAGCGTATAGTCGATAGGGGTAATAGTTTAGGTAGGGTAATGAATGGTTGACAAAACTAGGGTAACGCATATTAACGAGGCTGAGCACAAGCAGCTGGGACCAGTTGTTTACTGGATGTCGCGCGATCAGCGGGTAAATAGTAACTGGGCCCTCTTGTATGCCATTGAAAAAGCGAATGAGAAAAATGTACCCGTTTATGTAGTATTTTCTCTTTTCAACCCATTTCTTAATGCGCAGCCCAAGCACTTCCAGTTTTTGCTAAATGGACTACTTTCGGTTGAGAGGTTATGCAAGGAGCATGGTATATCGTTTAGCATTCTTCTTGGCCATCCACCTAGCACCATTTCTCAATTTATAGCCGATGTGGATGCCAGTTTACTTGTTTCCGATTTTGACCCTTTAAGAATTAAACGGCAGTGGAAAAATCAGTTAAACAATGCTATTCGTATTGCACATCACGAGGTTGATGCCCACAATATAGTGCCTTGTAGGATTGTATCGCCAAAGTTAGAGTACGCTGCCTATACATTTAGGCCTAAAATTACCAAACGCTTACCAATTTACCTTGTTGGTTTTCCATCAATACCCCTTGTTACGAGTAAGGTATATGCAAAACCCGCCGACTGGCAAGCGGTTTTTGAGTATGTTGGTCTGAATAATAATCCCGTGCATGTTGATTATTTTAATTCGGGTGAAGATTTTGCCATTGCAGCGTTAGAACGGTTTATAAATTCAAACCTTACGGGGTATAATAAGCAGCGGAATAACCCGCTTGCCAATGGGCAGTCGGGACTATCGCCATACTTGCATTTTGGGCAGCTCTCGGCTCAGCATGTGGCCATTGAGGTAACAAGAGCAAACGTGCCAACCGAGGATAAATCATCGTTTTTAGAGGAACTTATTGTTCGTCGTGAACTTTCCGATAATTTTTGCTACTATAACCCAGATTACGATAGTACGTCAGGATTTCATAGGTGGGCACAGGATACGCATAGTACCCATAGGCTCGATGAGCGAGAGTACACATACCCTCTATCGGAATTTGAGCAGGCCCGTACACACGATAACCTGTGGAATGCGGCTCAGCTTGAAATGGTGAAAACAGGAAAAATGCATGGCTATTTAAGGATGTACTGGGCAAAAAAAATTCTGGAATGGACCCTGTCGCCCGAGCAGGCCATGGAGTTTGCCATACATTTAAACGATAAGTATAGCCTTGATGGCAGAGACCCAAACGGTTACGCAGGTATAGCTTGGAGCATTGGCGGAGTTCACGATAGGGCATGGGCTACAAGACCTGTTTTTGGTAAAATTCGATACATGAACCGCAACGGCTGTAAACGAAAATTTGATGTAGAGGCCTATATAGCTACTGTTTATTCATTATAGCTCAACTTTGAAATATATTTATAATAGTAGTGTTAACTTGGTTTGCTAAATAATACAATGAGATATGAAAAAAACGATGCAAAGCTATTTCCATAACTTACTTTACTTACTTGTGGGGTTAGCCCTAGTTGCAGCTAGCTGTAAGGGAACTACGCAAGAATTTAATTCTGATAACGATGATGAATACGTAGTTATTCTATCACTCGATGCGTTTAGGTGGGATTATGCTGATATTGCGCAAACCCCTAACCTAAATAGCATTGCTGAAAATGGAGTGAAAGCGGAGGCGTTAATCCCATGCTATCCCACAAAAACTTTCCCAAACCATTACAGTATTGCTACGGGGCTATATCCCGATAATCACGGAATTGTAGCAAATCGGTTTTACGACCCCGATTTGGGGTATTACTCCATTGGCGATAGGGATGCTGTTGAAAACCCTGCTTTCTACGGGGGCGAGCCCTTTTGGCTAACTGCCGAAAACCAGGGGCTAATTGCTGCCACCTACCATTGGGTTGGTTCAGAAACTGCTATTGGAGGTAAATACCCAACCTATTGGAAAAAATACGATCAGTCGGTAACCTTGGAGCAAAAAATTGATACGGTTATTCACTGGCTTAACCTGCCAATGGAACAAAGGCCTCGACTTATTGCATGGTACTCACACGAGCCCGATTGGACAGCTCATAGGGATGGTGCTACTGGAGATATAACGATTGGGGTTGTTGAGCAGCTCGACCAGCTGTTGGGCGTTTTTTTAACCAAGCTGAATGAGCTGCCACATGCCGATAAAATTAATTTTATAGTTGTTTCTGATCATGGAATGGCAGATATTTCGCCCCTGCGCTACGTAAATTTAAATAGGTATGTAAATCGTAACTGGTTTGACATAATTACTGGAGGGAACCCTGTTTATAGCCTTACTCCCAAGAGCGAATATCGCGAGCAGGCCATAGCCGCGCTTAAGGCAATACCTAACCTTAAGGCATGGGAGCGGCACGAGGTTCCAGAAAGGTTGCACTACGGATCAAACCCTCGTATACAGGATGTAATTATCGAGGCGGCAGAGGGATATAGCGTAGGTTTCTCTAACGATAGCTCGCGGTATACAGGTGCAACCCATGGTTACGATAATGCAAACCCCGATATGCATGGAATATTCTTTGCTCAGGGGCCTTCTTTTAAAAAGGGTTACACATCCAAAGCATTTATAAGCATCAATGTTTACAATATAATTACCCATATTTTAAGCCTACAACCTGCAGAAAATGATGGTAGTTGGGACGATGTAAAGGATATTTTAAGAAATTAACCGCAATTATTCATTCGAATAATTGCTGTCTCCGACAGCGAATAAGTTTCACAACCAATCTAGTTGCCCAAAATTGGGCTCCACTATGTTGGGGTAACCCGCATTTGTATTCATCTTCAGCAAATTTGATGAATAATGCGGGTTAATTGGGGTATACAGCACGAAATAAATATTTCAAAACCTAAGGATTTGTTAGTAAAGTCTTTAGGCTTTTTTGTGTGTAGAAGTTTATCAATTGTTCTAAAAAATGTTAACGTTTCACTACTCCTATTCATATTTTTATATCTTTACGCACACAACTAAAACCTATGTTTGTATGCAAAGAGTTATTGAAAAGTACTGCGAAATGCCCGTTACCATTCGTCGTCCCATGTGGAAATTATGGCATAATATTATTATTTGGATTGATAAGAATAAGGATGCGGTTTTTATGAATTACGGCTACCATAGCCTAAACGGCGATTCTAAGCTAGGACTCGAGTCGCATGATGAGCGTGACCGATACTGCATTCAGCTTTACGATTATGTAGTTAAGGATGTTGAGATTGAGGGGAAAGAGGTTTTAGAAGTGGGGTCCGGAAGGGGAGGAGGCGCTTCGTATATTGCCCGCTACCGTAAACCCAATGCTTATACTGCCATGGATATTTCGTCTGGCGTCATCAATTTTTGTAATGCATACCACAAGGTTGAAGGCTTAGAGTTTGTTGTTGGTGTTGCAGAAAAGCCTCCATTTAAAGACCATAATTTTGATGTGGTGGTAAATGTAGAGTCGGCAAGATGCTATAAGGATATTAAGCATTTCTTTTCTCAGGTTTATAGAGTGCTTAAACCCAACGGACATTTTTGTTTCGCTGATATGATTAAGAAAGATGAGTTTGAAGGGATTAGAAGTGATCTTGTTTCTGCAGGCTTTGAGGTGGTTAAAGAGCAAAATATTGCGGATAATGTGGTTGAGGCACTCAATTTAGACCATGAACGTAGAGAGTCTGCAATATCAAAGAAAGTACCGAGGTTTTTACGTAAATCATTTTTAGAGTTTGCTGGAGCAAAGGGGACCGAACGATACGAATCGTTTGCCAATGGTAAGATGGAGTACTGGGCCTTTGTACTTAGAAAAAGTTAATTAGAAAAAGTATTTTTGATAAATGGGTTTGGCTCTTCAGGTTAAACCCATTTTTTTGTGGTTTGGGTATGGTGATAAACTAGCAGAGTGAAAGCTTTTGTATGCGTCGAGTTGAGAGGTAGCATCCAATTAACCCCCATTTTCATCAAATTTGTTAAAGATGAATAATTGGGGTTCAGCTCAATTATTAAGCACAGTAAGCTGTTGATTAATTTGTATATACCGCACAAAAAAATCCCCCAGCCAAAATTACCGGGGGATTAATTCTACTCATATTAACTTAACCTATTAACCAATCTATATAGAGATATTAACTTAAAGGTTAAATCAAGAAAGTCCTACCGCATAATTGTAATCTTCGCGCTGTAAACTTTCTGATTATTAATAACCTTAACGATATACATTCCTGTTTCAAGCATTGATACATCAAGGCGTTTGTTTTCGTGTTGCTTAATATTAAGCACTCTGTTTCCGCTCATGTTGTATACCATTACTTGTGCGTTTTCGGCATTTTGAATATATATTTCATTCTGAGCAGGGTTTGGATAAACCGTTATATCCTGAGATAGAAGCTCATCAACCGAAACAAATAGAGTGCTAAATTCAATGGTTACCAATTCTGATTCGCCGGAAGTATATACCGATGAAACAGCAGCTGTATACGTATCATTTTGAGGTAAATCCTCGGCTGTAAATACGTATTCCTTCTCAGCAATGCTTTCGGCAACTGGTGTTTCAAGATTGTTAAGATAAACGTTGTATCCAACAAATGATTTAGCCGATTTAGCTGACTGAGCAACTCCTTGGATATTGCTTTCCTGTAGCTGAACTGCCACATTATTTGCTTGTCCTAGGGTTTGCGGACTCATAGCTACCTTTTTATCGCCAACATTTGCGACTACTCTAAGTAAGAATGCGCCTGGAGCAGTTCCTAGTTCAGCAATTGGCAAGAATCCATTAGGAATATCATAGTAATAACCAGCATTGGTATTGGGTCCATCCGTATCTATTGACAAATAGTTGGTACTTCCAGCTAAGTTATTCCAGTGAACCATTGCATAAAATGCGCCTGAGAACTGGATACCCTGTACCGGAACGCTTGCCCAATCGTCGGCAGGAATTTCAAATGAGTCTGTTACACCAAGACTATTACCCGCTGCATCGAATACCTCAATGGTTACCTCTTCACCAGAGCTTTCAGCGTTTGCTTGTCCGTGCAGAGCAAATTCTACAATCGTTCCGGTTTCGGTTACATCGAAATAGTTTCCAAGATATGCATTAGCTCCAGGATTTAGTGTAAGCCCGTTTTCATAAGTACCATCATCAAGAATATACTCTGTGGTTGTTCCAAGTTGCCATGTAAGGGTTGCTGTTTGGTTTTCATTATCAACATCAACAGCAAGCTGTCCTGGCATAACAATAAGTTCCTCAAGCTCTACACCGAGTGTTTCTGATGCATTGGAGATTTCAACCGAAGGATCCGAAAAATCGGTATAGCCTAACATCGTAGCGGCTAAGGTATAGGTTCCTCTGCGTACAGTACCGAGAGAAACAGAGCCGCTTTCATCTACAATCGCGCTGTACGAGTATGCTGTAATTCCATTATTATTTACCAGTTTAATACTAGCACCTTCCGCACTGTCGCCGGAGTTGGTGGTAACATTAACGGTAACCTCACTGTAAATACCATTGGCTATAGTACTGGAAAACGATGGAGCTGATACTTCTTCAGTATAAACTGCCTCAACAGCATAGGAATAAAAACCATCTTCCGCAGGTGCCCAAGTATTATCGGTATAAGATACACTTGCTTCTGACGATACAATGGGCTCTGTGTTAAGCATTGTCCATGATGCTGGGTTGTGAATATCGGATGTGGGCAAACGGTATACATTGTAGCCTTCAAGCGCTTTTGGCTGAACAACGTCCGATTTACCATCTGCAAATTTTACCTTCGCACCAATTTCAAATATTCCTTTTACACCACTAAGTTCGGAAAATGGAGCGAAACCCTGTCCTTCATATTTATATCTAGCATGGTTTGGAGCAGTATTTTCAACATTTCCTTTGTCAAATGCTAATAATGGGGTGGAAAAATCTAAACCTACCCAATGAACCATTACATAAAAACCTCCGCTAACAGTAACATCAGGAATATCTACATGGATGTTGTAAATTGTTTCATCCTCAACAGGGATGGTAAAAGGTTGTTCCATGATTAAATCTTCATTCATGTCGAAAATTTCCAATGTTACATCCCCAGCAGAATAACCGCCATCTTTCCAGTCATAAATAATCATGTCAAATCCAGTAAGTGTAACACTTTCCTCTATCTCGAAGATATTTCCTAGCCATACCTCTTCATTAATATCGGCTGCATAGCCAGTGTAGATACCTGGATTATCGAACAAACCAATCGAGTCCGAGATGCTTGTATAGGGTTTATTCCAGGTTAGCTCCAGAGTCTCGGCGGCTGGCATTGCCTGCACCATAAACGAGGGCTCCATTATTTCTTGAAGTACAATGTTACCAAGGTCAACATCGGCTCCCTCAGGAGTGTTAAACTCACTGGTATATAGCGCATAGCGATCTAACTCTATGGTAATACCGTATGTTTCATTTGCATAAACATTCGAGAATTCAAAATATCCCTCGTTGTTCGTTGTAGCGGTATAATCTTGGTAACCAGCTATATTAACATCGAGGTTGGCTACGGGAGCATTATTATCGCTGGTTAATATTGTACCAGAAACTATCACCTCGGGTTTTGGCTCAAGGTTGTACAATAGCGAACTAAGTGCACCGCCAACCACTTCTATCTGGTCAACTATATCACGGTAACCAAATTTAACCAGTTTTAGGTCGTGTTCCCCTTCTGGGGCAACAAGGAACTGAAACACACCAAACTCATTTGTAGTTGTAATGGCGCTTGTTCCCATGAGGCTAACAGTTACATTCTCCGCTCCTTGAGCACTTTCGTCAAACACCATGCCTTCAATTTGGCCAATCCCCGATTCGTTTTTATGAAAAATGGTGTTTGGCAACATATTATTAATTACAAGGCTGTAATGGGAGTTCATATATTCAGTATCGGTTAAATCAACGGGACCATTTATAAACTGAATATGTGCCGATCGGTTTGGTATTTCGCCTTCTTCCCCTTTAAAATATATCTGTCCACCGCTTTCAGAGTCTTCGCGATATACAAAAACAATCAGATTATCACCATTGTATACGCAAGGAATTTCGAATGGGAAGAAAATTTCGCCTTCCGAAGCAGCTTCAAATGAAACGGTACTGTTATAAACTCTTGTAAACCCCTCCGACGAGCGCAGGCCGCCTGCCATATCATCATCGGTTGTTTCGGCAACAAAAATCTGAATGGGAATATCTTCCTTATCATGCGTATCATTATTTTGGTATAAGTAGGTTATACCGGTAATGGTACCTGTAGAACCCACCTCGTAATTCATATACATTGTTTGGGTTACTTCGGAGCTTCGGCTTCCATTAAATGGATAACCGTCCCATGTATATTCAGTGGCATTTCCCACCTGGACGGTGTCGGTTCCGGCCGCCTGTACGAAGATGTCCAATGGGCGGGTAACGTTATCCTCCGTATCCATATCCGCACTGTAAACAGCTAAACCATAAAGGGTAGCCGCTCCAATTTCGTCAAACGCATAATCAAAGGTATATTGCATTTCTTCTTTTGAAGCCAAGGCCTCTCCAGAAATGGCACCCAGCTCCTGGTCGCCCTGAATGGTATCTACACTCATCAGTTTTACGGTGTATGCATCCGTTTCAAGGTCTTCTAATCCAATGTTTTTAACGGTCATTGTATACGAAACAGCTTCATTCTGCAATGGAGAAACATCTCCGACTAGAGCGCTGGCTACAATATTGTGATCGTAGTAGAAGATTTGCGATCCGCGCACAAAATCTATATTCACATTGATAGCATAACCTGGCATATCAGGGGCACCCGTAGCAAATCCAATGTAATTATTTCCTGTAGCAGCGCTAATGTCTACGGTGAACTCCTGGAAAGAGTTTATCATTGGATCCATGGGTACATTAGCAATATGGGTCCAGGGGCCATTTGGCGTTTCGGAATATACAATATCGAGCGTGGTAAACCACCACATTTGTGAAAAAGCTAAAAACGACAACTGATCCCCATCATTAACTATCAGGCGAGGTGTAACTAGCGTATCTTGTATCATAGTACTTAAGAAAAAATCTCCATCAACAAATGGCATTCCCTCAGAAGGAACTCTTTCAAAACCATTATTAGTCCGGCTCCAAAATTCTGGTGGAAAATCTTCGCCTTCAAAGCTCTCCACAAGGTCGCCATCGGCGTAAACAGAAACGGTTTTTGACATGGAGTTGTTATCTGTTTCTCCATCGTCGGCGGGGACTGATGCTTGGAACGTGAAAACTCCCCCTGATTGTGGAATCCAATCAACGGTAACCGTTGTCGATTCGCTTGCTGCAAGTGCAGCAGATGTTACTGTTGCAAACGGTTCTCCGTTTAGCGTAAATGTAACATCTTTTGCTTGTGTGGTGAGGCCTGCATTATAAATAGTAGCGGTTACCTGTACCTCCTGACCCTCAAAAATGGTTGGTATAGAAAGCTGCAAATCGGTTACGGCAAAATCGTCAGCGGGAGGTATCCAGCAGCTGATATCAGCAACCCAGCCAGGAGCATTACCAGCACCAGTAGACCACGCAATGGTGAGTGCACCAATACTATTACTTGCGGTTACCGTGTCCATTATTTCGGTATCGTAGGCATATTCAGTGTTGGGGTTATCGGGTGTTAAGTCAATTACCGTAGCATTAACATCTTCACCATCATAAATGTAAAATTGTCCCCAGCCATTATCAAATTCCTTGAAAATTAAGCGTACGCGAGCATCTTCAGTATCAGGATATATGGTGGCCACGTAATCGTGGGCACCCTCCCAGTTTGCGTTAGGACCGCCTGGATCGGTAAATTGACCTGCACACGTGGTTATATCGGTAAACGTACCGAAAACAAATACGTTACCATAGTTGGCTACCTCAAAGCTTGCAGTATCATTAGCTGTATTTTGGTCGCCAGCTAGTACTGCTTCGGTAACAATGGTGTGGGTAGCAACCTCTGATAGGTCTGCAGTTGCTGTAAAGCTATACTCAGCAAGCTGCCCTGGCTCAATGCTTAAGCTACCCACATTCTCGGTAACCCAGGCACCATCGTTTAGTTTATACCGCACATCGAACGCAGTTTGGGCAAGCAATCCTGGGTTCTCCATTCGGATGGTTACTGTTTCCTGATCTAAAAAACCGCCAGAAGCGGGAGAAATTAAATCAACAATCGCCAAATCGTTATCTAACCTTGGGCTATACAGCGCAAACGAAAGATCGAACGATTCCCAGTAGCTGAAAAGTTCAGATCCCGATGTCCAGTCGTCGGCATCGTAGTAATATCCATGCAGCGGATTTTTATAGTAAAACGGAGCTCCGTTGTTCCCCGATAGCTGCACTTCCCATTTCCAATAGCCATCTTCGGCATGGTTTCGAACCGGTTGAACGCACAACCAGTAGGTGCCTTCGGATAGAGTGGCAACTGTGGGTAGCTCAATATAAAAATCGCCATCGCCGCGATAGTCTACCGTTTGGATATCGGTGGCCGAATAAACCTCTGTGGTACCAGGCATATTTAAAGCGGCGTCGTTTTCATAGATGAAAACATTTACGGTATCCACATCGGGAGAAGTAGCGTATTTGTTAACCACACCCAAAACATTAATGTGGGCCACCTCCCAGGTTTCACCTACCGGAACCGTAAAATCGTCGGCACTGAATGTGGTTTTGGCCAAGTTATCCGCATCAGTAGCCTCGTACGAATACATTCCATTGGGAGAGGATGATGTGCTCGCGTTACTAATTTGGTCGTAGAGCAAAGGCCCTACCGCCGCTTTTTGCGCAAACGTTGAGCTTATAGCAAAAATTGCTGCAATAAGTACGGTACTGAGTTTAAATCTTTTCATAGTTGTAAAATTTTAGTTTAACAATCATTTATTCGTTTCGTCTTTATTGGAAAACTTTTCAAGTAACTTGCAAAGCGCTTTATTAATTTCTCGGCTTTCATTTAATTGTGAAAGCATTACTTGCTCCATTTTAGAATCCTCATCCTGGGAAGATTCCATTTTAGAATCATTTTCATGCTTTTTATCTTGATTTGCGTTTTTCATTTCCAAACATTATAAGACTTAACCAAAATTAATTTTCGAGATTAAATGTATTACCTCTTTTTAAGCTTGAGAAATTATTAACCATAGCGGTATTACTACCATTTTGTAAAAGGCATAATAATGCTACTACAAAACAGGTTAAGTTTTTGTATTTCAGTTTATTGTCTGGCTGTAAATAGGGAAATATTTTTACAAAGCTGGAGTAATTTGATGGGGAAGATTACAGGATGAGGGTGTTGTTTCTATATTTAGACACATAAAAAAACCTAAAACGATGAAATAAAACTTAATTATCCTCGATTTGCATAAGATAGGTTACCAAATTTACATCCTTATTTAAAAGGTTTAATTTTTTGCGTAGCCGAGTTCGAGCTACTTCAATACTTTTAATGGATTGAAAAGTAATGGCTGAAATCTCTTTGGTAGTCATATTTAAACGCAAAAATGCACATAACCGCTGTTCATTAGGTGTTAGGTCAGGGAATAAGTCGTTTAGTTTAGTATAAAAACTTTCGTGTACCTCCTGAAAACGCAGCTCAAACTCTTTCCACGCATCTTTACTGGTGCTTCTTCGGAGCTCATTTATAACTTCCTGAATAATGGATTGATTCGATTTTTTAAAGTCGTCTTTTGTTCGGACTAGTTTTTCAATTATATTAATAATCGTTTCGTTACTCTTTACTAAATACATTACATTGGTGGCCAGTTCCTTGTTCTTAAACTCCAATTTATTCTCCAAGTTTTCTTTCTCTAACGATAGTTTTTCCTGCTGTAGCCTAATGCGTTTTGATCTGTTTCGAACCAAAGAGAGAAAAAGTATGGCCACTGCTAGAAGCCCTGCCACAATAGCGATTATCAAAAGGTAAATAAGCTCGGTTTTTTGTTGCTCCAGCTCCTGCTGCTTCTGAATCTTAGCAAAATTATATTGCATCTCCAGCTGGGTGGCTGTTTGTAGACTTTGGGCGTTGTTAATGCTATCGCTTAATTGCTTATATATACGGTGCATATTATATGAATTTTTATACAAACCCAGGTTTGCAAAAGCATCAATCATATTTTCGGCTATACTCCGCTTTAGCTCAGTGTACGAAGAGCTGTCGGCCAAATGAAATGCTTTTTGAAAGTAATTGAGTGCCTGTAAATTTTCTTGCTGGAGAGCATAGCACTCCCCCATATAAAAATAGGTAAGCGCCACTCCTTTCGGATCTTCTTTTACACTACGTCTTTTTAGTGCCTCTTGATAAAACGATAGGGCAATGCTGTAATCCTTTTTTGCTTTATGCACATTCCCAATATTATTGTAGGCCTGCGGTACAACCTCATCGTTGCCCGCTCGTTCCGATAGCTCAATAGCCTTATAAAAATAGGCCAACGCCTCATCGTACTTTTCTTCGGAATTTAGGGTAACACCTATATTATTATGAATGCGTATTCGCGCCAAGCTAATTATGGTATCAGCCGATAGGTTCTCGTTGGGTTGATCCATTTCTAACGCCAGTTGATAGAATTCGCGCGATTTTTCGTACTCGCCTAGATTGTTATATACTAGGGCAATATTAAAAAACACCACCACAAACCCGCTCGTATCTTGGACGATTTCATAATTTTCGAGCGCATCATAGTAGTAGGTTAGCACCCTGTCGTAGTTTCCGGTATAAAAAAACAGCGAACCAAAAATCTGGTTTATCTCAGCAATTTTTTTATAGCTTGCCGTTTTCTGTGCCAATTGTAACGCCTGATTGTATAGCTCTAGAGCCGAAGTCATATCATTTTCAGCTAATTGACTCCCCGATTCCATCAATAAATTGATTTTAGCATCATCGTTGGATGCACGCTCTAATCGGATTTTCAAGCTATCGGTTTGAGGTGTCCCTAATAGCGGGTAACATAATCTTGCAATAAGTAGAATGGTTATAATTAATGATCGGCGCATAAAATTTTATAAGCAATAGGATGAAGTTGCAATTCGGCTATAATTAATAATGCTATGCAAAAACTCTGAAATCCGTAGAGAAGATCTCCCCATAATGTAATCAAAAAAATCTTCTGGTATCAATATCTCCTCTTTCAATATTTTTTTCAAAGATACAAAAACACTCTCAACTTTGTATGTCTAAAAATATTTGCCCTTGTTTTGTGCGAATTTGCTCTCAGCACCATTTACTATTGCATTTAGCGCTATTGTAGTGTTATTGTAGCATGCGTATTTACCCAAAGTAGTACCTTTATTTGGGTGGAAATATTGAATTGGAGCTTGTTTTTCTTCAACTTTGTGTCAGTAAAAGTAATGATTCAGAATTAGAGTAAAATTTTTACAAATAAAACATGAATAGTATGAAGAAATATTTACTGGCACTTATGCTACTGGTTACAGCTCATGGAGTATATAGTCAACTTCCCGATGGCTCCATTGCACCAAACTTCACAACCCAAGATATACATGGAAACTGGCATACATTATACGATTATCTCGACCAAGGGAAAACGGTTATAATCAATATTATATCTACTGCTTTAAATGAAACCGACGGGCAATCGTGGTTGTACTTTGCCGATGGGCATCTCATGACATTCCAGGACACGTATGGTCCTAATGGTACCAATACGGCAATGGTAATCATGATTGAAACCGACCCTGCAACACCTGAATCGCACCTTTGGGGACAGGGAGATACTTTCGGAAACTGGCAGCAGTATGCTAATTTTCCCATTATCAACAATGATTCATTAGGCGACCTGTTTCCACGTGGAGAAGAGTTTCCCAGCAGCTATATTGTTTGTCCCTCTCGCCGAACAAAACATGTTGGATGGCTTACCAGCACAGCGTTAAATTTTTATGTAAACCAATGCGAAGAGCCCGAGTATTACACAAATGCCCATGCAAAACAAATTATTTCACCTAATTTAAGCCATTGCGGGCTCACGGTCAACCCTGAAATTGTGGTAGAAAACCTCGGTTTCGATGTGCTTACATCGCTTGATATAGAGTATGCACTCGATGGCAACACCATCGATACCTACCAATGGACGGGTGAGATATCGATGTATACCGAAACAAAAATTTCGCTCCCCGCCATCGACGTTCCCGATATGCAGGAACACACTTATAGCATTTTGCTCACGCAGCCCAATGGTGCTGAGGACGAAGAGACTTCCGACAATTTTATACAAACAACATTTTACTCCATACAGAACGGCGAAAATGTTACCCTAGCCATCGAAACGGATAACTTTCCTCAACAGGTAGAATGGCAGATTTTTGACCAAGGGAATCTGGTTGTCCAATCGGGTAACTATACTGAAAGCAATTATCTTTACGAAGAAACTTTTTGCCTGACTACGGAACATTGTTATACGCTAGTTGTAGAAGATAAGGGTTACGACGGAATGCAAAATGGGCGAATTGGAAGCTTTAAGCTAACCTGGGGTGATAAAGTACTTGTAAATGTTTATGGCAATGAATATACCGACGGATTTAGTAGAGAATTTTGCTTGACAACCACGGGAGAAACGCTGATGAATTATGATTCCCAAATTCAAGTTTTTCCTAACCCAGCATACGATAAGCTTCATATTAATCATTTAGAGCCCAACAGCGTTATAAAACTTATTTCGATTACGGGTACGGTATTAATGGAAACAGTGAGTAGTAGTAACCAATCAGCAACTTTAAACATCCAAAATATCCCAGCGGGGCTCTATTGCATTGTTGTTAACAATAGCGGAAAACACGAGTCTATAAAGGTACTTATTAATTAGTTTTTAAGTAAGTTTAGAATGTTAAAGGCTACTCTTCGGAGTAGCCTTTTTGTTTGCTATGCATGTTCATTATCTCTAGGGTTAAAGTCCCGAACGGGCTTATTTTGACGAGAACCGTTAGTTGATGGCAAGGGTGTTTACCGCGAGGTGAAATCTGAAAGAAGCCTAAAACA
>JAQVYY010000015.1 GCA_028708425.1 Bacteroidales bacterium
GTTTTTCCTGTACCCGGAGGGCCTACAAGTATAACGCCTTTCGGTATTTTCCCGCCAAGGTCTGTGTACTTCTTGGGGCTTTTAAGAAAATCTACAATTTCCATTATCTCAACCTTAGCCTCTTCGAGTCCTGCAACATCCTTAAAGTCAGTTTTGCTTGTCGATTCTTTATCGAAAAGTTTAGCTTTCGATTTCCCTACGCTGAATATATTTCCCGCACCTCCTGCGCCGCCTGCTCCACGGTTCATTTTACGGAAAATAAAAAGCCATACGGCCACAAGTATAATTATGGGCAAAAGCCAACCTAAGGCTTCTCCAAAGTAGTTGGGCCTAGTTTCGTAGGTTAAACCGACCTTTTCGGCTTTATCTGCCTGTGCTTCCTTTAGCTGTGTTTCAAAAAACTCTATTGAGCCAACCGTAAAGTAGAAGTGGGGTCCAGCAGGACTTACATTCTTTGCGTTTTCGCCCAGCTTACTGGGGTATTTTGATAGGCTTTGGTTCTTTAGATAGACTTCAACTATGCCTAAGTTTTTAACCAGGACTAATTTGTCGATATCGTTCTCATAAAGCATTTTAGATTGTACCTCGCTCCATGTTGTTTCTACGGCACTCTTGCCGCTATAAAAAAATTGTAAACCGAGTATGCCTAGTATAATTATTATGTATATCCAGTAAACGTTGAACTTTTTCCCTCCAAGGTTCATCTGACCGCCGCTTTTTTTCTGGTCTGATTTTTTATCTTGCTCGGGCTTTTTTTTGTTATCTTTCATGATTTGATTTTACTTTACCTTTGTACTTGGCGTAATAACGAAACTTATTGTCTATTTGTTTTAGGTATGTGGTTTTTTTAAGGGTTTCTAGTATATGGTTTTTTTTGCATCAGCCCATAGGTCCTCGAGTTTATAAAAATCGCGCCATTCTGTTTGAAAAATATGCACTACCACATCAACGTAATCAAGTATTATCCATATGCTATTATCGTATCCGCCCTTTTGCCAAACCCTTTCGTTTAGAACCTTTTTTGTTTGAATTTCGATGTTTTCGGCAATTGCTGCTACCTGAGTTGTTGAGTCGGCACTACATATTACAAAATGTTGACAGATAGCGTTGGGTAAATTGCCCAATTCGAGACTAATAATATTATTTCCTTTTTTTTCGCCTATTGCATCTACTATACAGGTGTGTAATTTTTCTGTGTTTTCGTTATCTCTTTTTGCCATTTATTGGGTTATAGATGATTGTTTATTAAACGACAAAGATAATTATATTTTGATGTAAAAGCAAAGTGGGGCAGTGTCCTTAGCTTAATTTATACATTGAAAGTTTATGAGGCTTATCCTACACATTATCAAATAGTTGCGATGTGTTTAAAACTTGTTTATTTGTTTATGGCTAGTTTTCTAATTCAAACGGTTAAATTTGTTAAAAATTTTCAAAACGTATGGGTGCAAAAAGGGTTGGCAATAAGTTGCTTTGGGTTGATGAGGTAACATCTACTAACGTGCATATGTCGCAGCTAAAGGATAGTAATGCGCAGCACGGGGTTGTTGTTGCTGCTCGAAATCAGACTCAGGGTAGGGGGCAGCGCGGGAACTCTTGGGAGAGTGAGAGTGGTAAGAACCTTTTGTTTAGCGTACTGCTTAAGCCTACTTTTTTAGCCGTGCAGCACCAGTTCTTAGTTTCAAAAATATCATCGCTAGCCGTTGTCGATTTGCTCTCGGAGGTAGTACCCAATACCACCATTAAATGGCCAAACGATATTTATGTTAGGGATAATAAAATTGCAGGAATCCTTATTGAGAATAGTTTTAGCTCGGCAAATCTCGATACTACCATCGTAGGGGTTGGCCTTAATGTGAATCAAAAGTTCTTTTCCGATAGCTTACCCAACCCAACATCTTTGATACTAGAAACAGGTACAAAATTTAATATCCCTAGTTTACTGGAAAAGTTTTGCGGCTATTTCGAGCTGCGATATCAGCAGCTGAAGGCAGGGAATATTAAGCAAATATCCCATGAGTACTTTTCAAATCTATATCGTAACGTAGGGTTTAACAGGTATTTGTCTGATGGCGAAGAGTTTTATGCTTGTATAGTAGGCGTGCGTGATACAGGCACCTTGATTCTTGAAACTAAAAAAGAAGGGGAGCTCAAAGAGTTCGCCTTTAAGGAGGTTAGTTTTGTGTTGTAGCGCTACGGTTTTCCGTTAAATGCGGCCGCAATTTGCTCCGCAATACTGTCAACCCCATTTTGTAATTTCCCCTTAACCATCATCTTCATCATCATGTTAAGCTTTGCCTTAACGGTAATTCTCATGCGGGTATCGTATGGAGCAACCATTTTTAGCTGTATCCAAACAAAAAACTCGAAGGGAACGCGTTCATTTCCAGTAAATTTAATGGTTTTGCTTGGCTCTTTTTCTACTATTTTCAGTCCAGCATTCTTAATGCCCTGCACGTCAAACTCACACCAGTCGTCGCCAGCCTGCCAGTTTTCGAGTTTTGCTGCTTGGGCAAAAGGCGTAAAGTTCTGAAAATCTGAGAGCAATTTGTAAACATCCTCATCAATCCGTTGTATTTTAACAATTTTACTTTCTACCGTTGTCATTTTTGTTACAGCTTTTTAGTGTTATCTATTGGTGGTAACGCTTTTTACTTTCCCCATTGGCTGGGGTTTTCTCGCCAATTTTTCAGAACGCTCAGCTGCGAGCTGCTTACCATGTTTATACTTAGGGCGTAGTCAATTAGTTCGTTGTAATTTACCAAGGTGTAAAGTGGGATTTTGTACCTGTCGAAATTCTCTTTGGCCACGTCGAAACCGTAGGTGAAAATAGCGGTCATGCCTAAAACATTCGCGTTGGCTTTTCTTAGGGCATCAACGGCTTTTAGGCTGCTTAGCCCTGTTGAGACAAGGTCTTCAACCACAACAACACGTTGGTTTGGTTTTAAATCGCCCTCAATTAAGTTTTCTAAACCATGTTTTTTGGGAGCCGACCGAACATACACAAATGGTAGATTAAGCGCATGGGCTACCAACGCTCCGTGTGCTATTGCTCCCATGGCAACTCCCGCTATTACGTCAATATCTTTAAAGTGGTTGTTAATAGTTTTTACAAAACCATCTCGAATTACCTCTCGGGCATCGGGGTATGATAAAACCTTGCGGTTATCGCAGTAAATTGGCGAATGCCACCCCGAAGCCCACGTAAAAGGGTTTGCAGGGTTCAGTTTTATTGCGTTAATTTCGATTAATTTTGAAATAATTTTATTGTCCATGGCTAATATCTATTCGATTTATTTTGGTTCTCGCAAAATTGTTCTGTTTTCGGATTGTAAAAGGTATTTAAAAAGCACCAAGGGGTTCTATTTGAAATGCACCAGTGCCGAAGACCTCGCAAAAATACTCGTTTTTTTTAAATCCTCAATGCAAAGCGTGGTATACCTTTTTGGTAACGATAGTAACCTGTTGCTTCAATGGATGATAGATAGCTTTATCTTTATTGAAGCCGCTGGTGGCTTGGTTATTAATGAGCGCGATGAGATTCTTTTAATTGAGCGAAATGGGGTTTGGGATTTGCCAAAGGGAAAAGTTGAGCCTGGCGAGCTGGTTAAGCAGGCTGCCATGCGTGAGGTGGAGGAGGAGTGTGGGGTAAAAAATCTTTCCACAGAAAAAAAGATTGCAGAGACCTATCATACTTACCCTTTGGGAAATGAAACGGTGCTTAAAAAAACGCATTGGTACTTAATGCGCTATTCGGGTAGCGATAAACTTGTTCCTCAGCTCGAAGAGGGTATTACACAGGCGGTATGGGTTAACCCAACCGATATTTCTAATCATTTAAAGAATACTTATCCCTCAATAGTGGATGTGTTTAGGCTTGCGGAGAAGCTTTAGCCCCAATTATTCAATCGGATAATTGCTATCTTCGACAGCGACTAAGTTTCACAACCAATCTAGTTGCCCAAAATTGGGCTCAACTAGGTTGGGGTAACCCGCATTTGCATTCATCTTTAACAAAATTGATGAATAATGCGGGTTAAATTTCGCCTTTTGAACGGAGGAGTTTGAAGAATAGCTGCTCGAAGTTCTCATTGGGCGATTGTGCTGGTGATATCACCAGCCTTTTGTCTGGCCCAACTAAAAAGTACGTGGGATAGGCCCTAATATCAAAATCTTTTACGATGTCGGGTTTATTTCCGTAGTGTAAAAAGGTCCACTTGTACTTGTTTTGTCCTAGAAAATGCTTTAGGTCGTTAATGTCGGTATCAACGGCAATGGTTACTATTTCGAGCTTATCTTTATACTTTTCGTAAATTTTTTCGAGTAGCGGGAATTCCTGTAAGCATGAGTAGCTGGTGGTGGTGCAAAAGTTTAGGTAAACATATTTGCCTTCAAATTTACTGAGGCTAACCAGCTCATCATTTACAGTGTATAGTTCGAATGGCGAAGGAACGAACCCTGGTAGCAATCGGGTAACTTTCTGCCTAATGTTTTCGGCAATCATCAGGTTCTCTGCAATTATAGTTTGCGAGTAAAGCGAGTCGAGAATGGTAAGTAGGGCTCCTCGTGAAAAACGGTCGTCGAAAAAACCATCGTGTAACCCTTTTAGTATTACCAGCTCCCGTAATGAGTCGTTTTTTAGTAGGTCGTCTTGCGAGAGCGTTCTGTTTAGCTGCTGATAGCTTCTTTGGTTTGTTACTTTTGTGAGGGCAGCGTTTCCCTCGTTTGAGCGGGCAAAGAATAGAAAATACTTGTCGTACAGCAGGTTAAACAGTTCCATGTAGGCTGGATTATTATACCTAATGGGTTTGTTTTGGAAATATACGCTTGAAATACTGCGCGATTGCTGCATAAGCGCAATTTGGCTTAGCAAGCCGTATCGATAGGTTCGGTAGCTATTAAAAAACGGGTTGTTGTATTCTTTAAAGATAGCTTCGAGCTCATTTTTCAGCGAATCAAGCGATTCCATTTTCTTTCCCTCGTAAGCATTTTTAACAATTATATTGAATTGCTCGTTAAAGGTTAGGTCGAAAGTGCTAATTAGGTAGTTTAAATCGTTGGGCTGCATATTTTTTATACCAATATGCAGATTTGTTTTTACGAAATATGGATTTAGCCTTTGTGCCTCTGTTTTTGGTTCGTGTTTGGGCAGAACAATTTCATACTTTTTGCCCGGTTCAATAAAAAGGTAGGCATAGTATATGCCCAGCTGGCTAAATATAAATGTTGTTTCGTTAACTTTTATATCGCAATTAAAGTTTCCCGATTTATCAACTGTGCATTTGGAGAGAACTTCCTCTGTTCGGGTTATATAGTCGGAGTACCTGCAGAAAGTTAACACCTCACCAGCGTAGCTGGGCGCATTGCCCGAAAGTTTTACCTGAGCATTGCTCAAAGTGGTAAAGCTTAGTACTATCAGCGTAAGTAGAGTAACTCTTCTAAAAAAAGCCATACACAATGTAGTTGGTGTTATATACTTAACGCTAAAGGTACTTTTTTATGTTTATACCCTTGGGTAAAAACTGTGTGGCATCACCCTTATTAATTAGTATATCTCTAACAATGGTTGAGTTTATGGGGGTATGCTCGGGTGAGGTAAGTATAAAAATTGTTTCAATTTCGGGGCGCATGGCTTTATTTACCTGGCCAATGGCACGTTCGTACTCAAAGTCTGCCGAAGTTCTTAATCCTCTTACCAGGAAATTTGCCCCTGTTTTGTGACAAAAATCAACGGTAAGGCCATCAAAGCTCATAACTTCAACTCGGTCTTCGTCCACAAAAACGTCCCTAACCATGCTGAGCCTTTGCTCAGCATTAAAGAGGGTTTTTTTGGCAAGATTTTGGCCCACTGCAATAATTACTTTGTCGAAGAGCTTTATGGCTCGTCTTACTATTTCCTCATGTCCAATGGTAAAAGGATCGAACGTGCCAGGGAATACCGCTATTTTCTCCATAGATATATGTTTTACTTATTACGGCAAAGATAGCATCTTTTTTACAGACGATAGCCTTGCCCCTCGTGATAAAAGAGGCTATTTTCTAATACCTAAACTATTTGTTTCGCATCCTTTACTTTTTCCTTAAGCAGTACGTAGTCAAGCACATCGCCAATATTGTCGAAATAGCTGAATTTTAGCCCCTTAATATAGATTTCTTTAATTTCTTCAATATCCTTAATATTATCTTTCGATAGAATTATCTCGTTGATGCTGGCCCTTTTAGCCGCTAAGATTTTCTCCTTAATTCCTCCTACTGGTAGTAACTTGCCTCTTAGCGTAATTTCGCCAGTCATGGCTATACTTTTTCTAACTTTACGCTGCGTAATTGCCGATAGTATTGAGGTTATCATGGTTATTCCAGCCGATGGACCATCCTTAGGTATTGCTCCCTCGGGCACATGCAGATGAACGTCCCAGTTTTCAAAATCATCTGGGTTTATATTGAAATGTTTGCTGTTCGATTTTATGTATTGTAGGGCAATTACGGCCGATTCTTTCATTACATCGCCCAGGTTACCGGTTATGGTAAGCTTCCCTTTTCCTTTGCTCAGGCTGGTTTCAATAAAAAGTATATCGCCGCCCACGCTAGTCCATGCTAGTCCTGTAGCCACGCCAGCCAGCTCGTTACCTTGGTATATATCTTTAAGGTATTTTGGATGACCTAACACCTTTTTTAATTCGGTAAGATTAATCGTTTTGTTGTACTCCTCGCCAAAGGCTACACTTTTGGCAGCATAGCGGGCAATTTTTGCAATACGCTGATTTAAGGCCCTTACGCCACTCTCTCTGGTGTACCCCTGAATGGTCTCTTCCAGAGTTCGCACAGGGATGCTAAGGTGTTTCTTCGTAATCCCGTGCTCTTCAAGTTGCTGGGGTATTAGATGTCGCTTGGCAATCTCAACTTTCTCCTCCATTATATAGCCGCTCATCTCTATCATCTCCATCCTATCGCGAAGCGCAGGGTTGATGTCCGATACGCTGTTGGCGGTTGTAATGAACAGCACCTTCGAAAGGTCGAAATCTACGTCGAGGTAGTTGTCGTGGAACGTATCGTTTTGTTCTGGGTCAAGCACCTCAAGTAGTGCCGAGGCTGGGTCGCCACGAAAATCTTTTCCAACCTTATCGATCTCGTCGAGAATGAAAACTGGGTTCGACGATTTCACCTTTTTTAGGTTGTGAATAATCCGACCGGGCATAGCTCCAATGTATGTTTTTCGGTGCCCCCTAATTTCCGACTCATCGTGCAAGCCGCCTAGCGATATGCGTGCATACTTTCTGTTTAGTGCCGTTGCAATAGATTTTCCCAGCGAGGTTTTTCCAACACCTGGAGGGCCGTGCAGGCACAATATTGGCGATTTCATATCGCCTTTTAACTTAAGCACTGCGAGGTGTTCGAGTATACGTTCCTTAACCTGGTCAAGGCCGAAGTGATCCTGGTCGAGCACTTTTTTTGCCCGTTCAAGATCGAAGTTATCCTCGGTATATTCGTTCCATGGTAAATCCAGTAGCAGCTGCACGTAGTTAAGCTGCATTGAGTAATCGGGTGCCATGGGGTTCATATTACTTAGCTTGGTAACCTCCTTTTCAAATATGTCGGCTGTTTCTTTGTTCCATTTTTTTGTTTTGGCCTTCTCTCGCATCTCATCAACTTCTTGCTCATTAGGGCTCCCACCCAGCTCGTCCTGTATGGTTTTCATTTGCTGATGAAGAAAATACTCGCGCTGCTGCTGGTTCATATCCGTTTTAACCTTGGTTTGGATATCGTTTTTAATTTCCAGCAGCTGAATTTCTCGTCCCATTAGCTCTAAAAGCAAATCGCTTCTGCTTTTTAAATCGTTCTGCTCAAGTAGTTTCTGCTTGTCGGGTGCTGGAAGCTCGATATTCGAACAAATAAAGTTAATTAGGAAGTAGTGGTTGTCGATGTTTTTTATTGCAAATCCTGCTTCCTGTGGCAAGTTGGGCGATAGTTTTATGATTTTAGTGGCAAAATCTTTTACCGAGCTAATTAGCGCTTCCAGCTCCTTATTGGTTTCGTTGGTGTGCTTGTCTACCATTGTTTGAACTGTTGCCATAAAGTAGGGCTCGGTGGTTACGTACTCAAGCACCTGAAAACGATGTAGCCCTTGAAGTATAACCGATGTGCTTCCATCGGGCATTTCGAGAACCTTGAGCACGCGAGCTACGGTGCCCATCTCAAAAAGATCTTTTGTTTCAGGATCCTCGATTTTTGCGTCCTTTTGCGAAACCGCTCCTAAAAACTTCGTTTTTTTAGTAAGGCTTTTTACGAGACTCACCGATTTATCGCGACCCACGGTAATGGGTAGCACCACACCAGGGAACAGAACGGTATTACGTAATGCTAGAATGGGGAGCGTTTTGGGCATATCCTTAACATCAAAATCCCCATTATCCTCGGTGAATAGCGGTATGAATTCTGAGTCTTGATCAATGGGATCGGCATGAAATGGAGACGCTATTTTTATCTTAAAATTTTTGCTCATATTGTTGTTTTGATAATGATTTGTGTGACAAATTGGCGTAGCTTCACTGAGCTAGACCTGGGTATGCAGTTTGTGCAATCGCTATGCCAATCTTTATTAGGTTGATATTGTTTTACTGTGGTAAACAGTTTAGTGCCTATAGCATGCTGTACTATTAAATATGTGGGAAAGTATTTGCTTGTCTTCGTCCGTAAGTGTTAACCCCCTTCGTTCCATAGCTTTTTGTGCTGTGGTAAAAGCTTGGCTTGTTTTATAAATTGAAAAGCCTTGCGCCCCACCCCACGAAAAGCTGGGGATAAAATTGCGTGGGAAGCCGTCGCCAAAGATATTCGCGCTAACCCCAACAATTGTTCCCGTGTTGAACATTGTGTTTATACCGCATTTGCTATGGTCGCCCATTATTAAGCCGCAAAACTGTTGACCAGTGTTAGCAAAACCTCCTTTTTTGTAACTCCATAGCTTTACCATGGCGTAGTTGTTCTTTAGGTTTGATGTATTTGAGTCGGCGCCAATGTTGCACCATTCGCCTATAACCGAGTTGCCCAAAAATCCATCGTGCGCCTTATTTGTGTACCCAAAAATTATGCTATTATTCACCTCGCCACCTACCTTCGAGTGTGGGCCAATGGTGGTTGGGCCATATATTTTAGCCCCTAATTTTAGTGCCGAGTGCTCGCAAAGTGCGAATGGCCCTCGTACTAGAGAGCCCTCCATAACCTCGGCGTTTTTTCCAATGTAGATTGGCCCCTGCTGTGCATTTAGAACGCTGCATTCCGCTGTAGCACCCTCTTCGATAAATATTTTATCGCTATTTATAGTGTGGTTGCTGGACGAGATGGGGGCAGATACTCGTCCTTTTGTAATTAGCTCAAAATCTGTTTCTATAGCCATGCCGTTCATAGCGAATATGTCCCATGAATTTTGCACTTCAGCTATCTGTTCGCTTAGCTCGTATGTTTTTCCGAAAATAGTAAGGTCTTCCTGAAAACCAAATTTTGGCATATACGACAAAGTGGCAGCAATGAGGTTTCCATTTTTGACAAGTGCCTCGCCGCAATCTAATTTTTTTATTGCGTTAACCAGATTTTTGTTTGGCAGCACGCCACCATTAATGAGTGTGTAGTTACCAACCTTTTGGGTTGGCTTAAACTTTACGCTTAGATAATCGGTTGTGAGTGGTTCCGCTTTGGTGTTCAGCGTTTTCTCCCACTTCTCTTTAATGGTAAGTATCCCAATTCGTATCATGCAAACTGGGCGCGTAAATGTAAGCGGGAGCAGCTGCTCTCTTCGGTTATCGTCAAAAAGTATAATATTGCTGTTCATTTTTTTGTTGAATTTAGGGTTTTAAACAGGCATAGCCCCAATTATTCATTCGAATAATTACTGTCTCCCACAGCGACTAAGCCTTACAACCAATCTAGTTGCCCAAAATTGGGCTCGACCATGTCGGGGTAATCCGCATTTGCATTCATCTTTTACAAACATGATGAATAATGCGGGATAAAAATACAACAAAAAAAGGAACAACTTTAGGTTGCTCCTTTTTTTGAGTGTGTCGTTGTATCGACTTATACCCCATAAGCAATGTTTATTTGCTTTTGTTGTCCATATGTTTCTTGTACTTGGTCATAAACTTATCGATACGACCAGCGGTGTCAACCATTTTCATTTTACCCGTGTAAAATGGATGCGATGTATTCGAGATCTCAACCTTTACCAGCGGATACTCAACACCTTCAACCTCAAGCGTCTCTCTAGTGTTTACAGTCGATCTGGTAATGAAAACATGGTCATTCGACATGTCCTTGAACGCTACCAATCGATAATTCTTTGGGTGAATTTCCTTTTTCATTTTAAAGTATATTTATCTTTTAAAAACTTTTACTAACCAAAATTTAGGACTGCAAAAGTATCAACTCTTCTGGTAATTACAAAATAACCCACGAGTTTTTTGTTAAAAAAAGATTTTAATATGGTTAAATGTGTCCAAAATCAGTCTCTACTTGCAAATCTTGTGAGTAATCTTAAAAACTCAATGTAAAGCCACACAAGGGTAACCGTTAGCCCAAAAGCACCATACCACTCCATGTGCTTGGGCATTTGCATATTGGCGCTTCGTTCAATAAAATCAAAATCCAGGGTTAGGTTAAATGCAGCAATTGCAATAACCACAAGGCTTATGCCGATTCCCAGAGGGCCACTGTCGTGTATAAACCCCATGTTAACGCCAAATAGGCTTACTATAAACGATATAAAATACATGAGCGCGATTGCGCCTGTGGCGGCAAATACGCCTGTCCTAAACTTATTCGTTACCTTAATGGTGCCCGTACGGTACAGCAACAGCATTAAAAAGAATGTGGCGAATGTTAGCCCTATTGCTTGGGTTATTATGGCCAATTCGTATTGGGCTGCCATAAGCGCCGAGAGTCCGCCCAAAAGCAATCCCTCGAGCACGGCGTAAATTGGCGCTGTGATATGAGCAATACGAGGGGAAAACGCGGTTATTAATGCCGTTATAAAACCTCCAATGCCGCCTATGGCCATCCACATGGTAATTGATGGTGAACCTGTGGCCGCAAGCTTCCAGGTATATATTGCTCCCAAAACAACTAACCCTAGCATGGCTAGCGTTTTTTTCTTGGTTCCCTCAATGGTCATAACTTCGGAGGAAGTTACCGCTTGCTGTTTTCTGAATATTTTTTCGCTTAAAGCGGGGTTCGATGATTTATACATTTTAAAAATTTAGAGTTGGTTAACTGCCGAAAGGTCTATCAAATTGTGTACCATTAGCCTTAGGTCTGCCATTTTGCGGGTTGTTAATTTTTCTACTTTTTCACTTTGTTCGCAATATTTTGCTATTTTTGATTTATGATTGAACGTGACTACTTGATGCGAATTTTGAAGCAGTTTCTTGATGTTTTGCAAAAACTCATAAACGGCTATAATCCCGAGCAGGACGAATGTATAGAGGTACAGCTAAACGAACTGTGCGAAAAGTATGTAGGAATAGGTTTGCCCTTTATTGAGAGCAATGATGTAGATTGTATTTTGGATATTACAAAGGGGCTATCGCCCAGCGATTCTGAAGCAAAACTAACTATGCTTTCTGAATTGCTTTACACATGGGTAACCCTACCTTCAGCCAGTGTTACTAGTAAGCATGTAGCAGAAAAAGCATTGGCTTTGTTTTTACATATTGATAAGGAAAGTAGAACCTTTTCGTATGAAAGGCAACAGCGCATTGCTCACTTGCAAAGCATACTTGACGAATAACATATGCATTTCAAAATTATGAGTAGTATGAGGTACAGTTTAGAACCTTGTTTAGTACCTTCAGTACTTGTTGCCTTTTGTATAGCAAGGGTATAAATGCTTACTTGCCATTTTGCTTTTAACTAAGAGTTAGGGTATGGTTTTTTGGAATTTCGAGTAAACCCGTCATCACGAGAAGCGATCTTTGCGACGAAGTGATCTGTTTATAACGTTGAGTGTATTATTTCGTAAGGGGTTGCGTGCTTCAAACCTATCAATTTGCCACCCAAATTTGATGCGGGAGATAACGCTCGAAAACCTCTGAAACCTTATGAATTATACATATTGTTAGGCTTTCGTGCATTATTGTTTCAGTATTTCAATCAATTCTCTGTTAATATATAAAGTTTCTCGCCCAACTTTTTGAGATTCAATAATCCCTATATCTTCAAGCTCCTTTAAATAGCGAGAAGCAGCCTTTCTTTCTACACCTAATTTATTTACAACAAATTCAATTTTCGAGTATGGTTGTTCAAATAATAATTCAACAAGCTCTTTTCTATATATTTTTGGTGCTTTTTCTTGAACCTTAATTATTGTAGAATCTAATTGGTCTTTGATGTTTGTAATCCTAGTAATTGTGTCTTTTGATGTGCTTTCAACTGCTTTCAGCATAAACATTATCCACTCTTCCCACTTTCCTGTCCGATTGGTCTGATTTAATAGGCGATAGTATTCTGGCTTGTTAGCAATGATATAAGAACTTAAATACAAAATCGGAACATCAATTAAATCATTAAGTATCAAGTACAAGATGTTTAAAATCCTTCCAGTTCTTCCATTTCCATCGTAAAAAGGGTGAATACTTTCAAATTGATAATGAAGTATTGCCAAATTAATCAAGGGAGACAATTCATCCTGTTGGTTATAGTGGTTAATGAAATTAGAAAGTAAATCAAGTATTTCTATTTTATCCTGAGGTGGTGTGTAAACTATTTCCCCTGTAGTGTCATTTTTCAACACAGTTCTAGGAGTACTTCTAATCCCAGCAGTATTATCAACCAACTTTTGCTGAATACTAACTATATCATTCACTTTTATAAATCCTTGACTTTTAGCAAGGTCATATCCTTGAAATATTGCTTTTCGATAATTTACAACTTCCTTTGTCTCTGGTGAAATATGAGTTTTGTTAACAGTCAACGCTTTGTAAAGTTCATCTTGAGTTGTAATAATATTTTCAATCTCGGAGCTATCTTTTGCTTCCTGTAAAACTATGGCATTAATCAGCATTGTTTGATTAGGAATTGTTTTTGCAATCCCTTTTAATTCCGCTAACGCTGCAGAGGACTTGTTAGTTTGTCTAAGAATCTCAATAGTTTCCACTTTTTCTCGCAAAGGTGGAAGTTTTTCGAGTTGATAATGTGGTGCATTTTGTCCCATATTCTTTTTATTTGTCCCAAAAATACAAATTATGGTACAATTATCAATATAAGTAGTGCATTTTTTGCATGAAGCCTAACTTGTAATTAGTGAGTAGTAATCAGTGGGTTTACCCGTTAAGGGTTTGTGAACCCGATTGTACTTCGCAAAATTCACCAATAGATAAAATCATTAATTTAATCATCACACACCTAATCCTCCAGTTCAAAAAGCAGCTGGTCGCCAATCCATGCCCTATGTTCACTTTTTGATATTGACATTTCTTCGGCTATGGTTAGTACTTTTTGTTTATGTGTTGTATTGCGAAGTGCAATTTGTCGGAGTGCAAACCCAATGTTGTTCTTATTAGCTGCCATGATGTTGTCGTCGTAGCCATCAATTATATCAATGTAGGGGTCAAAAACCACCTCTTTGATAATTTCTTGGCTTGATGCAATGCGCCCAATTAGTATGAGGCCAGCTTTAATCAGCAGCTTGTCAGCGCTGAGGCACCACTCAATACTTTTTGATAATCCGAATTCCGATTTCCAAAATAGGTTTGAGCAGGTTTGCTCAACAATTTCTGAGTTGAAAAAATCTTGCGACCAGTCATCCATTTGCTTAGTGGTAACCTCTTTTGGATCGTCAATCATTGTTGCTAAAATTTTACACTCCCTAATATCTTGCTCAAAAAGCAAAAGGGCTAGCTCGTGGTCGTTTTTATAGGGTTTAGCAATCTCTTTCAGCTCAGCGATTGTTACACCATAGTTTACTTTATAGTTTAGTCCTAAGCACGTTAAGTTATGGGAAACAGAAACATTCTTTCTGTTTTTTACCTCTTCGATAATTCTTTGTAGTTTCATAAATGTGTTTATTTACAGGCATTACATCCAATTGGATAGCCATTTGTGTGTGTGCTAAGGCTATTACTTATGGATGTTTCATAATTATATGTGCAATATAGTAATACTTGGGGTGTTTTTTATATAAGTTTTTAACTTTGAGCTCTACTTATTTAGTTTATGCGAAAAAATGTAAGCAAATATATTTCGAAAATATTTCCCGATAAGGAGTTCTTGCGAAATTTTTTGACCCTTTTTACTGGGTCTACCTTGGGCCAGTTTATTCCGTTTGTGGCAGGACCGCTGCTAGCACGGCTTTATGTTCCTGCTGATTTTGGTTTGTATGCCCTGCTTTCATCAACCGCTGGTTTGGCATCGTTAGTTGCTACGGGGTCGTATGAGTTTGCTATTTTAACAAGTGATACCGATGATGAGGCAGATTCGCTATCGTTGCTATCTAGCTTGCTATCCTTTATTTTTTCGTGTGTTGCCACGCTTATTCTGTTTTTAATGGTTGTTTTTGCTAAGCCATGGACTAATAGCGCGTTTGGTTATACCTGGTTTTTAGTACCTCTTTTTGTTGTTTTTCAGGGTGTGCTAAATGCTACTGGGTATAGGCTTAACCGACAGCAAAAGTATGGTGTGATGGCTAGAGGACGATTGCTTCGTGCAGCTGTAATGACAAGTGTTCAGCTATTGTTAGGTTTCCTTAGTCTCCCCTGGGGTTTATTTCCTGGTATGCTTACAGGCCATTTTTCGGCGGCTGCCTATCAATTAAGAAGTGTTCGGTGCTATTTTCACAGCGCTTTTCGAAGTTTTACCATTAAAAACATCAAGGTATTAGCCGCTAAGTATTATAGGTTTCCAGCCTTTTTAATGCCAGCACAGCTTGTTAATGAGCTCTCTATTCAAACCCCAGTATTTTTACTAAAATCATTTTTTAGCACCTCGGCTGTTGGTTTTTATGCGTTACCTCAAAAGTTTTTGAATGCACCAGTAGCCCTAATTGGAAATTCTATCGGGCAGGTGTTTTTTCAGAAAGCGGTTGAGCAAAAAAAACATTCCGAATCGTTAGCAGCAACAACCCTTTCTCTTTTTAGGTTTTTATTTCGCATAGGGGTTGTCCCTTTTTCGATAATGCTTGTATTTGGCGACAGCGTTTTTGTATGGCTGTTTGGAGACCAGTGGGTGCAGTCGGGTTTATTTGCTCAAATGCTTAGCCCCTGGCTGCTTTTTGTATTGTCAGGTTCGCCCATTTCAAAGCTGTTTACCGTGCTCGATAAGCAACATCAAAGCCTTTGGCTTAACCTGGTATTATTAACTCTTCGTGTGGCTGGTTTGATTGCGGGCGCACTGTTTTTTAGCTCCCAGGTTATGGCAGTGTTTCTCTTTTCTCTTTTAAGCTTTCTGTACTGGGTGTTTCTTACATTCTATATTTTGAGGTTGGCTAAGGTTAAGGTTTTACCAATTATTATCGAAACCGTTGTAACTTGGACTATCGTTGTTTTGCCAATGGTAATTGTTCGGTATTGGTTAATGTAAATTTCAACTTGAAAAGTTTTATGAGTAAAATTATTACTACATATAGTGATGGGGGAGGGTGGAGCTGTTACCACAATATTCATGTAAAGGGATATGCTTTTAATGGTGATGGTATTATGCTCTCGGGAGCCAGCTTGGCAGGTGCTATTGCCTCTGTAAAAACTATTGATGAGTTGGCGGCCCTTGCTTTGTCGTTAAACGGTTTGTTTTGTGCTGCTGGAAGTTTATCCTTTGGTTCTTTTGCTCTGGCAGATAAAGTTCGAAGTTTCCCCCTGTTCTATGCTCATAGTCCCGAGTCCATTCTAATTTCTGATAACCCTTACCTATTTCAGCAGTCGGATGAGTTAAACAGCAATTCCGTGCTCGAATTTAAAACAGCAGGTTACTGTTTAGGCGATAGAACGTTGCTTAATGGTGTTTGTCAGGTTGAGGCTGCAACCCTTGTTGTATACTGTAATTCTGCATGGCAAAAGGTACAGTATTTTTCTTATGCAACACAAAACCAAAGGGCCGAAACGTACGATAATGCGAAGCAAAAACTTCGTTTGGTGCTCGATAATTGCATGCATCGCATGTTAAAGAGTATTTCAAACAGGCCTATTGCTATACCTTTAAGCGGTGGGTACGATTCGCGCTTTATTGCTGCTTGGCTTACTCTTAATGGGAGGAACAATTTCACAACTTTTACCTATGGTCGTTCTGGTAATCGAGAAATGCAGCTGGCACATCAAGTTTCTAAAACCCTTGGATGCCCTTGGATACCCATAGTTTACACTGATGATGTAGTAAGGAATATTGCCAACGACGATTTTTTTGAACGTTACGTTAGGTTTGCCTCAACAGCTTGCTCAATGCCTCTTTTTCAGGATTACCCTGCCATTAACACCATGTTAAAGGGTAATTTTTTGCCCAAAGGAACGGTTGTACTGCCTGGGCATTCGGGTGATATGCTTGCGGGAAGCTGGCTAAGGGCCGATTATAAAAATAAATCGATGGATAAAATTGCCAATGTTCTTGTCGATAATTTTCATGGCCTCATCGATTTATCTAAATCCGAGAGAGTGCTGCTTTATAGAAAGATTAGCGACTCTATTGCTTCGCTCGATGATTGTTTGCCGTATAGCGTAATGGACTGGTGGAACGTAAAGGAGCGACAGGCGAAGTTTATAGTAAATTCATGCAGAGCGTACTCCTTTTTCGATTTCGATATCCGATTACCACTATTTGATGATGAGTTGGTGAATTTCTTCAAAACCTTACCCTTTAGCTATAAACTTCACAAAAGGCTATATAACGAAACCCTAGAGGAGCATTATTTTAAGCCATTGGGTTTAGTTTATAACAGTGAGCTACAACTTACAAGGAGCGATTATTTTTTGATCCAAGCTAAGGGGGTGCTTAAAAGAACTTTCCCGATTTTGAAAAAATTTAGGAGGCCTTTTACCGATAATTTATGCTATACAGAAATAGCTGACCAGCTATACAGCCAGTATGGGTTGAGTATTGATGAGGAGTGCATACGGAACTCCAAAAGCTTAAACGCACCCATTTTAAACTGGTATTTGAAAGTTCTGTCAGAAAAACTACCCAGTTGGTATTTATTGGAATTGAATAATATCTAAATTTGCAGCTGCATGTGTGTCGAACGCCTTCTCGGTCTACAAAAAGAATCAGCTGTAATTGGTTTGGCAAATAGCCTATTTGGTTATTGTGGTTAGCTGGATATTCGTGGCCAGATTGTATGATATCTATTTCTTGATTAGAATATATGCTTTTATTGGTGCTGCAATTTATGCTGTGTTGGCCTATATGGGTTACAAAGTGGTGAGCAAGCAGAATGCAGTAAGTTAGTTTTGTTGTTTTAACATTCTTCAATTACTTTAGTATTCATTTAAAAAAACAAAAACCTGTGAAACGCTTTCTTGTCAACATATTTGGATTTTTGTTCTTCCGATGGGCATACCCTGGCTTTAATTTCCGCGAATTTCCATTCAGGAAACTTTTTAAATGTTTTGTTGCACAGCGAGTGTTTGGCATTAACAGAAAGGTTCCCTGGCCTGTTCATTGGACTTCGGAGGTAAAAGCGTTCGAAAATATTCGGCGGGGTACCGAAACTCCAGGGTCAATGCTTGGATGTTATATTGATGCACGTAACGGAATTATACTTGAAGATAACGTATGGATTGGTCCTCGAGTATCGCTTATCAGTATGGATCACAATCTTTTAAACTATAATTGCTATAAAGATGAACAGCCCATAAGAATTGGTTGTGATTGTTTACTAACAACTAGTTGCATAATATTACCAGGTGTTCATCTTGGCCCTCATACTGTTGTTGCAGCTGGAGCTGTTGTAACCCAGTCGTTTTTGCAAGGGAATGTAATTTTGGCAGGTAACCCTGCAAAGGTAGTGAAAGCGCTGCAGGAATACTCTACTAAGAGTTGAGGGTTATTATGTGTTAATTGGGTGCAATGTTATTTTAACCTCGTATGTTTTTTTCTATTTGGTAGGTTATTATTGGATTTAATATCTCCTTTTTTTTGCATAAGGAAGAATTGGAAGAATGGTTTTTTATGCGGTTTACTCTTTAAATTTATCAAAACATACTGTAATAAAGTCAATAGTGGTTCGTTAAGTTGTTCGTTAGTAGTGGTTTGTTCGTTTTGTTCTATGTGCATGTTTTTTTTTGTTGAGGTGCTTGAAGATTTCCAAAAAAACATCTATCTTTGCCATCGCAAAACGGTGGATGTAGCTCAGCTGGTTAGAGCGCTGGATTGTGGTTCCAGAGGTCGCCGGTTCGAGTCCGGTCTTCCACCCAGGTTCAAAGAGGTTTTGAGATGTTTCTCAAAACCTCTTTTTCATTTTATTGAAACCTCTTTATCCCCAATTATTCATTCGAATAATTGCTGTCTCCGACAGCGACTAAGTTTCACAACCAATCTAGTTACCCAAAATTGGGCTCGATTATGTCGGGGTAGCTCGCATTCTCATTCATCTTTTGTGAATTTGATGAGTAATGCGGGTTATGTTGCTGATAAATAGCGTAATATATTGCTTGTTTTTGTTTGGGGCAAATTTTTTATAAACCTAAAATTTGTTAAAATAAAGGAGAGTGACTTGTCATGTTGTTTTTTTTATTATCTTTCGCTAAATAAGTAAAAAGTTTCCCTGATATGCTTGATAGTAAAGCCATAGTAAATTTAGTTAGTGACCAGTACATGTCTAGTCACCCAAACTATTTCTATAAGGAGGTGGTTTATTTTTCTGGGCGTATCTACGACCCAAGGGTATCGCCATTTTTAAGCTTATCCGATATTTTTGTTGATCAGATTGACATGAAATTGGTTGAGGAGAGCTTGGTAAAAAAACCTGTTGTTACCAAAGCCTGCTTCTTTTTTAAAAACTAGCGTTTTACTTAATAATTGGTTGTGCAAACAGCTTTATATCGTTAGCGGTTATTTCTTTATTGCAGAGTATAATTAGCCGTTCAATAACATTTCTTAATTCTCTGATATTACCTGTCCAGCTAAATTTCTTTAATGCTTCAATAGCATCAGCCGATATTTTTCGGGGAGGAATTCCATGCTCTTGGCATATTATTTTATTAAAATGGTTAACCAGTATTGGTATATCATCTATTCGTTCGCTCAGCGGTGGAACCTGAATTATTATTACACTTAATCGATGAAATAGATCCTCTCTAAAGCTTCCCGAGTCAATTTCTTTCTGCAAATTCTTATTGGTGGCCGCTATAATTCTAACGTTAACGTTTATGTCCTTATCGCTTCCCACACGTGTTATCTTATTTTCCTGAAGAGCCCTTAGTACTTTGGCCTGCGCGCTTAGGCTCATATCGCCAATTTCATCGAGAAATAGGGTGCTGTTGTTAGCCTGTTCAAACTTTCCTTTACGTTGCCTTATGGCGGAGGTAAAAGCCCCTTTCTCATGCCCAAAAAGTTCGCTTTCAATTAGTTCGCTTGGGATTGCTGCGCAGTTAACCTCTACAAGGGACATGTCGGCGCGGGTGCTTTTTTCGTGTAGCCAGCGGGCTACCAGCTCTTTTCCAGTTCCGTTTGGCCCGGTTATAAGCACGCGTGCATCGGTAGGTGCCACGCGGTCAATCATCTCTTTAACCTTCATTATGGCTTCCGATTCGCCAATAATATCATCCGTTTTATATACTTTCTTCTTAAGGGTTTTGGTTTCCTTAATAAGGCTGCTCTTGTCGGTTGCGTTTCGAATAGTAATAAGAATTCTATTCAGGTCGAGGGGCTTTTCTATAAAATCGTAAGCTCCCTTTTTTATCGATTCAACAGCGGTGTCAATATTTCCATGCCCCGATATCATTACCACGGGGGTTTCAGCCGATATATCCTGTAGCTTTTCTAGAACCTCAATGCCGTCCATTTGTGGCATTTTTATATCGCATAGTACTAGGTCGTACCCATTTTTTGTAAATAGCTCTATTGCCGATTCGCCATCCTCAGCAATATCTACCGAGTGTTTTTCAAATTCGAGTATTTCTTTAAGCGAATTGCGAATTGCTTTTTCGTCGTCGACTACAAGTATTTTTGACATACATTTTACGGTGTTAATTATCCAGTATTTGATGTTGTACAAATATAGTAATAAGTTTACTTATCGATGCTTCGGATTGCAAACGCCTTAACCGCAATTATTCATCCGAATAATGCGGGCTAAGGTGTTGTTGGCTTACTGTTTATGCTAGCTTTAACTTGGCAAATTTCAGTAGCAAGCTTTTTGTTCCAGCCGCCCTAAACTCAACGGTTGCCTTTTTATTTTGTCCCTCGCCTTCAATCTTAGTTACTTTACCTGGCCCAAACCTGTCGTGTAGAACCAGCATATTCTCCTCAATATCTTCGGGCGAAACGTATGTTCCATTGCTTGAGGTTGGTTTGCTTGTTGCTGTGTCTAACCTGGTAAGTTTTTGTTGAGGGGTACTATCGGTTGATTTTCTTTTGGTCGTTTCACGAAAGGTTGAGGGGTTGCTTCGCATGCTGTTGCGCGACCGTGTTCCGTACCCAAAGGTTGCATCCTTAAAGCCTGTGTCCACCTCATCATCAATAAAGTCGGGGTCTATTTCAGCAATAAACCTACTGGGTATGCCCGATGTTAGGGTACCCCATTTATACCGAACCTGTGCATGTGATATGGTGGCCTCCTTGGCTGCGCGGGTTAGGGCAACATAAAAAAGCCTGCGCTCTTCTTCTAGCTCCTCAATTGAGCCTGTTGTCATTTTCGATGGGAAAAGATCCTCTTCAACCCCGGCCACGAAAACGTAATCAAATTCAAGCCCTTTGGCCGAGTGTATGGTCATAACCGAGACCTTCTTCTTGTCCTCGGGCTTGTGGTTATCGGCATCGGTAAGTAGCGATACGTTTTCCAGATAGTCGGCTAGCGTCGTAAGCTCTGTTACCCCCTCTTCTTTTTGGGTATCGCTAAACTCCTTAATGCTATTTAAGAGCTCCTCAATATTTTGGAGCCTGGTAACCCCCTCAATTGAGCTATCGGCTTTAAACTCCCTAATTAAACCTGCGTTCATAACTATGGTTTGCGCTGCTTCGTAAGCTTCGGCGGTGTAGGCAATGGGTCCCATTTGATTAATGAGGTTGTAAAAGCTTGTAACCTTCGATACTGCAGCGGGTTTTAGCCCAGGGTTATGCTCACCAAGCTTTGATATGGTAACCCAAATACTTTGGTCCTTTTCGTTGGCAGCGGTTTGAAGCCGTTCCATGGTTGTAGCACCAATTCCACGTTTAGGAAAATTGATGACACGCTTTAGGGCTTCGTCGTCGTGTGGATTTACGGTAAGCCTAAAGTAGGCTATGGTATCCTTAACCTCCTTGCGCTGGTAGAATGACAAGCTGCCGTAAACACGGTAGGGAATATTCCGTTTTCGGAGCGATTCCTCGAACAGCCTCGATTGGGCATTTGTGCGGTATAAAATGGCTATATCCTCATAGTTCACGTGGTTTTTTAGGGTTAAGTCGGATATTACCGAGGCTACCATAAAGCTTTCTTCCTGATCGGTATAGGCCTTTAAAACCTTTATTTTTTCGCCTACATCATTGGCCGAGAATGAGACCTTTTTTAGCTGCCTTTTATTCTTAGCAATTACGCTATTGGCTGCGTTTACTATGGTTTGGGTCGATCGGTAGTTTTGCTCTAGCTTAAAAACCTTGTGGTTAGGATAATCATTTCGGAAGTTGAGGATATTTTCAATTTTTGCCCCACGAAACGAGTATATGCTCTGCGCGTCGTCGCCCACTACGCACACATTATTATGTGATGCCGCCAGTTTTTTTACAATTATGTACTGACTATAGTTGGTATCCTGATACTCATCAACCAGAATATACTTGAACTTTTCCTGATATTTTGCCAGCACATCAGGAAAATCGCGAAAAAGGATGTTGGTGTTCATCAGCAGGTCGTCAAAGTCCATTGCCGAGGCTTTTAGGCACCGCTGGGAATATATTGCGTAAATTTTTGCTATTTCGGGTTTACGGGTTTGCCTGTCGAACGAAACTAGCTGCGCATTGGCAGCGTATGCTTTGGGTGTAATTAGATTGTTCTTTGCCGAAGATATGCGGCCTAAAACATCCCTGGTTTTATATGTTTGGGTGTCGAGTTTTAGCTCCTTAATAATTGATGATGTTAGGCTTTTCGAGTCGGCGGTATCGTATATAGTAAAGGAATTGGCAAAACCCAATTTATCGGCTTCGGCACGCAGAATACGCATAAACATCGAGTGAAAAGTACCCATCCACAGCTGCTTGGCCGTTTTGTCGCCTACCACAGCCCCAATACGCTCCTTCATCTCCTTTGCCGCCTTATTGGTAAATGTTAACGCCAGAATATTCCACGGTGGGATACCCTGTTTTAGTAGGTGAGCTACGCGGTAGGTAAGCACACGGGTTTTTCCCGAGCCGGCACCAGCAATAATAAGCGATGGCCCGTTGGTTGTGGTAACGGCCTGATGCTGCACTTCGCTAAGTTCATTTAGGTATTGCACTGTATGTAAATATATTTTTGTTGATAATTGAGTTCAAAGTTACTCGGATATGATTAATTGAAAAAGGGAAATGACAGATTGTGAATAACTTTTTGAGTGATGAATAGCTGGGGCTGCTCCGCAATAACCCCAATCATTCATTCGAATAATAGGACTCTCCGACAGCGACTAGACCTCACAACCAATTTTATTACCCGAAATTGGGCTCCATCATGTCGGGGTAACCCGCATTTGCATTCATCTTTAACAAAGTTTATAAAAAATGCGGGATAAATTGATTTTACTGAGAGCTGAAAATCAAAAGAAAAGCACCACAGGCTAAAACCAATGGTGCTTTTCTGTATAGCGTTATTTTTTTAAAAACAGATAGAGCTCTCTCTAACCCTTTCCATTAGGATTCTTGTGTGGTTGTTAATGCCCATAATTATTTCTGCTCGTTGTTCGGCGGTTACACCATCGCCACATTTTTCGTCAATAAAGGTGTTTGTGGCATCATCGCAATCCTTTAATTTACAATAATATTTTGTGCCATCTAATGCTAGGATGTAATAATTTGAAGAACCTTCATCGGGTGGGCAAACCGAGGGGATTTCGCATTGAGGGGCAATCTCCTCAATTATGTCAAATATATCACAGGAGTCATCTTCCTCAACAGGGTTGCAACCAATAAATAGAAGAGAGAATGATGCTAGGATGATTAGTGGTAAGTGGAATTTCGATTTCATATTGGTATGGTTTAATTTAACAATGTATTTTTTAAAGATGTTTGGCTATTATTTGTTTGAGCGTTTCGTAATCATTATACCCTAAATATGTTTTGTTTCCAATAACAAAGGTTGGTAGGCTTTTACTTCCCAGCTTTTTTAAATCGTTATAGTTGTTCTGTAAATACTCTAAAACATCGTCCTCTAAAAAGCATTCTGCAAAGGCGAGGTCTTTTTCGATAAACACATCAATTATTTCCTGAAATTCGGGGCTGAAAATAACGCTATAGTTATACAGTAAAAGGTCGTGTAAATATTCAAAACTTCCAACTTTATTAACACATATTATTGACTTTAACGCATTTTCAATTTGTAGGTTACGTGATGTTGTTATTAATCGAAGGATGATTTTTACTTTTTTCGATTTAATAAATTCATCATTAAGCTGGTCGTACCCTTTTTCGAAAAACTTTTTACAGTAGAAACAATTATAGCCATAGTATAAAACAACGGTTAGCTCAGCATTTTTATCGCCTACAACGATGTCAAAATCTTTTTCGACTAAAATAGCTTGTACCTTATTGTCCAGCTGTTTTTTATTGTGCTTTTGAACGATGAAATAACCTGAGGCACCAATAACTATTAAAACTATTGATACTATAACCAGCTTATGATAGCTCTTCGTGTGCATTAGGGGTTGCAGTTAATAAATACTTATTCTTCTTGTAGCCTTGTTTTGCCTTCCCTCCTGTCTATATCTGTGCTGTAGTTAACTAAGCGAGGATTGAAGATTATGCCAAGGCCAATACCCTGAATGTTAATCTCCTTCACCATGTTTTTCCGTAAAATATCATTATCCCAGCGATGTCTCTTCTCCCCATTCCTATCCATAGCTACCAGGTAAAGCCCTTTCCTATCGGACTGGTCGTCCCCTTTAAATCCATCCTTCTCCATCCCTTGCTGTTTTAATAGATTTTTAGACTTGCCAACTAGCACGTCGCGCAAAAAGAGGGTCATGTGGTACTGGTAGTCTGAGTCGAAACTTTGAACACCCAACGCCGACAGATCGATGGCGCTGCTAACAATGTCTGTTTTAGGGAAGTAGATGTTGTTTTTATGGATAAATATACTGGTCTTTAGCGTTTTGAATACCAGATTCTCTAGTTCTCTGAGGTTTGTAAACTTGCCAACCTCCATTAACGGTTCAAAATTGTATATCCCCCCATCCTCTAATCTCATGTTTCCTTTCACAAGAATTTTGTCGTAAAAGATAGTGGTGTCCTGCATCTGCACTCTTCCATCAATTGAGCTTGTTAGCTTACCGCTGATGTTTTCGTGTGTAATATTTTCTTGTCCAAAGTTATCCCCGTCAACAAGTAGCTGGTGGATATCCATTCCAAATATCTCATTTCTAAACATAATATTCGTTATGGTATCGCGCGTGTCGTAAACCGCAGAGGTTACCATACTGCCGTTAAACCCATCGAATTTAAACTTGTCAATAACGTACAGGCTGCTATCCACCCTGAATAGGGTTGATAGGTTTTTCAGAAGAATATCACCATACTTAACGCTGTTTACAGCAGCGGTACCACGAACAATGTAGGGTGGAATGAACATGGGCTCCGCTAGCGTGCTATCAGCAGCTGTTTCCTCGACTATTTCTGCGGGTGGGGTTTGTGCCGCTTGTGTGGTGTCGGTTTCAACTAGGTGTGCAAATGTTGCGTAGTCAATATCGCCCAGCTTAACATGGGTGTTTACTACTATGGTTTTATCGTCCTGCTCTAGCAGAAACGCTTTGTAGGCATTCCATACTTGGGTTGAGTCAACCCACAGGTCAACACCGTGTGCGTGAGCAAAAAAGTTGTCAACCCTTATGGTGTCGTTGGCCATTGCAAAATCGAGCATTAGGTCTTGCACCTGCACCAGCGTATCGTCAAACATTTCGAAGTTAAAGTCTCTAACCTGTGCGCTAATCGTACTTTGTTCAAATGCAATAGGCATTGCCTGCGTTTCGATTGAGTCTAAATCAATGGTGCCATACGATGCTAGCTCAACCATAATCTTACCCGAAATGCTCTCTACCAGCGAGTCGGGGATAAAGGATTTAAACTCCTCGATAACAATATTTGCCTTGGTATTTATTGCGAAGTCAGGCTTTTCGAGTCCCTTCACGCGCAGATTTCCCTCAATGGTATTGCTCCCCATCTGAATAAAGTATTCTTCAAGGTCAATGCCCATATGGTCCATATCGCTTACATACCCAAGTATTGTTCCTTTAAGCGATGTGTTTTGTAGCGAGATATCGTATCCTGGCGCATCGAGTGAGAAATCTTTTATGGCCACCGATTTATTTGGTCTGTATGAGAAGTCGATGTTCATATTCTTTACCTCATTAACTGAATCGAGTGCTGTTGATAGGTTGCTTAGCTTCACGTCGAGGCTGGTTCGTTCGAGAAAATAGTCGGCGCTTTCCATTCCAAGATCGCTGGGTAGCGTGCCGTGGGTTTTTAGATTAAACGCAAGGTTTCCGGTAAGGTATTCCACCGTGCTGTCGGGTATGAAGCGGGCAAACTCATCGAAACAAATCTGTCCGCTAGTTTTTACGTTGTATCTTGGTTTGTCGAGGTTGGCAGCAGAAAAGGCTAGGTCGAAATGGCTCTTATCTGTAGCAACTCGAATATCCTTAAAATTGGCGCTAACGGTGGCAAGGTTATTTAAATCGGGCGCCGACACATTGCCGGCAAACGATAGGTGGTTTATGGGCGGATAGTCGGTTGTAATAATGCTTCCTCTTTTAAGCGATAAGTTTGCCATAACCTGCGGAAGAAGTAAGGTATCGTATAGGTATCCAGTAATCTGTGTGTTTAGGCTTGCAATTCCGTTAACGCTGAGCGCGCCGAATTCCTTGAGCATCTCTTCGGGGGCGTACTTAATCAGTTCTCGTAGGTTCGCTTCGTTTAGGTCAACTTTCATATCAACATAAATTGAGTCGCCCAGCTGAGCAATGCCATTGGCATGCAGGTCCAAGCCATCGGAGATAATTGAGAGCGAGCCAAGATTCACTGCGCCATCCTCGTAATCAACCATAAATCCGATGGAGGTTTCCTGCATTAGGTTAAGGTTGGTACCATCGAAGCGGCTGTTTGTGATAAGCATTTTGCCCGAAACATTACCAGCATAGTAGCTGTTTAGCACCCTTCCCGATATGTTAATTTCGGGAATACTAATTATCGAAGAGGCTTTTAGGTTGTCATCTTTAAAGTTAATGGTTACGTTTCTAACCTTTAAATCGCTAAGCAGTACGTCCAGAGCCATTTCGGTGGTGTCGGTTGGCTCGGGTGTGGCGGTTGTATCGGTTGCCAATAAAAAGTCGATATTGCTTACGCCTGTCGAGTCAACAAAGTAGTTGGCAGTAAATCCTTCTATCTCAATTGTTTCTATTTCAACCTTTTTCTTTAGTAAAGGGCGTGTTTTTAACGAAACGTATAGCTTTTCTAGGCTTACTATTGTATCGGTAAGCGTTGTTTCGCTTGAGTCGGCTGCTGATACTTGACTATTGCCAAGTGTAAACCCCTCGAATTCAACCGTTGCGTATGGAAATTTTCTGAATAGTAGTAGCGATACGTCATCAACTTTTACCGGGGCTTCAATTATCCTACTAACCTCTTTAAGTGCTAGCTTTGTAATTGTTTTTTCGGAGTTAAGTGCAACTATAAGCACCGCAATAGTTAGTACTACTATTGATAATAGCGTGATTAGTATAACCTTACTGGTTTTTTTAAGTATTTTAGAAATTTTCATACGGATTAGAATAAGTTATAATTTTTGTTTGGGACTACTATTTCCATAGCCGTTTAAGCCAGCTTGTTTTATATTTTTTTAGAGTGGTTTCCAGCTTCTCACCACGGAGGTTGATAGCAATAATTTTTCCTTCGCCATCAATCAAAAGGTTTGAGGGAATGGCTCTTACACCAAAATCTCTGGCAACCCGACTTCTCCAGCCACTTAAATCGCTTACATGGCTATTCCAGGTTAAATTATCGTTGGCAATGGCATCAACCCATTTTTTGCGCTTTGAGTCTAGCGAAATGCTGAAAATGGTAAACCCTTTACCGTTAGTGAATTGGGTATCCTTGTATTTGTTATAGGCTTCAACTAAAATGGGGTTCTCCTTGCGGCAGGGTGCACACCACGATGCCCAGAAGTCAACTAAAACCAGCTGACCACTATAGTCCGAAAGTTTTATCTCGCTACCATCGGGGGCAGGTAATGCTATATCTTTAACTTTTTGTCCAATTTCAAAGCTCTGGGCTGTGATTGCTGAAGGAATTAGCAAGCAAATTACGATGGCTATTGTGTAGAAAAACTTCATTGTTATTATTGTAAGTTGTTGATGTTTAGTCTATTTGAAAAATCTTTCTAGGATTGATAAACATAGTAATTATTTATTAATTTGTGGTTATCATTCTTTCAAAAACTATACCGTATTTGTTTTTTTGTTGTGTTTATACTTCTGGAGTGACTTTTAGTCCCAATTATTCATTCGAATAATTGCTGTCTCTGGCAACGACTAAGTTTCACAACCAATTTTGTTACCTAAAATTGGGCTCGACTAGGTCGGGGTAATCAGCATTTGCATTCATCGTTAGCTAATTTGATGAATTATGCTGGTTAGGTAATAGCCCTTTAGCCTCCGTTATCCTGTTTTTTTGTTTTACTTATGGACTCGCTTGCATAATACTTTTCTTTTTACTTCGTTAGCCCAATTATTCATATGTCTATTTATTTATTTTCAAAGGAACACATGGAACATTCATGGAGTAGTCATTCTCCTGTGTGTTAACGTTGTTAACATGAATGTTTCATTCGAATAATTGCTGTCTCCGACAGCGACTAAGTTTCACAACCAATTTTGGTTACCCAAAATTGGGCTCAACTAGGTCGGGGTAACCCGCATTTGCATTCATCTTTAACAAAATTGATGAATAATGCGGGTTAGTAAAATGGACATTACCTAAAAATGTAGTATTATTGTGGTGCAAAAAATTTTTAGCATGCTGTTATCTCATAAACTATTAAAACCTTTTATAGCATTCGTAATTGTTTGCAGCCTTTCGGTTCCAACTGCTGTGGCTCAGGTGTTTGCCCCCACCAGCGATTGGGCAGCGGCAACTGATTACTATTTTGCTGCTGAGAAAGATTCTGTTTTTGTGTTTTTTAGTCCTGATGATATTAAGCTTAGGGCACAATTTTCTGATTCGTTGCCAGCACTATACGCATGGTATAAATATAATAGCACGTTGCCTAATTATGAGGATCGATTTCAAATTATTGAGGGTGCGACAGACTCCGTTTTACTCAATATTTCGCAAGGAGGCTATCTGGTTGAGGTGTACAATAATGAGATTGATAGCCTTGAAACCTATACCTGCTGGGTATTTGTAGATAATGTGCAGATTGAGAGTTTTCAGGTACTTCGTAACTCCTGCGAAACCTTGGAGTTAATGCTAAGCACCATGCCAAATTTTTTCGATATCCCATCCCTTTTTACCTACTACGATATTTCGAGGGAAGTTCATCAAGAAAAGAGTGTTTTGGTTGAAGGCGGATATTTTGCTAACCACACGTTTAAATCAACCAATTCGGAGGTTGATGTCCCTCAAACCATTTACACGTTGCCTTTTATTAATATTGAGTTTATTAACGATAGGAATGGTGTAACCCATGGCCCGCTATATGAGTCAAGCTATGAGCTTACCATAACCCCACCCTTTGGCAAGGCACCAGTTGTTGTAGCAACCCCTAGCGTGCCTGCGGTTGCAACAAAAGCCGATTTTGAGATTAGCTTTTGGGACGATGAGAGCCAGAGCTTTGGGTTACCAGAAACAGGCGAAAACCCCAAGGGCGAAGCCTTGCTCGAGATGATGTTAAAGAGTACATCTGAAAATGCGGATTCAATCTATTGGAATATATTAAACGATAAATTGCGGTTAGCCAAGGGGGGCGATAGCATAATTTGGCAGGATAGCTCGCTATTTGATGTTCGAATTGAATCGTACCCCGAAAAGAATAGGCTTAAACCAGGGTTTTATAATGTTGAGCATGTTTCTGAGAAAAATACACCAGGTTTATCCTGCTTAGATACCGTGTACACAATGGTTGAGGTAGATACCTCCTTTGTGCAGAACATTCCCAATGTTTTTACTCCGGGTGGTGGTCTTTATCCTGTTTTCAAAATTGCCCCCGAAGATTTACAATCCCTAAAATCCTTTAAAATAGTAATACATAGCCGTAGTGGGAAGCAGGTGTATAGATATACTGGCGACCCAAAGAAATGGGAGGGATGGAACGGTAAGGTGGATAACACTAAAGGTGATGTGCCAAGTGGTGTTTACTATTATGTTATCGATGCGGTAGGTTGGGATGGTGTTAGGTACCGTAAAAAGGATTATAGGGGTTTTTTACATTTATATAGATAGCAGCCTGGCTGTTATACTTTCACTTTTCTCTTTGTGTTTTGCTTGGTTTTTCGTATTTTTTATTGAAAAACCACTTTCTCTATTTACACCCTTTTTGCACCATTTAGTAAAAGTTTCCTATATTTGGGTGGGACTAAAACTAAAAATTTATGATTAAAGTTACAGTAAGTAAGTATTTTGAGGACAGTATTCGCAAAAATTGGGATTCCTTAGCTCTATCCGATTATAGTGGTGAATCGTTTACCTATGCCGATGTTGCATGTGCTATAGCTAGACTTCACACCTTTTATGATGGTTTAGGCATAAAAGAGGGCGATAAGATTGCTCTGGTAGGGAAAAACTCAGTGCGCTGGTGCGTTGTTTACCTTACCGTTGTATCGTATGGGGCTATAGTTGTGCCCGTTTTACCCGATTTTAAACCGGGTGATATACATGAGATTGTGAATCATTCCGACTCAATCCTGCTATTTGCAGAACAGGCTTTGTTTGATTCAATGGATTTTGAGAAGATGCCGAATTTGATGGGCTCTCTTAAAATAGCAGCTTTTACAATTCAAAAACACCGGGCGGAGGGATTTGTTGAAGCATGGGAAAAGAGTGATGCCGATAAGCCCATAGCTGAAAATTGCTTGAATCCCGAATCGTTTAGCTTGCCCGAAATTTCAAACGACAAGCTAGCCGTATTAAGCTATACATCGGGAACAACAGGTTTTGCAAAAGGGGTAATGATACAGCACAATAGCTTGGCTGCAAATATTCAGTATGCTCAAGAGAATATGCCGCTAAATCCAGGTGATAGAATTGTTTCGTTCCTTCCTCTTGCACATACTTTTGGTTGTGCTTTCGAGTTTCTATTTCCTTTCACGTTGGGGTGCCATATTACCATTCTAACTAAAACGCCCTCACCTCAAATCATTTTACAGGCATTTAACGAGGTGAAGCCCTCGTTAATCCTTTCAGTTCCTTTGGTTATTGAGAAGATTTACAAGAAGCAGGTGATTCCAGTTATTTCGAAACCCTTAATGAGGATACTCCTTAAAATACCCTTGGTAAATGGAATAATCCTTAAGAAGATTAGAGAGAAGCTTGAAGCCGCTTTTGGTGGGAATTTCAGGGAGCTTGTTCTTGGCGGAGCACCGTTTAATCAGGAAACAGAGCAGTTCTTTAAGCGAATGAAATTCCGCTATACGGTTGGGTATGGCATGACCGAGTGCGGACCGCTAATTAGCTACAATAATTGGCGAGATACTCCCTTGGGAGCATCTGGACAAGTTGTAGATACAATGGAGTTGAAGATTGATTCTAGCGATCCGCTTACCATCGCTGGAGAAATAATGGTAAGGGGTGAAAATGTGATGCAAGCATACTATAAGAATCCGGAGGCTACCCAAGAAGTACTCGACTCCGACGGTTGGCTTCACACGGGTGATCTGGGTTTGCTTGACAAAAAAGGAAATCTCTTTATAAAGGGTCGAATAAAGAGTATGCTTCTTGGATCGAGCGGGAAGAATATTTATCCAGAAGAGATAGAATCGTTATATAATAATAGGTTAGGCGTTGGCGAGTCTATCATTGTGCAGCGAAACGATAAGCTGGTTGCATTAATATATCCCGACCAAGAGTTTAAGCAGAAGCAAGGTTACACCAACGAGTCAATTAAAGAGCTTTTCGATGAGTATAAGAAAGAGATTAACGACGAGCTACCTAACTATATGAACGTTTCGCAAATAATTATACAGTCGGAAGAGTTTGCAAAAACGCCAAAGCGGAGCATTAAACGGTTCCTGTACGATTAAGCTTAATATAAAAACCTCCGAAAATTATTTCGGAGGTTTTTGTTTGTAAGCCGTGAAGAAAGTTTGTTCTTCGATTAATAATTACTCTTCGGTTATTACTATTTTTTCAATTGTATCTCCCTGTTTTATCTCGTCAATTATCTCAAGGCCATCGTAAACCTTGGCAAAGCATGTATGGTTGCGGTCGAGGTGAGCGGTGTTTTCTCTGCTGTGGCATACAAAGAACTGCGAGCCGCCGGTATTCCGCCCCGCATGAGCCATAGATAAAACACCCCTGTCATGATGCTGATTATCCCCATCTATTTCGCAGTCGATGGAGTAGCCAGGTCCGCCAGTTCCAACCCGACGATCGCTCATGTCTTTTGAAAAAGGACAGCCTCCTTGTATTACAAAGTTAGGGATAACCCTGTGAAATGCTAACCCATCGTAAAATCCCGACTCGGCTAGCTTAATAAAGTTGGCCACTGTATTCGGGGCATCATCGTAATAAAAATTTACTTTCATTATCCCTTTTGCGGTGTGTATTTCGGCTCTTTTCATGTTTAAAAATTTGGTTACCTTCATTTTTCACAATGTGCAAAGCAAGCATTGGCATGTTTCTTTTGCTGCAAAGCTATTAAAAAATGTGATTAAACCAATCCTCTTTCCTGAGCAAAATAGTATATTTGGTTAACAATTTCTTCAGTTGTAAGGGTAGCGCGATTTAGCACCATGTCAAAAAGTTCGCTATCAGGCTTATTCCCTCTATAGAATTCCATAAATGTTTCGCGGCGCTTGTCGGTTTCCTTTACCAGGTTCGTGGCTTCAATATCGGTAAGGTTAAAGCGTTTTTTTATCTGGCTTATACGCCAGTCGAGCGGGGCAAAAACCTTAATATGTATTGAGCGCTCAATATGCTTGGCAATAACACAGCCAGCCCTCCCCACTATTATTGAGTTACCTTGCTCGGAGTACGATCGAACAATTTGGGCAATTGCTCGCTTGATTTTGGTATTGCTTAGGTACTTGTCTTTTGAGAAGACTGAGACCAAATCGTCAAACACACCTTTTTCTTCGGCACCAAAAATATGCGATATATCCTGAGGGGTTGCCTCCAGCGCTTGGGCAGCATCGTGCAGTACTTGGTGGCTTACAAAAATCCATTCATCGCTTTCAATCTTTTTATTGCTGTTGATTTTTTTTGCTAGCTTACTGCCAATCTCGCTACCGTAGCAACCATATTCTCTCGAAAGGGTAATAACGGGGCCTTTTTCTGGATGAATGTCTTCTTCCTCACGTTTAACCCGTTCGTGCATATATTGTAAAAATAAATTGCTCATATTTTTCTTTTAAAGATACAACAAAAAGTTTATGTTGAAAAACTTCCACTAAAAATTAAGGGGGCTTTCATATCTTTAAGCCGATGATAAGGAGTTAACCCCAATTATTCATTCGAATACTTGGGACCTCCGACAGCGAGTAAGTTTCACAACCAATTTTGTTACCCAAAATTATTGGGCTCAACTATGTCGGGGTAGCCCGCATTTGCATTAATCTTTACCAAATATGATGAGTAATGCGGGTTAAGGGACAAAAAAACCCTTGGGTAACCAAGGGCTTTCGTGTTGTATTCTTTTTGTTTTTACTCTTCTTCCGACTCTTCTTCGTAGGCTTTTAGCAGTTTTTCCTGAACATCGGCAGGAACCTGTTCGTAGTTTAAGAATTTCATGTCGTAGGTTGCTCGGCCACTTGTGAGCGATGAGAGCGCAGTTGAATATTTATTAAGTTCGGCTAGTGGAACCTTGGCAATAATTTTTTCGAACCCTTTAACGCTGTCCATGCCCATAATTATGGATCTACGGTTCTGCAGGTCGCTCATCACATCGCCCATATTGCTACTGGGTACAAGTACCTCTACCTCGTACACAGGCTCCATAATTTTAGGGCCAGCATTTTTAAAGGCTGTTCTAAAAGCGTTTCTGCCGGCAAGTTTAAATGAGATTTCATTTGAGTCAACGGGGTGCATCTTCCCATCATAAATAGCAACCCTAATATCGCGAGCGTAGGATCCGGTAAGCGGGCCCTCGTCCATTTTTTCCATTATCCCTTTTAGGATTGCGGGGAGAAAACGAGCGTCAATGGCGCCCCCAACAATGCAGTTGTAAAACACTAGCTTCCCACCCCAGTCTAAATTAATCTCTTCTTTTCCCCTAACACTTATATTTATTTCTTTACCATTAATCTTATACTTGGTTGGGTCGGGGGCACCTTCTTTATGGGGTTCAATAACCATGTAAACCTCACCAAATTGCCCAGCTCCTCCGCTTTGCTTTTTATGGCGATAGTCGGCCTGAGCCGTTTTTGTGATGGTTTCGCGGTAAGGGATACGAGGAGGCAGAAAATCGACATCAATTTTATATAAATTTAGCAGTTGCCACTTTAGTATATTAAGATGATGTTCGCCCTGTCCATGTATAATAATTTGCTTAAGCTCTTTTGAGTACTCAACAATAATGGTTGGATCTTCTTGGTGCGCCCGATTCAGATATTCTCCGAGTTTTTCGGTATCCGATTCATTTTTGGCCTTAATTGCAGTTCTAAATTTTGAGTTGGGAAATGTAAGCGGTGCAAAAGAAATGTTTTTGCCAGGGGCGCACAGGGTATGATTTGTTTTAGTGTTTTTTAGTTTTACAGCGGCACCAATATCCCCAGCAACAAGTTCAGATACTTTTTCACGTTTTTTGCCAGCCACAACAAAGAGCTGTGATATGCGTTCTTTTCCATCGTTTGTAGTGTTAACTAAATCCATTCCTTCGGCAACCTTGCCCGATATAACTTTAAAGTAGTTAACCTCGCCAATGTGCGATTCAACGGCAGTTTTAAATACGAATAATGAAACGGGATCTGCAGCATTATAGCTAATTTCTTTCCCATCCTTTGTTTTCATCGCAGCACACATATCAGGGCTTGGGCACACATTAATAACAAACTCCATCAGTCTTTTTACTCCAACATTACGTTTGCCCGAAACACAGAAAACGGGAAACAGGTCTCTTGCTATCATGCCCGCTCTAATTCCCATGCGCATCTCATCTTCCGAAAGCGTTCCCTGGTCAAAGAATTTTTCCATTAGGCTTTCATCATTCTCAGCGGCAGCCTCAATTAGAGCATTATGCAGTTCATTTGCCTTATCCATTTCTTCGGCAGGGATGTCTAGTATTTCACGTTCGCCAGAGTCGCCTTTAAACTTGTACATCTTCATCAGAAGAACATCAACAATAGCGTCAAACTCATTGCCAGCATTTACAGGGTATTGAACAATGGCTACTTTTGAACCAAAGCTCACTTTAAGCGATTCTATGGTTTGGTCAAAGTTTGCCTTTTCATGGTCGAGTTGGTTAACAGCAAATAGCAGGGGCTTATTAAGTCTTTCTGCGTGACGAGCAAAAATTTCGGTTCCAACCTCCACACCGTATTGCGAGTTAATTGTCATTAAACCTACATCGGCTGTGTACATTGATGAGATCACCGCTCCTACAAAATCGTCGGAACCAGGGGTGTCGATAATGTTTAGCTTATTGCCGTTAAATTCGGTATAAAGTACGGTAGAGAAAATAGAGCGCTGGTTCTGCTGCTCAATTTCGCTGTAGTCTGAAACAGTGCTCTTTGCCTCTATTGTACCCTTACGGTCAATAACTTTCCCCTCAAACATCATACTTTCGGCTAGGATAGTTTTTCCTGAGCCCGTATTGCCCAATAGGGCTATGTTTCTTACTTGGTCAGATTGATAAGTTTTCATGCAACTTGCTTTACTTCGGTTTAACAATATGTTGTCTATCAACAAGTACTTAAGTCGATAGGCTCCCTAATAAAAATTTGCCCAAAAATACTAAAAATTTACTTTAAACAAGTCTTCATGGGGCATAACTTTCTTGTTTTATTGAAAATAAAAATGAGCTCAATTAATTTAAATAGGTAATAATAAATGCCTGAGCATTTAATTAAATGCCTAAAATGCTTGGAATTATTAAATGGTGTTCATACCTTTGCGCCCGCAATTTTAACGTAGTAATACGCTAGTTGACAATAAAAATGGGACAAAAAGTTTTGGTGTTTAATAAAAAAGAATACCTTTGCAACCCATTTTACATAAAGAGACTATATAATTAAACTTAAGAAGAATATATGCCTACTATTCAGCAATTAGTGAGAAAAGGGAGGACCAAAATCGTAGGGACGAGCAAGTCGCCAGCTCTCGATTCGTGCCCTCAGCGTCGCGGGGTATGTGTGCGTGTGTACACCACTACTCCTAAGAAACCCAACTCAGCGATGAGAAAGGTTGCCAGGGTAAGGCTTACCAACGGAAACGAAGTAAATGCTTATATTCCTGGCGAAGGACACAATCTACAGGAGCACTCAATTGTGCTTATCCGTGGAGGTAGGGTTAAAGACCTTCCCGGTGTTCGTTACCATCTTGTAAGAGGATCTCTTGATGCATCGGGGGTTGAAGGGCGCACGCAACGCCGTTCCAAGTATGGAACCAAGAAGCCTAAGAAAAGTTAATTAAATTTTTAAACACATTGTTTAAAGAATGAGAAAAACAAAACCAAAAAAGAGGATACTTTTACCCGATCCTAAATTTCAGGATCCATTTGTTACACGTTTTGTGAACAACATGATGTATAGTGGTAAGAAGAGTATCGCATTCGACATTTTTTACGAAGCTCTCGAGATCGTTGAAAAAAAGATGAAGAATGAAGAGAAGAGCCCTCTCGAAATATGGAAGAAGGCCATTGAGAATATCACCCCTCATGTTGAGGTGAAAAGCCGACGTGTAGGAGGTGCAACCTTTCAGGTTCCAATGGAAGTTCGCCCCGATCGCAAGGTTACAATAGCGATGAAAAACATGATCATATTTTCACGTAAGCGGCCGGGAAAAGGAATGAGCGACAAGCTAGCCGCTGAAATAATGGGCGGTTACAATGAAGAGGGAGGAGCCTATAAGCGAAAAGAGGATATGCACCGTATGGCTGCAGCCAATAAGGCTTTCGCCCATTTCAGATTTTAATATTTTTTTATACCTTACTATAATACCGAGGCAGAGAACTAGATGAGCAGAGATTTAACGTTTACCCGTAACATAGGCATCATGGCACACATTGATGCCGGTAAGACAACAACAACCGAACGCATACTATACTATACGGGTAAAACACATAAGATAGGAGAAACGCATGATGGTGCTGCTACAATGGACTGGATGGTTCAGGAGCAGGAGAGAGGAATTACAATCACATCTGCGGCGACAACTACTTTTTGGAATTATGACGACCAGCAGTATCAAATTAACATAATTGACACTCCAGGCCACGTTGACTTTACCGTAGAGGTCGAACGCTCATTAAGGGTTCTCGATGGCGCAGTTGCCGTTTTTTGTGCCGTAGGGGGTGTTGAACCACAAAGCGAAACCGTTTGGCGCCAGGCCGACAAGTATCGTGTACCCCGGTTGGCTTTCGTAAATAAGATGGATAGGACAGGAGCCGATTTTCTAGCTGTTGTTCAGCAGATAAAAGAGATGCTTGGCGCTAAGCCAATTCCACTTCAATTACCCATCGGAGCCGAAGAGAGTTTTAAAGGTGTAGTAGATTTAATTGAAAATAAAGCGATAGTTTGGTACGATAATCCTAAAACAAAATCTACCGAATATCGCTACGAGGATGTACCCTCGGATATGGTTACCGAAGTTAACGAATGGCGCGAAAAACTCATCGAGGCTGTGGCTGAGTACAACGATGACCTTTTGGAGCGTTTTTTCGAAGATCCCGATTCCATTACCCAGGAAGAGATACTCGAAACCATACGTACGGCCACGATTAATCTTTCAATCGTTCCCGTGCTTTGTGGCGCATCATTTAAGAATAAAGGTATTCAGCGGTTGCTGGATTCCATTATTAGTTTCATGCCAAGTCCACTCGATATCGGAGCAGTACATGGAACACACCCTGATTCAGGTGATGAGTTACTACGTAACCCTGATGTAAAAGAACCTTTCTGTGGGTTGGCATTTAAAATCGCTACCGACCCCTTTGTAGGAAGGCTCGCATTTATTAGGGTTTATTCAGGCAAACTCGACAGTGGTAGCTATATTTACAACATGCGCAGCGGTAAAAAAGAGCGCATTAGTCGCCTTTACCAAATGCACTCCAACAAGCAAAATCCAATAGAATTTTGTCATGCCGGAGACATTTGCGCTGCGGTAGGGTTTAAAGACCTTAGAACTGGCGACACTGTTTGCACAGAAAAACATCCAATTTTACTTGAATCAATGACCTTCCCCGAACCCGTAATAGGGCTTGCGGTTGAACCCAAAACACAGGAGGATCTCAAAAAGCTTGGGGTTGCCTTAGGCAAGCTTTCAGAGGAAGACCCTACGTTTCAGGTTCATAGTGACGAGGATAGTGGCCAAACCGTGATTAGCGGTATGGGCGAGCTACACCTTGAAGTTATTGTTGATAGATTGATGAGAGAGTTTAAGGTAGGAATTAACCAAGGAGCTCCTCAGGTAGCATACAAAGAGGCTATCACACAAGTTACCGAACACCGCGAAGTGTTCAAAAAACAGTCAGGTGGTAGGGGTAAATTTGCCGATATTGTTGTCGAAATCGGCCCGGCCGACGATGGCATAGCAGGTCTACAATTTGTCGACAAGGTAAAAGGCGGAAATGTCCCTAAAGAGTTTATACCATCTGTACAAAAAGGATTTGAGTTGGCCATGAGGAATGGAGTTCTAGCAGGGTACGCTTTAATTAGTCTTAAGGTAACCCTAAAGGATGGATCATTTCATGCGGTTGACTCCGATGGTTTGTCATTTGAAATTGCTGCCCGTCAGGCGTTTCGTCATGCAGTTCCCAAAGCGAACCCTATCTTACTTGAACCCATTATGACCGTGGAGGTTGTTACCCCCGAGGAGTATATGGGCGATGTAATAGGCGATTTAAACAAGCGAAGGGGACAAGTTTCGAGCATGGATTCAAAAGGCGTGGCACGTGTAATTAAAGCAGAGGTTCCATTGTCCGAACAATTCGGATATGTTACCGTACTACGGACGCTCTCCTCCGGAAGGGCTACCTCATCAATGGAGTTTTCTCACTATGCTGAGGTTCCTGCCTCTATTGCGAAGGAGGTTGTAGAAATGTCCAGTGGTAAAATAGTAAAAGAAGTCGATTAATCATTTACCATTTGTTGTAAAATGAGCCAAAAGATCAGAATCAAGCTTAAATCTTATGACCACAATTTAGTGGATAAGTCGGCCGAGAAGATCGTTAAAACCGTTAAATCAACGGGTGCAATTGTGAATGGGCCAATACCCCTTCCAACGCATAAACGGATCTTTACTGTGAACCGATCCACTTTTGTGAATAAGAAATCGAGAGAGCAGTTTCAGCTAAGCTCTTTCAAGAGACTACTCGACATCTACAGCTCCACACCGAAGACAATCGATGCTCTTATGAAGCTTGAGTTGCCCAGTGGAGTCGAAGTAGAAATTAAAGTATGAGTGTGATTAATTAATCAATTATTGCAATGTCAGGAATAATAGGAAGAAAAATTGGAATGACTTCAGTATTCAGTGCCGAGGGTAAAAATATACCATGCACTGTTATCGAAGCAGGTCCCTGCGTTGTTACTCAGGTCAAAACCGTAGAGCAGGATGGTTATTCTGCACTACAGCTAGCCTTTGATGAGAAAAAGGAGAAGCACACCAGCAAACCTATGCTTGGCCACTTTCAAAAAGCTAAAATTGCCCCAAAACGCAAAATAGCTGAGTTTAAAGAGTGGGATAAGGAATATCAGCTGGGCGATGTGGTTACATCAGACATTTTCCTTGAGGATAGATGGATAGATGTTACTGGAATATCCAAAGGAAAAGGATTCCAAGGTGTAGTTAAGCGTCATGGTTATAGTGGTGCTGAACGAACTCACGGACAAAATGGTTGCCTTAGAACTCCCGGTTCAATTGGCGCGAGCTCGGATCCTAGCAGGGTATTTAAGGGCAAGAAAATGCCGGGGAGAATGGGAGGGAAAGCCGTAAAGGTTATAAACCTAAGGCTCATCAAAGTGATACCTGAAAACAACTTATTAATAGTAAAAGGCTCAATACCAGGCCCCAAAGGTTCATATTTAATCATTGAGAAGTAATGGAAATCAACGTACTAAAGACAACAGGTGAGGATACCGGACGAAAAGTTGAACTCAATGAGCAAATTTTTGGTGTCCAGCCTAACGATCATGCCATCTACCTTGATGTTAAGCAGTACTTAGCAAACCAACGACAGGGTACGCATAAGTCTAAACAACGTAGTGAGATAGCTGGCAGCACTAGGAAAATTAAACGGCAAAAAGGCACTGGTACAGCCAGAGCAGGATCTATTAAATCGCCAATATTTAGAGGCGGTGGAAGAGCTTTTGGGCCCATGCCACGCGACTATCGCTTCAAGCTTAATAAAAAGTTGAAGCAGCTGGCGCGGAAAAGTGCGCTTTCCTATAAGCTAAATCAGAACTCTATTTTGGTAATTGAAGACCCAAATTTTGAGTCGCCAAAAACCAAAGAATTTGTAACCATCTGCAAGAATCTCAATTTAACCGATAAAAAGTCGGTTTTTGTACTCGGAGAACCAAATAATAATATATATTTGTCGTCCAGAAACTTACAAAAACAAAAAGTGCTAATTGCATCAAATGTAAATACTTACGAAATCATGAATGCAAATACTATAGTACTGGCCGAGAGTGCAATTGATGTTTTAAATAAGATGTTTAAAATTGTATAAATCCTGTAACTATGAATATTATAATTAGGCCTGTAGTAACCGAGAAGATGGAAGATTTAGGCGAGAGGTTAAATCGTTACGGATTTATTGTGGAAAATACCGCCAACCGCTTAGAGGTGAAAAAGGCTGTTGAAGAATTTTACGGGGTTACCGTAAAAAGCGTGAATACAATGCGTTACGGAGGAAAGCGTAAATCGCGCTATACTCGTACCGGAATAATAGAAGGTAAAACACCTAGCTATAAAAAAGCAATCGTAACGCTAGAAGAAGGTGAACAGATTGATTTTTTTAGCAACATTTAATTAGAATGGCTGTAAGAAAACTAAAACCTGTTACCCCAGGTCAAAGACATAAACTTATAGGTGTATTCGACGATATTACAACTACTACACCTGAGAAATCGTTACTAGCTCCCATTAAAAAGTCGGGCGGAAGGAATAATTCCGGTAAGATGACTATACGAAACATTGGTGGAGGGCATAAACGTCGTTACAGGATAATTGACTTTGCGCGTGATCGCGATGGAGTGGCTGCCGTTGTGAAAACAATTGAGTACGATCCAAATCGTTCTGCACGCATTGCATTGGTTGTATATACCGATGGCGAAAAACGCTATATTATTGCACCTGCTGGCCTCAAGGTAGGTCAGACCATTATGTCGGGTAAGGGTATTGCCCCAGAGTTAGGCAATACATTGTATCTATCAGAGATCCCTCTTGGTACACTGGTTCATAATATTGAGCTAAAACCCCAACAAGGAGGAGTAATGGCTCGTAGTGCGGGTTCCTATGCACAGGTGCTTGCACGCGAGGGGAATCACGCCGTTTTAAAATTGCCCAGTGGCGAAATTAGAATGGTACAAACCACTTGCAAAGCAACTATAGGAACTGTTTCAAATTCTGACCACGCTCATATTGTTTCGGGTAAAGCTGGGCGTTCACGATGGTTAGGCCGCAGATCAAGAGTACGTGGTGTTTCAATGAACCCAGTTGATCACCCAATGGGTGGTGGCGAAGGTCGTGCGTCAGGTGGACTTCCACGTTCACGCAAAGGCCTTCCAGCTAAGGGATATAAAACTCGCTCTCCAAAAAATCAGTCGAGCAAGTTTATCGTTGAACGTAGGAATAAGTAATTTGAAAATTATCAAGCTATGAGTCGTTCATTAAAAAAAGGACCATATATAGAGCATAAGTTGGAGAAGCGAATCATTAAAATGAACGCGGCCAATAAGAAACAGGTTATTAAAACCTGGTCGAGAGCCTCTATGATATCACCGGATTTTGTAGGCCACACGGTAGCAGTACACAATGGAAATAAGTTCATCCCTGTTTACGTAACAGAGAATATGGTGGGTCACAAACTCGGAGAGTTTGCACCAACACGAACATTCCGTGGTCATTCCGGTAATAAGAATAAATAGTAATTAGATCTTAAACCAAGAAATAATGGGTGCAAGAAAACGTATAAAAGCCGAAAGAATTAAAGAGGAGAAGAGGAATAAGGCATTTGCTATACTAAGAAATAATCCTACATCTCCTCGAAAAATGCGCTTGGTTGTTGATTTGGTAAGGGGTAAGCAGGTCAATGAGGCCATCGATATCCTTAGGTTTACACCTAATGAGCCAACAATAAAGCTAGAAAAGTTGATACTATCAGCTTTAGCTAATTGGCAGGCTAAAAATGAAGGTGTTCGTATTGAGGATGCTAATCTTTATGTAAAGGAGATTTTTGTTGACGAAGGTCGCATGCTTAAGCGGATAAAACCCGCCGCGCAAGGACGTGCCCACAGAATCAGGAAACGTTCAAATCACGTTACCGTTGTATTAGACAGCGCAGTTACTAATGATACTCAAAACACACAGAGCTAAATGGGACAGAAAGTTAATCCAATAGGCAATAGGTTAGGTATCATCAAAGGATGGGATTCTAACTGGTACGGTGGTAACCATTACGCGCAAAAGCTAGTGGAGGATAAAAAGATACGGGAGTATCTTGCTGCACGTTTAGCTAAAGCCAGCGTATCTAAAATTGTGATAGAGCGTACACTTAAGCTCATTACAGTAACCGTACATACTGCCCGACCCGGTATTATAATCGGAAAAGGAGGACAAGAGGTTGATAAACTTAGGGAGGAGCTTAAGAATATCACTAATAAAGAGATCCAAATTAATATCTTTGAAGTAAAACGACCCGAGCTAGATGCTACAATTGTTGCCAACAACATAGCGCGTCAAATTGAGGGACGAATTTCATTTCGAAGGGCTATTAAAATGACCATTGCATCAACAATGCGTATGGGAGCCGAAGGTATTAAAGTGCAAATCTCTGGCCGTTTGGGCGGAGCAGAGATGGCACGTTCTGAGACTTACAAGGAGGGCAGAATACCGCTACATACATTCCGTGCTGATATTGACTATGCACTTGGCGAGGCGCATACTAAGGTAGGCCTTATCGGAATCAAAGTTTGGATTTGTAATGGTGAGATTTACGGAAAACCTGACTTATCGCCGAATGTGGGTAAAAGTGCACCACACCGTGGCAACAGGCCACCTCGTGGAGGAAATACTCGCAAGAGAAGGAAATAGTTAATAGCATTAAACGATTTTAGGAAATGTTACAGCCAAAGAAAACTAAATTCAGAAGGCAGCAAAAAGGCCGCATGAAGGGCAATGCCCAACGTGGGAACCAACTTGCATTCGGTTCGTTTGGGATCAAGTCATTAGATTCCATTTGGATAACCGGAAGGCAAATTGAAGCTGCCCGCCAGGCCGTTACACGTTATATGAAACGTGAAGGCCAGATTTGGATTCGCATCTTTCCCGATAAGCCCATTACTAAAAAACCCGCCGAAGTTCGTATGGGTAAAGGTAAGGGTGCACCAGAGGGATTCGTAGCACCAGTTACTCCAGGTCGTATACTTATAGAGGCCGATGGAGTACCTTACGAGGTAGCTAAAGAAGCATTGCGACTTGCAGCGCAGAAGTTGCCTGTGAGAACCAAGTTTATTGTACGCCGTGATTACACCGAAACTGAAAACTAGCTAAGAAATGAAAGCGACAGAGATAAGAGAACTTACAGTTAAGGAAGTAGAAGAGCGCATCGAGACGTATGAAGATCAGCTGCTTAAGTTGCAGATGAACCATACCATTTCGCCTCTTGATAATCCCATGAAGATTAGCGAGATGCGTAAAACTATCGCAAGAATGAAAACCATTCTTACCGAGCGTACTAGTCAGAAATAGTAAAGCCATCTTTCAACAATGGAAAATAATCGAAATTTAAGAAAAGAGAGGATTGGGTTTGTGGTGAGCAACCAAATGGAAAAATCTATAGTTGTAGCCGTTAAGCGCAAGGTAAAGCACCCAGTCTATGGCAAGTTTATCAATAGAACAACTAAGTTCTATGCCCACGATGAGCAAAATACTTGCAACGTTGGCGATACCGTTCGGATAATGGAAACTCGGCCCTTGAGTAAAACCAAGTGCTGGAGGTTAGTAGAAATCATTGAAAGAGCAAAATAGCCATGATACAGCAAGAAAGTAGACTACAAGTAGCCGACAATAGTGGTGCAAAGGAAGTCCTTTGTATTCGAGTACTCGGTGGTACTGGCAAACGTTACGCCCGCATTGGTGATAAAATTGTTGTTACCGTAAAAAGTGCGCTGCCTAGCGGAGAAGTTAAAAAGGGGATTGTTACAAAAGCAGTAATCGTTAGAACAAAAAAAGAGATTAGACGGCCTGATGGTAGTTATATCCGTTTTGACGATAATGCCTGCGTACTTTTGAACACCCAGGGTGAGATTCGTGGAACCCGTATTTTTGGGCCAGTAGCTAGGGAACTTCGTGACAAGTACATGAAGATCGTTTCCCTTGCACCCGAAGTATTGTAATCTGATTAAATCGTAGTTGCGATGAATAAGAAATTACACATAAAGAAAGGGGATATGGTATTCGTTAATGCAGGCGAATACAAAGGAAAGCAGGGTAAGGTATTAGAGGTGTTTGTGAAAAAAGAGCGGGCAATAGTAGAGGGAGTTAATATAATCTCTCGAAATACTAAGCCCAATGCCACTTACCCACAGGGAGGTATCATTAAAAAAGAGGCCCCCATTCACATCTCAAACCTTATGCTGGTTGATCCCACCAGCGGCAAACCAACAAGAATTGGTCGCCGTAGGAATGAGAAAGACAAACTAGTTCGTTACTCAAAAAAATCAGGGGAGGAGATCAAGTAATGGAATACGTACCAAACCTCAAGAAAAAATATAAAGAGGAGATTATCCCAAACCTAACCAAAGAATTTGGTTATAAGACGGTAATGCAAGTGCCTAAGCTAACGAAAATCGTGTTAAATCAAGGCGTTGGCCAGGCTGTTGCCGATAAAAAACTTATCGAGACAGCCCAAGAAGAGCTAACCATTATCAGCGGGCAAAAAGCAGTTCAAACCGTATCGCGTAAGGATATATCGAACTTTAAACTACGTAGGGCTATGCCTATCGGAACTAAAGTAACGCTTCGTCGCGAAAAGATGTACGAATTCCTCGAAAGGCTAATCGCCGTTTCTTTACCCCGTATTCGTGACTTTAATGGAGTTAACGATAAGTTTGATGGCCGAGGCAATTATAGCCTTGGGATACAAGAGCATATTATCTTTCCTGAGATAGATATCGATAAGATTAATAAAATTCTTGGGATAGAGATAACTTTTGTAACTTCATCGAATACCGACGAAGAAGCATATGCTTTACTTCGTGAATTTGGTATTCCGTTTAAAAATGTTAAAAAAAACTAGGGTATGGCAAAAGAATCAATGAAAGCCAGAGAGGTAAAACGTGCAAAGCTGGCCGCAAAGTATGCAGAGAAACGTGCTCAGCTTAAAGCTGAGGGAGACTATGTAGGACTACAAAAACTACCTCGTAATTCTAATCCAATACGTCAGCGTAATCGGTGTTCGGTTACTGGGCGTCCACGTGGTTATATGCGTCAATTCGGCCTAAGTCGTATTACCTTTAGAGAGTTGGCTTCGAAAGGGCAAATTCCTGGTATAAGAAAAGCTAGTTGGTAATTACATTATATTAATACAACACAAAAATGGTTACTGATCCCATTGCAGATTATTTAACCCGAATTAGAAATGCCTCTATGGCAAATCTTCGGGTTCTTGAAATACCCGCCTCTAAGGTAAAGTTGGATATGACCAAAATCCTTATGGATAAAGGCTACATACTTAACTATAAATTCGAAGAGGACGATAAGCAGGGTATTATTAAAATTGCTCTAAAGTATAACCCCGAGAGTAAAAAGAATGCTATTAAGCACCTAGAGAGGGTTAGTCGACCAGGTTTAAGAAAGTACGTTGGTGTAGATGAATTGCCACGTGTGCTTAATGGCCTGGGAATCGCTATTCTTTCTACCTCTAAGGGTTTAATGAGTGATAAAGAAGCTCGTGTTCATAATATTGGAGGCGAAGTACTTTGTTATGTTTACTAATTAATAATGACTAATTGAAATGTCTAGAATTGGAAAAAAACCTGTAAACTTACCAGCTGGTGTTACCCTAAAGGTTAGCACCGACCATGTGGTAAGCGTTAAAGGCCCTCTAGGCGAGTTGCATCAGAAGATTGATCCTGATATAACCGTAAATGTAGAGGGAACCACAGTAACTCTAGATAGACCAACCGAACAAATTCGTCATCGTTCCATGCACGGGCTTTACCGCTCATTGATAAATAACATGGTTATCGGTGTTTCAGAAGGATGGTCTATACAGCAAGAGTTAATTGGAGTAGGCTTTAAGGCCGAAGTAAAAGGTCAAATATTGGAGCTTGGGCTTGGTTACTCGCACGATATTTATTTTCAGCTACCTAAGGAGGTATCGGCAGAGGCCAAAACCGAACGTAGAAGTAATCCTATAATCACGCTTAAGAGTGCCGATAAGCAGCTATTGGGCGTAGTTTCCGCCAAAATTCGTTCGTTACGTAAGCCCGAACCTTATAAAGGGAAAGGTGTTCGTTTTGTGGGTGAAGAGGTTCGTAGGAAGTCTGGTAAATCAGCTAGTGTATAATCTGTAAACATTTAATGTAGTATGGCTCTAACAAAACAAGAGAGAAGGCTCAAGATAAAGAGGAGGATAAGGAAGAGAATTTTAGGAACTTCCCAAAAACCTAGATTATCAGTATATAGGAGCAATAAGCAGATAAGTGCGCAGGTTATCGACGATATTAATGGCGTAACCCTAGCTTCTGCTACCTCACGAGAAAAGAAAATTGCTGAAAAAGCAAAAATTACAAAAACCGAACAAGCCAGCCTTGTGGGTAAGTTGGTTGCTGAAAAAGCCACTGAGAAAGGTATTAGCACCGTTGTATTTGATCGCAACGGATTCCTTTACCATGGTCGTGTGAAGGCGCTAGCAGATGCTGCAAGAGAAGGTGGCCTAAAATTTTAATAGCGATGTTAACAAGTACAAATATTCGTAAAGTAAAGACTGCTGACCTTGAGCTAAAGGATAGGTTGGTTTCCATACAGCGAGTTACCAAAGTTACTAAGGGTGGTAGAACCTTTAGTTTTTCAGCCATTGTTGTGGTTGGAAACGAGAATGGTGTAGTTGGCTATGGCCTAGGAAAAGCAGGCGAGGTTACATCCGCTATTGCAAAAGGGATAGAGGATGCAAAGAAGAACCTGGTTAAAATACCTATCTATAAAGGTACTATTCCGCATCAGCAATACGCTAGGTATGGTGGGGCAGATGTGTTTATTAAGCCAGCCTCACCGGGTACAGGGGTTGTAGCTGGAGGCGCTATGAGAGCAGTGCTTGAAAGCGTTGGTATAACAGACGTGCTAGCAAAGTCTAAAGGATCATCAAATCCACATAATCTCGTTAAAGCAACTCTTAAGGCATTGCTAGAATTACGCGATGCTTACGCAGTTGCTGCAATACGTGGGGTAGATTTGAACAAAGTGTTTAACGGTTAGAATTCGGAGTTATGGCAATTATAAAAATTACGCAGGTAAAGAGTAGTATTGGCTCAACGAAGCAACAAAAGGCATGCCTTGAGACATTAGGAATACGACGAATCAACCATAGTGTTGAGCGCGAAGATAACCCAATAACGTTGGGTATAGTACAGAAAGTTAAGCACCTTGTTCGAGTAGAACAAAAGTGATTACAAACCTTTTAATGGTTATATAATATGGAATTGCATAATTTAAAGCCCGCTAAAGGATCCACACATAAGGAGAAACGTATTGGTCGTGGACAAGGATCAGGTTATGGCGGCACTTCCACAAGAGGGCACAAGGGCGCTAAATCGCGCTCAGGGTACTCCAAAAAATTAGGGTTTGAGGGCGGACAAATGCCTTTACAACGTCGGTTGCCCAAGTTTGGTTTTAATAATCCCTCTCGAAGGGAGTACAAAGCAATAAATGTTGATGTTTTACAAGCTTTGGCCGACAAGCACAGTTTAGCTTCAATTGATGTACAAAGTCTAATTGATGCTGGTCTAATTTCAAAAACAGACCAGGTTAAAATATTAGGAAGCGGTACATTAACGGCTAAACTTGAAGTAAAAGCTCACGCTTTCTCAAAGAAAGCAATTGAAGCAATTGAGGCTGTTCAAGGATCAGCCGTAAAAATATAGCTTAATGAAATCTTTTTTTGAAACACTGAAAAATATTTTTAAGATAGAGGATCTGAGAAATCGTATCCTTTATACTTTAGGTATTTTACTTATTTATCGGTTGGGTAGTTATGTAGTGCTTCCTGGAATTGACCCAGCGCAGCTAGGTGCTTTAACAAGTCAAACTACTGATGGTATAATGGGACTTCTGGATATGTTCTCAGGAGGATCATTTAGCCGTGCGTCAATTTTTGCTTTGGGAATAATGCCCTATATTTCTGCCTCAATTGTTGTACAACTTCTAGGAATAGCCATACCGTACTTTCAGCGCCTACAGCGCGAAGGTGAAAGCGGACGGAGGAAAATTAATCAGATTACACGTTACTTAACTGTGATTATTCTGGTTATTCAAGCTCCTGCCTATTTGGCTAACCTTCATAACCAGCTCCCCAGTTCGGCTTTTGCCCTTAAGGGAGCGTATTTTACAATCTCTTCAACCATTATTCTTATTGCCGGAACTATGTTCATCATGTGGCTTGGTGAAAAAATTACCGACAAGGGTATTGGGAATGGTATCTCATTAATAATTATGATAGGTATCATTGCTCGCTTACCCTTCGCTATTACTGCTGAATTTTTTCAGCGTGCAGAGGAGATGGCCGGAGGTTTGGTTATGTTTTTAGTTGAATTGATAATACTGTTTGTTGTATTCATGTTTTCAATCCTCTTGGTCCAGGGAACCAGAAGAATCCCTGTTCAGTACGCTAAGCGCGTTGTGGGCAACAAGCAGTATGGAGGTGTAAGGCAGTATATCCCGCTGAAAGTAAACTCAGCCGGTGTAATGCCTATTATATTTGCACAGGCAATCATGTTTCTCCCAATGATGTTGGCAGGGTTTAATACCGAAGCTACCACGGGTATAGCGGCTGCATTTTCAGACTTTACAGGGTTTTGGTACAACTTTACATTTGCCATACTCATCATTGCGTTTACCTACTTTTACACCGCTGTTACTATTAATCCCAACCAAATGGCGGAGGATATGAAGAAGAATGGAGGGTTTATTCCTGGCGTTAAACCAGGAAAGAAAACCGTAGAGTTCCTTGATAATATTATGTCAAAGATTACGCTACCGGGATCAATCTTCCTTGCTTTAATTGCTATTCTCCCAGCTTTTGCAATGATGTTTGGCGTTAACAACCAGTTTGCACAGTTTTATGGAGGTACATCATTACTTATCTTGGTAGGTGTGGTGCTCGATACGCTGCAGCAAGTTGAAAGCCATTTGCTAATGCGACATTACGACGGATTAATGAAAACGGGTAGGATAAAAGGAAAATCAGGAATGTAAAAGTTCCTAAAACGTTCTTTAAAAACAATGTCAATAGTAAGGTCAGAAGAAGAGATTGAAATTTTACGAATTAATGCCGATTTGGTTTCCAGAACTTTGGCCGAAATGGCTAAAATTCTAAAACCTGGCATTACCACTCTTCAACTCGACAAGGTTGCCGAGGAGTTTATTCGCGATCATGGAGCCGAACCTGGGTTTTTAGGGTTTAATGGGTATCCCAATACGCTATGCATCTCAATAAATGATGCTGTGGTACATGGAATACCTTCAAGGTATGCCATTAGGGAAAGTGATATTATTTCGATTGACTGTGGAACAAAGTATAAAGGTTACTATGGAGATTCGGCGTACTCATTTGCTGTGAAGCCCTTGTCTAATGCTTTAAAAAAATTGCTTACCGTTACCAAGGAAAGTCTTTTTAAAGGAATTCAACAGGCAGTTGATGGGAACAGGGTAGGCGATATTTCAAATGCGGTACAGCACCATGCCGAAAGTAATGGTTTTTCTGTTGTTCGCGAACTAGTAGGCCATGCTGTGGGTACCAATATGCACGAAAAGCCCGAGGTTCCAAATTTTGGTTCTAAGGGCAGAGGAACAAAGTTGCGCGAGGGAATGGTGCTATGCATTGAACCCATGGTTAATTTGGGTGGTCGGCAAATCTATCAGGAAAATGATGGATGGACCATACGCACATACGACCGAAAACCGTCGGCTCATTTTGAGTTGACGGTGGTAGTTCGTAAGGGCAAAGCCGAACTCTTGTCAACCTTTAAGTACATTGATGAAATTTATACATTACAATAAACTCATAAAATTATTATGGCCAAACAACCTGCCATTGAGAAAGATGGAACAATAATAGAAGCCCTATCAAACGCAATGTTTAGGGTTGAGTTGGATAATGGGCATATTGTAACTGCTCATATATCTGGCAAGATGCGTATGCATTACATTAAAATTCTACCTGGAGACAAAGTGAAGATTGAATTATCTCCTTACGATTTGTCTAAAGGTCGGATAACGTTTCGATATAAGTAATTAAACGTAAATAAGTATTTTCCGATGAAAGTAAGAACTTCAGTAAAAAAACGTAGCGACGATTGTGTAATCGTTAAACGTAAAGGGCGTTTGTACGTGATTAATAAAAAAAATCCAAAGTTTAAGCAACGCCAAAAATAATTTATTAACTTTGTACCTTAATTTTTTAAGAAGATAATATGGCACGTATTGTAGGTGTTGATCTACCAAAAAATAAGCGAGGCGAAGTTGCATTAACCTACATATATGGGGTTGGTCGTAGCAGCGCACGCAAAATCCTTGAAGAAGCAGGTGTTGACATCAACGCCCAGGTTAAGGATTGGACCGACGAGAATATTAATAAAATTCGCGCGGTACTTAATGAAAACCACAAGGTTGAAGGTGAGCTACGCTCAATGGTTCAGCTTAACATTAAGCGTTTAATGGACATTGGTTGTTACAGGGGTGTACGCCACCGCATTGGACTGCCTGTTAGAGGCCAATCTACCAAGAATAATGCGCGTACTCGCAAAGGAAGAAAGAAGACAGTTGCCAATAAGAAGAAAGCGATTAAATAGATCATAGGACATGGCGAAGAAATCAGGATCATCTAGAAAGAAAGTAAAAGTTGAAGCAGTGGGACAAGCATATGTTCACTCATCTTTCAACAACATCATTGTAACGCTTACCAATAGTACAGGACAGGTTATTTCCTGGTCATCTTCAGGGAAAATGGGATTTAGGGGATCGAAAAAGAATACCCCCTACGCAGCCCAAACTGCTGCTGAAGATTGTGCAAAGGTTGCGTATGACTTAGGCTTACGTAAAGTGAAAGTTTACGTGAAAGGGCCAGGTTCAGGTCGCGAATCAGCTATTCGTACAATCCATACTGCTGGTATTGAGGTAACAGAAATTACCGATGTTACACCATTGCCACATAATGGATGTCGTCCTCCCAAAAGGCGAAGAGTTTAACTATTTGGCAATTATTTAGAAACATAAAAATTTTGAGGAATGGCAAGATATACTGGACCAACCACTAGGATTGCACGAAAATTTGGGGAGCCCATATTTGGGCCTGATAAGGTTCTTGAAAAAAAGAACTATCCCCCAGGAATGCATGGTGTGAACAGAAGACGAAAAAAAGTGTCCGAATACGGTGTTCAGCTGTTAGAGAAACAAAAAGCAAAATACACCTATGGAATTTTAGAGAAACAATTCTTAAATACTTTTAAAAAGGCATCGCGGATACCAGGCGTAACGGGTGTAATTCTACTTCAGCTGCTTGAGGCGCGTTTAGATAACGTGGTTTTCCGCTTAGGAATAGCTCCAACAAGGGCTGCAGCAAGACAGCTTGTTAGTCACCGACATATTACCGTAAATGGTAAAGTAGTTAATATTCCCTCATACACCCTTAAAGGTGGTGACCTAGTTGGCGTTCGCGAAAAATCAAAATCGCTCGAAACGGTTACCGAATCATTAACAAGTAATCGTGCATCAAAATACTCTTGGTTAGAATGGGATAGCGAAAAGCTGGTGGGTAAATATCTGAACGACCCCGAGAGAGATGACATCCCAGAGAATATCAAGGAGCAGTTAATTGTTGAATTATACTCTAAGTAAAAAATAAACCCAATGGCAATTCTGGCATTTCAAAAACCCGATAAGGTAATAATGCTTGAGTCTACCGATTTTTTTGGTAAATTCGAGTTTCGTCCTCTAGAGCCAGGTTACGGAATTACGGTAGGCAATGCCCTCAGACGAATTCTGCTATCTTCTCTCGAGGGATACGCCATAACATCCATAAAGATTTCTGGTGTCGACCATGAATTTTCTGTAATACCAGGTGTTGTGGAAGATGTCCCCGAAATCATACTTAATCTGAAGCAAGTTCGATTGAAAAAGATAGTGGAGGATGTCGAGGATGAGAAGGTTACAATATCTATTTCTGGACAAAATGAATTCAAAGCAGGGTTCCTTTCAAACTTCCTGACGGGGTTTAAGGTCCTAAATCCTGACTTTGTAATTTGTAAAATGGAACCCGACGTTAAGCTCGAAATTCAGATTACAATTGGGAAAGGGCGTGGATATGTGCCTGCAGAGGAGAATAAGCAAGATGATGTTGAGTTCGGAGTAATTCCCATCGATTCAATACATACTCCCATTAAAAATGTGAAGTATGAGGTGGAGAATTACAGGGTAGAGCAAAAGACCGACTACGAAAAATTAATCTTCGAAATAGCAACCGATGGCAGTATTCACCCCAAAGATGCACTTAAGGAAGCTGCTAAAATTTTAATTTATCATTTCATGCTTTTCTCTGATGAGAAAATAACCCTTGATACCGACGACAAGTTTGCAAACGAAGAGTTTGATGAAGAGGTGCTTCACATGCGTCAGCTTCTGAAAACAAAACTTGTAGATCTTGACCTCTCGGTTAGAGCGCTTAACTGTCTAAAAGCTGCAGAAGTTGACACCCTAGGTCACCTGGTGCAGTTTAATAAGAACGACTTGCTCAAATTTAGAAACTTCGGGAAAAAGTCTCTCGCTGAACTCGAAGATTTACTCGAGGGTATGAATCTAACTTTTAGCATGGATATTACTAAGTACAAACTTGACAAGGAATAATTAAGATGAGACACAATAAAAAAGGCAATCATCTAGGAAGGACATCCTCTCACCGTAAGGCTATGCTAGCGAATATGTCTGTGTCTTTAATTCGTCATAAACGAATTAAAACAACAGTTGCTAAGGCAAAAGCACTTAGGGTTTACGTTGAACCTTTAATTACTAAAAGTAAGAATGATACAACACACTCACGTAGAGTTGTTTTTTCGCATTTGAAAGATAAAAATGCGGTTAATGAACTCTTTCGCGATATATCAGTAAAAGTAGCAGATAGACCCGGAGGGTACACGCGAATTTTAAAAACTGGTACGCGTTTGGGAGATAATGCTGAGATGTGTATTATTGAGCTGGTTGATTATAACACTACTTATACCAGTGATTCTAAGGCCGCTAAACCAGCTGCTAGGCGAACTCGTAGGGGCAAAACAAAATCAGCACCAACTAAAACAGTTTCAGTAGATGCTGGCGGGAAAGTAGTTGATACAGAAACGGTTGCCGAAGAACCTGCTGCAAAAAAAGTAGAAGGAAAAATAGACGAACCAGCTGTTGAAATACCTAAGGAGGCCAAGCCTAAAGAGGATAAACCTAAGGATTCTCCTGCAAAAGGCGAGACACCAGAAAAGGAAGCGTAAGTAATTACGTACATATAGAATAACTAGGGGGTTTGTCTAATGGCAAACCCCTTATTTTTTCTAATTTTACAGATGTTTATTAATTTAAATTACAAAAAATATGGGACAGATAATTAATGTACATGCCAGAGAAATTCTCGACTCAAGAGGAAATCCTACGATTGAAGTAGATGTGCTAACCGAAAGGGGTTATTTTGGACGCGCAGCAGTGCCTAGTGGTGCCTCAACTGGTATTCACGAAGCAGTTGAACTACGCGATGGAGATAAAAGCAGGTTTCTTGGTAGGGGAGTACTTAGGGCTGTTAATAATGTGAATACAACAATTGCCGAAGAGGTTATGGGTATGCATGTTTTAGATCAACAGCTTATTGATGAAAATCTTATCAAGTTAGATGGATCTGAAAACAAAGCAAACCTGGGAGCAAATGCTATTCTAGGTGTCTCTCTTGCTGTAGCCCAAGCTGCAGCTCAGGTAACCCAGCAGCCATTATTTCGGTATATTGGAGGCGTAAACGCATGTACGCTCCCTATCCCTCTTATGAATATTTTAAACGGCGGGTCGCATGCTGACAATAGTATCGATTTTCAGGAATTTATGATTATGCCCATTGGTGCCCCAACCTTTTCGGAGGGCTACCGAATGGGTGCCGAAATTTTTCACCACCTTAAGGCTGTTCTTAAAAAGCAGGGGTACTCAACTAATGTTGGCGATGAGGGTGGTTTTGCACCAAATCTTAAGACTAACGAAGAGGCAATTACAGTTATACTTCAGGCCATTGAAAAGGCAGGTTACAAGGCAGGAGAGGATGTATTTATTGCTCTTGACCCTGCTTCGTCAGAGTACTATTTACCTGAAGAGAATGTGTACCACCTCCATAAATCATCAGGAGAAAAGTTAACACCTGCACAAATGGTTGATTACTGGAAGTCCTGGGTTGAAAAGTACCCCATTGTATCTATTGAGGATGGAATGGCCGAAGACGACTGGGATGGATGGAAGCTTATGAATAAGACATTAGGAGATAAAATCCAACTGGTGGGCGACGATTTGTTTGCAACAAATGTTAATCGCCTGAAAAAAGGAATAGAGGTAAAAGCGGCCAATAGCATCCTAATTAAGGTGAATCAAATTGGCACCTTAACCGAAACCATTAATGCGGTTCGCATGGCCGATATAAATGCAATGACCTCAGTTATTAGCCATCGCTCAGGCGAAACAGAAGATACTATAATTGCTCACCTGGCGGTAGCCCTTAATACTGGTCAGCTTAAAACTGGCTCAGCATCGCGTTCCGATAGGCTTGCTAAGTATAACGAGTTACTCCGAATAGAGGAAATGCTCGGGTCATCGGCACGATACTTAGGTAAAGACTTTAAGTACATAAGATAGTATACTGTGTGATAGAAAAAGGGCTCTTCTGTTTTGCGAAGAGCCCTTTTTTTGTATCTTCACACGTTATAAAATAGTGTGTATGGACTATATTGGACTTAACCAATTTGTAAGTAAACTAGAGGCTAGCGGAGAGCTCCTACGTGTTAAGGAGTACGTAAATCCTATTTACGAGATAGCAGAAATAACGGATAGGATTTGCAAACAGTCAAATGGTGGTAAGGCCATATTGTTCGAGAATACTGGAACATCCTTTCCAGTACTGACCAACGCTTTTGGATCGGATAAACGGATGGCGATGGCTCTTGACATTAATGATATAAAAGAGGTGTCGGCTGAGCTGGACTCATTATTTAAAGCAGTAACCTCTCCAAAGCAATCGCTTTTAGAGAAAATTCGTATGCTTCCCACCTTACGCAAAGTAGCCCGCTGGTTACCCAAATCGGTTTCTGGAAAAGGTTTGTGCCAACAGGTTATACACACCAGTCCAAACCTATCAACCCTTCCTGTAATTAAGAGCTGGCCGCACGATGGTGGCCCATTTGTAACACTACCCATGGTTAACACAAAGGATCCAAATACGGGTGTGCGCAATGTAGGAATGTATAGAATGCAAATTATTTCTGAAAACGAAACGGGAATGCATTGGCATAGGCATAAAACGGGTGCAAGGCACTATGCCGAATATAAAAAATTGGGCAAGCGAATGCCTCTAGCAGTTGCCTTAGGAGGCGACCCCGTTTATACCTATGCTGCAACAGCCCCAATGCCCGACAATGTTGATGAGTATTTGCTAGCTGGCTTTCTGCGCAAAAAAACCGTTAAACTTGTTAAGGGAATCACTGTAGACATTGAGGTTCCGTATGATGCAGATATTGTGATAGAAGGTTATGTTGATACCAGCGAAGATTTAATATGGGAAGGCCCATTTGGCGACCATACCGGGTTTTACTCCCTTGCCGATTGGTATCCAAAGTTTCATGTAACCTGTATTACCCATAAACGAAACGCCATATACCCTGCAACCGTTGTGGGTGTGCCCCCCATGGAGGATGTGTATATAGCTAAAGCTACTGAGCAAATATTTTTAAGCCCCATCAAAACTGCCATGCTACCCGAAGTGGTTGATATGTTTCTTCCGCAGGAAGGGGTGGCTCATAACATTGCCCTGGTAAAAATCAATAAAACGTATCCCGGTCAGGCTCATAAGGTTGGCAACGGGCTATGGGGAGCAGGTCAAATGATGTTTAATAAGATTATGGTTGTGCTGAGCAGTGATATCGACATTAGGGACATGAATGCGGTTGGAAAGGTTTTTGCCCAGAACTTCGAAAGTAAAACAGATTTTTTTATTGGCAAGGGGCCCTTAGATGTTTTAGACCATGCTTCCGAACAACCAGGTGTAGGAGGTAAATTGCTGATTGATATAACAGAGAAACTTCCCGAAGAGCAAGGCGAGAGCGTTATTAATACGGGCGGCAATTCTACAGCACCTAGCAGCGGAATAGCCGCCAAGGTAAAGCGCTTGGTGTTTGGTTACTCTGACCAGCCCTATTCGTTTGGGTTTCCTGTTTTGGTGCTAAGTATTGATAAGGGTAAGGGGTCAATTGTTAGGGATTTAGCCAATGATATTGCTCAGCTACTGTGCGATAGTGTGCCAAAAGTTGTTATTTTTGTTGATTACGATATTCCTATTGATACCATGCATCTTGTTGTATGGTATGCGTCGGGAAATGTTGATCCTGCACGCGACTGCTTTATAGTTAGCTGTGCAGATGAACAAGTTTTAATTATTGATGGAACTAGAAAAAGTTATAAAAGCGATAACTTTTCGAGAGATTGGCCAAATGTGGTAACGGCCGATAAAAAAACTATAAAATACGTTGACCAGAAGTGGGCTGATTACAATATAGGCCCTTTACTTAGCTCCCCATCATTAACTTTTTTTGACACACAATTTGGTGATGATGTAATAATAGAATAATTTGACATTGTTCAGTGAAATTTTTGAAGCATAAGATTCTATTTTGTAAGGTACCCCGGTTTGTTATGGTAGGATTACTACTAACGCAAGCCGTGTTATTATATAGCATCGAAGTTGATGTGGATCTTTTAAATATTGATAAGGGCTTACCTCAGTCGAATGTTATTGCTTTACATCTTGATACGCATGGTTTTTTATGGGTAGGAACCCAGGATGGCCTAAGTAGGTACGATGGGTATTCGTTTCAAACCTACCAAAACAATCCGGTTAACGAAACCACCATTAGTAATAATTTTATCCTTTCAATCGACGAAGACCTTGACGGAAATCTGTGGGTGGGCACATGGAGAGGGCTAAGTGTATTCAATCCAAAAACGAATTGCTTTAAAAACTTCTTTCATTCCGATTCCGATACAACCTCGTTGAGCGACAACAGGGCTTTTGAAGTTTTTGTTGATAAAGAAAATCGGGTGTGGGTTAAAACGCTGGAAGCATTAAATTTATATAACCCCGACTCAGAATCTTTCTTACGGTTTCCACATTATGCCGATAGCCTTACCTCCTATTCCGACGTTAGCGACTTTGACATGTTTGAGGATAGGAATAACAACCTGTGGGTTGGCACCAAGGATGGCTTGCTCCTGTTTGACCGTAACAGTGAAACCTTTGAAAGGTACGCTCATAATCAACACAGTAACAATACATTAAGTAGCAATAGGGTTACTAGTATTATCGAAGACCAATCTGGTAACCTATGGGTTGGTACTGCAAATGGGTTGAATAGATATAGTCCAGACGATCAAAGTTTTTCGCGTTTTTTGTATAATCCGCAAAAGCCTTTTGGTATAAATTATTTATTCATTGATGATGATGGACGTTTTTTGGTAGGCAATGATATCGGTTTACATGAATTTAACCCGAGAGCAAAAACCATTAAACCTATAGTACTCAATTTTGAAGGTAAAGAGCTACAGGCACCGAGATTAAATCATATACTTAAAGATGAATCGGGTATTCTTTGGGTAGGTACGCATATCGGCCTTGTTAAATGGGATCAGAAACGGAAAAAATTTAAAGAGTATTCTAAAAACAGGCATGGCGAAAACCTGTTTTCTAATAATATGGTGTCATCTGTATTTGTTCAAGATTCGCTTAACATTTGGGTTGGAACATGGGGTAGTGGTTTGCATCTTTATAATAGGCAAACCGGCAAGGTGGTAAAGTACTCTACTAATCTTGGATATCCGTACACCATTTGCAACGACTATGTTCATGTTATTAAAGAAATAAGTAAGGGACGACTTATTATTGGAACTAGAGATGGGGTTCAAATTTTGAATAAAAAAACCGGGGCATTTTCCGACTTTTTTAACTACTACGGGGTTGATTCAAAGCAACTTTTTAAGAATATAAGGATATATGGTTTCGAGGAGGATAATGAAGGCAACCTGTGGATAGCTTCTAGGTTGGGCCTCCACCAATTTGATTACATCGATATTTCAAGTTATTACCATGTCCCAAACGATACCACATCGCTATCGTCTAGCGAAATACATTGTATTGAGCTTGATAGTGAGTTTTTGTGGGTTGGAACATTCGATGGGTTAAACAGGATTAATCTTAAAACGAATACAATTACCAGATTTAAAAGAAAAGAGAATTATGTTGATGGGGGATTGGCGTCGAATGATATTGTTTCGTTAAAAATTGATTCAAACGATAATCTCTGGATTGGAACCCCTTCGGGACTAAACATATTTCACAAAAAGAGTAATACGTTTTCGCTGCTTACCAACGCCGATGATTTGCCTAATAATTTAATATATGCAATTGAAGAGGATATTAATAAAAATATTTGGGTAAGTACCAACTGGGGGTTGGCTCAGATTGACAAGGATGATTATAGAGTAACTTCATACGAGGTTAGTGACGGTTTGCAAAGCTATGAATATAATATTGGGGCTAGTTACCAAACAGCAAACGGGGAGTTGTTTTTTGGTGGTATTTCAGGACTAAATTCATTTCATCCCGACTCGCTAGTGATTAACCATCGCATTCCGCCTATTGCAATAACCTCCATTGAGCTAGTGGGGACTGGCATTTTGCAACATCTTTCGGTAGTGGGCAGAGATGAAATTGTTTTACGTCCCAATCATTCGCTAGTTAATATTGAATTTGCTGCTCTAGATTTTACAGCTCCTCAAAAAAATATATTTGAATACAAGATGGAGGGCCTTGAAGATGAGTGGATTACTTTGGGGAATAGGCGAATGGTCACTTTTTCAAATCTGCGAGAGGGCGTGTATACCTTTAGGGTGAAAGGGGCTAATACTGATAATTTGTGGAACAACGAAGGGGTAAGGCTGCGAATTATTGTTAAAGTGAAATTTTGGAAATCGAAAGTAGCATTAGGTATTTACGTAATTATTTTTGTCGTTCTTTTGTTCGTTTTTTTAAGGGTACGAACACGTATATTGCGTCGAACAAGTCGGTTACTTAAGGAGCGCGAAATTTCTATGGCCGAAATCGAAAAGCAAAAAGAGGCCCTGTTCATACAGAATAAAAGCATTACAGATAGTATTAATTATGCCAAAAGAATTCAGGAAGCTCTAATGCCCTCCGAGGAGCATTTCAGTAATATTTTACCAAATTCTTTTATTCTTTATATGCCTAAGGACATTGTTAGTGGCGATTTTTATTGGATTAATGAAACGGAGAGTAAAATTTTTGTTGCCGCTATTGATTGCACCGGACATGGCGTGCCGGGCGCATTTATGTCGATTATAGGGGTAGAACTTTTACGGAATGTTACCAACGTTTTGGGCATTAACGATGCCGCTGGAATTCTAAATATGCTCGACAAAGGGGTTCACGATACATTTTCTAAAGATCAAACTTCTAGTCACCCCACTGTTAAAGATGGAATGGATGTAGCCTTCTGTGTGCTCGATAAGCATAAGAATGAGCTTCAGTTTGCAGGAGCTTTTAGTAATTTATATATTATTAGGGATAGTAAAATTATCGAAATTAAAGGCGATAGAAACACTGTTGGAGCGGGTGGCGATTTGAGCAAGCCGTTATTTAGTGGTCACGTTATATCGTTACAAAACGATGATATGGTTTATATGTTTACCGATGGGTATGTTGACCAATTTGGCGGACCCGAAGGTAAAAAGTTTAAATTTCGTAGATTTAGGCACTTGTTGCTTAATATCCATAGGTACCCGGTCGAAATTCAGAAAAAACATTTGCAGGGTAGCATAAACGAGTGGAAGGGCGATAATGACCAGGTAGATGATATTCTGATTGTTGGTATTCGCCATACCCTTATGTAAGCCTCTTTTTGGTTAGTTTAATCAAATTTTAACGTGATGAAAAGCCTGATTAAAGAGCATGTATTCTTGTTAGCAGTTTTCTCTATTCTACTCGTTACATGTGTTAATGCAGGCGATTCAAACCCACCTAATGGTGTTGATAACCCTATTCAGCACGAAAGGCAAAATCAACCTAAACCACAGCCAATTGACACAGCGTATTACACCAGATTGTTACTGGGAAAAGTTCAGTATAGAAATGACACCAGCTTTGTTTTAGTAAGCCCCAAACATAGTAGCAAGCAAATTTATCTTGAAAAAAGTACCTACAAAGCTTTTAGATTAATGTACGGGGCAGCAAAAGCCGATGGGGTACATTTACTCATTATTTCGGGTGCTCGAAACTTTGATTATCAGAAAAGAATTTGGGAGCGCAAATGGAACGCCCGTCCCAATTCATGTTCTAAAATTGAGAAAGCAAAGGGCACCTTGATGTTCAGTGCAATGCCTAGCACATCGAGGCACCATTGGGGTACCGATTTTGATTTAAATAGCTTAGAGAACAGCTATTTTGATAGCGGTAGAGGGCTTGCTGAGTATAAATGGCTTTGCCAAAATGCCCATAGGTTTGGCTTTTGTCAGGTGTACACCAATAAGCAGCAAACAGGAAGAACGGGTTATGAGATGGAGAAGTGGCACTGGTCGTATATGCCTTTGGCCAGCCAGTACCTTAGGTTGTATGCCCAGTTAATTTCTAACAATGATATTAGTGGTTTCCCTGGTTGCGAGTTGGCTCATGAGCTTAATGTTACCTAAATTGAGCGATTTGTGCAAAAAAAGATAAAAGATAGTTTGTTTAATACCCTGATAATGTGTAATTTAAAGGTGTCAAAACTAATAAATAACACTTCACCATTTGGGTGCACAAAACTATC
>JAQVYY010000098.1 GCA_028708425.1 Bacteroidales bacterium
CCCTCTGATCATCAGTCGGCTTCGCACCAACAAGAAAAAAGGCTAATTCATCAAAATTCATCAACCAAAACGGGATATATAAAGGGTTAGAAGGGGCATTTATTCTGAAAACTTTTGCACTAGGAAAGGCAGAAGCATATTCACCATGTGGGTCAATTAAAATCACTCTTGAGCCATCATAATCGTTTAATATTGCTCTTAGTATGCTAACAGTAGTATTTGACTTCCCACTACCTGTTGAACCTAAAATGGCGCAATGCCGTAATATCAGTTTATGGATATCAACATAGACACTCAAATTATCCGAAGAAGAGTGTTTCCCTATTTCAATAGAGCCAGCATCTTTTCCCCCATATATGTCAAACAAGTCTTTTTCAATTACCAAGTGAACCTCATCGTTAATTGTTGGGTAGGTACCAATGCCCTTCTCAAAATCATCATCGCCAATTTTTTCTCCAACAAGCTGGACACTCAAAAAACGAGACCCAACAATTTGACCTATTATATTTTCATCACTTTTCCCTGGGGTATTGCTAACAGAAGATACTATTCCATAGGTTGTAATATTGCCCATTGGCATTTTTACAAAAGTACCTATCTGTCCAATTTTGTACAAACGACCATTAATTATTGGTGCAGCGGAAGGGATATCATCCGACACCTCGACCTCGACAGTGCTTGAGTCCACCCTAATTATTTTCCCGAGGTATGTTATTTCACTGTCCACTTGCAATTACCTCGATGTTTTCTTTTTTCCCGGAGTTTGTGATTAGGAAATTTATGAAATGATTAAAATCGCCGAGCTTTAAACAATTATTTGTCTCATCCCAATAACTCTCTGATTTGTCATTTTGGTTCAAGTCGTCTTCTTTATACTCCCATTCACCAAGTGTTCCGTTGATAATTGCTTTAGTTGGTCCAAAAACAGTCAAATTTAGAAATGGCGAGGATACCTTATATAATTCCTCCACTTCTGAATCTTGGTAAAAGAAAACCAAAATAAATAATCGATTATTTTGTCTTAGTGAATTGAATGCTATTTCGTTGATATGCTGATCGGAAAATGAATATCCAGTAAAGATAAAAAGACGTTCTCCGCCTAAGAGGAAATTTTTGAATCGATCAAAATAAGCGACAAATGGTTGTTTTTGGGAAGAATCGTATTTTTCCTTAGATGGATAAATAACAAGCTCATTATCTAAATTTTTAATGTCTGAGATTTTCCCAACGCGGACTATATTATGAGGATTGCAATCACTATTTTTTTTCCAAAACCAACTAAAAGAACCATGTATCTTCCATAGCCGAATCCAATTCTGTGTTAAATCTGATTTTTCTACAAATCTATCTATACTTTCAGGCCAGAAAAACGGTTCATAAGATCCAACGAATCCATCAAAGTATGGGGTACGTATTGCCTCTAAGGATTTCTCAATAATTAAATCATAATTGGATGTGAAGATTTCTTTTGAAAAGTCCCTGTTCTGCATATTTAACCAAGCAAAGAATTTCTTGGTATTTGAAAGATCGACAGTCTCTTCGCTTTTGCTTATTATTTCATATATTTGTTTGCAAATTTCATTATCAAGATCTGTTGCTAATTCTCCACTTATATCTAAATAACTTTTATCACCTCTTTCTCCAGTTATTGATCTGATTTGCCGCAACTGGTTAAGAATGTCTTCAATATTTATAGTTTTGTCTGGGTATATAGAATCAAGTTCATCTTTGATTTTCTTAAAATTAGCTTGTTGGTCATCTTGTAGAGCGCTTTCTACACCTGTTGTCAAAGTAGCTATATTGGGGACTCCTAAAGCACAAGATGTACCAGCCCCAAAAAAGAAGCCATATTTTTTAGAATAAGAGAGCTGGTTCTTTAGTTCTCGAATTTCTCTTACGAGATTAAATTTGACCATTCATTTATCTCCTTATAGGTGTGTAATTGTCACACTTGCACATAACTCAGGCTCGGGCCAGATTGGCTAACAAGCTACCACGGACGTGCGGCCCCTGCAGTCCAGTGCAGCCGTTGGTTAGGTCATTACTTATAATATTCCAGTTCTGATTGTTTATTAAGATCATGCCATTTTTTTAATTCAGCTTGTTCTTTTTTATATTGAATACTATCTACAGATCTCGGTAAAATTTTCTCATTTTCATTATCGAAGCTATCTGCAAAAATCATTCTGTTTGCATTTTCTGCTATGATTTTCCTAAAAAATACTGTCTTATCAACAGACAATATAGTTCCCTTTTGCATTGGTTTATCGCCTATCTGGACAAACATTGCATGTTTGGGACTGATTGGGAAAAAATGTTACCCTTCGGGTTACCCCACCCGCCTTTCAGATCATAATTTTGTGAATTTGTGAAGTTTAGTTTTACAACTGGATTGTCGCTAGTAAACCATTTAAAACCCTTTGCAGGTTTAACAATTGTCCATTTATGATTAAGCAAAACTTTAAACGTATTCTCAAGCAAATGCCTGATTGAGAAAAGCCACGTGCCTCGGCCTATATATGTTTCTGCTTTTATAGTTACTTCTTTCTCACCTGAAGAAGATTCCGTTGTCACTCTCAGCGGCAAGAGAGAAGCTGTTTGATTAGTTACTTTAAGGTTAGCACCATCAATTTTTTCATCACATTCAAGTTTTTCTTTCAGCACTTGTAATGTGTTTTCTAATGCTTCCTGTAGTGATTCCCTGCTACGTTTCAAATGTTCATATAACCTTGCAGGAGTTCTAACATCTTGTGCAGCAAGAAATTTTATCAATACTTGCCAATCATTAACAGTCAGCCTCTGGTTTGATACAACTTTCTCAAGAGCTCTGTTGGCAGGGGTTTCATACTCGCTGTCTAACCACCTTTCAAATTCGTCTGATTCTTCCCCTGATACCATACGGGTATACAAGTGTTTATGGTAAGCAATTGCAGCAACAGAGCATTTCTTCCATACAGGAACGGTGTCATGACTAACAAGTGTACGATAAAGACAAATCTGATGATTAGAATCTGCTCATCTTTTTAAATAACACTCTGGCACAAAATGATTTTTTATATGCAATTCACTCATATGGTTTATCATGCCTAACAAGTTAATAGTTCGTTTCTTTACATCTCATTTGAAATGTCACCGATTATAAGCTTCCCTACCGGATGATTTTGTCTTACACGATTAAGTGTACCATAAAAACACATATTATTAAGAAAAAACTTGATATTACACATGATCAAGTTACTGAAGACGCTTTTAGATAAATTCTACGATTTTACATATAGGTTTTGGATATTGATCCAATCATTCTATGGAACTTGGCCGGGAATATTCATATTTTTAAAATTTTGAAAGCAACCAAAAGAATGCTTTCTATTGACTGTTCGTTATCATATGGTGGAGGCGCGTGGAAACACTAGGCCTACTTAAAGCATTGCAAATGCTACATTGTCAAATCCAAATTCATCAGTTTATGGATACTTTTAGGTGCTGACGATTTTTTGACATACCCTAAATGTTTTTATCTTTAGGGTTGAGATTATGGAGAATGCTATGGTGAATTATTAGTAACATTATGGATAAAGATTGTCTTGAGAAAATTCAGACGTCTAAGAAAACCAATACCTAAAATATTATTACTCCTCCTTGGATTTCCAATCTCTTGATAATTTCAGTGCTTTTCCTATCAAGCTGACTGTTATTCGTTTACTCACTAAGCTTCTCATTCGCAGAATTTCTTCACCATTTGCTTTTGTAGCAGGAAGGTTAAACCACATGTACGCCAGGGGTATTTTGCGCACAAGCATTACCTTGTTCAGCGGCCTTCTGATACCAACAGTTCTGGCAGCTTCATTCAATATTCTGTAAGCCTGTACCCTTGTGATAGCTCCATTTCCTTTCTTGGACTGGAACAGTGGCAATTCACTTTCAGTTTCAACATTCTCCATGTATTCCTGAATGGCCTTCCTAGCATTTTTACCAATGGGAAAGTCTTTC
>JAQVYY010000016.1 GCA_028708425.1 Bacteroidales bacterium
AAGAAAAAATACCCTAAACCAGAGAAAAGAATTATTTTCACAATCCCGTCCTTAAAAATCAACTAATTTTTTGAGCCAAGCGAGAAGAAAAGAAACAGTGGAATTATGAATCGCTCAATTTAGGTGTTATTAACGATTACGTTTTTGGCGTATCAAATTGCCAGGGTGTAAAATTAAGCGTGGAGTAATTTATTACTTACTTTTCAAGAGGTTAGCTGAACTTTTCGGGCTATACTTTTTACGTAGGATAGTTTTTAGCTCATAGGCTCAACAAGATAAATGCAACTTTTGGGAAGAGCATCCTAGTCCGCGCACTATTCGTTAATTTTTTTTAAGATAAATGCAAATGCGACTTACCCCGATATAGAGGAGCCCAATTTTGGGTAACAAAATTGGTTGTGATGGTTAGTCGCTGTTGGGGTTATCCTTGACGAAGATTTAACAACGTGTAGGTCAATTTAATGCACAAGCAGGTGAATGGTGAAAAAATGATTTTACTGCAAATATAATTGGGATGGACCGAAAGCTAAGAATGTAGCTCAGCTTTGGTCGCCAAGTAACTTTTTCATTTTCTGAATAAGAATCTCAATTTGAAAAGGCTTGCTAATATAGTCATCCATACCTGCAGCCAGGCATTCCTCTTTGTCGCCTAGTAAAGCGTTGGCTGTTATTGCAATAATAGGGATGTGGAAGTTGGAATTGGATTCAATTTCACGAATTTTTTTGGTTGCCACAATACCATTCATTATTGGCATCTGGATATCCATTAGGATTATATCGAAACGGCTGGTTCCAAAACGGTCTAGCGCCTCCTTGCCGTTATTGGCAATTTCAATGTTTTTTACAAGTTTTTTCAGGCTTAAAACCACAATCTTTTGGTTTATCAGGTTGTCCTCAACAAGTAAAACGCTGGCGTTTTCAAGTTCAACCGCTGTGGGCTTGGGCATCAAATCATCTGTTTCTGTCGATTGCTTTGGCTTGGATTTAATCTCCTTAACCATCGGTTCGCCCGAGTCTATGTTTAAAGTGTAGGGGAACGAGAAAACAGCATCTTCGGCACTAAGGGTAACGCTTAGTTTTCCTTGATTACTTTCAATCAATTTTTGAGTAATTGACAGCTCCAGCAGGTCGATATACATTTGGGTGCTTGCCGATGTTAGCGCCGATTCGTTAGTAACAAAAAGATTATGGTTCTCATTAAGGGGAAGAAGTATTGGTTTGTCGCTTCTAAGTTCAACAAGTAGGCCAATGGAGTCCTTGGTTTCTTTTACTTTTTTTATAATGATTTTTATGTTTAACTTGCTACTGCTGCGATTTTTAAGTATGCTTTCAATTAAGTTTAGGAGTATTTGTTTAATTCGAACCGGGTCGCCAATAAGATTTTCTGGTACCGATTCGTCAATTTTTAGGCTGAAAGCCGTTTGACTCGAGCTTAGGGTTGAGAATAGCTTGATTGTGCTGCTAATGGTTTTTCGCAGGTTAAAGTTTATGTTAACACTGTCCCTCTCTTTTATATCAATATTTGATATTTCTACCATGCTATTTACCACGTTAACCAGATTGTTAGTTGAAGCATGTATCGTATCAATCATATCTTTTTGTTTCTCGTTGTCTGAAATGCCTTCTAAAATATCGGCTACAACCATAATGTTATTGAGGGGTGTGCGAATTTGGTGTGAGAGGTTAGCGATAAAATCCTCTTTAAGCTTTAGCGAGTTTTTTAGATCGAGGTGTTCTTTTTCTTTTTTACGTATTTGGTTAGTCCTAATGGTGTCGTGTAGCGTAACAAAAATTAGAACAGCAGCGAATAAAATTATTGACAATATCTGGTACGAAAGGCCCGTGTTTTGGAATTCGGCAAGAAAACCAAAAGGTATAAACATGGCGATTATATATATTAGCACAACGAAAAGTGCGTAGTAAGTGCCTTTTTTTAATCCTAGTGCGGCCATAGTAATTAACGGAAGTAGCCCAAGTCCAATCATACCTACAACGGGTATCGTTTTTATGCCTATTAAGAGCACAAAACCTAAGCTAGAAGCTACTGTATATACGTGAAGATAAATTGAGCTAAGAATTTTTTTTGCTGATACTACCATTGAAATGATTGCTAAAACGGCAATGCACAGACTTATTATGCCATAAATAATTTGCGATGTTGCAAATAGAAAAGCGGCTAATGTTATGAAAAACAATGTGGTAATTGAGAAAGAAACTCTCATCGCCTGTAACTGCATCTCGTGCTCTGAGGAAGTGTTATCGGTTTTAGAAGATGAAAAAATCTTCAGAATTCTATTGGCTATGTTCATGCCTAATACTTTTATTTAATTAAAATGAGAACTGTTTAACTTGCTGCTTAATTGGTAGTTAATATGTTGTAGACTTATTATTTGCCTGCTGTAATTCACGCTAATATATAAAAAAAAACGTTATAAATAGGCATTGTCGGGTATTGTTAAGAAAAACATTAAAAAAACAGCAATCCGAGTGCCAGCAAAGTATTTTATTCTATCAGAATACTAGCCCGGATTATTCATCAAACTTGTTGTGAAACCTTGTCGCTATCAGTTACAGCAATTATTCGAACCAATAGCTGGGGTTATAAAAAGTATTTGAATGCGATTGCTATTACAGGGTAACCTATTTGTTTTATCTGAATTGGATTAGTTTAACGATTGATTTTTACGATTTCTTCAATATCTTTGTGGAAAGATGTTCCAATAGTTTATGATGCTTCCGCTTATAGTTACCAATCGTTTTTTTATACTTGTCGTAAACTGTTTTTAGCAAATTATTACTAATCAAAGCCGTACAAAGTGAAAAAAGTTAAAGTAATTCTTACCTCAGTGGTCATCTCTTTCATGTTTACAGGCTGTTACCTTGATGATTACCGGAATATTGAAGAAGTACAGATTGATTCAATGAATCCAGTATATGGATTTCCGTTAATCAGCTCTAGTGTGGCGATAAACGATTTGTTGAGTGCTCTGGATTCCTCAGTATTTGTAGAGGTGCGAAACGATAGCGTCTTTCTTGTATTTAAGGAAGAGGTAAATATAGATCTGGATCTCGATGATTTTAATGTGCCCGATAACTCTTTTAGCGGAACGCTAGATTTGGCTCCAACGGGAGTTGCATTTGAGAGGTATTTTAAAAATTACACAATCATCGAAAATGATTCGGAAATTAGGCTGGTAAAAATAAAAGCGGGAACGCTTACCGTAGAGTTTGTACGAGATGTTCTCGACGATGGAATGGAAATGGAAACAATAATCCATTCCTTAACCATTCCCGACCCTCAGTTTTCCGACAGCGTGTTTTTTATTTCTAACTGGGCACCCGATAGTTTTGAGGATATAGTTACCCTCGATTTGGCTGGTGCTACCCTTTTGCTTGAAGCGGAGGATGAAGAATCGGGTTTGCCATTGTATAATATATTCTCATGGGCTACCACTGTTAGGTCGGACGGAACTACTACGGGTACGGTTATAAACAATATTCACATTTCTGATGTTGAGTTTGAAGAGATTATAGGCCTAATAAATTACGAGGTCCCGTTACCCGCCGATACGCTAGATTTAAGTGCTTTTACCTCAATGGTTGATGGCGAAATATATTTTTCTGACCCTAGCATTGCCCTTAGTTTGGGTACAAGCTTCGGTGTTCCGGCATCGGCTGAGCTGTCGCATTTTACGTTCAGAAACAGTAGTAACGAAACTCGTGAACTCATAAACGAGGGTGTTTTATCCGATAATACGCTACTTTTGGGCGAAGGTAACAAGAATTACTTCTCTTATGCAACCTCGTCAGACCCCTATGTTCAGCAGCTTTTTATTTTAAATTCAGACAATTCAAACCTTGAGGATGTTTTGTCATTTGTTCCCGTCGAGGTTATACTCGAGGGCCATTTTTTACTAGGCGATTACCAGGATTTTATTGAAGATCCGCATAGCTTCTTTGTGAAAGATACAAGTTTTTTTGATATCGCTTTTGATATTGAGGTGCCTCTGGCAGGTAGTATAAAAAATTTGAAGTTTGAAAAGGATATCAGTGATTTTTCATGGCCCGTAATTGACACCATTCCAGGGTTTTCAGATTTTGATTATGATATAGAGGTGAAGTTGAAAACTATTAACCAAATACCTCTTACCTTTGGCTTGCAAGTGCTTTTTGTTGATGATGGCGGAACTGCTATAGACTCATTGTTTAACGATGTGATGGTTGAAAATATTATACAGAGTCCAAACATCGATAGTGAAGGATTACCATTGAACCCGATTGAAAAGGCAACCAGTATTAAAATGAATAGGGAGAAGTACGACAAGGTATCTAAAGCTTCGCAAATGCGCTTAAAGCTGCTTCTTGATACCGGAACTGACGACATGCCTGAAGTGCTGTTTAAAGCTTCGCACCGTCTTGACGTACAGATAGCCCTTAAGTTTAACTTATTGATAGAGAGCTAAACAGATAAAACATTTACCTAAACCGAATACTAATTAAGAAAAAGGAAATTGTGAAAAGAGTAGCCTTTATAATAATAATGTTTACGGGTACTATAAGTGGTTTTGCCCAGTCGGAACTAACCCTACCGTTTATGGGTAATATTTTTCAGAACACCTACCTTAATCCAGCCGTACAAACTGAGCATTCCGTAAGTATAGGGTTGCCTGGGTTATCATCGTTTCAATTCCAGATTATTAGTAACGGGTTTATCCCGCATCGTTTTTTAAGTATAGCTGATAATACGCTTTCTATATCGCCAGCTAATCTCGAAAGCCAGCTGCGTAATCGAAACTTGCTTTACCTTAATGCTGGGGTTGACCTGCTGCATGTTAAGGTTCGCATCCAAAACTGGGATATTTGGTATGGTACGAGGCAAAATCATCAGCTGTCTTTATTCTATCCTAAATCATTGGTTAGTCTAGCCATAATGGGGAATGAGCAGTATATAGATAAACCCATGGATTTAACCCCGATGGGGGTTAATGGCGTATTGTACCGTGAGCATACCGTAGGTGCTTCGACCCAGCGAGGTAAATGGGTTTTTGGTGCCAGGGCAAGCTTATTGCACGGTTTAACCAATGTTTACCTTAAGCCCAATAACCTTAGCGTTACAATAACTGATGATATGTACTCGATGACCACTGATGCCGATGCCGTTTTGAGGACCTCGGGTTTGCCTGGCGATTCGTTGGCCAATATCAATTTTAGCCAGTTTGGGGTTTTTGATGAAACAGATATTAGCAGTTTTTCAGACTTCAAAGAGTTTATGAAGACAAACTATACAGCAAACTATTTAAGTCGTTTCAGAAACCCTGGCTTTGCGCTTAGCGCGGGTGCTTCGTATAAGTACGATTCGCGATTTACTTTCTCTTTCGCATTTAGCGACTTGGGCTTTATTTCATGGAGCGATAGTACCAAGCAGTATAGTGCTAGAGGGGAGTCGGATTTTAAGGGGGTTGATGCGTTGGGAGATATGTTAAATGGTGACGAATTTTCTGTCCAATCGTTGGTCGATGGTTTCGCAAGTAATTTTGCAGCCGAAGAGGGGCATCAGGTTAGCTATGCAACCTGGTTGCATACCAAGCTTTATCTTTCGGCAACATACCAGTTAGCTCAGCGTACCCAAGTTAATGCCAGTTTTTATGGGGTGGTTAATCGAGGGTTTTATCCAGCTTTTACGTTAGGCTTTAACCAAGGTTTAGGGCGTATGTTAAATATAGCGCTATCGGCCTCAATGAATCAACGAACCATTTCTAATATTGGCTTCGGTCTCCTTGTTAAACCTGGCCCATTCCAGCTATATGTTGTAGCGGACAACCTTTATTCTCCTCTTGTTGACCCACTAACCTTTACCAATATGAATGTTAGGGTGGGACTAAATATCGTGATTGGATGGGTTAAAAAACCGCAAGGTTTACCCTACAAGTAAACGCTTAAAATGAGAAATAATATTGAAGCAAGTTCCTATGAATAAGATTTTTTTAAGAATAACAATGGTTGCTGTTCTTTTGCATGCTATAATCCATGTAAGTGGACAAACATCGTTTGAGCCCCAAAACCTTGGGGAAAATGTAAACAGTGAGTATGCAGAGATTAACCCCGTGCTTTCGAGAGATGGAAGTACTCTTTTCTTTAGCAGAGCTAACCACCCGAGCAACCAATTTGGCGATAGCGATAGTCAGGATATATGGTTCTCTTCACTTCAAACCGATGGCACTTGGGGAGTGGCTGAGCGTTTGCCAAACACGGTGAATATTGGACAGCATAATGCCATCCTATCGGCGCTGGGTGATGGGCAATCATATTTACTACTTGGTCGGTTTAATAGGCGAGGCACCCTATGGGTTACCAGAGGTTTTTCAATTATTAAGAAGCTTGATAACGGCAGCTGGAGTGTTCCCGAACCAGTTAAGGTGAAGCGCTTTAAGCGAATTAATAAGGGTAAAACAGTTTCTGCCTATATGACCCCCGATAGGGAGTACATTTTTATAACTTTCTCAGCACATCCTAATAGCCAACGCCTATCTTTATACGTATCGAAAAGGAAGAAGGATAATGTGTATTTACCTCCTAAAGCTGTTCATGGAGGCAAAGGAAATGCTATGAATCCTCGAACCATAGAGTCTCCGTACCTTACAGCTGATAAAAGCCGGTTGTACTTTTCGGGTGACTATAGCAGGGGGAGAGGAGGCAATAATATATACTATGCCGACAACCCTGCCCCCGATTTTAGGGAATGGGGTGCGCCCCAAATTGTTACCGATACCATAAATACCCCAAATTGGGATTCCCACTTTACAATGAATGCTACTGAAAGTTGGGGATACTATGCTTCAACAACCAACTCGTTTGGGAAGTCGGATATTTTTAGGGTTAAGTTCTTTGAAGAAAATCCATACCTAAAGCTTTCTGGTTTGGTTTTAAATCAGGCCGATCAGACCTTAATGATAGAGGATACTACCTATTCTGTACTTGTAAATGGCGAAGATTTTGAGGGGTTTAGCCTTGATAAAACTTCGGCATCCTACGAAGCGTTGCTTCCGCTGGGTGATTATTACACAATTCAACCAGCTATGGAAAAATGGAATGGTATTTCGTTTGATATCGATTTGCGTAATGTTAGGGAGTACACCGAATCGAAGCAGAATATTTACTTCTCGTCTATACCATTTGTTCAGGTTAAGGGAAAAATTGTTGATACCCATACCAACGAGGTGCTGTCGGGTAGCTATGGAGCAACGATCGAAATTAATGGTTTACCATCCGACTCGATAGTTTACGATAAGTTCTCTAGCGCATTCCAAGCGCTGCTCCCCTTGGGCAGCAAGTATGCCTTTTCGGCTAGTGTAAACAACTTTACCTCGTCGGTTGAGGTGGTGGATGTGAGTACCCAAACTCAGTATGTTGAGAAGGATATTTTGGTTAAGGTTACGCCACACCCATGGGTGTTGATAAAGGGCAAGGTGCTCGATAATAACTCGTTAACTCCAGTAACAGCGCAATCGAACCCCACCCTTATTATTAATGGCCAGGAGGTCGATACCGTTCTGATAGATCCTGTTACAGCCGATTTTGAATTACGATTGCCCTATGGTCAAAATCATGTGGTGGGTGTTAAGGCGGAGAATTATAGAACCATTGACAATCAGATTGATTTAACTTCGTACACACGTTTTGCCGAAGTGCCCCAAAATCTATTTGCCGAACGTGCCGATGCGAATATGGTTACGCTTAATGGAAAGGTAATTAATACTAAAACAGGTAAGATGCTTGAGGAGGGGTACCATGTTACGATGAGGGTAAATGGTGTTGAGACACCCGCTTTTGTTTATGACAGTAAGAACGCTACGTACACATTAAAACTCCCCGTTGGTTTTAATTACGATTTAACGCCTAACGTATACAATTTCTATAACAAGTTTGAACCGGTTGATTTAACTGAAGCAACCCCAATGACAAAAATTGTTCGTAATTTCTACGTAACACCCATTGAGGTTGGGCAGTCAATTGATATTGAACATATTTACTTTGAGACAGGTCGTAATGAGCTTAAACCCCAGTCGTATAGATCATTGGCAGCCTTGGTTCAGTTCCTTAACGAGTACCCAAATGTTCGGGTTGAGATTGGTGGGCATACGGATAATACTGGATCGGTATCGGTAAATAAACGATTATCCGAGGCGAGGGCTCGTGCGGTTGCCGAGTATGGTATTCAGCAGGGTTTACCTCCCGAGAGGATTGTTTCAAAAGGTTATTGGTTTACCAAGCCTAAGGCTAGTAACCGAACGGCCGAGGGTAGGGCGAAAAACCGAAGGGTTGACTTTACCATTGTGGGAATATAACCTTCTCGAGTAATATAAATTATAGCTGGGAAGGTGTGTGCAAACGCCTTCTCAGTTTTTTTAAATCTACGCTGCTGAACGATTGCTGCCGCACGATTGCATCGTGTGGCAATAACTTACAAATACCACACGATACAATCGTGCGGTAGCGGTGCGACGATACGATACAACCGAGTTGTTCTTTGGCGAGTTCGGCAAAGTCAATCGTGTAGTAGTGATTTGATAGTTAAGCAGCTGTATTGCAAATACCACACGATACAATCGTGCGGTAGCGTTGCTGGGGGGGGTGAAACGCTGGTAATTTCTATTTAAACCTATTTTTAACAATGAGGCAAAAAAGCAGCAACCTTAAAAAACATGAGGAGATATTTAATAGCGTATCGCATGGTGTGGGTGTCCTTATCGCTATTGCGTGTACCGCTATTATTGTAACCCGTGCCGTGCTACATGGTGATGTATGGCATATTGTAAGCTTTAGCATTTTTGGTGCAGGGATGATAACGTTATACATTGCATCGACACTATTTCACGGAGCTAAAAATCCGCGTCGTAAGTACCATTTAAACACTTTTGATCATTCAGCCATATACGTTTTAATTGCTGCCACCTACACACCATTAACGCTAGTGGCAATTAGGGGGCCTTTGGGTTGGACGCTATTCGGCATTATATGGGGTTTAGCCTTAGCAGGGATTGCTTTTAAAAAGTGGTTTTATACGCAAAAATTACGAGTTCTTTCAACAGCTCTTTATGCGGCAATGGGGTTTATGTTTCTAATGGCAATTGGCCCCATTGTGCGCAATTTACCGACCGTTTCGCTTGTTTTTCTTCTGTGTGGAGTGTTCGCCTACTCGGCAGGTATTTTCTTCTACATAAGGCGCGATATAGCCTTTGGTCATGGTGTTTTTCATCTGTTTGTTCTGGCGGGTAGCATTTGCCACTTTTTTACTATGGTTTTTATGGTGTAGAACGTTGTGGGCAGTTACCTCATTAAAATGTGAGGAAATAGCTTAATCCCAATTATTCATCCAAATAATTGCTGCCTCTGATAGCGACTAAAGCCTTACGGCTAATCCACGTTGTCGTGCAGATAAGCGTTATCGTTTCGAAGGAAGATATCGCCATCCTCTTGGTTTAGTGTGAATCTCGACACGTTAGGTTTCTTTGAAATTTCAGAATCGTCAATTTTTATGTTTTTACGCTTATATGCTGGTACTTTTTCAATTTCGTCGAACTTTTCTTTGCTTGGGACTGGTGTAGATTTTGACCGGCTCACGTGTTCCTCCTTAGCTGGATCTTTTTTTGTTGTTCGGCTTGCGGTTGAAACCTGAAAGTCGAGCTCGTCTTCGTCTGTTTTGTGGCTCAAATCAAAAAACTTATTCTCGTTTATCGGATCGAATTCAATTACCCTTTGGAACTTATTTGAATTGCTTTTCTCTTTTTTGGGTGGGGCTGCCGGCTTTTGTTTTACCTCGATTAGGGGCTGTTTTACCTCTCTATTGGTTGATGTCTCTCCATCAAGCGGAATGATATCGACCTTTTTTTTGCGGGTATACAGCTCTGGTATGCTGTTGGAACCAAAGCCAGTTGCAATAACCGTTACGTTCAGCTCTTCGTCTAATTTTTTGTCGGTTCCGTTACCCCAAATCAAATCGGCATCGTCGCCCGCAGCGTTCTGAATATAGTCGGTAATCTGACCAATTTCGTCCATGGTAACCTCGTTGTTGCCCGAGGTTATGTTAAGCAGAATGTTTTGCGCTCCCGATATGTCGTTATTGTTCAGTAGCGGCGATGATAGGGCTTCCTCAATGGCATTTACCGCTCGGTTTTCGCCCGATGCCGTGGCCGATCCCATAATGGCCACGCCGCTATTGGTCATAACAGTTTCAACATCAGCAAAGTCAACGTTAATAAAACCGTGAACGGTTATAATTTCAGCAATTCCTTTTGCCGCAGTGGCTAGCACATTGTCGGCTCTCGAGAATGCTTCGGATAACCTTAGGTCGCCATATATCTCGCGAATTTTTTCGTTGTTGATAACTAGTAGGGAGTCCACATGCTTTTCGAGTTCTTCAATTCCTTCCATAGCCTGAGCTATACGCCTTTTTCCCTCGTTTCGGAATGGAATTGTTACAATGCCAACCGTTAGTAGTCCTAGCTCCTTTGCAGCTTTTGCGATAACTGGTGTTGCTCCTGTCCCAGTTCCACCTCCCATACCAGCAGTAACAAACACCATTTTAGTGCCATCGGATAGCATGTCTATTACGTCCTGAATATTCTCAATGGCTGCTTGTTGTCCAACTTCTGGTTTATTTCCGGCGCCACGTCCCTCGGTTAGTGATGCGCCTAGCTGTATTTTATTTTGTACTGGGCTGTTCTCAAGGGCTTGTCCATCGGTATTACAAACAATAAAATCAACGTCCTTAATGCCCTGTTTAAACATGTGGTTTATGGCATTGTTTCCTCCACCTCCTACTCCAATTACTTTAATAATTGATTTTTTGTAGGTTGGTAAATCGAATGGTATTAGCTCTTCGTTCATGGCAATGTTTTTTTCAGGTTTCTAGTCGTTTGGTCGGCTTGCTTTACATAGCCGTATCATTCTCTTCGAAAAACTCTGTAATTTTATTCTTGAATTTATCTATTATCGTGCTTCTCCTTACATCTTTAGATTCTACCTTTTTTTTGCCTCCTGTTTGGTTCTCTTTTTGGGTGTCGTTACTGAGCCTTTTGTAGGTTTCGAGCTGTTCAAATCCTTTTAAAATCAGCCCAATTGAGGTGGAAAAAGCAGGTGAATTTATATCCTCATTAACATCGGCTGTAAGATGCTCGTTGGGGTAGCCAATTCGAACATCGTAGCCCGTTTTGAATTTAACCAGCTGTGAAAGGTGATTAAGTAGTGACCCCCCACCGGTAAGCACTATGCCTGCGCTAAGTTTTTCGGCGTAGCCCGAGTTTTCTATTTCGAATGTAGCGTAGTCTATAATCTCTTCCATTCGGCTTTGGATGATGTAGGCTAGACTTTTAAATGAAATTTCTTTAGGCTCCCGTCCGCTTATGCCAGGGATTGTAACAATTTTATCTTCTGGGGCAATATCACCTAGAGCAGAGCCAAATTGCACCTTAAGCTGTTCGGCTTGTCTTTGTAAAATGGAGCAACCCTCCTTGATGTCGTTGGTTATAACATTCCCCCCAAATGGGATAACGGCTGTGTGGCGCACAATGCCATCGTAAAATATGGCGATGTCGGTTGTACCGCCACCTATATCAACTAGTACTACTCCAGCCTCCTTCTCATCTTCGGTAAGAACGGCCTCGGCCGATGCAAGGGGCTCAAGTATCAGCTCGTTTACAGTTAAATCGACCCGATTAACACATTTCTCAATGTTTTTTGCCGACCCCGTTTGCCCAATAACAATATTAAAATTGGCTTCGAGTCGTTGTCCCGACATGCCAACGGGGTTTTTTATGCCCCCCTCGTTATCGACAATAAAATTCTGTGGTAGCACATGTAAAATCTCCTCCCCAATTTCGGTTGGAATCTTGTACATGTCATCAACCATCTCGTTAACATTCTCAATGGTTATAAAGTCCTGATTGGGTTTAAGGTTTATGCTGCCACGGTTTTTTAAGCTCCGAATATGCTGTCCGGCAATCCCAACAAAAACATCGTCGAAAACAATTCCCGATTTCATCTGTACATCTTCAACCGTGCGTTGTATTGCGCTAATCGTTTCTTCGATATTTAAAATAACACCACGTTTTATACCTGTTGATGCCGTTTTGCTGTGTGCTACAATCTGTAGCTTTCCGTTAGGGTTCTTCTTTCCAATAGTGGTTACAACCTTAGTCGTTCCAAGGTCGATTGATGCTAGATACTCGTTTTGCTGTGTCATAATATTATCGTTTAGTACATACAACTTGATTACTATACCTAAGATTTATTTGTGTGTATTTGTTCCACCCCTCCTCCGGAAGAGCGCTTTGGTAAAACAGTTTTAGCTTTGCGAGCTTTTTTTCGTAGTTGGCCAAATCGCCAAAAATTATTGTGTGGGGGCCTACTCTGGGTATTAATTCAATATTCTGTTCATTGTTAACATAAACTTGTGTTATCTGGGCGTTCCAAAAAGGGTGGCTTGTTACGAACTTTGCGAATGTGTAAAGTTGACATATAAAGGGCTCATCCTCTGCTGGTTGTTTTCCCCAGCTCATTATATTGATATCGGGTTTAATTTCAAATGGCTCGGTTATATTGCCATTTATTACCAGAACGTGTGATGTGAAGCTGTTTGATAGGGGTAAAATTCGCCCCTCGATATCGATATAGTAGCTTTTACCGTACCGGTTAATGATGCGCATAACAGGTTTCCGCTGTTCTATATCTATGCTTAGCACCCCGTTATTAGTTTTATATGCTTCGGCTCTTTTTACGCCTTGCATGGTTGTAATTTGCTGCTCAATGGCATGGGTATTTATCATCGATATGGGTATCCCAATTAAATTAGCATGTTCGCGTTCAATTTTTTTGAGTACCTCTTCTGTTGTGATAAATGCATTGTCTAGGCTGTCGGCAATGTTTATACTAATTGACGAGCAGGTAACCTGATCTGAACGTTTTCCCACAAAGTTTAGGGACGTAATCAGATAGGCAGCTACTAGCAGCCACTTAGTTAAGTTCCATAATGCCGATTTCCAAGCCTTCATTTTATTGTTCTTTCTGTTTTAGTAGTTCTACAATTTTGGGTACTTCTCGGTCAATATTTCCAGCACCCATTGTGATTAAAATATCAATTTCTGTGTCATTTAGTACATCTATTAGTTCGTGGGTACTGCAAAGCTTTTTGCTCTTGCATTGTACCTTATCGAATATAATTTTAGATGTTACACCCGGAATTGGTTGCTCGCGTGCCGGATAGATATCTAGCAAAATTAGCTCGTCGAGTAGACTAAGGCTTTTGGCAAAGTCAGCAGCGAAATCGCGGGTACGTGAGTACAGGTGTGGTTGAAAAACTCCAGCTATTCGCCTTTTGGGGAACATCTCTTTTAGCGATGCAATTGCCGCTTTTATCTCGGTTGGATGATGTGCATAATCATCAATAAAAATTGATTTTCCTTGATGCTGTAAGTCGAATCGTCTAGAAATACCTTTAAACGAGCTAAGCCCCTCTTTAAGGTTTTGCTCGTTGATACCCCAAAGCACAGCGGCAGCCGAGGCTGCAATCGAATTTTCGACGTTGAACTTGCCAGGTACCCCAAGCGTTAAGTTTTTAATTACTCCGAACGGAGTAGCTAAATTAAACGTGTAAATCCCGTTCTTGTTCGTTAGCTCGCTTGGGTAAAAGTCGGCCTTTTCATCTATCGAGTAGGTGTATACTTTTATGTTTTGGCAACCATCTGCAATACTTTTGATATCGCTTTTGATTATCAGATTACCCCCGTTTTTAATATTTGAAATGAATGAGGAAAAGGCCCTTTTAACCTCATTATGCGTATTGTAAATGTCGAGATGGTCAGCATCGATTGAGGTAATAATCGCCACATTGGGCTTAAGATTTAGGAAGCTACGATCGTACTCATCGGCTTCAACAACCAAACGGTTGCTATTGCTATTTAACAGCACGTTGCTTGCAAAGTTTTTAGATATGCCTCCCACAAATGCGTTACAGCCCTCGCTAGTTTGGTTTAGGATATGAGCCAACAGAGTAGATGTGCTTGTTTTTCCATGGGTGCCCGCAACGGCTGCAGTTTGGTAATCTTCGGAAATTAGCCCGAGCGCTTCGGCTCTTTTTAGTACTCTATAGCTATTGTTTCTGAAATATTGAAGTAGGTTATTGGTTGTAGGTATTGCAGGGGTGTATACAACAAGGGTTTGCTGTGGAGTATTTATAAAGGGTGTTGGTATAATGTTGGTGTTGTCGTCAAATTGCACAGCAATACCCTCGCTTACTAACTTCTTTGTGAGGCTCGACGGGGTTAGGTCGTAACCAGCAACAGTTAATTTTATATTGGCATAATACCGTGCAAGGGCACTCATGCCAATGCCCCCAATGCCAATTAGGTAAACCTGTTTTATGTTCTTAGTGAGCGTGTTCATATTGTTTATAAAATACTACTGTATTCTTCTGTTTACTTTTTTGTAAGATTTAAAACTATTTTAGCAATACTATTAGCAGCATCTGGTAGCGCCATGTTGCCTATGTTTTTTGCTAAAACGGCTAGCTTGTTATCGTTTTGTATGGTATTTATGGCAGTGCTAACAAGCGAGTTCTGCGCATCGGCGTCTTTTACCATTATGGCCGCATCTTTTTGTGCCAACGCTTTGGCATTCATGGTTTGGTGGTCTTCGGCCACGTTTGGCGAGGGCACCAATATGGTAGGTTTGCCCACTAAGCATAGCTCCGATATGGTGCAGGCACCTGCTCTTGATATTACCAAATCGGCAATTGAGTAGGCTAAATCCATGCGGCTAATAAAATCGAGCACCCTAACGTTATCCGTTTTTTTATCTTTTAGGCTTTCTGTTATTTCGTCAAAATAAAATTTGCCGGTTTGCCAAATTAAGGTTACATCTTTCTGATTTGTAATCTGTTCAATATTGTTTAACAGGCTATGATTTATCGATTTGGCCCCTAAACTTCCGCCTACAACAAGTATCACCTTGCCTGTGTTTTGAATGTTGAAAAACTCCTTTGCCTCATCCGATTTTGGTGTAATGTTATTTAATCCTTGTCGTATTGGGTTTCCGGTTATGGTTATTTTTTCTGCAGGAAAATACTGTTCCATATTTTCGTACGCAACGCAAATGGCATTGGCTTTTTTTGCCAACAGCTTATTGGTAACCCCTGCGTGCGAGTTTTGTTCCTGTATAAGCGTAGGGATTTTCATTTGTTGAGCAACCTTAAGTACGGGACCGCTAGCATAGCCACCAACGCCAATAGCCACATCGGGTTTAAAGTTTTTTACAATCCTCCTTGCCATGTTCATGCTTTGCATTAGCTTAAATGGAAATGCTAGGTTTTTAGCCGAGATCTTGCGTTGAAAACCCACCACCGGTAATCCCTTTATTTGGTAGCCAGCCGCTGGAACTTTTTCCATCTCCATGCGTCCCTCAGCACCTACAAATAGGATTTCGGTATTGGGCTCAATCTGTTTTAGCTCATTGGCAATAGCAATAGCGGGGAATATGTGGCCCCCTGTTCCACCGCCGCTAATAATCGCCCTTAGCTGCTTCTTCTCCATCGAATAGTTCCTCCTTATTTTGACTTCTGCTAATGCTTAATAGTATTCCGAATGATGCGCTAGTGAAAATGAGCGAGGTGCCGCCCATGCTCACAAGGGGTAAGGGTTGCCCTGTTACGGGTATAAGATTTACCGCTACCGCCATGTTTATCATGGCCTGAAACACCAGCATTAGGGTTAGCCCCATTGCCAATAGTGCGGGGAAGGTTCGTCGGGCTTTTTTAACAATAAGCCCAGTGCGGTAAAGTAGTATTAGGTATAAAAGTAGTACAGTAACGCCTCCAAACATTCCGTATTCCTCTATTATTATTGCGTATATAAAGTCGGAATAGGGGTGAGGCAGTAGATTTCGTTGGGTACTATTTCCGGGGCCTTTACCCACTAGGCCGCCTGTTGCAATTGCAATTTTTGATTGTTGAGCCTGGTAGTTATCGCTTCGCTCGCCCGATGAGTAGTTCTCGATACGATTTTTCCACGTTTGAACACGGCTTATGGAATCAGTTTTAAGTGCGATGAAAATAAATAGTCCGATTACGAGAACTCCCAGGCCCGTAAAGCCAAGTAGGTGCTTAAGGTTTATACGACCTATAAACATTAGCAACCAGCAGGTTGCAGCCAGTAGCGCCGCGGTAGAAAAGTTTGCTGGCATAATAAGCGAGCAAACAATGGTAATGGGTAAAACAATAGGGAGGAATGTTTTCTTTAGATCGTTTAGGTCGTTTTGCCTTAGCGATAGCATTCGCGCTACGTACATAACGAGTGCCAACTTGGCAAAGTCGGATGTTTGTACGGTAACTCCAAGTCCCGGAATTTCGAGCCACCTGGAGGCCTGGTTTATGCTTGTCCCGAATAGTAGGGTTATTAGCAGCAGCGGAATGGCAATGTAAAGTAGCAAAGGGGCAAGGGGAGAATATACTTTGTACGATACTAGATGCACAAGGAATATTACGGCCAGCCCAGCCCCAAGAAAAGCGAATTGCTTTATGAAGTAGTAAGCGGTATTCCCACCCTGATATCGATATGCAAGCGACCCGGTTGAGCTATAAACGGCCAAAAGCGAAACGATTGATAGTAAAACTACTACCAACCATATAACCCTATCGCCCTTAAAGTATCGCCTAAAAAAATTTTCCATATCGGTTTGCTACGTGTTTACAGATTTTTTACTGCTTCTTTAAACTGTTTACCCCTGTCTTCGTAATTTTCGAAAATATCGAAGCTGGCACATGCTGGTGACAGCAAAACAGTGTCGCCTGGTACGGCAAGGTCGTATGCCAAATTTACGGCTTGACTGGCAGAGCTTGCATTTACCATTGTGGGCACCATCTCGGCAAAAGTTTCGTGTAGCTTGGTATTATCTTTTCCTAAACAAATAATTGCTTTTACCTTTTCTTTTACCAAGTCGAAAAGCTCTGCGTAATCGTTGCCTTTGTCTTGTCCTCCAGCAATCCACACTACAGGGGCAGTCATACACTCAAGTGCGTACCAAGCCGAGTTTACATTGGTGGCTTTCGAATCGTTTATGTACTGCACGCCCCGAACCTTAAAAACGGGCTCGAGCCGGTGCTCAACCCCCTCAAACGAGGTAAGGCTTTCGCGAATAATGTCTTTTCGAATATTGAGGACCTGACCCGTAATTCCTGCAGCCATCGAGTTGTAAACATTGTGTCGGCCCTTTAGTGCGAGCTCTTCAATTGACATGTCGAAATCGTTATTTTGGTAGTTTATATACATAAGCTGATCGATTAGGTATGCTGTTTGCTCTGTCTTTTTATGTTGTGAGAATGAAAGCATCTTGGCTTTTACTACAATATTTTTAAGGTGCTCGGTGGTTATGTCGTTGTCTGAACAGAATATAAAGAACTCGTCCTCGGAAAGGTTTTGAGTAATTCTGAATTTTGATTTTACATAGCTCTCCATTTTATAGTCGTAACGGTCCAGATGGTCGGGCGAAATGTTTAGCAAAATGGCAATATCTGCCTTAAACGAGTACATGCCATCAAGCTGAAAGCTGCTAAGCTCAATAACGTAGTAGTCGTAATTGTTTTCGGCCACCTGCATGGCAAAACTTTGTCCAACGTTACCTGCTAGCCCCACATTTAATCCTGCTTTTTTAAGCATGTTGTATATTAATGTTGTGGTGGTTGTTTTGCCATTACTTCCTGTGATACATATTTTTTTAGCATCGGTATATCGGCTCGCAAATTCAATTTCAGCAATTACAGGTATGCCTTTTTTAATGATTTCTTGAACAATAGGTACTTTTTCGGATATTCCGGGCGACTTAATAACTTCGCTTGCATTTAGTATTAGCTCAGGGGTATGCTTTTGATCCTCCCATGGGATGTTGAGTTTTTCTAGCTGTTGCTTATGCCTGGGTTTAATTTTTCCCTTATCCGAAAGAAAAACTTCGAAGCCCTGTTTTGAAGCAAGCACAGCGGCACCAACGCCACTTTCGCCGCCACCCAAAACAACTATCCGGTTATTCTTTTTATCAATTTTCATACTAACGAATTTTTAGAGTTACCACGCTAATAATTGCCAGTAGTAAGGCTACTATCCAGAAACGAATAACAATTTTTGGCTCAGGGTATCCCTTTTTTTGATAATGGTGATGAAGGGGTGCCATCAGGAAGATCCTTTTGCCCACACCAGTTTTTCGCTTCGTGTGCTTGAAGTATGAAACCTGCAGCATTACCGATAGGGTTTCGATAAAGAACACGCCGCATAGTATTGGTATTAGCAGCTCTTTGCGCACCAAAATAGCAAAAACGGCTATTATGCCGCCAATGGCCAAGCTGCCGGTATCGCCCATAAATACTTGAGCAGGGTAGCTGTTGTACCATAAAAAACCGATGGCTGCACCAATAAATGCCGACATGAAAATTACCAGTTCGCCCGAGCTGGGGATATACATTATGTTAAGGTACTCGGCATAGATAACGTTACCCGACAGGTACGCAAATACCCCCAGCGTTACACCCATAACTGCGCTCACGCCTGTTGCCAGTCCGTCGAGGCCATCGGTTAGGTTAGCCCCGTTTGAAACCGCCGCAACAACAAAAATTACCACAGCAATAAAAACCAGCCAGGCTAACTTTTGCGCCCATGGCCCTTTAAAAGGGATTAAGTACTCGTAATCGAACTCATTATTCTTGAAAAAAGGGATGGTGGTTTTGGTTGTTTTCTGGTTTTGTGAAATTGCCCGATTGGGTATAGAATCTATTATGGTATTGGTGGTTATCTCTACTCTCTGAGGCACTTCATGCCTTTGAATATTTTCTCTAATAACGATGTCTGGGCTTAAATACATGGTTAGCCCAACAAAAAGTCCAAGTATTACTTGCCCCAGTAATTTTAGCTTACCCGAAAGTCCCTCTTTATGTTTACGAAACACCTTGATATAATCATCAAGAAAACCAACTGCGCCAAGCCACACGGTGGTAACCAGCATTACGATGATGTAGATATTTTTTAAGTCGGCAAAAAGAAGCACGGGAACAACGATAGAAATTAGTATAATTATTCCACCCATTGTTGGGGTTCCTTCTTTTTCTATTTGCCCCTCTAATCCTAGGTTTCTTACCTCTTCGCCAATTTGCTTCCGTTGCAACAGCCTGATCAGCCGCTTGCCAAAAAGCAGCGAGATGACGAGTGAGGAGATAATGGCCAAGCCTGCTCGAAATGAGATGTATTGGAACATCCCCATTCCAGAAATATTGAATTCACTTAACCATTGTGCCAGATAGTATATCATGCTTGCAGTGATTTAAAAATTTCCGATACCTCTTCCTTATCATCAAAATGGTGCCTAACGCCTTTAACCTCTTGATAGGTTTCGTGTCCTTTTCCAGCTATCAGTACAACGTCGTTTGGTGAGGCCAGCAGACAGGCTGTTCTGATGGCTTCGCGTCTATCGGTGATTGTAAGCACTTGGCCTACCTGCGAGGGTTCAACTCCTTTTTTCATATCCTCTATTATTTCTGCTGGGTTTTCGTGGCGAGGATTATCGGCGGTGAGAATTACCATATGGCTTCCCTGTAGGGCAACCTGTGCCATGATAGGACGCTTCGTTTTATCCCTGTTTCCGCCTGCACCTACAACCGTAATGAGTCGGTTACCTTTATTTAAGATGCTGTTTAATGTTGATAAAACATTTTCAAGTGCATCGGGAGTGTGGGCGTAATCGACAACAGCAATAACCCCGTTGGGAGCAACAAAGTTTTCGAACCGGCCATTAACGGGCCCCATACCGCTTATCGCGGTTAAAATCTCCTGCTGATCGAAATTTAGGAGCAATGCTGTTGCGTAAACGGCAAGCAGGTTATATGCGTTGAAATTACCAATTAGCCTTGACCATAATTCGATGTTATCGATATTGAGCAGCATTCCATGTGCGTGCTGTTCCACTATTTTGCAGCGGTAGCTAGCCATGCTTTTAATCGAGTAGGTGCTAATTTTTGCTTTCGTATTTTGCACCATCACCCTGCCATTCCTGTCGTCTACATTGGTTAGAGCAAAGGCGTTTTGCGAAAGGTTATCAAAGAGTAGTTTTTTTGCTTCAATGTACTCTTTAAACGTTTTATGATAGTCCAGGTGGTCATGTGTAATGTTGGTGAAAATTGCACCTGAAAATACGAGTCCTGCAACCCTTTTTTGATCCGTTGCGTGCGAGCTCACCTCCATAAAGCAGTGCGTACACCCTTGATTTACCATCTCGCTAAGTAGGCTGTTTATTTCGATGACGTTTGGTGTTGTATGTGTGCTGGCAATGGCGGTTTCGCCAATCTGATTTTGTATGGTCGAAATAAGACCAGCTTTGCCTCCTAACGTGTTTATTAGCCTGTATAGTAGAGTAGCCGTTGTGGTTTTCCCGTTGGTGCCGGTAATGCCAACTAGTTTAAGCTTACCTGAGGGATTGCCGTAGAATTTGGCGGCAATTTTGCCCATTGCCTCGGCCGAATCTTTTACCTTTATAAAGGTAACGTTATCTTTCAGAGTGTTTTCTGGTATCTTTTCACAAACAATGGCGATTGCTCTTTTTTGAATTGCTTTTTCAATAAACTGATGCCCATCCACTAGGGTTCCTTTAATGGCAAAGAATATATTGCCACGTTCAACGTTTCTTGAATCTAAAGCAAGCCCAGAAATATTGATGTCCGTTTGGCCAACTATTTCTGTTGTGGTATCGTTGGGTAGTATGTTGTTAAGTCTTTTCATTGGCTAGCTAAAAGTCATTTCTAGTTTGATTTTTTGCCCTCTCTTTACCCTTACGCCTGGCTGTATCGACTGGCTTCGAACCGCACCCCGGCCAATAACCATTACCTTTAATCCGCTGTTTTCGAGCAGATATATTGCATCCTGTAACGACATCCCGATAACGTTGGGTGTTAGGTTGGGTACTATTTCTCTTTCGTTTAGTTCAACCGACTGCTCGTTTCGGATCGTATTTGACCATATTTGGGCAGGAGATTCATCAACGATGGGGATGTTTAGCTCTTTAAATGCCTTTATTAATGAGGGTTTATGTCCGCTTTTCGACTCGGGTAATTCAGCCAGAACAGGTTTGTTGCTAACCTCGGGAAACCAGTCGGGATTGGTTGCGTAAACCTTGTCGGCAATCTCTTTAAAGATAGGGCCAGCCACAAGGTTTCCGTAGAAAACGCTTCGCGATGGCGAGTTTACCACAACAATACATGAAAATTTTGGGTTGTCAGCCGGGAAGTATCCAACAAACGACGCTTGGTGGCTAACCCCTTTGGCCGATTTGTAACCTGAGACACCCTGTGCAATTTGGGCAGTACCTGTTTTTCCGGCGATTTTATAGCTCTCATTACGTAAGTTTCGCGCCGTACCATTTTCAACCACGCCCTCAAGAGCCTCGCGAACTTTTGCCAGCGTCTTTTTTGAACATATTGAGGGGTTTATTATTTCAGACTTAAAATTTCGTTCGGTGCTGCCATGGTGGCGAATGGAATGAATAAATTTGGGTTTAACCATTTTCCCGTTGTTGGCTACAGCGTTGTATAGTGTTAATGTCTGTAAGGGCGATAGTATTACCTCGTAACCAATGCTCATCATTGGAAGTGAAATGCCCGACCATAGTTTATCGGTTGGATATTTAATGTAGGGTATAGCTTCGCCTTTAAGGGGTATGCCCAGTGGCTGGTTCAGGTTCATGGCATATAGCCTATCGATAAACTTTTCCTCCTTGCCTTTATATTTTTCGGTAACCAGCATGGTTATGCCAACGTTCGAAGAGAGTTCAAATACTTCTTTTACCGATATTTTACCATAACCACCCCGTTTTGAGTCGCTTATTACCTGATCGTAGTACTTTATCCTTCCGTTTCCAGTATCAATAGTGTCTTCAAGAGAGACGTGTCCATCCTCGAGTAGTGCAATTAGCGATGCAAGCTTAAAGGTGGATCCCGGCTCGGTACCTTCGCCTATAGCGTAGTTAAAGACTTCGCTATAGGTTCCGTTTTCGTTTCGGCGTAGGTTGGCAATAGCCTTAATATTACCTGTTGAAACCTCCATTAGAATGGCCGAACCATGAACCGCATCGTGCTCACCCAGCTGGGTTCTAAGCGCTTTTTCGGCAACATCCTGCAGGGTAACATCAAGGGTTGTAATTACGTTCATGCCATCCTCTGGTTCAATTTGGATGGCGCTATTAACATCCAACCACATGTTACCGCTTCCCCTTTGCATTGTGCTAACCCCGGCTTTGCCCCTAAGTATATGGTCGTAGGCACCCTCAATCCCAACGGCAACTCCGCTCTCATTTGTAGTGCCTATAGAGCGAGATGCAAGGCTTGAGTGAGGTTTAATTCTTTGGTTTACCTGAACGGGGATAAATCCGCCCTTGTTGGGAGGCAAGCGGAATAACGGGAACTCTTTGATTTGCTTTAGTTCCAGATAGTTTACAAGCCTTGGCCCAACAGGGTAGTATCGTTTGTTGCGGGCAAATTTTCGGGCGTTAATAAGCTCCGATTTGTATGAGAAGTGAGACTTATCACGGAATAATTGTGATAGCCTTATGGCTAACGAGTCGATATTCGCATAGAATAGCTCATCGGTTAGGCCTGCAGCTTTTAGGTCTACACGAATTTCGAAGTAGGGCACCGATGTTGCTAACAGCCTGCCATCGTTGGCGCAGATGTCGCCCCGGTTTGGTTCAATGGTAATGTCGCGATAGGTAATGGTTTTAGCTTGAGCACGCAGATCCGCCCCCTCCACAAATTGAATGTAGATTATCTTGCCAATAATGGTTAAACCCAGTATACCGAAAATTGCGTATACCAAGCCAAAACGAAATAGTATTTCCCTTTTTACTGACATTTATTTATTCTCTTTATCTAGAGTTTTGCTTTAATCTTTTTTGGTGGAACCACAGATGCTTCAAGACCGAGACCTTTTTCTTCGACCATTCGTGCAACCTGGCTCTGCTTGCTTATGTGCATTAGCTGTGCCGCTGTTGTTATGGATTCGGCCCTTAGGTTTTTTACCTCAACCTGCACCTTTTGCCCCTCGCGTATCAGCTTCTCGTATCGATACTTGTTGCCGATGTATATTAGTGCAAGGAATGCAAGGAATAGGGTGTAGGGTATTTGGTTCGACACCTTATCCTTACTTAGCAAGCTGCCATCGAGGATGGATAGCACTCCCTTTCGCTTTTCTTTTGGTTGCGACTGGGCATCGATAAATTCTATGCGCTCCTTTTTACTCATTTCTTTTGTGCAATTCTAAGCTTTGCGCTCCGTGAGCGAGGGTTCTCCTCAATCTCTTTTTCTGTGGGTACTATAACCTTCCTATTTATTTGCTCGAAGTCTGACTCTACATTACCGTAAAAATCTGACTTAATTTCGCCCTTAAAATTTCCACTTCGTATAAAGTTTTTTACCATTCGGTCTTCGAGCGAGTGGTAAGATATAACCACGAGCCTGCCGTTGGGGTTAAGTGTTGCCGTAGTATTTTTTAGCATCTCCTTAAGTGTTTCCATCTCCTGATTTACCTCAATCCGGACAGCCTGAAAAATTTTAGCAAGCTGCTTGTTTGTTTGTTGCGTTGGAAACATGGGGCTTAAAATTTCAACCAGGTTTTCAACAGTAGCTATGGGTTCGTTTTCCCTATGTTTTACTATCGTTTGGGCAATTTTGTAGGCGTTCGAAACTTCTCCGTATATCGATAGTAATTGTGCTAGTTCCTTTTCGCTGTATGTATTTACCACCTCCTTGGCAGAAAGTTTTGCATTTTGGTTCATGCGCATATCTAGCGGCCCCTCAAAACGGAACGAGAAACCTCTTTCGGGATTATCGAAATGCATTGACGAAACACCCAGATCGGCTAGTATTCCGTCAACCTTACCTATTTTGTGATATCGTAAGAAGTTTTTAAAATACTTAAAATTACTATGTATTAGCATAAACCTTTTGTCGTCAATAGCATTGGCAAATGCTGCCTTATCCTGATCAAAAGCAATTAATCGCCCTTTTTTAGAAAGATGTTTTATTACTTCGTGCGAATGTCCACCCCCACCGAAGGTAAGGTCGAGGTAGGTTCCGTTGGGCAAAATATTTAAACCCTCAATGCTCTCGCGAAGCAGTACTGGAACATGGTATGCCATTACTCGTTGCTTAATGGTGATGAACCTAATATTTTTTCTGCTAGCTCTGCAAATGCATCCTCGTTAATTTCATGCGTATCGTATACCTCTTTTGCCCAAATTTCGATACGGTTATCCTGGCCCGTTAGGGCAAGCTCTTTACTTGCGTTAATTGCCTCGAGCAGGCGCTTTGGGATTAGTATACGGCCGTTCGAGTCCAGTGCCAATTCTGCGGTACCCCGGTAGAATTCCCTTAAAAACCTGCTGTGCTCTCGGTTATAAGGATTGGTGTTTTTCCTAATCAGCTCGTTTTGGCGCTCCCATTCTTCCATGGTGTATAGCACCAAACACTTGTCGAATATGTCTTTCTTAACCACATAGCGATCCTGAGAGGCAGATTTATTCTGCTTCTTAAGCGCAGATGGGAAAAGCAACCTGCCCTTATCGTCAACCTTACATGTGTAATCGCCTATGAAAGAAGTCATATTGATTTTGGTTTTCAAAAAGTAAAAATATAATAAATTTTCCCATTTTAAACCAAAAACACCCACTTTTTCCCACTTTGTTGATAACTTTTTTTGTTTTCAACTTTAAAAACTAACCGATGATGCTCTGTATCTCCTGTAAAGTATAGGGTATAGGAATTCCTCCCGCTTTTTTTAAGCTCTCCAAGGATTGTTCGTAAACGTGAGCGGGGGCAATTTTACATGAAGTGTTTTTTAAACTCTTGCAGCTAGATTTTCAGCAAGTCGATAAATGATTGTTCCTGAGGTGGCTGCGGTTTCAGTTATATAGTAGGAAGTTAATCCAGCGTTGTACTAATTATTTTTCTAACTACTGAATTTAATGGATAGTAATTGCCGAAAACGGTGGGGGCATTAGCCGTTGGGTTTATTACCAATTATTCAGCTAAATAATTGCTATCTCCTGCAGCAACTAAACCTCACAACCAATCTAGTTGCCCAAAATTGGGCTCCACTATGTTGGGGGGTAACCCCCATTTGCATTCATCTTTTACAAATATGTTGAATAATGAGGGTTATTATACGGAGAGTAAAAGGATTAGACACAATAGCCCCGAATGGTAAAGCAAAAAGACGAAACGATAAACGCTATAAATATTCAATCTATTGGTGTTTTTTTATTTACAATGGCTTGTATAACTTACTGAAAATATTCCCAATACAATAATATGTTCTGCCGTATTTAGGGTGTGTAGTAGGGTATAAGTAATTAGCTGGGGTTAACCTATAGCACTGCTAATGGTTCTCTCCATTTCGGGGATATTTAGCGGCTTATTGAAGCATTTTAATATTAACCCACTGTTAAGAGCATCCTCAATTTCAGGTAAAATTTGGTATCCGGTTAGAATAAAGAACGTAATATGTGGGTATTTTGATTTTGCTTTTGTAATAAATTCAATTCCATTCATTTCGGGCATTTTCATGTCGCTAATTACGAGCGATATTTCTGGGTGTTCCTCTAGTGTTTTTAGCCCGTCGGCACCCGATAGGCTGGTTAGAACGTTATACTTTTCTTTAAAGTTGAGCTCAAGCAGCATTAGGTTAATTCTCTCATCATCAACGTAAAGTATGGTTTTTTTCATGGCTGTTTACTGTGTTTGTTTTAGTCTGATAAAGATAGTGGTACCATCTCCTTTTTGCGATTGGATTTCAATTTCCCCATTAATTTCTTTAATGATATCGTGAGCCGTAGTTAATCCTAAGCCCGTACTTTTGGGTGATTTAGTTGAATAAAAAGGGTCGAAAACCCGGCTTAAGTCTTCATCTGTAATGCCTACTCCAGAATCGGCAATGGATATTTCAATTACCCCGTTGGTTTGCTTTGTTCGAATATTTATTTCCCCTTTTTCGGGAATTGCTTGTATTGAGTTGGTTATTATATTGTATATGGCCTGATGTAACTTACCCTCGTTGCCAGTTGCAACTAGTTTATTGTTAGTAAATTTGGTGTTTATTTCTATGTTATTGCTTTTACCACTGTTGATTATTTGGATACAGTTATTGATAATAGAATGAATATCAAGATTTTCGTTTAGCTGCGTATTTTGCCTGCTAAACCGGCTAAGGCTTTTTACAATATTTGCTGCCCGCTCAACACCGTTGTTTATCGAATCAATTAGCGGGGTAAAGTACTCTTTATGGTCGTTTAGGTTGTTATGAACATAGGTGTTTATGGCGTATGCCCCACCACTAATAAAATTTAGCGGGTTGTTTATTTCGTGGGCAACTCCCGAGGCCAAAGTTCCCAGCGAAGCCATTTTTTCGTTGTGGACTAAATGTTTCTGAGTGTTTTTTAGTTCGCTAAGTGTTTTTTCGAGTTCCTTTCTATGTACATCTAATTTTTCGTTGGTGGCAAGTAGCTCTTCATTAGCGGCAATTAGTTCTTCACTACGCTCTTTAACCAACTCTTCAAGGTTATGCCTGTGTTTTTCTAGCTCTTTTTCAGTTTTTTTCTTATCGGTAATGTTTATAGCGGTTGTAAGTATAGCTTTTTCGCTTTGAAGCTGAATTATTTTACTTGATATAAGGTAATAGGCTGTATTATTACTCTTGTCTGTTATTTTAAGATCTCTGTTTGCAACCAAACCATTTTGCTGTAACGATTTAAAAAAATCTTTTTTCCATTTAGGGTCAATTTGAAAATATAGGTTTTCGGTTGTTTTACCTTTTACATCATCTAAAGTCAACCCCGTGTTAGTAGTGTATGCTTTGTTTACAATCAGGTACTTACCTTTAGTGTCAGTAACCATAATTGCGCTAGGCGCAAGTTCAATAACGGTTCTAAAAAGTTCTTCGTTTTGTTTAATTATTGCTTCCGATTTTTTACGTTCCGTAATGTCAGTTACAGAGCCCCTAATCCCCACTATTTTATCATCCTCTGTAATTGCGTTTGCATGTATTTCAATTGGTAGTTTCTCACCATTTTTTTTAATGGTTATTAGCTCTAAGCCTAGCGTGGGTTTGTTGTTTATTACGTTTTTTAGTATTCCTTTTGCAATGGGGCGACTCTCATCTGTAATTATCGATGTAAGGGTAATTCCTTCTTTTAAATCTTTTTGTGAATAACCGTATAGTTTTAAGCCCGATTGGTTTGTAAAAGTAATGGTGCCGTTAAGGTTTGCTTCAAATATTGCTTGCGGAAGCAGTTCGGTCATTTCGCGATATTTTTTCTCGCTCTTGGCAAGTGCAATTTCAATTGCCTTACGTCTTTTGATGTCTTTTTCACCTTTTTTTAGAGCGTTGTTATTTATTCTGAATACATTATAAGCCACAGCTCCAGTAAAGAGTAGCGCAACGGATATATCAAGAATAATATTGCTGGCAACAGCATTTGAAATACCCAGGTTGCTTTTTTGGGTAGTTACAAAAAATACCAGTAGAGCTATGTTTGCTAGCGTGTAAACAATAATATTTGCACCTTTTTTTTTCGATAGTAGCGGAGTCATTGATAGTATCGCAACCAGAAAAACAAGGGAGTGGAGTCTGGTTATTGTTTCTGCTTTGTCAATTAAAACAATGAGCCAAACAGCAGTTGTAGCAGTGATTATAAGTAAATTTCCCGATATTCTGAAATGCCCTTTTCTAAGAAGAATTTGGCAAACTATAAAAACACATAGGGTGATTACCTCTGGTATCAGAACGGGTAAGTAGGTTTTATTGCTTAGTGAGTTTATTAGCTGTATGTGTATGGTAGATATTACCAGAATAGCCATGGTAATTATAAGCAATGTAGTTAGGTAGTAAATAGATTTTGTTTTTTGCTTCGTTACGTAATTAGAAGCAGAGTAACGTTTTAATGCAGCAGGTAGTTTTTCGCTCCTACTTATGTTATGTATTTTTTTGAAAAAATTAAGAATACCCATTCCTTATTTTTAGTTTTCTGGTAATTATTTAATCCCATTTATTCATTCGAATAGTTACTGTCTCGGACAGCGACTAAGTTTCACAACCAATTTTGTTACCCAAAATTGGGCTCAACTATGTTGGGGTAACCCGCATTTACATTCATCTTTTACAAGTTTATGAATAATGTGGGTTAATTGTTTCAAACTTTGTAACTATATGTAATACGAAACAAACTTTTAAATAGCAATGTAATTTTCTTTTAATCCAAATGCTAATTTTTTTTACCAAATCATTTTTCTTCCTGATAAAAGCATCTAAAAGCAAAACGAACCAATTTTTTACTTAAAAAAGATTGGCTCGCTTTTTTATCAGGTTATATTGTGTTACTAATTTTTTTGATGTATGTACACATCCTGCTGTGGGAATGGGATTGATATTCCCTGCCTATCAAATTCCTTTTTAACCTCTTCGTTCATTTTGAAAAAGATGCTCCAGTAGTCAGGAGCATTTACCCAAACCCTGGTAGTAAGATTTACGGAGCTGTCGCCAAGTGAAGCCACAGCCACAAATGGTGCAGGATCTTTTAGCACTCTTTCGTCGGCCGAAACCACGTCGATTACTGTTTGTTTTGCTTTATCAATGTCTTCAGAGTAATCTATTGCGAACTCCCAGTTTACCCTACGGGTGGGTTCGGCTGAGTAGTTGATTAGCGAGCTAGTACTAAGGTCATTATTGGGTATAATAACTAGCTTTTTATCGGGAGTGTTAAGTATGGTGTGAAAAATTTGAATCTCTTTTACTGTACCAGCATATCCTTTCGCTTCAATATAGTCGCCAACTTTAAATGGTTTTAGAATTAAGATTATAACCCCACCCGCAAAGTTTTGTAATGTTCCCGAAAGGGCCATGCCAACAGCAAGACCTGCGGCACCTAGTAGTGCGATGAACGACGTCATTTGTACGCCCACCATGGTAATAACGCTGATGAGAAGTAATATTTTGAGCGTTATGCTAAGAAACGATACGAGGAATGTTTGTAGCGATTTATCGAATGCACGTGCTTCGAATATTCGCCTTATCATCCGGGTTAGTTTTTTTATTAGCCAAAGCCCAATAAGAAGGGTGATGATTGCAAGTAAAAGCTTGGTGCCGTATGTAACGGCATACTCACCAAGTTTTTGGGTTGATGGTAAAAAGGATGTGATTTTTTCCATATAATTACAAGTTTAGTTTGTTTGTCATTGTTGTCCGGTTAAAACTTATAGATTCCTCCTTATGGTCGGAATGACAGGGGGTTGAGTCATATTCGGGAGGGGAGGGCTTGGTTAGCGGCGAAGCCGCTAACCAAGCCCTCCCCTAAAAACTAAACACTTGTCATTGACAAAGCCATTTCTATTTTCAACGGTTTTGTCGAACATACGTTTCAGAGCGAAACGTAGTGAAGCGAAGAATCTTAAATTCAGAATTATTTTTTTACCGGACAATAGTGTTTGTTTGTAAATAACATGTAGGTTTAGGTTTACAAAAAAAGGGCTGCTCATATTCTTTTCAGGCAGTCCCTTTTTTGTGTAAATTAAAACCTACAGTAGTCCTCTTTGCCTTAGTAAAGCCTCTGGATTTGGGTCGGCACCTCTAAATTCGCGGTAAAGTTGTGCAGGCTCAACGCTACCACCCTTTGATAGTAGTGTGCGGAACCGTTTAGCGGTTTCAGCATCAAAAATATCTCCAGTTTCTTTAAAAGCCTCGTATGCATCGGCATCCAGCTGGCCAGCCCAAATGTAGCTGTAGTACCCGCTGCTGTATCCACCGCTGAAAATATGCTTGAAATAGGTGCTGCGGTAGCGAGGAATAATTTCTTCAACCAGGCCAATCTTATCCATAGCCTTCTTTTCAAAATCCAGGGTTTTGATGTTTGCGTTGTTCTCAATAGAGTGGTACTCCATATCGAGGATGGCTGCAGCTAAAAACTCGGTGGTAGCAAATCCTTGGTTAAAGGTACTGCTGGCCTTCAGTTTCTCTACTAGCTCATTTGGAATGGTTTCACCAGTTTCGTAATGGAAGGCGTACATTGTAAGGAATTCGGGGTCGGTACTCCAGTTTTCCATTATTTGCGAAGGGAGTTCTACAAAGTCGCGCGACACGTTAGTCCCTGCCAGGCTTGGGTAGGTTGTTTTGGCAAAAAGCCCGTGTAATCCGTGCCCAAATTCGTGGAAGAATGTTTGGGCTTCATCAAGCGAAAGTAGGGCAGGGGCATCGCCTACAGGGCGAGTGAAGTTGGTTGTAAGCGTAACAATAGGCGCAACAAATTCACCATCCTGGGTAACGTGCTGTCCGCGGAACTCGGTCATCCAGGCACCACCCGACTTGCTGGCACGAGGGTGGAAGTCCATATAAAGAATTCCAACATGCCGACCATCGGCCTCTTTTACTTCGTATACATGAACATCTTCGTGGAAAATTGGGATGTTGGTTAGCTTTTCGAACTTAATACCGTAAAGTTTTTCGGATAGAAGGAATATACCCTTTTTAACACCCTCAAGAGAGAAGTAGGGTTTAAGCATATTCTCGTCAAGGTCATACTTCTCTTTGCGAACCTTTTCGGTGTAGTACCATAGGTCCGATGATTGTAGCCTGAAGCCACCTTTCTCGGCATCAACCACTTTTTGCATATCATATATTTCACTCTTGGCACGTTTTTGGGCAGGATCCCAAAGGCTAGCAAGGAATGTACTTACTGTTTGCGGGGTTTTGGCCATGGCTTCTTCTAGAATGAATTCAGCGTGTGATTTATACCCTAAAAGTTGAGCGCGCTCTAAACGTAGAGGTACAATCTGTTCAACAATCTTCTTGTTGTCAAACTCATTGTTGTTGTTTCCCCTCATGGAGTATGCAGTGAAAAGTTGCTCGCGAAGGCCTCTGTTCTCAGCGTATTGAAGGAAAGGAATCCAGCTGGGATTATGAAGAGTAAATACCCATTTGCCCTCATCATCAGTGCTTTTTGCTACGTCTGCAGCTGCAGCAATAACGCTTTCGGGTAACCCAGCAAGGTTCTCCTCGTTATCAATTACCATTTTGTAGCCATTGGTTTCGGCCAGTACGTTATCACCAAATTGTACGGTTAGCAGTGAGAGCTTCTCGTTAATTTCGCGGAAACGGGCCTGTTTACTTTCTGGTAGGTTAGCACCACCTCTTACAAATCTTTTGTAGGTTTTAGTAAGCAGCATCTCCTGCTCGGGGGTAAGCGTAAGGTCGTCTTTAGTATCGTAAACAGCCTTTACCTTTTTAAATAGCTTAGGGTTTAGGTTTATATCATCGGCATGACGGCTTAGCATGGGGGCAAACTTTTGCGCCAATTCCTGCATCTCAGGGTTAGTGTTTGCCGAAGTAAGCGGGTAAAAAACACTAAGTACTTTTGATAGCAACGTGCCGCTATACTCAAGCTCAACTACTGTATTTTCGAATGTGGGTTCACTCGTATTGTTTACAATAGCTTCAATGGCTTCTACTTGCTGTTTCATAGCCTCTTTAATAGCTGGCTCGTAGTGCTCATTCTTTATTTTTTCAAACGGTGGAACTCCAAACGGGGTGTCGAATTCCGTTAGCAGTGGGTTTTGTTCCTTGCAAGATATTGCTGTAAGGAGTAAACCTGCAGATAGTGCTAGCATAGTTAATCTTTTCATTGTATTATTTAATTATTGGTTAAGTGTTTTTTTGTTTAATCCCAATTATTCATTCGAATAATTGCTGTCTCGGACAGCGACTAAGTTTCACAACCAATCTAGTTACCCAAAATTGGGCTCAACTAGGTCGGGGTAACCCGCATTTGTATTCATCTTTAAAAAATTTGATTGAGTAACGCGGGTTAAAATAGTACCGCAATTTAGTAAAAAAATATAACCTTTTGCTAAAGGCATAGGGATTTAATGCTATTTTTTAAGGGTGAAAATTTCGTATCCCTTCATACTATACGTTGCGTAACGTTAAGTGTATTTTGTTGCGCCAAGCTGGGCTCCACCATGTTGGGGTAACCTGCATTTGCACTTATCCTTAACAAATTGGTTGAGTAATGCGGGTGAAATTTCATATCACTTGAAAATTATTACATCTGTAACACATTATATATACAATGTATGCTAATTTTGCAGAATGGTTTCAAATGCTAAGCATATTTGTATAACAGGTGATGGTAGCGCCACCATACTTTCTGAGCAGCATGGAGCTTATTACCATTCGTTGCGTGGCGCCTTTACCGAGTCGATGCATATTTTTATTGAGGCTGGTCTAATGCACGTGAGCGCCAGGGCCATTAATTTACTTGAGGTGGGGTTTGGCACAGGGTTAAATGCTGCGCTAACAGCCCAAAGGGCTTTTGAGCTGGGTATCCATGTTAATTATTGCTCAGTAGAACTATACCCGTTATCGGGAAGTGAGTATAGTTCACTAAACTATGTTCAGGTGCTTCCTAGGCGAGCAGCCCAAGCGTGGACCTCGATTTGCGATGCACCATGGGAGGAAAAGGTTGATATTTCCACCAGCTTATCACTTCTTAAGGTCAACGCAGACTTTACCAGGTGGGTGCCTACTACCAGCTTTAGTTTGATTTATTTTGATGCTTTTGCACCCGATGATCAGCCTGAGATGTGGAGCAAACCTCAGTTTCAAAAAATATACAATGCCCTATTACCTGGGGGCGTTCTGGTAACGTACTCGGTAAAAGGAGAGGTAAGGCGTATATTAACAGAGGTTGGGTTTACGCTTGAGCGACTTTTGGGGCCGCCGGGTAAAAGGCATATATTGAGAGCCACCAAACCCAGTATATAGTTGGCTCCCAATTATTCATTCAAATAATTGCTGTCTCCCACAGCAACTAAGTCTCACAACCAATCTAGTTGGCCAAAATTGGGCTCAACTATGTCGGGGTAACCCGCATCCGCATTCATCTTTCACAAATTTGATGAGTAATGCGGGTTAGGGTGTAGGGTCATTTATTCATGACCAAACCCTAAATAAAAAAATATTTTTTTATTTTCTTTTCTGTTGAATTATAATTGCATATTTTAGCAGATCTATTTGTCGTTTAATTAAAATGTGAAATACAATGAAAATGTTAAGGTTACTATTTATTCCGGTTGTTGTAGCAGCAATCTTTTTTACGGGCTGTAAGCCCAACTTGTCCACTGTAAGTGTTAAAAGCGATATCGATAGCATGAGCTACGCGTTGGGTATTGATATTGCTAATAGTATCAAGCGACTCGATATGCAAGGTATTGATGTAATGGTTTTAGCCAAAGGTGTTGAGGATGCATTGAACGAGAAGGAGGGTATTATGCCACACCAAGAAGCCATTGAGTTTATTAATACCTTTATGATGAAAGAGCGTGAGCGCATTGGTAATGAAAACCTTGAGGCGGGTAAAAAGTTCTTAGAGGCGAATGCAAAGAAAGAAGGCGTAATTGTTGACTCAACTGGCTTGCAGTACAAGGTGGTTGTTGAGGGCGATGGCGCACGCCCAGCCGAAACCGATAAGGTTAAAGTGCATTATCATGGCACCCGGATTGACGGAACTGTTTTTGATTCAACTCTTGAAGGTGACCCTACCCAGTTTGTTTTGAATAGGGTTATTAAGGGATGGACAATTGGGCTTCAGAAAATGACCGTTGGTTCTAAGTATATGTTCTATATCCCTGCCGATTTAGCTTATGGTGCTAATCCTCGTCCAGGTGGAGCTGTTAAACCTAACGATGTGCTAATTTTCGAGGTTGAACTGCTTGATATTATAAAAGAGTAACATAATAATTCATAACATGGTTCGGGGTGACAGTGTTGCTCCGAGCCTTTTTATAAAAACCAATTTTAGTATGGAGATTTCTGGTAAGTTAATAGAAAAGCTACCTCAGCAAACAGGGCAGGGGCGTAATGGCACCTGGGTAAAGCAGGAGTTTATAGTTGAAACCCCTGGTCAGTATCCACGGAAAGTTTGCATTGCGCTTTGGGGCGACAAGGCGAAAGACATTGATGCAATAGCAATAGGTGAAAACATTAAGGTTTCGGTAAATGTAGAGTCGCGCGAGTATAATGGCCGGTGGTACACCGATGTTAAGGCGTGGCGTATCGAGAAAGAGGGTGCTTCGGGTTCAGCCCCTAGGGGACAAGCTCCGCCTGCAATGCCAGGTCTTGATGATTTGTCGCCAGAAATTCCACCTGCTGACGATTCAGTTGACGATTTACCTTTTTAAAAAGTTATAACCCTATCACTGTCAACTACCCAGTCGGCCAATGCCCCCATGGTCGATTTTTCTGCTCCGTCGAAGTAGGGGTGGCTTTTATAAATTCCACAACGAGCCATGCACGTACCGCATACTTTAACAGGAACTCCGCATGAGATTAACTCTTTTAGCATTTTTGATAGATCCTGATCGTATCCTTGGGGTGGTTTACAAACATCTCTGGCCATGTCAACGGAGTCATTCATTAAGAAAACTCTTACCTCGTTGCCATTCTTTTTGAGCGTTTCGGCAAGTCTCAGCCCGTTCCAGGTTACATCCGTGTTATCATAGGGTTCACGGTTAAAAATGATTAGGATTTTCATTTCTATGGTATTATAGTTTACTATTCTTTAGTTAGTGCCTCTAGTTACTGACATCTTCGTGTGCTTTGTGTATTCCTTGTGGTAACATGAAACCTTGTACCATAAAAACAGCAAAGAAGATATAAGGAAGCACAAATTTAAAACAACAGATGGGCTTAACCAAAATCGGTTAAGCCCATCTGCTGTTTTTCGAAGGAGGTATCCTTTGCTAGTATTTTTCCATTAGCGTAACAAAATCGGAATTGTCATCAATTAAATGTTTAAACATCTCGTCCTTAGTGTTATCCTTTAACGAGTCTTTATTGGTTGGTGAGCCAATTTGGTCGGAATTGTAAATGCTTTTTTGCACAATTTGTATGTATTCCTTACTAGCTGGGGTGTTGTCTATACTTGTTGGGCGAAGGAAGTAAAACCCTATAGAGGCAATAACTGCCAGGGCAATAAACCCACCGGCAAGCGACAGCTGTGTTTTAAGCATCTTAGCAAAAGATGCTTTGCCTGTTTTTGATGTACCCAATCCCTGCTGCTCTATACAAAGGTTTTGTATGCGCTCAGGTAAATCTTCAAAGTACCCATTAGGCACATCAAAAGGTAACTCCCTATTTGCCGATGAAAATATGTTTTCTATGTTATTAAGTTCATTCATAACCTTTATCTTCCCTCTTTATTCTGTAGTTTTGACCGTTTTTACTGATATTGGTTTAGCTCTCCTCAAAATATTTTTTAATTTTTTTAACGGCGTGATGGTACGAAGCTTTTAGTGCACCAACCGATGTTCCCAAAATTTCGGAAATTTCATCATACTTAAGCTCGTCAAAATATTTCATGTTAAAAACCAGCCGTTGCTTTTCCGGAAGCGTAAGTATAGCCTTTTGAAGGCTAAGTTGAATTTCGGTACCGTTAATGTGTGGGCTCGATTCTAACGTGGAGGCCAGCTGCTGCTCGTAGTCAACCAGCGGCAGCATAAATTTGGTCTTCTTCTTCTTTAGAAAGGTTAGCGCCTCGTTTGTTGCAATGCGATATAGCCAGGTAAAAAGTTGAGAATCTCCCCTAAAACCATCTAATCCGCCCCACACCTTTATAAAGGTGTTTTGCATTACATCGTCAGAGTCATCGTGCTGTATAACAAGTTTCCTGATTTGCCAATATAAGCGCTCTTGATACTTGCGAACAATAAGGTTAAATGCGTAGTTTTTTGTTTCGTCGCATCGAAACATTTCTAGTAATTCCTTATCGCTCAAATGGGTCATTAGTATAAACGATTCTAGTGCTACGCTTTTCTTGCCATCACTTTTTCGGCAGCCTGCACAATATTTGGGGTGTCAAGCCCGTATTTCACAAGAAGCTCTTCGGGCTTGCCGCTCTCGCCAAAGGTGTCGTTTACAGCAACATACTCCATTGGAGTTGGCTTAAATAGAGATAAAACCTGAGCTACGCTATCGCCAAGTCCACCGTTTGCCATATGCTCCTCGGCAGTAACAACCGCCCCTGTTTTTGAGGCGGATTTAATAATAGCTTCAGTATCTAGTGGTTTTATGGTGTGAATGTTAATAACCTCGGCCTTAACCCCTTTTTCTAGAAGAATTTTGGCCGCTTCAAGCGATTTCCAAACCAGGTGCCCCGTTGCAAATATTGTAACATCGGCACCTTCGGTTAGGGTAATGGCTTTTCCGATGGTAAATTCACCGTTTGCCGGTGTGAAGTTGGGTACCGATGGGCGACCAAATCGGAGGTAAACAGGGCCTACGTGGTTGGCTGCTGCTATTGTTGCTGCCTTTGTTTGATTAAAGTCGCAGGGATTAATAACAATCATATTTGGCAGCATTTTCATAAGGCCAATATCCTCAAGCATCTGGTGTGTAGCGCCATCTTCGCCAAGGGTTAACCCTGCATGCGATGCTGTAATTTTTACATTCTTATTAGAGTATGCTACGCTTTGGCGAATTTGGTCATATACGCGTCCGGTTGCAAAAGCGGCAAACGTGCCGGCAAATGGGATGTATCCGCCGTTGGCTAGGCCCGCTGCAACGCCGGTCATATTGGCTTCAGCTACCCCTGTTTGAAAGAAGCGGGTGGGGTTTTCGGCTACAAATTTGTTCATTTTAAGAGATCCGATAAGATCAGCACAAAGAGCTACCACTTTGGGATTGGTTTTTCCCAACTCGTATAGTCCTTCGCCAAACCCCGAACGAGTATCCTTACTGCCTGTGTTTTCGTATGTAGTCATGTAAAATATTATTATTGCCCATATTAGGGCATTAGATATTATTTTTTCCTTTTTGAATGGCTAGCTAAGCTATTTGTTTCGCATTCGATCGCTCGCTTCTTTTTTTAGTAGTCCTAGAATAAGAAGTTCTGCGGAAGCATAATTGGTCGCCAGCGGGATATTATGCACGTTACAAGTTTCGAGCAGGTGGCGAATGTCCTCGTGATGTTGCTGTACAACCTTATGGTCTCGAAGAAATATCACGATATCAACCTCCTTTTTTTTAATCATGTCGGTTATTTGTTTGTATCCGCCATATTGCCCAGGGCTCATGTGTTTGCATGCTATATCTTGCGACTCAATAAATTCGGCCGTTCTGCCAGTAGCTATAAGGTTTACGCCTCTTAGCCATTCTAGCCTTTCCTGAAGGAATTTAGCCAATTCACTTTTTTTGGCGTCGTGTGCTATTACTACAATGTTTGTCATAGCTGTAATGTTTTAAAGGTTTTTACGAGCGTTAAAAGTCTCCAAGTGTTTCAGGGAGTTGGGCTAAGGCTCTTTCAAATTCTTCTTTGTTTGGTGCTTTACCATGCCATTTGTGTGTACCCATCATGTAGTCAACCCCCATGCCCATTTCGGTGCGCATTAGTATAACGATAGGTTTATTTTTTCCCGTTAATGTTTTTGCTTGGGTAATAACTTCAATAACATTCTCCATGTTATTGCCCTCCATTTCCAGCACTTCCCAACCAAACGATTCCCATTTGGCTTTAAGATCTCCTAGAGGGATCACATCGTCTACAGCTCCGTCAATTTGTTGGCCGTTGTAGTCGATGGTAGCTATTAAATTGTCGATTTTGTGAGCAGCAGCAAACATAGCGGCTTCCCAAATTTGCCCTTCCTGCAGCTCGCCATCGCCGTGTAGGGTGTAAATCAGGTTTTTGTCGCCACTAAGTTTTTTTGAAAGCGCTGCGCCGCAAGCAACCGATAACCCTTGGCCTAGCGAACCCGATGCTATGCGTATGCCTGGTAAACCCTCCGCAGTTGTTGGGTGCCCTTGTAACCGCGAACTAATTTTACGGAAAGTTGCCAATTCCGCAACGGGAAAAAAACCACGACGGGCTAGCACGCTGTACCAAACTGCTGATAGGTGTCCGTTTGAGAGGAAGAATATATCCTCGTTAGCACCATCCATGGTAAAATTTTCGGGCTTGGCATTGAGCAACTCAAAGTAGAGCGCTGTGAAAAAATCGGTACAGCCTAGTGCTCCACCTGGATGACCACTTGCAGGCGCAAAAACCATACGAATAATGTCGCGGCGTACCTGCGCTGCAATATCTTTTAGTTGTTGTGTATTGGGCATGTTATTTGTTTTTCTGCACATCTGCACAATTGATACTTGTAAAAATGTGCTGTAAGTTATAAATAAGATGTCTTTAAAAATTAACTAACAAAGTTAACTATTTTATTGAAAATGCCTCAACGTGTGGTGGCATCTTTTTATTCAAAGGTAATTAACCCTAATTATTCATTCGAATAATCGGGGCCTCCTACAGCGACTATGTCTCAAAACCAATTTTTGTTGCCAAAACTTGGGATCAACTAGGTCGGGGCAACCCGTATTTGTATTCATCTTTTATAAATTTGATGAATAATGCGGGTTAATGGTCGAGGCTACTTAGTGCAGAACCATAATGTGGGCGCTGCATTAAATGGGTGTCTGTGCCAGGTTATTTACAGATGCTTCAATGGAGGGGAAAGAGAATGAGAACCCCGAGTTTATTAGTTTTTTAGCGCTCACCTTAGCCCCATTAAGTAGGATTTCTGTTCCCATTTCACCAAATATAAGCTTGGTTATAAACGAGGGGATGGGTATGAATGCTACTCTTTTGTGCTTTTGTGCGATGAGCTTAACTAGCACTTTTTGTGTAACTGGTTTAGGAGAAACTAGGTTGTAAGGTCCTGTTGTGGCATTGTTTTTAAGTAGATGAATAATGGCGTTCACGTGGTCGGTAATGTGTATCCATGGGGTTGATTGGTTTCCATTGCCAAACCAGCCTCCTACAAAAAGTTTTATGGGCAAACGTAACTTAGGATACATTCCCCCTTTTTCTGAAAGAACCACCCCCGTTCGGATAGTAACTAGGCGAATGCTTGTTGGTAACTCTTCTTTAGCAGCCGCTTCCCACTTAGCGGTTAGGTTTGATAAAAAACCTGTGCCCGGTTCCGAATCTTCGGTAAAAACTGTTGAGGATGCTTGAAAAGGGTAGTAACCTATTGCCGACGCTTGAATAAACACCTCGGGCTTTTTTAGTGCTTCCGCACATGCTTTGGCCAAGGCTTGTGTGGGTCTAATTCTGCTTTGGGTTAGCTCTTTTCGTCGTTTGCTAGTCCACCTTTTGGCCGATATGTTTTCGCCTGTAAGGTTTATTACAGCGTAGCTGTTCTCAACTTCTTGCGTAAGCTGGTTAGTGTATGTGCCCGACCACTGCTTTGCCAATATTTGATTACTACTAAAAAGGGTGTTCGCTTTGCTCGGTGTTCTAGACAGAACAGCCACTTGGTAGCCTAGCTGTACAAGTTTCTTTGCCAACTCTTGTCCTATTAGTCCGGTACCTCCTGCTACTATAATTTTTTTTGCATCGGTTTTCACACGAGTATACTTTAAACGTTTATGGCTAGCTGTTTGAGTGTTGGTAAAAGCTTGCTTTACTCAAATGTAGTTTGTAAACTTTACGTCTTAACTAGTAAACCTACTCAATATTAAAGCTAACCTCTCCAGCTATTTTTAGCGCTGTTGTAAAGGTGCTTAAATCGGTAAACAGCTCTCCGGTTTTACCCGATGGATGGCTATGCCCAATAGGCTTTAATATGAAACTTTTTTGTGTTGAAGTTAAATCAACCTCAGCCCTATACACAAGTGCTGGCTGGCAGCTGGTTTTGTACTCATCATCATTGGGGTAAAGGTTGTTATGCCAGTGCTGGTTCCAGTCCCATGTTTGGTTAATCTCCATGTAAATGGTAAACTTTTTAACCTCGGGATTGATAAGCGAGTTTATTACGAAATTATTTGTTGGCGTTGCCCCTGTAATAGCATCAGGTAGAGGGTTTTCGGGTGACGGGATGTATAGCCCATCGGGTGCTTTAAATCCCCGTTTATGTCCCCAGTAGGGTAGTGCTGCAGGTCGGCGACGTTCGCCCTCGCTCCACTTTTTACCATCTGCTACTCCGTATCGGAATGTACCTGTGGCAATTGACTTTGTTGCGTAAAGGGTTTCTACGTAATTTCCTGCAGCATCTTCAATCCAAAACACAATAAGTGGATGGTAGTACTCATCGCCCTTGTAAAAATGGATGGATACGGGCATTCCCTTTTCGTAAGGGGTGGTTTGAAGAACCTCGGGTTTTTCGTCAATTGTAGTTTTTGCCTTGTTTGAGCACGAGGCAAATATGGCTATGATTGCTGTAAGAAATATTATCCGTTTCATATGTCTATTTATTTAGTTTCAAAGGTACATATGGAGCATCTCGTGTGCTAAATACGTTATATCTTCAAATTTAGTTAGTATCGCATTAACTTTAGGTGTTTTAACCCAAATATATTAATTAAAACTCAACTATAATACCCACAGTTGGTAGAATTGTTCCGGCACCTAGGCCTGGAATTGTTTCGAGCTCGTAGCGACTAGGGTCGTTGCTGTCAATAATTCTATTGCCATTATCATCAAGCGCAACCACCAGGATATCGGGTTGCTGGCCCTTAAAGCCGTAAATGTTTTGTATATCAACGTAAAAGTTGAGGGTCCATTTTTTTAGGTATAGCATTTTATCCACTCTTATATCAAGTTGGTGAAATGAGCCTAAGCGTAGCTGGTTGTACTGATTATAGTCGAGAAACCCTCTTCCTTGGGTGTTGTATGCGTCAATTAGCGATGATTTATCGTAATCCCACGGGGTATAGGGTGCGCCACCTGCAAAGCGCCATTTAAAACCAAAATCCCACCCTTTATCAAAGCTGCGGGTTGCCGTTAGGGTTATAAGGTGGCGATTATCCCATGCTGTTGGCACCCATTTATCAGGAATTGATGGGTTTTTGTTTTCGGCATCGCTCCAAACCATGGTGTACGATAGTATGGCGTTAAACCCTAAGATATCTCGTGAGCGGTACAGAACTTCGGCTCCGTAAGCGCGGCCCTTTGCTGTTGATGTAACTTCCTCGTCGCCAAATGTGCCAAAATCGGCTCCCTTGCTTGCCATCGAAATATTGTCGGCAACAGAAAATGGGTAGTTGTTGTAAAGCTTGTAAAAGCCCTCAACGGTAATTCTGCTTTTTTCGTTTGGTTCCCATCCAAAGCCACCCACAAAATGATCGGATTGTATGTACTTAAGATTATTCTCTTTATTAACGAGCGTGCCATCGGTTAGCTGGTATCCAAGCATTGTGTAGGGTGGCTGCTGGTAAAATCGTCCAATGTTAAAGTTTGCCGAAAAATCGCTGCTAAGATTGTATGACCCCGAAAGTCTGGGGCTTAGCTGGTTGAGCATATTGCCCATTGACGATGAGTAGCTGTTGGCATCAGCACGTAGCCCAACCGATAGGTTTAGCTTGTCTTTAAAGAAATTGCGGCTGTACTGACCGAATAGGCTCCATGAGAATAGGTGCAATTCCGAGTTGTAATCAATGGGAGTTAGCGTACCATTGCTATAAAAAGCGCGATAGGTATCATTGGTGTAACGAGCATGCTCGAACCCACCGCCAAGGTTTAGCTTCGAGCCGTCGTTAAATCTGCGGTCGTGCTCATAGCGCAGCTTATTTTCCGATTCTTGCGAGATGTAATCGAGGATTTTAGGTTGCGTTTCGTCGTTATCGAGGTATTTATACTGCCTATTGTTTAGCATGTTGCGGCTAATAACCCATGTGTCGTAGCTTTTTTCGCGAAAATGCTTGTACACAATGCCGTTGGTATAGGTCCACTGGGTATTAACAGGAACATAGTTTAGCGTGTACTGCTGCGAGGGCGATGGGTTTTTTAACCCAGTATTTAGCGAGAACTGGTCTATTGCCCCAATTCCCAAAATTGTAATCTCGTTCCTGTCGTCAATACGTGTTTTTGTTTTAAACTGAAAGTCGTTGTAGGTTGGCAAAAAAGGCAGCCCAATTAGGTCGAATAAAAGTTGTAGGTACGATCGGCGAGCAGAAAGTATAAAGGTTGTTTTATCGCTTAGGGGGCCGTCGAGCGTTAGGGCAAGGTCGCTTGCCCCAACTGCACCCTTAAATTTTAGGCGCTCGCTGTTCCCGTCAACCTGCCTAAAGTCGAGAACCGAGCTTAGCGAGTTTCCTTTTGATGCGGGGAATGCTCCGGAGTAGAAGTTTGCCTCGCGAATAAAATCGGCATTGATAATCCCCACGGGGCCGCCCGATGCACCCTGTGTGGCAAAGTGATTTAGGTTTGGTATTTCTACACCATCGAGGTAAAACGTGTTTTCGCTTGGACCGCCACCACGAACAATAATATCATTTCGGTATGCAGGCGTTGAGGCAACACCCGGAAGTGATTGTATAACCTTGCTAATGTCGCGATTTCCGCCTGGGTTCTTTTCAATTTCGGCAATGCCAATGCGTTGTAATGATACTGGGCTCTCCTCGTTTCGTCTGAAAGGGCTAGCTTTTACAACCACACTTTCAATTTCAGTGGCTTGCTCTTCCATCTCAATATCGAGAAAGGTTGCCCGAGCATTTGTAACCTGTACTGAACTAGATATGTACAGGCTAAATCCTATTGCAAACGCCCTAAGTTCAACAAACCCTGGCTCCAATCCTGTGAATAGGAAGTTTCCGTCGAAGTCGGAAGCTGCCCCAATATTCGTTCCCCATATTACAATATTTGCAAAGGGAATGGGCTCGTTGTTCTGCTTGTTAACTATTCGACCCTTTATGGTTCCGGTGTTTTGAGCACTAGCAAAATGCCCAAAAAATGCCACTATTATCAATGTGATAAGTACGCTTTGTTTCATATGTTTATTTGTTTAATGTTAATGTAACAGGAGGAACGTTTATGGGATAGTTATATCTTTTGAGGGTTGGGTTTACCTTTCGGGATATTTAGTTGTTTGGTTTGAAACTTATCTTTATGCAAACGCAAAGTCGGTTTTTTTGTTCAATCAAATTATTTCAATCATGCAATTTAAAACAAATAAATTGAAACTACAATTATTGTGTGTGATAAAAACCGCTTAAAACCTGATGGTTATAAGATTTGTTAAAGTGTTGATATGAACTAAAAAATTCAGTATACTTTTTTCTTTTCGGGGAATAGAAATACGAACCCGATGGAACCAAAGGCCATGATGGCAGTAATTAGTAGCGTTGTTGATAGCCCAATGCGATCGCTCAATGCGCCAACAAGCAGAACCATTATCGAGTTAACTACAAAGCTTATGGTCATATAGATGCTGTTTAGGAATGCGGGACGGCTGGTGGATTGCTCCTGAACAATGGCCATCATTACGGGTGGTGCAATAAAAAACGAGAGACCGAATAGAACCAAAAATGGTATGGTTAGATTGCTGAAGAAGTATAGTCCCAGCACTAGAATTGGGCTTACGATTGACGATAGCATGAGCGTGCCTCGGTAGCGAAGCCGATTTGATATATGACCCGAAAAGAAGCTACCCGCAGCACCTGCCAGCTGTAGCACCGACAGTGAAATACTTGATACCCAAAGCGAATTGCCCTTACCCGTAAGGTAAACAACCAGGTAAAGTGTAAGGAAAGCTTTCATGCCAGCGTTAAAAAATAGGTATCCCGAAATGCCCGTGAATAAGGGAATGTATTTTTTACGCTTTAGCCGTTTAGTTGCTGCATCTGGCGAACTCCGTTTAGGTTTCTCGGTCTTAACATGCTTTACTTTGCGTAAATTTACATACAGAATTACCGATGCAACCAATGAGATGGGTAAAACACGGTACGAACCCTCTAGTCCCCACCACGATATGGCTGCAGTGATAAGCAATGGGCCTAATGTTCGGGCAATTTCGCCTCCAAACATATAGTATCCCATTCCCTGGGCTGTTTCGCCTTTTGAAAATTTTTTGATTAGCACAGGTGATGGGACGTGGAAGAATGCTGCGCTTAGCCCAGCAACAAAAAGCAGAATGGCAAGGGTTGGGTAGTTTGGGGATAAACCTATAAAACTCATGGCAATACCAGTAATGGCAGGGGTTACAATTACCATGTACCTAACATCGGCTCGGTCGGCAATAATTCCAATTAGCGGGTTGGCTAGCGAGGGTATGCGTCTTATAACATCGAGCAAGCCTGCCAACGACAGCGATATGCCTAGTTTTTCAATTAGCAGGGGGAGCATGGGGGCTAAAAATGAGGAGTACACATCGTGAAGGAAATGCCCTGCTGAAATTGAAATAACCCTAGACTTGAATTTTTTTTCGCTGTTCATCGTATCTTCTTTTCAAAGGGCAAAAGTACAATAAATACTTGTTTTTAGTTTGATTGAGGTTTGTTCGTCTGTAAATGATTTTGTTGTTATGCTTCGACTTCGCACAGCATGATAGCGTAAGCCAAGGTTTTTGTTTACGGATAAAAAAATAGCAGGTGCTGTACAGCACCTGCTATTGATTGTGGCATGTTTTACCTAAAACATATATCCTACAGAAAGGCAGATGTTTCGGTTCGCTTTAAGCAAGTCGCTATTACCTTCCCATACATTTGCAAGACCATAATCGTAAGTTGCACTAACTACAATCTGGTTTATTTGTATACCTGGACCAAACGATATGCCAAAATCGGTTCTTTTATAACCTGGGTTATCATCGGTTTTCCAAATTTCATTACTTTCAGTTGTGGTTGTATTTCCCAAAAGCGTTGCATCAACTTTTTCCATTCCACTAACTGCGTAGCTAAAGTAGGGGCCAAATGCTACAAATGCTTTTAAACCTCCTAAGCTAAAGTTTGCCTTTGCGGTTACTGGAATGGTGAGGTAGTATAATGATAAGTTGTAATCTCCAGATGAGATTTCAGGTTCATTAATACTGATGTTAGAATTGCTGCTATATCCTTTTACTGAAAGTAATAGGCCGGTTTCAACCGACAAGTATTTAATTATTTCAAATTCGGCAACGGGACCAATCATAAAGCCAGTGTTCATTTTGTAGTCGTCACTGAGAATTGTGTTTTTAAACTTTTGGTAACTGTTTGAAAAGTTAAGACCTGCTTTCAGGCCAAAGTTTTGAGCGTTTACTCCTGCAGACAGTGTGATTAATGCGCTAACAATAAGTAGTTTAGTAATGCTTTTCATTTCGTTCTATTTAATATGGTAGTTGTAAGTATTTGGTGAAAAAAGGTTGTAAACTTTAATTTTAATATGAAACAGTACAATATACTTTCGCACACTTGTAATAAATACAAATATACTAAAAGTAAAGTTTATTTTGTAGTAAATGTGTATTTACACAAGTTACAACCAAGGTTTACCCACGGGTAGCACTACTTTACCGGCTAAGTCGTTAATTATAATGGCTGCCATCATGTACCATGCTGCAAGTGCACAGAATATAAGTTCGTAACCGGCAACCTTGTTAAGAATGGGGTACCCAAAATGGCCCAAAACAAGAAGTATAAACCCGATTAGCAATAACCCGAAGGTAATAGCCATTGCCTTATGTACTCTAAGCGAAGCTACGAACATTATTGTGGTATAGAGGGTCCAGGCAAGCATAAAGAACCCTACATCGGTAGTACTCGATTTGTAAATATTATAATGGTTAAGCATCCAGATAATACCAAGCCCTATCCAGAAACTTCCGTATGCCGTGAATGCACTATACCCAAAATTGTTCCCCATTTTCTGCTCCTGAAACCCAGCTATAAGTTGAGCCAGTCCGCCAAAAATAAATCCCATGGCAACAACAGGACCCAAGCCCATTATTCCAATGTTATGAAATTGCAGCAAAAGCGTTGTTAGTCCGAAGCCCGCAAGTCCCACCACTGCGGGGTTACCTATTTTTTTCTCCATTTATTTTCCATTTTTTTTTAAATCGTGCGAAGTATATACAAAAACTATTATAACCGCAAATTTTGGATATTAAAGATATTATCTCATATCTTTGCGTTCTCATTGGTTTTCTTGTTTCATTATGTAATTTTTATTTGAAACAGAAATAAAAGGGAATACCGTGAAAGTCGGTAACAGTTCCCGCTGCTGTAATTCTCAATACAGCTTTAGATAGTTATCCATTGTCTTGATTTGTCGAGATGAGAAGGAGTCTAGAGTGAGATAAGTCAGAAGACCTGCCAGTGTAACATTTGATTTTGTAGCCTACGGTGAATGGGCAGCTTATCAGACGCGGTGTTATCCTGACTTCCCTCATACATCGTATGCTGCAAAATCAAACTTAATTATTGTTTAATTTAAAATGCAGTAACGATGGAAAAACAAAAAATCCACTTTCGTTTTGGGGTACTTGCCCTTTTAGTTTTATTGGCGGTTTTTAGCCGACTAATTCCCCATCCACCAAATTTCTCACCCATTGGTGCCATGGCACTGTTTGGCTCAGCCTATTTTTCGAGAAAGTCTGTTGCGCTTGCGCTACCCATTTTTGCTATGTGGCTTAGCGATATGGTAATAAACAATGTGGTGTATGCCCAGTATTTCGAGGGTTTTACATTCTTCTACCAGGGTTTTTATTGGACCTACGGAGCATTTATCGCTATAGGGGTTATAGGGTTTTACGTACTAAAAAAAGTCCGTTTTGTTAATGTTCTTTTAGCTGCGCTATTAGCCTCTGTCGCATTTTTTGTTATATCAAACTTTGGGGTTTGGGCTTCGGGTACTATGTATCCTAAAACGTTGAACGGTTTATATGCTTGTTATACCGCAGGTATCCCTTTCTTTAAAAACACCATTTCAGGTAATTTGGTTTATAGCGGCGTTCTATTTGGTGCTTTCGAACTGGTTCAGCATAAATTCCCTGCGCTAAAACTACGAACATTTTAAATAATAAAAGGAACGGCAGCGTTCGCCAAAACAATCTGCCGTTCCGAGTTGATAATAACACAATAATTAACCTTAAAAATTGCATTATGAAGCAAATGTACTTAATTTTTTATACAGTTTTAGGCTTATTTTTATCCTTTGGGAGTATTCATGCCCAAGGGTTTGAACCTAAAGAGGAAATGAAGGTTGATAGGTTGAGAAGCACCAACGTTTATAGGAGAAACGTTAAGATTGCTGATCTTTTTACCTATCCAGCCGAAATTGATATTAAAAGTAATATTTCAGAGAACAGTGAAATAAACATTTCATTTAGTTCTTCAAATGAATCCAATCTGTTTTTTGACGGATACTATTATTCCCAATACAGCGGCACGTTTTTTTACTATAACGTACCTGCCAGCGTTTATGGAACGGATACTCTTACGTTGAATATTGAGTACAATGGTATAAACACTGAAGCCCTACTTATTGTAAACTCAAATCCAATTCAGTGTAAAGACGACTTCTATACTATGGGTATTGGCGAGACTTTGGAAGAAGACCTTGCTAAGAATGATGTTCCGAAAGCATTTATCGATTACTCTACTTTTGAGATAATTGAAAGCCCAACATTGGGAGAGGTTGAAATAGTAGAGGATGGTAAAATTAAATATACAAATAACTCATCTACACCTAATTATTCAAAAGATAAGTTTGCATACCGTATTGCCGATACCGATGCCAACTACGATACAGCAACCGTATCTATCGATATACATAAAAGCTCTTATGCTACCAAAGTTTTTGAGTTTTTACCCGCTCCCGGACAATTTGTAAATACATCTTGGGCTAATGCAGAAGCGGGTAAGAATGTACTTGGCAATACATCAAAAGGAGTATCGCTTGGTGGTTTTGGGGGGTATATTGTTGTTGGTTTCGAGCAGCCCATTGTAAACAGATCCGATAACCCTTATGGTGTTGATTTTACCGTGGTTGGAAATGCTTTTAGTGGCTGGGGTGAGCCCGCAGCCGTAATGGTAATGAAGGATGAAAATGGCAATGGTTTACCCGATGACACTTGGTATGAGTTGGCTGGATCTGAGTATCATTTTAGCTCGTCGATTAAAGAACTAACCATGACCTATTATAACCCAAAATACGACGAAAGGTACACTATTCCTTATTCTACCGACAAGGGCTTTAACGGCGCTATGCGAACCAACTCTTTTCATAAACAATCTTACTACCCAGATCCCATTGATTTTGGTATAAGTCCCGATTCTGTATCTTATACCGGAACTTTAACCAAATTTTTATTGGATAAAAGTAAGCCGAATTACATTACCTCTAGGAGGTTACCTCTTTTTGGATACGCAGATGTGCATGCAAAAAATCCGACACCAACAAAACCTCGTAATCCCTATTTTGAAGATGAGAATGGAAAAGTTGCCGATGGATTTGATTTATCGTGGGCGGTTGACGCTAATGGTAATCATATAGAGCTAGATGAGGTTCATTTTGTGAAAATATATAGCACGGTGCAAGAGGATGGAGGATGGTTAGGAGAGGTGTCGCCCGAAATATTTTCGGTGGCAATTACTACGCCCGACCCTAATTATATTTCTCAAGATTATGAAGCCAACGCCATTGGTGTACCACAGCTGCAAGTGTTAAAAGGAGAAACATTACAGTACGAAGGGGTGCTGTTTAAAAATGGAATTCCTCAAAGTGTTACACCTGCATGGAGTTCTACAAATACCGATGTGGCAACTGTAAATAATAATGGGTTGTTTACAGCAATTGAAAATGGCGATACCTACCTTCGATTTACTGGTAAAGAGGGAGTAGCACTCGATTCTGTTCTTATATCGGTTGTTGAACTTACTGATGTTGTTATAAGCGCCGAAACCACTAACGATACGCTTAAAATAATAAAAGGAGAAACAAGCTATATACATGCCGAAGCAATTGATAACAGAACAGAGCCTAGTAATCGCTTTGTTTACGAAACCTACCGTTGGACCTCTAGCGACCAAGCGGTTGGAACAATTAGCAATGGGTTGTTTCTGGCTAAAAATACAGGTATTACTACCGTTGTTGCTCAATCAACCTATAACACGGCTTTGTCGGACACCATAATTGTTGAGGTAAACGATGCGCCAGCTTTAAAGTTGAAAAATGATGTTGTAAAAATTGCTTACAATGAGCGGCAGGGTACTTGGAATATAGCTGACCTGTTTGAAAATGACAATAAAGCTACCATGTATTTTAAAGAGGTAGCCGATAATAGTTTTATAACAGGAGCTATTAAAGACCTTAAAACTGTAGAATATACAGTGCAGCCAAATGTTTTTGGTTTAAAAGAAGTGTCTTTTGATGTCGAACTTTATAGTAACATTCAGTCTATTACAGTAGTTTTTGATATAGAAGACCCTGTTTGCGATAAGAATGTACTATTTGTAAATGGTGGTCAGTTTATGGATCTTAACCATCCTACGCAGTTAAAGTCTTATCTGCCAGCAACAAACACAACCGAAACTATTGACGATTATATTGCAGGAGCAACTTCGGTTCAGGATATGGTGGTAGATGGCAATTTTGCTTTTGTTTCGGCAGATTATTACGTAACACGATACAATATTGCAAAGGGCATAGCTACCGACTCAATTTACACGCAAGATTTAAGTAGTGCCGAAAGTGATGGCAATGGTGCCGAGGGTGCAGGGGTGAATAATAAAATGGCTCTGTACAAAAATATGCTATTGGTTAGTCGCCAGTTTAGTTCCGCTGCCCCCGAGGATGGATATAACGTTCGGGTATACAATAAGGGTGATTTATCGCTTATTAAAAAGATTCCTGTTTCCGATCAGGCAACAGATGTAGTTGTTGTTAGCGATACAGCATACGTTATGCTAAATGGAGGCTTTGCTGGCACTACCAGTTCACTAGCTGTAATCGACCTAAAAACACTTACCCTAAATCGTGAAATAATGCTAGGTGCCGATGGAACTGCAGGCCTAGGTGTAATGCAAATGCAGGTAAAAGGACAGGATATTTATTTTGTGCGTCTTCCTGACTTTCAGAACCGATTTAATTCTGGCGTTTTGGTTTTTAATACATTAACTGGCGCCATTACTGAGCATGAGTATGATGCAAATACCAGCTACGACTCATCGCCATTGAGTATTGAACCCATGACGGGTGATACCCTATTTGTTAAAAAAGATTTGGGTTACGTTGCATTTAACACAGCTACTGCAACCTTTGGAGCGGACATTCATTTTCCAATACCAGCACGTATGGGGCAAACTAGCGAGTATGGTGCAAAAGGATCTGTTTACGACCCCGAGACCAAAAAATATTATGTTGCTTATAACTATTGGCACGGCGTAAATGGTGCAGGTCAAATTTACGATAGCAATCTCGATAGCATTGGCTACTTCGAGGGTGTTGGCCCATCGCCCGAGCTAATGAAGGTTTGCAATGTTTATTCGCAAAATGCTACCCCTGTTGAAAGTAACCCTGTGGAGTTAGCCTTTAAAGATGTTTTAAGTTTTGATGTTACGCTTCCTGCTGACATCTTTACCGATTCCGAAGATGGAATTGTCGATTTCTATATGTACAACCCCACTCTATTGCCAGAAGGGTTTACTTACGACGATGAAACGCGCCGATTTACTGGTAAGATAGATGGCCCAATTAACGGTAAAGAAACGTTTAGTGTTGATATGCAGGGAATTGATAGGTTTGGCGATTTCGCATTAACAACCATAAAAGTTGTCTTTTTCTCTGATAATCCACCCGTAATAGCCAATCCAATTTCCGATGTGGTTGTTGATGAGGATGCCGATGATACGATTATTTCATTAGAAAACTTGGCTGATGATGAGGATGGTGATCCCATTACCTATTTAATTTCCAAGAATACGAACAATGAAATTGTTACAGCAACAATTGTAGGCACAGAATTAACACTCAATTATATTGCCAACGCGCACGGTGTAGCTGAAATTGAAATTGAAGTTCAAGCTGATGGAAAATCGGTTTACGACTCATTTACTGTTACCATAAATAGTGTTGACGATGCACCCATAGTGGCAAATCCAATTTCAAATATTTCTGTTCTCGAAAATGCTGAACCTTCAACCATTTCTTTAGCAAAAGTATTTACCGATATAGATAGCGACGATGCAGCTATTACCAAAACGGTAAAAAGTAATTCTAATACAGGCTTAGTGACGGCAAGTATTTTAGGAGACGAACTTACGCTAACCTATACTGCTAATGCAAGCGGAGAGGCAGTAATAGAAATTGAAGCCAACTCCAATGGTAAAACGGTAACCAATGCGTTTTCTGTAATTGTTGATAAGGATGGGGCTCTGATAGTAGCCAATCCAATAGCCGATGTAATGGTTAAGGAGAATGCAGCACCTTCAACTATTTCTTTAATAAATATATTTAGTAAGCCTGATGATAAAGCCATTACCAAAACGGTAAAAAGCAATTCGAATGCCGATTTAGTAAATGCAAGTATCTTGGGCAATGAGCTAACGCTAATCTATACTGCCAATACAAGCGGAGAGGCTGAAATTGTAGTTGAAGCCAACTCAAATGGCAAAACCGTAACCGATGCGTTTACCGTAACCGTTTTAGAGGATCAGGTTCCAGTGGTTGCCAATCCTTTAACCAATTTAGAGGTTAGGGAGAATGCCGAGCCTTCAACTATTTCTTTGGTAGATGTATTTACTGATGCTGATGATGACGACACAGCCATAACCAAAACGGTAAAAAGCAATTCGAATGCCGATTTAGTAAATGCAAGTATTTTGGGCAATGAGCTAACGCTTACTTATACTGCCAAAGCAAATGGTGTTGCTGAAATTGTAGTTGAAGCCACCTCGAACGGCAAAACCGTAACCAATGCGTTTACCGTAACCGTTTTGCACGATCAAGCACCAGTAGTAGCCAATCCTATAGCCGATTTAGAGGTTCGGGAGAATGCAGCATCTTCAACCATTTCTTTAGCAAAAGTATTTACCGATGCTGATGATGACGATACAGCCATTACCACAACGGTAAAAAGCAATTCGAATGCCGATTTAGTGAATGCAAGTATTTTAGGTGATGAACTAACGCTAACCTATACCGCTAATGCAAGTGGAGAGGCAGTTATAGTAATAGAAGCCAACTCAAATGGTAAAACGGTAACCAATGCGTTTACAGTAACCGTTACGCCTGCTTCTGGCGCCGAAATATTGTCTGCCACAAATGCTGTTTTATATCCAAATCCATCCAACGGGGTGTTTAGAGTTAAAACTAGTTCGGTCGAAAACATTGTAATCAGCATTTTCAATGTAAACGGAGTTTTGATTTATAGAAACGAGCACTATTGCAACGATGGGATTATTGATATAAGTAATCAGCCAAAGGGTATTTACTTTGTTAAAGTGAACTCGGCTCAATTAAACTTTACCAAATCAATAATAGTTAAATAGTTCATAGAAACGGGGGGGGTAACTCCTCTCCGTTTTTTTTATTTTAAGTTTAGATTATGAAGATTAGAATTATTGCAACGGTTTTTGTATTTCTTTTAGTAAATGCCTTGCAAGCACAGTTTATCTCTGAAGTGCTTGAATTTACCCCAGCACCAGGCCAGTTTATAAATAAAGGGCCATGGGGTATGCCCGATAATCACAACCCCGATGTATCTATTGTTGGTCGCCTTGATGGGGCCATGAGCTTAGGAGCATTTGGGGGGTATGTTGTTTTTAAGTTTGCTGAACCGGTTAAAAATCATCCCGATAATCCGTATGGAGTAGATTTCGTTATCTATGGCAATCCTTTAAAAAATATTAGCACGCCAGAGGTGTCTAACAGGGTAACTTGGTCCGAGCCTGGAATTGTGTATGTTATGAAAGATGAGAATGGTAATGGGCTACCTGACGATACTTGGTACGAGCTGGCAGGAAGCGACTACTTTTTTTCGTCTACCATCAAAAATTACGAGGTAACTTACACCAATCCCAGTCAAGATGTGGCTGCCGATGTGCCATGGACGGATAATTGCGGAAATACCGGTTTTGTATTTGCAAACAACTTTCATAAACAGCCATACTACCCTTCAAACGCTAATTTCCCACACATCAACGAGCAATCTTATATGCTTAAAGGAACTAAAATACAGGATTATGTGGACCGCACAAATCCATCGTATGTAACTTCTTTTGGCCGCCCTTGGGGGTATGCTGACAATACCCTGCGAGCGCGTTACAACGGTTTACCCGATAATCCATATACGAGAGGAATGGATATTGAAGAGGAAGGTTCGGGGGGAGATGCTTTTGATATTAGCTGGGCGGTTGACGCCAATGGTAATTATATTGATCTGGATGAAGTGGATTTTATTAAAGTGCAAAACGGAGTATTAGCCGATGGGGGATGGCTGGGTGAAATATCTACCGAAATAACTGGAGCCTTTGTAGTAATGCCCAATGACACTGTGACAGGTGAACTCGATATGATTGTTATTAAAGATCTTCCTGGTGAAATTGTTGGGAATTCCTTTCAACTTGAAGTTTTTGCTTATCATAAAGGGAGGTGGGATAAGGATAGAGCCATTAGCTGGACCTCTAGCCTAGGTGATGCTAATGTAAACAGTAGCAATCAGCTTGTTTTTACCTCTTCGGGCGAAGTTATGCTAACTGCATCGTTGACAGATAGACCCGAGATTACAGAAACTGTTAAAACGGTACTTGTTTACGAGGATAATCCGTCTTCGATTGATCTTGATCAAAGTCACAATATTATGTTATATCCTAATCCCGCAGCCAGCCATATTTTTATTAGTGGTGCAGAGTATGCAAGTGTCGAAATTTATAGCGTTACGGGGAACAGGGTATTGATAAAGCAGGCCTATTCCGATAATCAACCGTTGGCAATTGCCCATTTAAGTAAAGGGGTATATGTTGTAAAAGTTAAGGGATTAAATTTTAATAAAACCATCCGATTTGTTAAAGAATAGCGCCATAGCGAGAATTAGCTTAGTTTCTTTACTTATTTTTGTTGCCCCGCTTTGCTTCTCTCAGGGAATACAGGATTCTACCTTCCTAATCAAGAGCGTTCAAATATCTGCCGACCGAATTTTTAGGAAAGAGAAGGCTGGCATGAAGGAAACGCAGGTTGATACATTGGTTCTACTGCAAAAGGTTAACCTTTCCTTGTCTGAGTTACTGTCCGAGAACACCCCGGTATTTATAAAAAGCCATGGTCGTGGGGCTTTGGCATCGGCTTCGTTTAGGGGCACGGCAGCATCGCACACGCAGGTAAACTGGAATGGTATTAACATCAATAGTCCAATGGCCGGAATGGTCGATTTTTCGCTAATTCCTGTTTATATTATTGATGATATGAACCTAAAGCACGGAACAGCCTCTATTGCCGACCAGAGCGGGGGGTTGGGCGGTTCAATTAGCATAAGTAATTTAGTCGATTGGAATAGCAAGTTTGGTGCTCAGTACTTGCAGGGCATAGGTAGCTACAGTACCTTCGATGAGTTTCTACAGGTTGGGGGAGGCAGTAAAACTATACAGCTAAAAACTCGGCTTTACCATAACTTTTCGCAGAACGATTATACCTTTACGAATCGCGGTATAGGTAATATTAATCCCGAAACTGGTGTAATTACAAACCCTTTAGATACTAACGATAATGCCGATTTTGCCAAGTACGGGTTACTGCAGGAGATTTATTATCGTTTAAATACTAAGAATGTACTCTCTGCCAAGTATTGGGGACAATGGGCCGATAGAACCATACCAAGGGCTACGAGCTATGAGGGGCCAGATAATTCAAATATGAATAATCAGATTGACAATGACCATAAGGCAGTAGTTGACTGGAAACACTATGGCGATAAGGCAAAGGTTACGCTAAGGACTGGATACTCTCAAAAACAGCTTGATTATACCCTTAAAAACTATGTTCCCGGATTTGGACTAGTTCCAGCAATTTATTCGGAAAGTATGCAGCATAGCTCATTAAATTCAGCAGCATACTCGTACAGTTTTAGCGAAAAATTATCGGTGGAAAGTAGTTTTAATTTCAATTTTCATGATGTTGCCTCTCGCGACTCAGTAAAAAAAACAGGGTATGAGCAGCAGCGCAAAGAGCTGTCGGGGTTTATTGCTGTTCGTAAAAACTTTGCCAATAAAGTAAATGTAAATTTAATGCTTCGTCAGGATTGGGTAGATGGTGTTTTTGTACCCTTGGTGCCGTTTTTTGGGTTCGATTTTCGGGTGTTTAAGCTGGTCGATTTTTTAGTGAAAGGGAATATTGCTCGAAATTACCATCAACCATCGCTTAACGATCTTTATTGGCAACCTGGGGGCAATCCCGATTTGCTCCCCGAGGCCGGCATAAGTGTTGAATTGGGAGTAGAGTATCAAAAGTCTATAAATCAACATCTTTTTAAAAGTGAAATTACGGCATATCGATCCGATATTGACAACTGGATTATTTGGATACCCAGCTATAAAGGGTATTGGGAACCACGAAACATTAGAAGGGTTTTGGCTCGTGGTGTTGAGGGCAATGTTTCGTTGCAAGGGAAGCTAAACAGAATAAGTTACCGTTTAGCGGGTAATTATGCTTATACCCGCTCCATAAATTATGGCGACCCCTTGGTTTGGGGCGATGAGGCGTATGGTAAGCAGCTGGTTTATGTTCCTTTGCATTCTGGAAATGTGCTACTAAATGTTTCATATAAAGGGTACTCAATTACCTATCAGCATAATTCGTATAGCGAACGCTTTACCACATCAAGTAACGATGTAAGTAGGCGCGATTGGCTGTATCCTTACTTTATGAATGATTTGATTTTGGGGAAAGAGTTGCAGATAAAAGGGGTTAAGCTATTGACAGAGTTTAAGGTATACAACCTTTTTAACGAGACTTATCACTCTATACTTTACAGACCAATGCCGGGGCGTAATTTTATGCTTTTATTAAAGATTAATATTTAAAATGACAAGAAAACTAAAATTTATCATACCTGCTTTATTCGTTGTGTTCTCATCTTGCATGAAAGATGATGAGCTGTGGAATTTTGATAAACCAAATATTAGCATTCCTGCCAAAGGGTTATTTGTTACCAATGAGGGTAACTTTATGTACGGCAATGCTTCTCTCTCATACTACGACATGGAGACAGGCGAGGTGCTAAACGATGTTTTTTATGAATTTAACAAGTTGCCGTTGGGCGATGTGGCACAATCAATGGTAATTCGCGATAGTTTAGGATACATAGTTGTAAATAACAGCGGTAAAATTTATGTTATTAATGTAAACACGTTCCAGTATGTGGGGAAAATAATAGGCTTAACGTCTCCTCGGTATATTCATTTTTTGAGTGATACAAAAGCTTACGTAACTGATCTGTATGCTAAGTCCATAGCCATTGTTAACCCAGAAACATTTGAGGTAACTGGGGCTATAAGCGTAAATAATAACGAAACAGAGTTCTACCAGCACCCTACTGAACAGATGGTGCAATACGGCAAGTTTGTGTTTACAAACTGCTGGAGTTACGATAATCAGATACTAGTAATAGACAGCGAAATAGACCAAGTGGTAGATTCGATTAAAATCCTTAAGCAACCTACATCGTTGTGTATGGATAAGTATAATAAAATTTGGACAGTTACCGATGGCGGCTACTACGGAAGCCCATACGGACACGAAGCACCGGGCTTAATTCGCATTGATGCCAGAACCCGGCAGGTAGAAAAAGTTTTTCGATTCCAGCTGGGCGATTGGCCCTCGGAGGTTTGCTTAAATGGAACTGGCGACACATTGTACTTTATCAACAGGCATATTTACCGACATGCTGTTTTATCCCAAAAAAACCCTGAACTTTTCATCGAAAGTCCTTACACTGGAACATATTCCGGTGGGTATTATGGTCTCGAGGTTGACCCACACACATCAGAGGTTTATGTTGCCGATGCCATAGACTATGTGCAACGAGGTGTTGTATACCGCTATAAACCCGATGGTACTTTAGCAACAAAATTTAAAGTCGGCATTATTCCTGGTGCATTCTGTTTTAAGTACTAGAAGTGCTTCCTTCTCTAGTATGACTTGCCTTTTGCTCTATAAGGATAAGCGGTTTAAGGTTGATTTTGGTGAAATAAAAATTTTAGCACAATAGTGAAGATGGGTTTGTTTGTTGTGTGCTGGTTATTAGGATTTTGTTTCCGCTAAAAAAGGAAAAATGACTAATTATCATCTAAAAACGTTACAAGTGCATAGCAACATATTAAAATAATTGTTGTTATATTGTACTAAACTTTATAGCCAAATGCCTAAAAAAATAGCAGTTGCCGTTACCGGTGCAAGTGGTTCAATATATGCTCAAAAGTTACTTGAGCAAATGGTGGCACATGGCCATAGCTTTTCCCAAATTGCCTTAATATTCTCAGAAACCGGCCGAAGGGTTTGGGAGTACGAGTTGGGTAGTATTCCGGAGTTTCCAAAGCCAGTTGAAGTCTACGAAAATAACAATATGTTCTCGCCCGTGGCATCGGGCTCTGCTGCCTACGATGCTATGGTTGTTGTTCCCTGTACAATGGGAACGCTCGGCAGAATTGCGGCAGGTACTAGTCCCGATCTTATTAGCCGTGCTGCCGATGTTATGCTAAAGGAACGCCGTAAATTGATACTTGTTCCTCGTGAATTGCCCTACAGCTTAATTCACATTGAAAATATGCGCACTATAACCCTTGCAGGCGGCATAATTTTGCCAGCAAGCCCCTCGTTTTATAGTCTCCCCCAAAATATCGACGAGCTTGTTTTAACCGTAGTAAACAGAATTCTCGATGTGGTAGGCATTGAGACCCATCACTATAGGTGGGGCGACGAAAAGTTGTAAATAGTGAGAAGCGATTTTTAAAATGACGAATAAAAATTTGCTTTGATGCCCTATCGTTTTTGTTTTAATTTGCTAACTTTGGTATCTGAGCATTATGTTTAAATACTTAAAAGCAAAAAAATATAGGGTATGACACCACCCAAAAGTTTTATCCTCCAAAAGTTCACAATTATTGCTTTGCTCCTTTTGTGCCAAGTAGTTATTGCTTTGGGTCAAGGTGGCCCAGCAGGCATTGGTACTAGCAGCGAAAATGTTCTTTGGCTAAGGTCCGATCGGGGTACCTCAACCACTGTTAATGAAGGATCTGTAAACCAATGGCAGGATATTTCAGGAAATGATAACCATGCCAACCAGCCTACGCTGGCTAAAAGGCCAACCTATGCCACATCATCCATAAATGGATTCCCGGCATTACGCTTTACGGGCAATAATGTAAACCTGGTAGTTAACGATAATGACAACCTCGATAACACAACCGGGTTTACCCTTTTTGTAGTAGCGCAACCCGATAATATTGATGAAAAGCCCAGAGGACTTTTATCCAAAAGGGTTGGACCTGGCAACCAGGCAGCATACTCGTTTTTTTCTTATACAGGGAGCAATCTTTACCTTGATGCACCAACCCGGATGAATGGGACAACACCAGCGGATAATACACCCCAGATTTTTGCTGCTGTTTTCAACGGTAACGATCCAGATTTTCGATCAAGAATCTTTCAGAATGGTAGCCAGACCGGATGGGCAAATGCAGGGAGCAATACCTCTATTGGCAATATGGCTTCCGATCTATTTATCGGAATACTTAACGATAGCTATGGCAATGCCTTTAGGGGCGATATGAGTGAGGTTATCATATACAGATCTGCGCTCAATCGGGCTCAACGAACCATTGTTGAAGTTTACCTTGCAAACCGCTACAACATTGCGCTAACAAGCTACTCGTTTGGCTCAACCACATTTAATCAGAATTTAATAGGCATTGGCAATGTTGGTGGCGATAAATCAACCTCAACCCACGATGTGGGCTCGGGCTTGCAGCTTGCCGAAAGCAATGGCTCACTTAATACCGATGGAGAACTTGTTTTTGCCGGCCACGATGGAACAGCCCATGGTATAGATAACTCCGACTTACCCGATATTACTCCCATTACACTTAGCGATAGGTGGCAAAGGACTTATTACATAGAACGGCAGGAGGGGGGAACTGTTGATGCAGGTTCTACTGACATTAGCATCGGATTTAACTTTGCAGGAACCGGTATAGCAACAGATCAAAGTAAGGTTTACTACCTACTCTATAGGTCGGGGGTTACGGGCGAATTTTCTGTAGTACCAGGGGGAACAGGAACGTTAAACAACGATGTAGTGCTTTTTAATATATCCGATGCAAATTTCTCAAGCGGATACTACACCATAGCAAAATCAAGCGAGGAGGTAAGGGTTTGGTATTCGTTTAACGATGGCAGCTGGAATAGCTTTAATACGTGGAGCCTGGATCCCGATTCACCTATCAACCCTGGCAGTGAAATACCGGGGATTATGGACAAGATTGTTATCCAAAAGGGCAAAACGGTAACCGTTACTAACAATAGTATTGGAGGTGGAATTTTAGAGGTTAACTCGGGTATACTCGATTTTGGCACAACAACAAACCACAGCTTTTCAGCCATTTCCGGGCAAACAAACGGAACTATCCGTTTGGCCGGCGATAATTTTCCGGCTGGCGAAGCCAGCGGTTTTGCCGATGAGGCAACCGGTGGCACAGTAGAGTACAATGGAACAGGTTATGACCTTACTATTCCCAGAGCATTTAGGAATATGAGGATTAACCTGACCAATGCGACCGACCAAATTCTTTTGCTTGCCGATTACAATTTGAATGGCAGCCTAACCATTGAACGCGGAGAGCTCCAGCTTGGCAATAACGTTTCTACCACACCAGTAAACCTAACGGTTCAAGAGCATTCTGAGGTGAACCCCAACGGTAAAATTTTAACCGGAACTAGCAATGCTCGGCACCAGCTAAATCTATACGGTAATTTTACCAATCGGGGCGAGGTGCAGTTCACCAATCGCACATCTGCTAACTACACCGCCGAGGCTACCAATGGAATTGTAGATTTCAACATTTTAAGCGCCACACGCAATCAGACCATTATGCTCGAGGGTCCATCCCGATTCTACCGCATTGCCATACAAAAGGGCTTTTCAAACACCTACGAGGCATACATTGAAGCTACTGATGCGGCTTACTTTGAGCTCCTTGGCTTTGCCAATCAGGGTCATGTCGATATTGCACAGCTGGTTTCGAACACCAACGCTTTGGGATTGCTAACCGGTACGGTTAGAATTGGGCCTAACATAGTGGTGCCTCGTTTGAATGAGGGAGGGAACTACAATATCTCAGAAAATGCTGTGCTTCACGTTGATGGAGGTACGGTAACAAAGCTGAGCGGCACAGCCATTGTTGTTTATGGCAAAGTAATTGTTTCAGGAAGAGATGATTCAGGAGGAACTTTTTCAGGTGGTACTCTTAATGCCAATATAAATAGCGGTATAACAACCCGACTAAACGGAACCTTTGAGTCGCGTGATGGCGGTACAACAAACCTAAGGCAATTCCGTACTTCAGTTTATGGTTCACAGCACCAGGGCGGATATATCCAGAGCGGAGGAACGGTTAATATTGTTGCCGGAAGCATTCAAAGCGATTATTATAAACCTAAATTGAGCGATTTGTGCAAAAAAAGATAAAAGATAGTTTGTTTAATACCCTGATAATGTGTAATTTAAAGGTGTCAAAACTAATAAATAACACTTCACCATTTGGGTGCACAAAACTATC
>JAQVYY010000058.1 GCA_028708425.1 Bacteroidales bacterium
GTGGACCCGGCCGATCAGAAACTGGGGATTGATTCTGAATCAATTTTTGACTATTTTTGCGGAAAGGGTTCAACTATAAAGTCAAACCCTCTGATGTATACTTACACACTTTACGGGATAGTGTCGCTCAGAAAAGTGTTTCCCTTTTCTTTTGGGAGTGTAGCCTGAACTCTGTCCAATACTTTCAATTGCTTATGTTTTTTCTATAGCATAGCTTTAGCAAGTAATCCTACTAGAATTGCTACTGAAAAACTGAGCATTGTCCCAATTAGTACATACTCGGTCTTTTTTCTACTATTAGTGTCAACATCTTTAGTTATCCTTAAAACCGATTTCGCTGCAATTAGGAATCCAATAGCGGCATATTGACAAATAAAGATAAATACAAATACCAGTATTCTTTCTAAAATGCCAATGTATAAACCCGCCTTATTAAGGCTATCGTCCTTTTCAATTTGTTTTCGGAACTGCTCCGTTGTCTTTCCAATTATTATACCTGCTGGCCATATCAATACAATAACAGAGAAAATTATTACTAAATATTGTCTTTCTGTCAGCAGTAATGCTAGGGATGGTATCACTTTTCCAAAACCATCAATAAGCGCTAACCATAACACCACAATGACTAGAATATGTAAAAACTGATCAACAACAAAAGCATTTACACAAACTTTCTTTTTTTTATCTATTCCTGCTTCGTACCTTAACTTCCAATAATCAATTGAAATATGGGTAGTTGTAATTATGAGAGGTACCCACCAATTGCTCCATTGCTGAAGAAACAGGTAAGTAAGTATACCCGACAATAAGCCGTGGAACCAAAAATACAGAGATTTAATGCCTCGCTCTCGCTTCTTTTTAACATAGCCATCGGTTTGAAGAACAAAATCTGTAAGGATATGAGCTAAAAGTAGCTGCAATAGTATTGTTATCTCCATTTTAACAATCTCCTCTTATTAGTTCTTCAAATCTATTAATTAGTGCTTCAATACCGTTCCAACCTGCATTACTCTTTCGTTGGTTTACAGCCGATTGTGTTATACCAAGTTTCCCTTTAATTTCATTTTCTTTTAAACCTAAGAGTGTTAAGTATAAAACCTCTGCTGAAGTTATTTTCCATCCCCTCATTATCTCCTCTAGCAGTTTAAACTCAGTATTTATCTCGTTATCCCAGTGTTTATTATTTGTTTTTATAATTATTTTCCTTTTGTTTTTTTTCATTGAATCGAGCATACGCCCCGAGTTCTCATATGCCTCTCCCGATGATGTATTCACATTACTCCTTTGTGCATCAATATCCCCTAATCCTATGGCAATTCGGATGTCAACCATTGGTTTACTCCGTTTTCTTTCAGGAGTCAGATTGATAGCATTTAAGGCTGTTTTTAAAAGTAAGGCTACTTTTAATGCATTAGAAGGATCACCTAGCTCTATTTGAATACTATCGCCACGTTTTATAGAGAAGTTTACGTTTAGATTAGTTCTTACACGACTTAAAGCGTTGGGGTTGTTGAATACATTACTTATTACATCAATCACCTTATTGGCGTCATCTGATGTAAGTTTTGTATAATCAATTATATCAGCACTAACTACAGCTTTCATACTTAAATTATCTTTTTATTTACTAACACTATAAGGCTGTAGGCTTATGTCAACACGCTATTAGTCTGCAGCCTAATATTTTAACGGAGCCTTACTTCCAAAATTGTTATTAGAAGCAGGCAGTATTACTACTTCAAATATAAGGAAACAACCTAATATTATAGCAATATAAGCCTGTAGGCTAATGATAGATGTATAAACTGCTATATGTTAAGCCATTATCAATAGTGTAAATATAGTATGGTTTACTCATTTTATTACTTTTATTTTCAATGTTTTCTTGCATAAGTAAAAAACTTGAACCTAGTTAGGGCTTTTGTGCTTGTATTACGGTGTAAATGAAATTCCTCTTTTTCACTTCTTCTCAAGCATTAAAGGGGCTCGGTAGCATCGCCCTTAGCCCCAATTATTCATTGGAATAATTGGGACGGCCGACAACGACTAAGTTTCACAACCGATCTAGTTGCCCAAAATTGGGCTCAACTAGGTTGGGGGTAGCCCGCATTTGCATTCATGTTTAATAGATTTGATGAATAGTGCGGGTTAATATACAGCTCTTCAACCCTGCCTCTTGCCCAGGGTGTTTTTCGCAAAAATTTATAGCTCAACCCTACCGATGGGTCGTAGTTAAAGCATCGGATACTGATTCTCATTCCGAGCTCTTCCATTCCATATTCGGTAACCAATTTTTCTAGTATATCCGCAAGCTTTACACCATGTAATGGATTATTCGCTTGCTTGTTGCTATCGTTATTCTTGTTGTTCATTGTTTTTTAGGGTTGAGCCGCTTTTTAGTTCTACTATACTGCTGTTTGGGTAGATGTGTTTGTAATCTGAAAGGGTGTAAAGAGTAAAATGCAACACAAAAAACAAAAGCCCCTTAACACTCAATGTGTTAAGGGGCTTTATGCGGTCCGGACGAGACTCGAACTCGCGACCTCCTGCGTGACAGGCAGGCATTCTAACCAAACTGAACTACCGGACCAATATTTTATATGAACTTGTTTCTGTTTTTGACGGTGCAAAGATATATTATTCTTTCATATATACAATACCTTTCTCATAAAAGATTACGATTTAAATAAGCTAAAATGCACATTTCCGTAGCTGCGAGTTTCTACGTAATGGCTATTTTCTGAGATGTTGGTTTTTTTTGAATGCTCAATAATAAGCAACCCATTGTTTTTTAGCAAATTATTAGTGAAAACTATATCTGGAATATTCTCAATGCCTTTTATATCATAGGGTGGGTCGGCAAAAATAATATCGAATTGTAATGTGCAATTTTTTAAAAATTTATAGGCATCGTACCTTATGGGGGTAATTGCGTTTAATTTTAATTCGGTAATTGTTTTACGAATAAAAGCGAAATGTTTAAAATCCATCTCAACAAGGTGAATGCTTTTACACCCTCGCGACGCAAATTCATAGCTAATACTTCCCGTTCCAGCAAAAAGGTCGAGTATGGTAACATTTTCAAAATCGAACCTGTTTGCCAAGATATTAAATAGTCCCTCTTTGGCAATGTCGGTTGTTGGACGTGCTTTTAAGGTTTTAGGTGGCTTTAAAGTAAGACCTTTATGCTTTCCGCTAATTATTCGCATTGCGATAAGTTGAAAAGGGTGGAATAGTTCTCCTTTTGTGGGTTTAGTATATAGCTTAGGTGCGCACCATGAATTGTACTATTGGAATTTACATTACCAAAAAATCGGGTCAGCAGTGTAAGTAATTCATCGTGGTAATTTGCTTTCCCCAGTATGGTAATATCAGTATCGGCAGGGTTTAGGTCTAGCTGTTTCGCTATATTGGCTAAGTGGTAGGTTGTATCCTCGCTGTTGATGGTTTGTATTGACCCCGAGTGGTAAAGCTCTCCTTTATTCAGAACATTCACAATGGCAAACGAGCTAAAAAATATAATTTGCATCTGAGGAGTTTCTTTTTTTACCCCTTCAGAAAGTAGGTTTTTTAGCGAAGCGTATCCGCTGCATACATATTTAGTGTTTTTGTATTGTTCTGAAAATGCATTTGTAAGGGTCGAGGGGATGCTGTAGACACAAACCTTTTCGTTGTTTATGTGGTTAAATCTTATTTCGTTTAGCTCGTGCATGGGGAACGATAGCTTTAGCAGTAGCTTTGCCTTTGTGGGCTCAAAGTATTTAGTTGGAATAACTATAAATTCTGGCGATTCGTAGGTTATAAATACTTTTCGGAACTGGTTTTTGAGCCAATCGTATTGGTTAATTATCCACGATACTTGCTGTATCCAGTCGTCGGTAAAAACTACGTTTTTTTCAAATGGAACACTTCCTAAGGCAACAAACATATTTCGATTGCTATCCTTCACACAAAAAGAAAATCCACTCAGGCTAACCTGAATGGATAATTCGTATGATTCGGTTCGGAAAGGATCGAAAGTTTCGTCAAATAAATCAAACTTGTGCATGTTTACCCCATTCCTATTCCCAGTTTCCTGCGTTATTTGTAGCTTCAGTTAACGATCCTACTTTTAGGCCAGGGTAACGCTCCAACTTTTTCCTTAGGTCGTTCTCGTTTACTACAAGCTGACGGTCTAATCCTTTTAGTAGTATGTCGTTATGCACTTTTGCTTCGAATACTTGAATAATAAGCCCTGAACCTGTTTTAAGCTCACCAGCAGCCATTTCAAACTTGGCGCCACCTGTATACGGTACATAACGAAGTGAATCAAGAGGATAATTGATGTTGAAAATACTGTCTAGTACACAAACCCTAAGGGTATCACGACTTACTAATCCTTTTGCAACAGCAGCAGAGTCATCATATGACCCAATTTGCCTTACGATTTTAAATGAATCGAATCGGACAAAGTTTATTAGAGTATCAAAACTTCCAGTAAACTTTTTATTCTCTGAACGGTACGCTAGCTGTGCAGTTCTAATATCCTTTAAACGTTCAATGGTTTTTTCGTACCTTTTATCCTTTTCATTTTTAAAGCGAATAGGATTCATAATGCTTTCGTAGACAAAATAGGATAGTACTACTATAGCAATAAGAAGCAGAATTTGATAAACGGTTTTCATTTTGCTCAATTTAATTTAAGTTTGTCTGCAAATTTAAAAACATATCTCTAAAATTACATATCCAAACGGGTTTATTTTTTACATAAAATGAAAAGCAATAAAATTTTATCTGCTCTAGTGCACCATGTGGGTCACGAACTGACGAAGAGTCAGGAAGTTGCATCTTATTTACTGTCCAATTTCTTTGTAAGTAAAAAAGACCATCAGGTATTTTTACTTAAAGGGTATGCTGGAACGGGTAAAACCACGTTAATTGCGGCCTGCGTAAAAACGCTGCTCTCGTTTGGGGTTAAGGTTGTGCTGTTAGCACCTACTGGACGGGCGGCCAAAGTAATTGCCCAGTATTCAGGTTATTCTGCTTACACAATTCATAAGTGGATATATAGAAAACAATCGCAAAAGGACGCATTGGGGAAGTTTGTGCTAAATAGGAATAATAGCAGTAATACCATATATATAGTCGACGAAGCCTCAATGATTAGCGCAACCTCTGCTGAGAGCTCGGTTTTCGGTTCAGGAAATGTACTAGAAGATCTGATTGAGTTTGTTGATAATGGCGATAACTGTAGGCTTATGCTGGTTGGCGACGAGGCTCAACTTCCGCCGGTTAGGCTAGATAGAAGCCCTGCTCTGGACAAAGGGGTAATTGAAAGCTATGGCTACCAGGTTACTGATATTACCCTTATGGAGGTGGTAAGGCAGGCGGCCGATTCGGGTATTCTAACTAATGCCACCGAGCTTAGAACCATGATTGCCAATAATCAGTGTGTTATTCCAAAGTTTAATGTAATAGGATTTGACGATGTTGTTAGGCTTTCGGGTATGGAGTTGGTTGAAATGCTCGAGACTAGCTACTCTAAGGTTGGCCTAAACGATACCATAGTGATTAGCTACTCAAACAAAAGGGCAAATAAGTACAACCAGGGTATTCGAAACCAAATTTTGTGGCGAGAGGAGGAGCTCTCCATAGGCGATCTGTTAATGGTTGTTCGGAATAATTACTTTTGGGTTGAGCAGCATTCCGATATTAACTTTATTGCCAATGGCGATATTGTTGAGGTGGTTCGTATTAGGGGAACCAAAAATTTACATGGCTTTAGGTTTGCCGATGTAACCGTTAGGTTGCTCGATTACCAAGAACAGGAGGTTGACGTTGTAATAATGCTCGACACTCTTGCGGTCGATGGCCCTTCTCTTCCTAAGGATAGAGTAAATGATTTGTACGAGAGTGTAAACTTAGATTATGCTGATATTATTAATAAGCGTAATAGATTTAAAAAGGTTAAGTCGGATCCATACTTTAATGCGCTGCAGGTAAAGTATGCCTATGCGGTAACATGCCATAAGGCGCAGGGCGGGCAATGGAAACATGTATACATCGATCAGGGTTTCTTTAGGGATGATATGCTAACCAAGGAGTACTTACGCTGGCTTTATACAGCCTTTACCCGAGCCACCGAAAAAGTATTTTTGGTAAATTTTGCTAAGGAATTCTATACGAACGATTTCGAAGAAACATTTTGAATAAGGTGTTTTATTATATTTTTTATCCCTTTTTTCAACTCATCGCATAATTTTGTGCTGTATTAAATATTTATTTCTAAATTTACCTAAATCTGAAAAATAGTAGCACCAACGAAATATTCAGGTAATATTTTCATTTACTTGCGAATGGCCATCTTACGGTTGTTCCAAAAAGTTCTTTAAACAAAAAAATAGGCAGATGAAACGTAAAAGTTCAATCCGTAAAAAAATCTTACTCTATATTCTTTCGGTTTTCATAGTATTCTACTTGGTTAGCATTGGCTACATTACTATAAATGCCCGAAAAACAATACTTGCCGAGACTAGAGAAAAAACAGAGCTACTTGCAGCCAACTATGCCGCAGAGATTAGCCAGCTTTTTGAGAAAAATATTACCATTACACGTACCCTGTCGCAAGCTTTTACTACATACAGGCAAATGCCCGAGGAGCAGTGGACCTCCCTATTTATGGATATGTACTATCCTGTTATTAAGGCAAATCCTGATATTTACATAATTTGGGATAGCTGGGAGTACTATGGATTTAAGCCCAATTACACAAAAGATCACGGCCGAATCCTGATGTACGTGCTTCGAGAAGATGGTGGGAGTTTTGATAGCGCCATTGAAGAGAGAAGTATTGATGGGGATGCAGAGATTTATGGAGAGTTTAAGCAACGTAACACCGATGATATTTGGGAACCTTATCTAGATGAGGTAGAGGATAATGTGCGGGAAGCCAGACTACTTACAACACTAGCTTCGCCCGTACAAATTGACAAAAAGTATGTGGGCATGGTTGGGGTTGATTTGGAGCTTACATTTTTACAAGATTTAGTAAGCCATGTTGATGTGGTTGAGGGGGGATTTGCTTTTATTACATCGCATACTGGAATAATTGCCGGACATCCCGATAGCGATAAAATTAATAAGAATATATCGGATTTGTACCCCCATGAAACGCAACAAGAACACCTTCTTGAGCGAATGCAAAAGGGCGATAAGTTTTCCTTTGTACGGGGCGATGCAAATGGCCATTCGCACTACATGTTTTTTACACCCATCACGGTTGATGGTGTTAATAAAAACTGGTCATTGGCAATTTCTATACCCTATAAAAAAGTAATGGAATCGGCCAACCAGTCGGCCTACATATCGTTGGCTGTGGGTTTAATCGCTCTGCTAGTTATTATTGTCCTGCTCATAATCGTTTCGAATAACATTACTCGGCCCATAGCTGTAATTACGCGATCGTTAAATAAAATGGCGTTAGGGCATATTTCGGAAGATTTAGTTCTTGCAATCGATTCAAACGACGAAATTGAGGAGATGGCGGAAGCTTTTAACCGTTCAATTGAGGGGCTGAATAGTAAAACCGACTTTGCGCTTGATATAGGTAAGGGCGAACTCGATAGCGAGCTCGAAATGCTAGGTGAGGGCGATATGTTGGGCAGGTCGTTACTGGATATGCGTAATAGCTTACGGGTTGCTAGAAATGAAGAGGTAAAGAGAAAGGAGGAGGAGCGCAAAAGGTCGTGGGACAACGAGGGCGTTGCAAAATTTGCCGATATTTTACGTAGAAATAACGACAATATCAATCGCTTAACCAACGAGATTGTAAAAAGCCTTGTGAAGTACATGGGGGCCAATCAGGCGATAATGTTTTTGCTTAACGATAACGATCCTAACGACTCCTATTTCGAGCTAGCTTCGGCGTATGCATGGGATAGAAGGAAATATCTTAATAAACGCATTGATATTAGCGAGGGCCTGGTGGGTGCTTGTGCAATGGAAAAGGAAACGATTCAGCTTACCGAAATTCCTGAAGATTACATCGAAATCACATCGGGGCTGGGTAAGGCCAACCCAAAGTATATCGTGTTGATTCCGCTAAAGCACGAGGATATTGTACAGGGAGTGATTGAGATTGCGTCATTTAAGATTTTTGAAGATTTTGAGGTTGAGTTTTTGGAGCGTGTTGCCCAAAGCATAGCCTCTACAATTCAATCGGTTAAGATTAACGAAAAAACCAAGCAGCTGCTAGAGCAATCGCAACAGCAAGCCGAAGAGATGTTGGCCCAAGAGGAGGAGATGCGACAGAATATGGAGGAGCTGCAGGCAACGCAGGAGGAGATGGAGCGTAAAGGGAAGGAGCAGGAGCAAATGCAGCTAGAGATGACGGTTGAAATTGAAAAGGTAAGGGAAGAGCTGGAGCGGCAACAGCATGGTTTCGATTCCATGATAGATGCTATGGGTAAAGCGGCATATATTGCTGAGTATAGCACTGATGGTCGAGTAATTAGCATAAGTAAATCTTTTGAGGAACTAATTGAAAAATCCACAGCCGAGGTTGAGGGTATGCACCACTCCGAGCTATTTACGGCTAATATCGATTCTGATAAATCTGATAAAGAGCTATGGGGTACCGTTAAAAACGGTAAGGTTTTCGAGAGAACTTTCAGCGGTAAGCTTGCAACCCAAAAGGTGGTGTTAAAAGAAAGCTATTCGCCGGTTATTGGTGTAAATGGTGAGGTTATAAAGGTGGTGTCGGTTTCGGTTGAGGTGTAATTGCCCAAAAGGCTGGATAAAATGAGAATAGCTCACAGAAAGCATTAATCGGCAATGAAATACCGAGGTTATTAAAGGATCTTGATTTTACCGAAAGTAATGGAGCATTTAACTATCTCACAAAATCTTCGGCTGTTTACTCATCAAATATTGAGGGCAATAGTATCAATTTAAATTCATACATGAATTACGAGTTGAGCAACAAAAAATTCAAAGCAGGAAAAGAGATTCAAGAGATAGAAAATTTGATTGAAGCCTATGAGCTAGCGCAGAGTAACCCGCTTAATCAGCAAAACGTATTAACCTGCCATAAAATGCTTTCAGAAACCCTATTGATAAAAAGTAAAAGGGGGAAGTACCGTACTGAACAGGTTGGTGTTTTTGGCAGTGCAGCACTTACTTATATGGCTGTTGAACCTCCGTTTGTAGAGAAAGAGATGAGGATGTTTTTCGATGATTTAAAAGAGCTAATCTTATCCGACCTTAATGAAATCGAGGTTTTTTATTTTGCATCCCTAATCCATTTGCGATTTGCCCACATACACCCTTTTAGAGATGGAAACGGAAGGGCAGCCAGACTACTCGAAAAATGGTTCGTTGCAGAAAAGATGGGGCGTGAATTTTGGAGAATACCGTCCGAAAGATTTTATAAGGAGAACCAATCGAAATATTACGAATCAATTAATTTGGGTGTGAATTTTTATGAGCTTCATTACGATAGGTGCATAGAGTTTTTGGCGGTGCTGCCCAGCTGTTTGAGGTAGTTTGTAAAGTTTTTCGTAAAGAATAAATGTATTCATTTTGGTTGAATACCGAAGAGCATCCTTAGCTTTTTAACCCGCATTATTCATCAAATTTGTTTAAGATGAGTGCAAATGCGGGTTACACCGGTCTAGTCGAGCCCAATTTTTGGTAACAAAATTGGTTGTGGGGCTTAGTCGCTGTCGAAGACAGCAATTATTCGAATGAAACATTCATGTTAACAACGTTAACGCACAGGAGAATGACTACTCCATGAATGTTCCATGTGTTCCTTTGAAAATAAATAAATAGACATATGAGTAATTGGGACCAGCTGCCTTTTCAATATTACCCCAATTTACTAAGCACTTCAGCAACTATAAAGCCAAGGTAGTTGCCAACGGCATAGCCAATTATGCCAATGGTAATGCCTGTTATAATGATGTTTTTATTTTTCAGCGCCCCGGCAACAACCGGCACAAATGGGGGTGAGCAAATAAATGCAACCGAGGTAATTATGGTTGTATCGGCATCTACTTTAAAAATTTTACCCAGCACAACCTGAAGAAATAGCGAGCCGAACACCGCGAGTGTGATGTACGACAAAAGTTTAGGGGCAATTCCAACAAACGAGTCGATGCTGGCCATTGAGGATACCACCAAGCTGAAAATAAGAATTAGAAACATACCCGTTTCAAAGGTTTTCTCAACTTTGTTAATCGAAGGAATTAGCGAGGCCAATATGCTAAGTGTGGTTACGGTTAAAATAACACCTATCATCATTTTATCTGGCGGTAGAACCATGCTAAGTATACCACCAACAGCAAAAATAGCTACTGCCAAGCCGAAAGTTTTAAGCAAAGGAATTAGCTTGTTGCGTTTAAAAACACCCTCAAACGAATTGTAGTTAAAGCTCACGTCGTCGACTGGGCTACTCGATAAATTAGGGAATTTCGGAAGTATCTTATTGAAAACTTTTTGTCCAATGGTAATAACAAAGGCAAGGTATAGGATCCCAATAACTAGGTCGTAGGTGTGCGTTAGGATATAGGTGTTGGCATCAATATTTAGCATCATTTTTAGTGAGGCTAAATTGGGTGTACCGCCAGTGTATACTCCAATCAGCATTCCCGAAATTTTCCACAGGTCGTTCGGGCCATTCTCTCTAAAAATAAAGAAACCAATAACAACCACCGAGATTATCGAAACAAAAGCAATTAAAAGGGCCGTTAAGGTTTTGCCTGCAAGTTTTTTCCATTGCTTAATATTGGCCGAGAAAAGGAGCAGCGGAATAGCCAGCAGTATGGTTACGCTAGAAAGTAAATCGCGCAGCTTATATATATTGTAGGCAAGCAAATCGCGGCTATTAATAATCCCATTTAGAGCCAGCGTTTCAATATCGCTGTCGGTTGCCGAAGGATTTGTTAGTATGTAGTTATTCAGAAATGGGCTTAGGTTCGGGATTAGTCCAATGTTGCCCACTATTATTCCAATAATATATGCTATTATTACTGCACCCACCTTATTTAGTAATGGATATCTATGGCATAAATGCATGATTAGCATTGGGGTAAGGATGTAGAATAAAACCAGAGCAGCTATAACCATATCAGTAGTTTTTTTGCGAAAGTATTAAAAGAAACGGTATGCACCAACCCTTAAATTTTAATTGTTTAATTTTATTCCACTATTGTCCGGTAAAAACAAAGTTAAACATTATAGATTCTTCGCTTCACTGCGTTTCGCTCTGAAACGTATGTTCGACAAAACCGTTGAAAATAGAAATGGCTTTGTCAATGACAAATGTTTAGCTTTTAGGGGAGGGCTTGGCTAGCGGTGAAGCCGCTAGCCAAGCCCTCCCCTCCCAAATACAACTCAACGCCCTGTCATTCCGACCGTAGGGAGGAATCTATAAATATTAACCGGACACCAATGATTTTATTCTAGCTAATCTTGATTTTTTAGCTAGCCCAAGTTTATTGTCAGCATAATTTCTCAATGAGTTTACCCGTAATTAATTTTTGTAAATTGCAGATTTACAGCGTTATGTAAAACAATGATGCATAGCATACACATTTCATTATTATCAGTCGATTTTTTTTAACATTTTTGTGGATAATTAAAAACTGTTACCCCAACAACTTAAAGCCATGCTAAAAAAAGTACCCCATACCTACGTAATCGTTTTTGCCATCATTATTATTGCTGCAGTTATGACATGGTTTATCCCAGCGGGCAAGTACGTTGAGGTTGAAAAGGCGGTTGATGGTGCTAGTAAAAAGGAGATGGTTTTTTATTATCAAAAGGATATTCCGCATGGGTTTCAGGATGAGGTACAGCCCAAGCCCCAAACATGGCAGGTGTTTTCGGCACTTTTTAAGGGGTTTGTTAAGCAGAGTGATATCATAATATTTATATTGATGATTGGCGGTGCTTTCTGGATTATGAACGAGAGCAAGGCCATTGACATTGGGATAATGGCTTTTTTAAGGATGACCAGTAGGCTTGGGGGCAATAGGGTACTGAAAGCGGTTGGGGTTGATAATATTATTATTGTACTTGTAATGCTGATGTTCAGTATTTTTGGGGCAGTGTTCGGCATGAGCGAGGAGACCATTGCGTTTGCCATTATTATTGTCCCTCTGGCCATTTCAATGGGGTACGACTCAATACTAGGGGTTTGCATGGTTTACGTTGCTGCCCATATTGGTTTTGCCGGAGCCATACTTAATCCGTTTACCATTGGTATTGCGCAGGGGCTGGCCGATATTCCGCTTTTCTCGGGTATTGAATATCGTATGTTTTGCTGGCTTGTACTCAATGTGTTTGGTATTGGTTTTGTTCTTTTTTATGCCCGCAAAATCAGGCGAAAACCAAAGCTGTCGCCTGTTTACACCGAGGACGAATACTGGCGTAAGCGTGAGCGAAATAAAGGCGATGCCATTAAATATTATACGCCTAAAATTGCTTGGTTTGTTTATGCTGCGGTGCTAGCAGCGCTAGTTATATTCTCGTTTTTATACCCATACACAACCCTAACTATTGGTACCTCTAGCTACACGCTTTTTGTAATACCCATTTTCACTGCGCTGTTTGCCCTGTTCGGCTTTTTATCGTTACGTAAGTCGGTGCATTTTTTCATCTTATTGTTGCTTGCCTACACCATCATCTTTTTAATAATTGGGGTTATGGGTTACGGTTGGTACGTAATGGAAATTGCAACCCTTTTCATGGCGATGGGTATTGCAAGCGGCGTTGCTATCAATAAATCTGCCGATAGTATTGCCAAGCTATTTCTCGAGGGGGTTAAGGATATCCTTTCGGCAGCTATTATTGTTGGGCTAGCTGGTGGTATTATTGTTGTGCTCGAGGATGGCGGAATTATCGATTCAATCCTCTATGGTCTTTCCAAGGCGATGGGTAATTTTGGGAATGTGGCATCGGTGGGGGTGATGTATTTAATACAAACCGTAATAAACGTTGTTATCCCATCGGGATCGGCCAAGGCGGCTATTACCATGCCCATAATGGCACCCTTTAGCGACCTGATAGGCATTTCGCGCCAGGCAACCGTTGTGGCTTTTCAGTTTGGCGATGGTTTTACCAATATGATTACCCCAACATCGGGCGTGCTGATTGCTGTGCTGGGTGTGGCCCGTGTGCCCTATCATAAATGGGTAAAATGGGTGTGGCCGCTTATTTTAAGCCTAATAGTGCTAGGTTTCCTGCTTCTTATCCCAACGGTTACAATGGACCTTAATGGTTTTTAGTACAGCTTTTCAGGTTGATGTTAACCCGTATTATTCATCAAATTTCTAAAAGATGAATACAAATGCGGGTTACCCCGACCTAGTGGAGCCCAATTTTGGTCAACTAGATTGGTTGCGAGATCTAGTCGCTGTCAGAGACAGCAATTATTCGAATGAATAGTTGGGGTTAAAACATCTACACCCAGATAGTTTTCACCTATTTTAAGTTTAATTGTATTGATAATCAGCAACTAACGCTACATGCTCGTATTCAACGTATTTTGTGTGCCAATTATCACCCTAAATTTTACCAAAAAGTATAACTTTGTAAATTCAGTAAGTTATAGGATAGAAGTATGAGTTTTATAGTGATTGAAGGGCTCGATGGGGCAGGGAAATCGACCCAGCTTAAACTGTTGGCCGAGTGGTACAGGAAAAAGGGCGTAGCTTGCGAAACCCTCCACTTCCCCCGAACCGATTCTCCGTTTTTTGGTGAGCTAATTGCTCGATTCCTACGTGGTGAGCTCGGAAACCTTAACGAGGTTGACCCATACGTTGTGGCCATGCTTTACGCGGGCGATAGGCGCGATGCTTCGGATATATTGAACCGATGGCTTAGCGAGCGAAAAACCATTTTGCTCGATAGGTATGTGTACTCAAATATCGCTTTTCAGTGTGCTAAAATAGCCGATATCAAGGGGCAAAAACAGCTACGCGATTGGATATACGATTTGGAATTCAACTACTTTAAAATCCCGAAGCCAACAACCAGCATTTTTCTAGATGTTCCGTTTACCTTTACCGAATCTCGCTTGAAAAGCCAGCGGAAAGGCAACGATAGGGAGTACCTAAAAGGAAGCGTTGATATACACGAAGAGGATTTGAACTTTCAGCGCAGGGTAAGGGATGTTTACATTCAGCAGCCAAATTTTGACCCGCTATTTAGCGTTGTGTCCTGTACCGACAGCAACGGTTACATGGCCAATAAAAACGATATATTTAAAAGAATAGTTAGCTTAATTGAACAGTAACAAGTAAAAAAAGAAGAATATGTTGAGGTTTCTGATGTGGTTATCGCGTTATGTTCTGGCGTTTACATTTATTTTTTCGGGTTTTGTTAAGGGTGTCGACCCATTGGGTTCAGCCTATAAATTTGGCGATTACTTTATGGCCTTTGGCCTCGATTTTTTAATGCCTTTTGCCTTAGGCTTATCGTTTGTGCTGTGTGCACTCGAGCTGCTAATTGGGCTTCTCTTACTTTTCGATATTCGAACCGTGTTGGCAACATGGGGGGCATTCCTATTTATGTCGGTTTTTACACCGCTTACACTCGTTTTGGCAATTTATAACCCCGTTTCGGATTGTGGTTGCTTTGGCGATGCAATTATTCTTTCGAATTGGGAAACGTTTTTCAAGAACGTACCCCTGCTTATTGCTGCAATAATTCTATTTCGTAATCGCAAGTATATCCGACCTAAACTTCCGCTGTTACCCGAGCTGGTTATCACATTGATGCTGATAGCTATTTCGTTTATCCCTCCGGCGCATGGCTACAATAACCTGCCGCTAATCGATTTCCGTTCCTATAAAGTGGGAACGCATATTCCAACCGCAATGGAAATTCCCGAAGGGGCACCCCTCGACGAGTACAAAACTTTGCTTTACTATCAGAAAGATGATGTGGTTAAAGAGTTTACACAGGAAAACTTTCCCTGGCAAGATACCACCTGGACTTTTGTTGAGAGTAAATCGGTTCTTGTAAAGGAGGGGTACCATCCACCAATTTCCGATTTTGTGCTAACCGATTTGTATGGTCTCGATGTAACCGATAGCATTTTAAGCTACCCAGGGTACACAATGCTTGTGGTAGCCTACAGGCTTAACGAAGCCAATAAGGAGGCCCTTTCGCGTTTCAACGAGTTATACTTTAAGGCGCAGGAGGTGGGGATAAACTTTGCCTGCGCCACATCCTCGCCAGCCGATGATATCGACCGCTTTATTAGTTCAACCGGTGTTGCTTTTCCATTTGTGCAGGGCGACGAAATTATGCTTAAAACAACCGTTAGGGCAAACCCTGGACTAATGCTGCTTAACCATGGAACGATAGTTGGCAAGTGGCACTATAAAAAAACTCCCGAACCCAAATTTTTCGAGAAAAATATAGTTCCCAAGCTCATGGCATCGCAGCAGCACACCGCCCAGAACCTGTGGGCAGCTATTATTATCCTAATTCTGCTTGTGGGTAAAATAATTGTTCGCTATATACGGCTTGATAGTAAGAACTTGTAGTATTGCTACATTTTATCTATTTCTGATATAAAATAGAAACTACCTTATTTGTTTATGGATGGTTGAATCTTGGGGTGTTTTATTGACTTTAGGGGGATACTTAACTTGTTTCTTATTTAAATATTAAAAATCACTATTGTCCGGTAAAAACATAATTCTGTATTTTAGATTCTTCGCTTCACTACGTTTCGCTCTGAAACGTATGTTCGACAAAACCGTTGAGAATAGAAATGGCTTTGTCAATGACAAATGTTTAGTTTTTAGGAGGGCTTGGTTAGCGGCGAAGCCGCTAACCAAGCCCCCCCTTTCCCGAATATAACTCAACGCCCTGCCATTCCGACCGTAGGGAGGAATCTATAAATATTAGCTGGACGCCAATGTTTAAATATTAAAAATGCACTCAATGAATATTAGTGAAATTATAAATATTTTAAAATATAAAAATATTTGTGGGTTGCAAGTGTCTAAAAGGAATGGTGTTATTTCTACTACATGGATTTTATATAAAAAAGGTGGTTTTTATTACTATTTTGACATAAATCAAACTGTTGAATTTGTGGATAAGTATAAGTATTCAGAAGAAGAATTGAAAAATGAGTTTAAATATTCAACCTATAATATTGATTTAACCATAAGTTAACCCGCATTACTCATCAAATTTAGTAAAGATTGGCTATTTCGGTCTAATGGTGCCACCCTTTTCGGTCAAACCGTGCCACTTTGAAAGATCTTGCAATTATACAAAAAAATAGTTACTCATTTTTCAGAATGCCTCTTCTTAGCGATTCCCCCTTGA
>JAQVYY010000099.1 GCA_028708425.1 Bacteroidales bacterium
TCTATCTAGGATTTGACTGCGCCATCAGCATCAGTTCTAAGAAGCGCATAGCAGCAACGATGAAAACGTTGGACATTGAACACCTGACTCACAAAAGCATCGTCGGTGTAGCCCAATTTCTGGAGCCTTATATCCGGGGTTGGGTCAATTACTACGGCAAGTTCAGGCTATGGGAGATGAACCCTCTCTTTCAGTTGCTTCGCAGGCGGCTTGTCATGTGGGTACGAAAACGGTACAAGCGTTACAAAACGAGCATCAACCGAGCCTATCGATGGCTTGAAAGAGTAAAGGATCAATACCCGACACTTTTTTACCAATGGAGGCTAGGTTTCTCGTAATGAAAGGCATAGATTTGTATAACAAGAGCCGGATGACGGGAGACTGTCAAGTCCGGTTCTGTGAGAAGCTTGGGGTGAAACTCCCCTTGCTTACTCGACCCGCCAACGTTAGCGTTCATTGTAAAAATCACACAAACAACAAGATATGGCATTATTTACAGAAGAAAGGTTAAGAAATCGAGCTAGAAATCTAATTAACAAAGGAGGTTATGGCTCAATATATGACAGTTATGAAACAAGAGCAAAAAGTGTTTTATCCAAGTCATTAAACGAACAAAGAACTTTTTCAGCACAATCAAAAATCTATGATATATTTTTATCTCATAGTTCAAGTGACGCAGAAATAGTTGCTGGGTTAAAATTAGAAATTGAGGATTTAGGTTATTCTGTTTACGTTGATTGGATAGAAGACCCTTTGTTAAGTAGGGCAAATGTCACCAAGGAAACAGCACTAGTTTTGCAAGAACGCATGAAAAAATGCAAATCACTTATATACGCATTCTCAGAAAATGCTTCGTCTTCAAAATGGATGCCATGGGAACTTGGTTATTTTGATGCTTTAAAAGGTACTGTTGCAGTTTTGCCAATTTCAAAAACAAGTAAAAGTTCGTTTATTGGCTCAGAATATCTTGGAATCTATTACTATATACAAATTGAGAAGACAAGTGGAACAAATGAACTTGCACTCTGGATACATGAAACTTCCTCAAAGTATGTGATTTTTAATTCATGGTTAGGCGGTTCAAAACCTTTTCAACGATAGAAACAGAAATAGAATAATTTATATGATATAATTAACCTAATAAATTTCGTTATGAACAAAAAGAGAGTATTTATAAGCTTTGATTTCGATAATGATTTAAATCTAAAGAACCTTTTAGCGGGACAGGCAAAACTACCAGATTCACCATTTGAAATTTCAGATTGGTCGCTCAAAGAAGCGGCACCAGAAAAGGATTGGGAGGATAAAGCACTAGCAAAAATTATACGTTCTGACATTGTAGTAGTAATTACTGGAATGAATACTTATAGAGCAAGCGGAGTAAAAAAAGAAATCACAATGGCGAGAAATAACTACATAAAAGTTGTTCAAATTAAACCACAAGGAACGAATCCAACCAGAGTAGAAAATGCTGGCGTTTTATATGATTGGACATGGGATAATTTGAAGATATTATTATCCTAAACATGTTTTAAAATGAAAAGTCGTTTAGTCCAATTTGTTGATAAATATATCAAATCAATAAATTCTGAAAATGCAGCCATCTTTGCAGGAGCAGGATTATCTGTTGCATCTGGTTTAGTTAATTGGAAAGATTTACTTAGAGAAATGGCTGAGGAGTTAAATCTTAATGTGGATAAGGAACATGATTTAATATCACTTGCACAATATTATGAGAATGAAAAGGGAGGTCGAGGTAGTATAAACGACCAACTTATTGAACAATTTACCAAAGATGTTGAAGAAAGTGTTAATCACAGAATTTTAGCATCACTACCTATAAAAACATTTTGGACTACAAATTATGATGATTTAATAGAGAAAACATTAGAAAAATACGGAAAGAAAACTGATGTCAAAATTTGTCCAGAAAACCTTGCAATTAGTAAACCAGGACGAGACGCTGTCATTTATAAAATGCATGGAGATATTTCCTTAAGTCATGAAGCAGTATTAACAAAAGATGACTACGAAGGATATAATGAGAAACGCCAACTTTTTACCACTGCGCTTCAAGGTGATTTAGTTTCAAAGACTTTTTTATTTATTGGTTTCAGTTTCGAAGACCCGAACCTTGAATACATATTAAGCAGAATTAGAATTCTTCTAGGTAACCATACACCTGACCATTATTGCTTTTTAAAATCCCTTTCCGAAAGTGATTATAACGAAAAAGAAGACTATTTATATGATAAGGTAAAGCTTGAATATAAAATAAAAGATTTAAAAAGGTATGGAATTCAGGCTTTGTTAATAGATGACTATGGAGAGATAACAGAAGTCTTAAATCTGATACATACGAAGTTGAAGCGAAGAAATATTTTTATTTCTGGAGCAGCACATGAATATGGTTATTTTAGCAAATTAGACGCTGAAAATTTGATATTTAACTTTTCTAATCATTTGGCGAGTAAGAGTTACAAAATAATATCTGGTTTTGGACTTGGCATCGGAAGTTCCGTTATAAATGGTGCTTTAGCATATATATATTCTAATCAGAAAGGTCATCTGGATGAATATTTAGTTTTACGCCCATTCCCTCAAAATATCGCAGATGCTGTTGAAAGAAAAGTCTTGTGGAAAAAATATCGACAAACAATGCTTTCTGAAGCAGGAATTGCAGTATTTTTTTTCGGAAATAAACTGGTGGATAAAAACATTGTTCTATCTGACGGATTGATTGAAGAATTTGATATAGCTATAGAGTTAGGATTAAAAGTTATTCCTGTAGGTTGTACAGGTTATGTTTCGAGAGAATTATGGAATAAGGTTATTTCAAAATATGATGAATACTATCCTTTAAATGCTGAAATCAGGCAGTCAATCGAAATACTTGGTCAGGATAAACTTGACGAGCCTACAATTATAACTAATCTTATAAAGACAATTAACCTATTACAAAATCATATATAATCATGGCAAGACGTGTTTTTTTTAGTTTTCATTATCAAGATGTAATTGACTTTAGAGCAAATGTGGTTAGAAATCACAAACTTACAAAAGATAAAAGTGCAGGTTATTTTGATGCATCAATTTGGGAAGATGCAAAAAAAACAAGTGACCTAGCTTTAAAAAGATTAATTAATATGGAATTAGAAAAGACTTCCGTTACTTGCATCTTAGTTGGTTCACATACATTTGAGAGAAGGTGGGTTGATTATGAAATAATGAAAAGCCTAGAAAAGGGGAATTTCTTATTATCAATTCATATAAATAATATTGCTGGCAAAGACGGAAAAACAAAAGGCAAAGGACCAAACCCATTATATTATTTGGGCTACTCATTTGATAATACAGGTAAAAAACTAAAACTTCACAATTTCATTAATGGTGCTTGGAAACCATATTCAGACTTGGAAGGCTGGACTGTTAAAGAAGTAGAAGAGAGTAAAAGAAACAAAGTTTATAGATTATCAACGATTTATCCGGTTTATGATTGGATTGACGATAATGGTTATGATAATTTTGCAACATGGGTGGGATAAAAACAACGAAACGCTAACAATCTGTATATGTCATAGCCGTTTTTGTGGGTAATTGTAGGTTCATCACCCGCATCAACTTCATCTCGGTTTGACTGGAAAGTAGCCCGCAATCGGCTACGTCACATACAGGTAACCGTTGGACTAAACCTCCTTTCAGTCGGTGGATTTGGTTTTTTGTAAATGCTTGATTATCTTGGCATTTTTTACAAAACACAACCATTATGGAAAAAAATGTATCAGAGAATTGATGGAGCGCGAGATGCGCATCCGTAATTACAGTGAAAAGACGATC
>JAQVYY010000059.1 GCA_028708425.1 Bacteroidales bacterium
AGATAGTTTTGTGCACCCAAATGGTGAAGTGTTATTTATTAGTTTTGATACCTTTAAATTACACATTATCAGGGTATTAAACAAACTATCTTTTATCTTTTTTTGCACAAATCGCTCAATTTAGGTAAAATCAGCTACACATGAAAATTGCGAACAAGCTAAAAAGCATACGAGAGAGTTTAAAAGCGAAAAATATATTGGCCTATATTATACCCAGCAGCGATCCTCACCTAAGCGAGTACCTACCCGATTGCTGGAAGTTTAGAGCATGGGCCTCGGGTTTTACTGGTTCGGCTGGGACATTTGTAGTTGGTAAAAACAAGGCTGCGCTTTGGACCGACTCACGTTACTTCTTACAAGCCGAAAAGGAACTCGAAGGAAGCACCATTGAACTTTGCCGAATGGGATTACCTAGCGCTCCAAGTATAGAGGAGTGGCTTGCCGAAACGCTAAACACGAACGATACTGTTGGCTTTAACGGAAAGCTTTTTGCACACTCAGCTGCAAAATCGCTGACAGCCAACCTGAGTGAAAAGGGCCTAAAGGTAGCTTCGGATATTGATATCATTCCAGACGTCTGGGAAAACAGGCCCAGCGCACCCAACGGAAAGGCTTTTGAGCATGAGCTAAGGTATGCGGGGCTGTCGGTTTTGGAGAAAATTGAAGAGATTCGAGAGAACCTAAGCAAACAGAATGCCGATGCCTGCATTATTTCAGCTCTTGATGATGTAGCTTGGACATTCAACATAAGAGGAAACGATGTTGATTACAATCCGGTTGTACTTTCGTTTGGGTATATTTCAAAGGATGAGGCCATTCTTTTTATCGACCTTGACAAAATGGACGATAGTCTAACCACCAATCTAGAGGAACAAGGAGTTGAAATACTGAACTACAACGATTCGGACAAATTTGTTTCAGAATTACCTGGTAATCTAACCGTTTCGATAGATGAAACGAAGCTTAATCATACCCTTGCCAACCTGATTCCCAAAGAAGTTAAAACCATTGATAAACTTAGCATACCCACAAAGTTAAAGGCTATAAAAAATGCAGTGGAGCTGGAGAATATTAAGCAAAGTCTGATTTTGGATGGCATTGCCATGTGTAACTTTTTGCATTGGCTGGAAACTAGTGTTAAGAAAGAAGAGATTACGGAGCTAACCATAGCCGAAAAGCTAGTTGAATATAGAAGTCAGCAGGATGGATTTGTAAGCGAGAGCTTTGAAACCATTGCAGGCTACAAAGAGCATGGTGCCATTGTTCACTACAGCGCAACCCCCGAAACCGCCTCGGCAATAAAGCCCAACGGATTTTTGCTAATCGATTCGGGGGCGCAGTACCTACAAGGAACAACCGATATAACACGAACGCTTCATTTGGGCACACCTACCAACGAGGAGAAAAAGGATTACACTCTTGTACTAAAGGGAATGATTCAGCTTTCAAAGATTCAGTTCCCTGTGGGAACAAGAGGCTCGCAGCTAGACACGCTAGCCCGTATGGATATGTGGAATGAGGGAATAAACTTTGGGCATGGCACAGGGCATGGTATTGGGGCATTTTTGAATGTACACGAGGGGCCCCAATCCATAAGGCCGAATGAAAACCCCGTAACAATTGAGCCTGGCATGGTGCAATCAAACGAACCAGGTATTTACCGCGCTGGCAAACACGGAATAAGGATAGAAAACCTTATTGCCTGCAAAAAAACCATTGAAAATGAATTTGGAGCCTTTCTAGGCTTTGATACCATTACGCTTTGCCCCATTGACACCAAACCAATTCGTGTTGAGATGCTCCAACCCGACGAGCGCGAATGGCTAAACTCATACCATGGCGAGGTTTACGAAAAATTAGCACCCATGTTAGAACCTGAGGTTAAGGCGTGGTTAAAAGATAAGACTAGGGCGATTTAATAACGCCAATTCGATATGGCTGCAACTGTCTTTCTAGTTGTTGAGATTTATTGGGCTCAGGGTAACCTAATCAGCCGAAAAGCGGGGTGTAGAATATACTGCGTATTGCCAACTGGCCTTTTTCTAGTCTTGCAACGCTTCCTTGTAAATAAAGTCATTCTCTTCGAGCATTGAAAAAATTAGCTCAAGCTCATTCATCTTTTTAAACGATGGTTGTTTCTCGTTAAGTAAAGAGTATCGCTCTCTTTTTTCCATCCAATAAGCTGGGTTGCTTAGTAATTTAGATAACTCATTCATAGACTTTTTGGAAATTTCAATCTTTCCATTTCTTTCAAATGGGCTAATTTTTAAACCTTCTAACCATCGCTTAAATAGTTTTACTTTTGGGGAACGAATTGACAGAATAATTCTTAAAATACCAGGTGCTTTTGCACAGTTCATCCTTTGCCTTCCGCCCTTTGTATTAGTTTCGAGTAGACAAGTTATTTGGGTCCAAACCTTGGCTAGCTCGCTGTCGTACTTTCGTAACTTTTTGGTGTATTCTTTTGCATCTTTAGCTTTCGTAACTGCCTGTACAACATCGGAGACTACAAAGTACCATTTCTGTTCGTTTTCGTTCCAAACTGTTCTTACCCGCTTGCTTTCAGAATGTTTTATATCGCTCATAGCTCAATAATCTTTTATCAAAAATAACTAAAAAATCATTTCGCCACAAATTATTCCATCAAATAGGAACGTGGAATCATAATAATTTGGGAGCTTGTTTTTCTAGCGAGGTTGCTAGTAGCGGCTGAGGGTGTGGAAAGTGCTAGAGATTGAAACAGCGTCATCATCCAACAGTAAAAAGTTAAATTGGAACGAAAAGTTACCGATACTGTCTAGAAACCAGCATTTTTCATACCCTTTGTTAGCCACTGGCTTTGCTCTTAATAATCTTGAACTAAAACTTCAGTTGGAATATTTAGATTAGTGTTCAGTTTTCTAATCATAGATAAGGTCAGTTTTCTTTTTTTATTTAATATTTCACTTACTCTGCTTTCAAATCCAACAACTTCTGCTAAATCTTTTTGGTTCATTCCCATTTGTTCCATTCGGAATTTAATTGCCTCGATTGGGTCGGGCATTCCGATTGGAAAATTTTTATTTTCGTATCGGTCAATCAAGATTGAAAGGATTTCCAGTTCGTCTCCTTCTTCCGTTCCTTGTTGTGCATCAAAAATATACTCAAGTCTGCCGAGAGCTTTTTGATAGTCATTTTCGTTTCTAATCGGCAATATTTTCATAATTAGATGTTATTTGCGTCAATTTTGTCATATTCTGTGTGAGTTCCAATAAACCTTATCCAGCATATTCCGTATTCAAAGTTGAGTTTTACAATCAAGCGATAATTATTACCTTTAATGTTATAAACAATTCGATTATCTTTTAAGATACTAGCTCTTGGATATTCACTTTTTAATTCGTTGATGTTGTTCCATTCGGATTTTTCGGTTTCTCTATACCACGATTTTAATTGTTCTTCACAATCAGCGTGTTTTTCCCAAAAATCTCGTAAAGTTCGTTTCGCTATTACTCGCACATCATACTTATTTAACGCAAATATAATAAAAAAGTTACCATTTTGGTAATTTTCTTATTTTTTTCAGCTTGTGGCTAACTACTACTAAACATGCCTACTGCAAAGTAACAAAATTTTCAATAACCGTAGGGTGGTCGTACTATGTATTGCCATATTTATATATAAACATTTGAAACCTGTGAATTTATTTGTTTACTCAATGAATATCACTATTGTCCAGTAAAAACATAGTTAAATATTCACTACTATCCGATAAAAACAAAGATAAACATTATAGATTCTTCACTTCACTGCGTTTCGCTTTGAATGACAAATGTTTAGTTTTTAGGGGAGGGCTTGGCTCCCAAATATGACTCAACGCCCTGTCATTCCGACCGCAGGGAGGAATCTATAAATATTAACCGGACACCAATGTATGAATATATGATTTTAGCATTCTCATTTTTCAAACTATATTCATACTTTTATACCAAACTAAGGTTAACCACAATTATTCATTCGAATAATTGCTGTCTCCCACAGCGACTAAGTTTTACAATCAATTTTGTTGCCCAAAATTGGGCTCAACTAGGTCGGGGTAGCCCGAATAAGCATTCATCATTAACAAATTCGATGAATAATGCGGGTTAATAGATTCATTGTACCATAAATACTAGAAGTTTCATTCGGTTCAATTACCATCTACTCGAGATTTTAGATAATGTAAGTATTCTTCTTTTTTATTCAAATTTTGGTGCCAGTCGCTATCCTTAAAATCTACTGTTTTTATATTGGCCGCATTAATGAGGTCAATAATTCGACCGCTATTGTTGCTAAGTAATTGTTTGGCCTGTTTGTACATACCCTTTTGGTAAACAGCATATAATGGCTCATAGTATCCCGATGCAGAAACTGGTACAACAATACCATAGGCACCAGCAAGGTTTATCATATTGCGAATAAGGTTAATGTTCATCTCGGGAATATCACATGCCGTAATAAAATTCACTTGATTTGACGATGCCTTAAGGCACGTGTATATTCCCATAAGCGGGCCCTTGCCCCTTTCTAAATCAGAAACAACCCTTAGGCCTGTAAAAGCATAAAGTTGAGGGTTGTTTGCCCCAATAATTAGCTCGTCAAAATGCTCTTGGAGCTGGTTAATAATATGCTGAATTAGAGGAATATTACCAATAGGCAGTAGAGCTTTATCCTGGCCCATTCGGGAACTTTTACCCCCAGCTAAAATTATGGCTGTTGCTTTTTTGCGACCTACCATTTATTATTTTTAATAAGCAACTTATTCATACTAAAGACCCTGGCTTATGCATTTAAACTTTGCGCAAGATATTGAAAATCATCACCCGATGGATTTTGGAATACCCTAAGCTCAAACTGTGGAACAATGGATAATACATGATCGAAGATATCGGCCTGAACCCCCTCATAAACCACCCACGATTTTTCGGCCGAGAAACAATATAGTTCAACAGGTATCCCTTGCTCTGTTGGTTGAAGCTGCCTTACCATACATGTTGCCTTGGCATTGATGCTAGGATGATTTTTTAGGTAGGATTCTAAATATATCCTAAAAATCCCGAGGTTAGTCATTCGCCGCCCGTTAACTGGCATGCTTGTATCAAACTCCATCTCCTTGTTAAACTCCTCAATTTCATTGGAACGCTGATTAATGTAATCCTTAATCAGATGGATTCGTTTTAACTTCTCAAGCAGCTCTGGTGGGCAAAATTTCACGCTGCGCATATCGATATATACCGAACGTTTTATTCGTCGCCCGTCGGATTCTTCCATCCCTTTCCAGTTGGTAATACTTTCTGATACCAGAGCGTAGGTTGGAAATGTACTAATGGTTCTATCCCAGTTCTGTACCTTTACGGTGTTTAATGTTATCTCTAATACCGAACCATCGGCACCCCGACTTGGCATGGCAATCCAATCGCCTGGCTTAACCATGTTATTGGCCGATACCTGAATGGAAGCCACCAGTCCTAAAATTGTGTCCTTAAAAACCAACATCAGAATGGCGGCCGATGCCCCCATACCAACGAGTATTTTTTCAGGGCTCTTATTAATTAGTATTGCAATTATGATGATACCTCCTAGAACATACACAATAATTTTGACCAGCTGAACATACCCCTTAATTGGTCGTGTTCTAGATATCTCTAGCGTTGAATAAATGTCGTGCAGCGCTTCGAGAAGAGAATTTATTACAAGCATCCACACTGCAATTATATATATATAGGTAAACTTCTCGATAAGCGCGGTAAGCGATGGGCTATAATCGTACAATGCTATTCCAATGGTAAACTGAATAACCAGTGCGGGTGCAAGGTGCGATAACTTATGAAAGACCTTTCTATGAATCAAAAAATCGTCCCAAGTATTTTTAGTGCGTTTAGTGATGGCGGTTAGGCCTACAACTATTATCTTTTTAGCAATGAAGTTAGCCAAAATAGAGAGAAGAATTATGGCTAAAAGCGCTGTTGATACCTTTACAAACTGTGCAGAATCAACACTTAATCCTATGTTTTGGAGCCAAAGTTCGTAACTCTCCATAAATGGATACGATTTTACAACCCTCTCTTCCATAATCATCTATTTTTAATAAGTAATTCACAAAATTAGTAAAAGTTAAATATAAGGCAAATGATAGCTATATATTGAATTGAGCACATTGTTACATATCCTCATAAAAGCAATACAAAATATTTTGGTTACATTTGCGAAAAAGGATTTGCTTATGATACGATACTTTGCCCCTTCGCTCCTATCGGCCGACTTTAACAATTTGGGTCGAGACATTGAAATGGTAAACCAAAGCGAGGCCGATTGGTTTCACCTCGATATAATGGATGGAATATTTGTTCCGAATATGTCGTACGGGTTCCCCGTGGTTGAACACATTGCCAAGCTGGCAAAAAAACCGCTGGATGTTCACCTCATGATTATTGACCCCGACCGCTACCTCGAAAGGTTTAGGGATGCAGGAGCAAACATACTTACCGTGCACTGGGAAGCCTGCAAACACCTGCACCGAACAGTTGCCGAAATAAAAAGGCTGGGTATGAAGGCGGGCGTTTCGTTAAATCCGCATACTCCTGTTGAATTTTTAAGCGACATTCTACCCGAACTAGATTTAGTTCTGATTATGAGCGTAAACCCTGGGTTTGGCGGGCAAAGTTTTATTGAGAATAGTATATCGAAAGTTACACGCCTACGAAAAATGATTGACGAGGCTAGATGCAACACGCTGATTGAGGTTGATGGCGGTATTGAGCCTAAAAATGCGGGAAAGCTATACCAAGCAGGCGCCAACGTGCTCGTGGCAGGTAATGCTGTTTTTAAAGCAGAAAACCCAATTGAAGCAATAAAAAAAATAAAAAAAGGATAACACTATGAGTAAACTTACCAAAGCCATTGTAAGAAAGCCTGGTAAAAATTTTGCCGACGGAATTTCCACTTCAAACCTAGGAAAACCCTCGTTTGAATTGGCTCTTGACCAGCACGCTGCTTACCGTGAAGCACTAAAGCAATGCTACATAGATGTTATTGTGCTTGAGGCAGATGAGCGTTACCCCGATGGGTGCTTTGTTGAGGATACAGCCGTTGTTACAAACGAAGTAGCCATTATTACACGCCCTGCCGACCCATCGAGACTTGGTGAGGAGGAGAGCATTCTTGAAACCATGTCAAAATTAAAAAAGATTGAAAGGATTACGGCTCCTGAAAACCTTGAGGGAGGCGATATTTTACGGGTAGAAAAAAACTTCTACATAGGAATTACTAAACGAACCAATGTTGAGGGAGCTAATCAGCTTGCCCAACTCCTATCGAAATATGGCTACACCGCAACACAGGTTCCTGTAAAGGACATACTTCACCTAAAAACGGGCATTGCCTACCTTGGCGATAATAACTTTATTGGTGTTGATGAGCTAAGAGGAATTGCCCAAGGAAAAAACATGATTAAGGTTGAGCAAGGCGAAGAGTACTCGGCCAACTGCCTTAGGGTTAACGATAGCTTAATAATTCCAAAAGGCTTTCCAAAATCAAAGAGCCAAATAGTTAGATTAGGATACAATATCATAGAGTTAGATATGTCGGAGTTTAGAAAGATGGATGGCGGGTTAACCTGTCTTTCGTTGCTTTTTTAGGCTGATTATCAGTGACAAAACACTGATTCCAATAAGGTATTTCTCACTCCCTGCCCAAATTCTCGAACTCCCTACAAATTTTGGTAGTTGAACTTTTTAATTAATTTTGAATAAATTGCCTTTTTGTAAGGTTGGGGATTTAACCATACCTTAAGCAACAATACACTGGTTCTGTTAACTCATACACCAAATTGGGCTAAATGATTGTTTTTAAAAAATATAGCCTTTAGTCCCTTTGGCTTTAACATATAAGTTATCAATACCTTTTTACTTTTAAGTACTAACGCTTATAAAAACAACGTTAATTTTATTGCATGAAGTCAATTATAACAGCAACCATTATTCTTTGTTTAGGTTTGGTTTTTTCAAAAGCCACCTTGTCTCAGGATGAGCGTTTCTACCGGATAGGTGATAATCTGGGAAGTTTATATGGGGCTAAACAATTATGGAATCCTGAGTTTTTTCAGGGTTATAAAAAAACAAGGAACTATTTTGAGGGCTGGTACTTCAAAATGGTATCAGCCGATGGCAATAATCGTTACGCATTTATTCCTGGTATTTCGTTAGGTAAAGATTCTCATGCCTTTGTTCAAGTAATAGATGGTAAAACTGGGGAAACGCAGTATCATCGATTCCCCATTGAGGAGTTTTACTATTCCAGCAATCGCTTTGCGGTTTGGGTGGGACCAAACTTTTTCAGTGCTGACAGTTTCTATGTTGAATTAGCCAAGGATGATAGTTTTATTATCGGTAAAGCAATAATATCCAATAGAATTAAATATCCAGTAAAACCCTTATCCCCAGGAATTATGGGATGGTACAGATTTGTTCCTTTCATGGAGTGCTTTCATGGTGTCGTGAGCATCAACCATGATTTAAAGGGTGATTTTTTTATTCACAATGAAGTGATATCTTTTGATGGGGGTAAAGGTTACATCGAAAAGGACTGGGGAAAAAGTATGCCATCAGCATGGATATGGACACAGAGTAACACTTTTAATGATGAATCCAACACATCCTTCATGCTCTCGGTGGCCAATATCCCGTGGCTTGGTAAATCATTTACTGGATTTCTTGGATTCTTATACGCTAACGAGAAAATTTATAGGTTTGGAACCTATACTGGAGCCAAAATATTAAAACTAGACTGGGATGATGACAGAATTGAGATAACGATTAAGTCGAAAGAATTTACAATTGAATTCATAGGACTAAAGGGCAAGCGAGGTGAACTGCTTGCACCAGTTAGCGGCGATATGTCGCGAACAATTCACGAGAGTATTGATGCCGAAATTAGAGTTATACTAAAAGATAAAAAAGGTTCTATACTTTTTGATGGGACGGCAAAGAATGCTGGTTTAGAACTGGTTGGAAACCCTGATGGGTTAAAGCCTTGAGCAAGCCAAACAAAATGGTGTACTAGATGCTATCGATATATCAAATACCAAGTAGGTTGTCCAATCAGGCTGTCAGGAAGGGCTTAGGCCATAGTTTGTTCGTAAGCTCTTAACTGATTCCATAAAAAAACTTGCTAATTTCAGCACAAACAAATGATACAACCTGTGGTAAAATGAAAAAAACAGCCTAATTTCATATGCCCAAAGCATAGACAAATGGAGAAAATTGAAATACAAGGCCTTTACGGAAAATCCACTGTACTAGTAGGCGAGAGAATTGAAAACGCTGGGAAATATCTGCCCAAAACAAAAGTATTTATCATTACCGATGAGAACGTAAAAGCATGTCATAGTGTGAAGTTTCCGCAATTTCCGACCTACTGCGTTGAGCCTGGTGAAGGCTCAAAAAGCCTTGAGACAGCGGGAGAACTCTACTACTGGCTGCTTGAAATGGGAGCCAACCGTAACTCTTTTATTCTGGGTATTGGTGGTGGCATGGTATGCGATTTGGCTGGTTTTGTAGCATCCACATTTATGCGTGGGGTTGACTTTGGATTTGTGGCAACCTCGCTCCTAACCCAGGTTGATGCCAGCGTGGGAGGAAAAAATGGGCTAAACATTTCGGGCTATAAAAACATTGTGGGCACGTTTAATCAACCCAAATTTGTAATTTGCGATATCCATTTGCTAAGCACGCTCCCACAAAAAGAATACCTAAACGGTTTTGCCGAAATAGTTAAGCATACGCTTATTGCCGATGCAGAAATGTTCGAATTTGTTGAAGAAAATATCGATGCTCTAAAAATTTACAACCCAAGCCTACTAGAGCAATTAGTAACCCACTCGGCTAAAATAAAAGCTGCAATAGTACAAGCCGATGAGCTTGAGAAGGGTGAACGAAAAAAGTTAAACCTTGGTCACACATGGGGTCATGCCGTTGAAAAGGTTACGGGACTATCGCACGGAGAGAGCGTGAGCGTTGGGCTTGAGTTTTCGGCAAGGTTATCATCAAAAAAAGGGCTTATTACCAATAACGAGTATTGGCGTATCGTTAACCTGCTAATTGCCTTAAATTTGCCAATTTGCGTAAAGAATAATCCTGCGGAAATATACGATGCAATGGTTATGGACAAGAAAAAGAATGGCGATTCCATTGACTTTATCCTTATGAGGGGCATTGGAGATGTAATAGTAGAGAGAATTGGTTTGGATAAAATTAAAGAATTTGCAGAACACGGATAAAGAGAATTCTCGCAGATAAAGTAAAAACTACTATGGGCCCATATAAATTAACGTTCCTATAAAAATTAAAATGAGAAACGATATCTGCCTTAGCATTGGTCATGCCGATTACGAAACCATACTTGAGCTGCTCAAACAGGTTGCTTTGGCCGAGATACGAATTGATTTGCTTTACCTTAATGAAGAGCAGCTTAAGTCAATTTTCACGAAGCATAACAACCTTATAGCAGCATACCGATCGGATAGTAGTGATAATAAGGAAATTGAAATGGGACTTAATCTTGCCATTGAAAATGGATGCAAATTTATTGATATCGACATAGAAATGCCAGAGCTGCCTAGAAAAAAACTAATTACAAAGGCTCATACTAAAGGCTGTAAAGTAATTATATCCTATCATAATTTTACGGAAACCCCTAGCCTAAAAGAGCTCAATGCCATAATTGATAAACTATTTGAATCGGGTGCAGATTTGGCTAAACTTGCCTGTATGGCAAATTCACCAAACGATTGTGCCAGAGTCATGGGGCTTTACGAGAATCATTCAAATCTCGTTGCATTCTGCATGGGCGATTTGGGGAAATTAACCCGATTGGCCGCTCCAATACTCGGTGCTCCATTCACATACGCATCAGCTCAAGGTAAAGCAACTGCCCCTGGCCAAATGGCGATTAACGAAGTTGAGCTGTTCCTTAATTCCTATAAATTCGATTAACCTGAGATAATCCGTAGCTAAAGAAATGGAAACAAGTAAAATATACGCCGTTTTTGGCAACCCCATACTCCACAGCAAAAGCCCCCAGCTGTTCAATTCAGCTTTTAGCGCATTTGGTATAAATGCGCTTTACACCCGCATCAGACCCCAATCGGCTAAGGATTTAATAGACATCATAAAATCAATGCCCATATCAGGCGCCAATATTTCCGCTCCATACAAAAGGGATGTTCTTAATCTTGTTGATGTTGTAGCAATTGATGCAGAGAAAATTGGAGCTATCAATACAATTGTTAATAGCGATGGAAGGCTAATTGGCTACAATACCGACCATTACGGAGTTACCCAATCACTAAAAGAGGCTGGTATTGATATACCAAACTCTAGCTGCCTTGTACTGGGTGGTGGCGGTGCTGCGCGTTCCGCTGTGTACGGGCTTATGCGACAAGGGGCAAAGGTATTTATCTGCAATAGAACCTTTTCCAAAGCCAAGATAATTGCAAACGATTTTGGATGCACCCTAATGAATTGGCAAGATTTTGATTCATCATTAAATTTTGATGTAGTAGTATCAACAATAGTTCCCGAGGCCATTCCTCACTTTATGGATTCCGTTAAATTTAAATATCTTTTAGATGCATCGTACAAGCCCTCTGCGGTTTACCAAATTGCGCAAGCAAAAGGGGCTAAAATTGTATCGGGTGAGCGCTGGCTTTTGCATCAGGCCGTTGAAGCATTCCGATTGTTTTTTGGCGATAACCCTCCGTTTGAAATCATGGAAAAAGGGCTGGCAAATAAGCTAAGTAAATCGAATCTTAAAATTTTAAGCTACCCCTGCTCATCCCTAGTAGAAATATGTAAATTGCATGTCGATTTAATTATCTCATCCAAGGGAGTTGACACAGCCACAATAAATAAAATTACAGATGAAGAGACTCGTAAAGCCTTCGGCAGTTAACGGTTGTGTTAAAGCACCTGCATCCAAAAGCCTTGCCCAAAGGACAATTGCCATTGCAAGTATGGCAAACGGCAAATCGCAAATACTGTATGCTGGGACTTCTGATGATGTACTTTCTGCAATTGAGGTTTGCAAAGCGTTAGGTGCAGATATAAAAGAGGTTAACAATAAATTGATTATTAGCGGAGGAATTAAGGCTCCAGAACAGCCCCTTAATTGTGGCGAGTCGGGTTTAGGCATTAGGATGTTTTCGTGCATTGTTGCAACCCTAAAACAAGCCGTAACGCTAACAGGAAAGGGCACCCTGGCCAAAAGGCCAATGGGAATTGTGGAACAATCGATTAGGGCAATGGGAGCCCACTGCAAAACCCAAAATGGGTTTATCCCCATTACGGTTAAGGGGCCAATAGCAGGCGGCATTGCAAGGGTTGACGGCGCGCTCAGCTCACAGGTTCTTACCGGAATACTTATGGCAGCCCCATTGGCAAGGGCAGATACCACTATTCTGGTTAATAATTTGCAAAGCAAGCCCTATATCGACCTTACCATAGATACCATGAAAGCCTTTGGGGTTAAGGTTGATAATATTGACTACAAAGAATTTTACATTAAGGGAAACCAAACCTACTTACCAACAAACTTCACGGTGGAGGGCGATTGGAGCGGTGCAGCATTTATGCTTGTGGCCGGAGCCATTGCGGGTAGCATTAAGGTTAAAAACCTTAACCCCATGTCGAAACAAGCCGACAGAGCCATAATTGAGGTATTGATTGGGGCAGGTGCCAATATCTCCATTCAGGATGACTTTATTGGAGTGAGTAAGGGAAAACTAAATGCATTCCATTTCGATGCTACCCATTGCCCCGACCTATTCCCTCCCCTAGTTGCGCTTGCAGCGCATTGCGAGGGTGAATCGAGAATACTAGGAGTTAGCCGATTAAGGGTTAAGGAGAGCGACAGGGCAGCAACGCTTCAGCGAGAATTTGAAAAGTTGGGCATTAAAATTGAAATTGAGGGTGAACTTATGAGCGTTTTTGGCGGTAAAGTAAATGGCGGTAAAGTAACCTCGCATGGCGACCATCGCATTGCCATGGCATGTGCTGTTGCGGCCCTAGCCGCAGATGGTGAAGTTGAAATTGACGGGGCCGAATGTGTGGAAAAATCTTATCCTGATTTTTTTGAGGATTTGGCTGCAGTAGACGCAAACATTGGTTAACTATTAAAAACATAAAATCATTGGTGTCCGGTTAATATTTATAGATTCCTCCCTACGGTCGGAATGACAGGGCGTTGAGTTGTATTTGGGAGGGGAGGGCTTGGCTAGCGGCGTAGCCGCTAGCCAAGCCCTCCCCTAAAAACTAAACATTTGTCATTCAGAGCGAAACGCAGTGAAGCGAAGAATCTATAATGTTTATCTTTGTTTTTATCGGACAGTAGTGACATAAAATATAAAAGGGTCTCCTCATTTTATAATGAACCTAATCAAAACCATCCTACAATCTCCAATGTAACAGTGTTCCGCAACATTCCAATCGAGTTAATAACAATCTACTAGGCTCCATTCTATAATCAGCTAAAAAAACGTGTAAATCTGTGATTTGTGTAATACTTAGCTATAATTGTGTAACACTTTCGCCCCGTTTCGTACCCATCTTTGTGAAACCGATATAGGTTCACTAATTCTATAAGAAAATGAAAAAGTTATTATTGGCTATTACGGTCTAATGGTGCCACCCTTTTCGGTCAAACCGTGCCACTTTGAAAGATCTTGCAATTATACAAAAAAATAGTTACTCATTTTTCAGAATGCCTCTTCTTAGCGATTCCCCGACTGAAGTGCGGGACAGGTTACGAACCACAATTAAACAGTATGGCGCAGATACGAGTTTCGGTAATCACCAGCTGGCTGCAACATTACAATTTACGGGAGGTGCAATACATGGCAGGGCATAAATATGTAAGCTCAACAGAAAGGTACAGAACCGATAATTTAAAGGATTTACAGAAAGAGTTGGAGAAATATCATCCACTTAAATAAAGATGTAATTGATTTTTGAAACTAAATATAGTTACCTTTGCGTATGAGTAAGAAAGAAAAACTAATAGCCAGATTTTTGGCTATGCCATCTGACTTTCATTATGATGAAGTGGTTAAGCTCTTAGGTTACTTTGGTTTTAAAGAAGGAAAAAAAGGAAAGACTTCGGGTTCAAGAGTTAAATTTATGAATGATGAAAATGTACCGTTGATGATACACAAACCACATCTCACGGGGATTTTGAAGAAGTATCAATTAAAACAGATTAAGGAGGTTTTAGGATTATGAAACATTTAGAATATAAAGGCTATACAGGAAGTATTGAGTACAGCAAAGAGGATAATTTACTGTATGGGAAAGTGCTTGGAATTAAAGGCTTAATTTCTTTTGAGGGCAATACTGGACATGCGCTTGAAGCGGATTTTAAAGAAGCTATTGAAGTTTATTTAACTGATTGTAAAAATGATGGAATTGAACCAGAAAAACCATTTAAAGGAAGCTTTAATGTAAGGGTGTCTCCAAAACTTCATCAGAAAGCGGCCTTACTGGCAATGGAAGATAAGATGTCGTTGAACAGCTTTGTTGCAGAATCTATAAGAGAGCGGATATTTAAAGAAACTGGAAGTCAGCTTTAGTCCCACAACCTCGTCCCTTAGCTCGGCGAAGTCTCCAGGCTACGCCGAGCGAGGGGAATATCATTTTTTAAAATAAAAACAAATAAAGTTACCAAATTGGGTAACTTTCCCTATCTTTGCAAGGTATGAGAATAATAAAAGAGTCAACATTAACCGAGTGTTGCAAGCAAAGTAAGTACAGGCAAGCAGAAGAGTCTGTAAAAGCCTGGGTTTACGAGGTTAGGTTCTCAATCTGGAATAATGCAAATGAACTAAAAGCACAATATGGCAATGCCAGTATTATTAGTTCAAAACGGGTAGTATTCAATATAAAAGGCAATGATTACCGTTTGATTGTTGATATAGAATATAAGGTAAAAATAGTCTTTGTCGTATGGTTCGGGACACATAAGGAATACGACAAAATAGACGCGAAAACAGTACGATATGAAAACTAAAATATTAAAGACAGAACAAGGATATAATGAAGCATGTGAGCGTATTTACGCCCTGATTAATAGTTCTGAAAATGCTATTGAGTCGGATAGTCCAAAAGGTGAAGAGGTAGAGCTTCTTTCTTTGCTAGTAGAAAAATATGAGCAGGAAAATTTCCCAATTGCAGCACCAAATCCTATTGAAGCCATTAAGTTCAGAATGGAACAAATGAACCTGAAACAGGTTGACGTAGCATCGTTGTTTGGTGGAAAGACAAGAGTATCAGAAGTTTTACGTGGTAAAAGGCCATTAACTTTAAAAATGATAACCTTGCTTAACAGATATTTAGGAATACCTTTAGAATCCTTAGTTGTTGGCAATAAAGACGTTAAACTGGACCCAGAAAAAAGAGAGAAACTTTTAAGTATATCTTCCATAAAGGAATACTTTTCAGGTTCAAGCGCAGCAATGATTTAATCCCCCAGTTCGGCGAAGCCTCCAGACTTCGTCGTTGCTAAACAGCGGTCTGTGACCGCACAAAATACCGCATTTAAAAACTGTACTTCAAAGGCTTATCCTTATTTTAGTGCAATGAATATGATGGCCTATTTTAACCCGCATTATTCATCAAATTTGTAAAAGATGAATGCAAATGCGGGTTACCCCAACCTAGTTGAGCCCAATTTTGGGCAACTAGATTGGTTGCGAAACTCAGTCGCTGTCGGAGACCCCAATTATTCGAATGAATAATTGGGGTTAATCATCTATTAAAACAGCTTGAAAAACTCACCCAATGTTATACACATCGGTTATAATGCATTTTAAAAAATTTTATAAATGATATTTCAATGTCGTTTAGTTAATTTAAGGTCATAATCGTTTGTAATTTATGCAGTAAGGTTTTTTCTGACGATGTTTTCTTTCATTTTTTCTATTTGGTCTCACTATCTCCCTTGTGTTGTATACAATA
>JAQVYY010000100.1 GCA_028708425.1 Bacteroidales bacterium
TTACAGGTGAACAGCCGGGTATCTGCTCCGTCAGCTCCAGGATACGCTGGGGGTAATTCCCGCTAACGCTAAAAGGGATGGTGGTTTGCTCGTTACCCAAATACATAAGAAACTCCGCCTCGTTGTGTAGTACCCAGAAGTACTTCGTTACCTCGGGGTGCGAAATCACGCCCACCGTGGCGGTCTGATTGGGCCAGATACACTGCTCCCACTGCCCATTAATTGAGGGCGGCTCAATGCGACCAGGGGGCGTACCTACGTACACGCTGTAGGGCGGCAATTCCACATCCCCACAGGGGCCGCTTACGGTTGCCTGTACCCAACCTGTGCCGCTGGTGGTGGGGCTAACTGCCCTCACGGTATAGCTAGTATCCTGCCCGCTCACGTAGGCCAGGTTGCTGCTTTTGGTCCACGTTACAGTGCAACCATTGGGCAGGTTGCTGAGGGTAAAGGTGGCGTTGGAGGAGCAGACGGTGGTGGGGCCGGAGATTTTGAATAGCTCAAGTATTGCTTTGTAGGCGTTAAGGCGTCCGTAGCCATACTTATTTGTGAAATATTTTCCCTCCATACCAGGAACTTTATCAGCAGAGTTATGAAGGTAGCTGCGTATTTCGTGAGGGGTTAAGGCGAGGTTAAGGGATTTCATTAAAGCTACTACACCTGCTACATGGGGTGCTGCAGCAGATGTGCCACCAAACTCTACATAATCATCATTTGTATAGCCAATATTACCGGGTCTGTCCGTTGACCAAATTATGGAGGCACCCCCGGGTGCAACAAGGTCGAGGTTTGAGCCGTATTGGCTGCCTGACCATCTTGAATCATCTTGTAGAGACGCTCCCACTGAAATAACATTGGAGTTACTTGCCGGATAGGATATGTTTGAGGCACCGGAATTTCCGGAAGCGGCTACCAAAGCAACCCCATTGTTTACGGCATTGGACATGGTAGTGTTAAACTCATAATTCGAAGAACCAAGGCCTACACTCATTGACACCACATCTGCTCCGTTGTCAATGGCGAAATTCAAAGCCGCAACCCACCAATCCGGATAAGTTAGAAGATAAGGAGACCCGTAATATGGATGGGTATAACTCATCTGTAAAGGCATAATGTGTACTTTGGGAGCAACACCGGCAATCCCTCCATTATTATTGGTTACCGCACCTGCAATGCCGGCGCAAGCTGTACCGTGTGCATCCTCACCATCGGGGTGTGGATCATTGCTTGACCCGCGATTGGTAGCATTATATCCAATAATGTTGTTTGACCCGTCACGAAACAAATTGCCATATAAGTCATCATGGGTTAAATCTACTCCATCATCAAAAATTGCCACAACGACTCCGGAGCCTTTTGAAATACTCCAGGCACTATTTGCTTCAATTTTTTCTAAATTCCATTGCTCTGAATATAACGGGTCATCGGGTGTGCCATTGAAAAGTCTTTTAAGCGTATAGGAGAAGTTTGGTTCAGCTGATACTACTAATTCTTCTTTATACAAAACATTAACAACTTCTATCGAGTTAAGATGATATGGCGGCATTAGTTCATACAATTCAGCATCTCCCAACCATCGGTTTCGTTCTCCAACGATGCGTCTTAGATTGTATCTTTTTAGTAAGTCAGTAATTTCTTTATTGGCAAGGCTCTTGTTCCATCGAATGAACAACTCGCCGCATGAATGTTTTAGATTTTCATCTTCTAGCAAAAAAACAGGGCTATAATACACCGTACCGTTGAGAGCAGTTTTAATATTATCCACCTCTTGTTTCTCAACTGATTCCATCCATACAACTACTTTTTCGTATAAAATGTAGGTTTTTTCTAACTGAACACCCATGCTTCTTAGATTTTCCTTTGTTCGCAGATAAGTTGTATCGGGGATATAAAGAACCCATGTGTTTTCTTTTGGTGTTAATTCTACTTTGTTACCGTCATGCTTGACAAACCATTCCTGCCCAGTTGATGTGAGGGTTGTTGCAAACAAAAGCATTAGAAATAAAAGCATATTACTTTGTAAATTTTTCATAGTTTCAAGTTTTTGGGTTAAATGTTTTATTATTTGTTTTTTAGCCAGTGCGAAGTAAATGCATAATCCAAACTCATTGATTTAAAAAATCCGGTTTCATAATACCGGTGGTACAAGGTATAAGGGCATGCCGGAGAAGATTTAGTAACATAAATATGATAATTACTCCATTCCTCTCCCGAGAATAGTTGACGCAACTCTATATTATCATAAGCAATAAGGCTGTCCAGAATCTCGCTCTGTCTTGCGTCAGTTATACTATCATGGAAGGTGTATAGAATCTTAGGCATTAATTTTAAATCCCAAAAATCCTCGTTTTTGTAAAATACGGGTAACACGAACTCAATTTGGGCAAGGTTACCCAGTCGGTTAAGGGTAGTATCACCATAGTTGGTGTAGTATGCTTCCGCAGGTTTTTTTGTTACCCTGTAATAGCCTGGCATTGGCGGATGCATGTCAAATGTTTGAGCCCAAACTGTTTGAATTCCATATTCTGCCAAGATGCTGTCGTGAAAGGCTTTGCCGTAATCTTCATAAAAATGGATAGAAAGATGGTTGCGGTCTCGTTTCAGCCAAAGTTTTTCATCGTCATCAACCCACCAAAAATAACCTTCTTCCATTCCGAAGTCTGGTGGCCACGTTTCTTTTTTGCATGAGCCACTGAGGATTGCTATTACAAAAAAGAACCAAATACATTTCGTATTTACTTTTGAGTTCTTCATAATCAACGTGTTTTTATTAGGCTTGTTTTTCTAATTAACTCAAGTTGCTATTTAAAGTATTGTTCTCGAAATCGCATATCCAAAAATGAATATGACTACTTTCAATAAGAACCCAAACCCTGTCACAGCGTGGATTTTCTTTGGAAGAAAATTGGATATTTCACTAAAGGTTGTCTCAATTCTTTTTCTCATTGATGTTATCAAATAGTCCACATATGGCTCGTGCTTTTATTGTGGAGTTTGACTTCCTTTGTACCAGTAGTAAGGGCTGCTCTGGGCATTAGCCAACGATATGGCAAATGCTAGCAGTATGGTTATGTAGCTGCGTATCATCACTTAGAATTTTTATCCACGTTCAACCTAACCTTGTACTTTGAGTAGTCCACAGCAACAACAGCGAAATAGAAAACGTCTGTGGGCATCACATCATACAAAGCATTTCCTTTATCTCAACGTTGTAATACAGTTCTGTGCACTTAAACACTAATCTTTGCTCCCCAAGGTATGCACACTGGTGGTACTTGGTGCGCCCAACTAGTAAGATGTTATTATCGAAGTCAATTATCTCTGGCTCGTAGTTACATCGTACATGTTTTTCGAAAGCGGCTTGGTTTTTTATTATAAGAAGAACATCCAATTGGGCTTCATCAATATCTACAAGCGTATAGTTGATGGTGTCATTACCTAACGTTTCAAAGTGTACATCCAGCCATTCGCTCTCATCGCAGTTATCCTTTTTGCTACAGCTAAATGCCATAAGCAAAACAATTCCACATAGGAATCCAACTAATTTTACCTGTTTCATATGTATTGTTTTTGAGATTAACTATTTACAAATCTTTAATCAATGTCGTTTAGTTAATTTAAGGTCATAATCGTTTGTAATTTATGCAGTAAGGTTTTTTCTGACGATGTTTTCTTTCATCTGTTTATATTTTCATTTTTTAGTACATGTTTTTTTACTGCGTGAACGCTAAGAGATTCAAAATTTCATCTTCATGCTCTATGGCAATAGTCGTGTGTGCTTAGCGTTGAGATCAGT
>JAQVYY010000060.1 GCA_028708425.1 Bacteroidales bacterium
GCTGGCGGCTTGGCCGCCAGCAAGCCCCCTCTTCTTATAAAACCTATTAAAATCTTGTCATTCTGAGCATTAGCGAAGAATCTCAAAAGATTTACCAGACAACAGTGATATTTAGTATGCAAATTAGAGGTTTTGCAGGAGCAAAACCAGTTGAAATGCATGTTCTCCCGAGGAGGGTTATATAAAAAATCATTGTTGTCCGGTTAAAACTTATAGATTCCTCCCTATGGTCGGAATGGCAGGGGGTTGGGTCATATTCGGGAAGGGAGGGCTTGGTTAGCGGCGAGGCCGCTAACCAAGCCCTCCCCTAAAAACTAAACACTTGTCATTGACAAAGCCATTTCTATTTTCAACGGTTTTGTCGAACATACGTTTTAGAGCGAAACGTAGTGAAGCGAAGAATCTTAAATTCAGAATTATTTTTTTACCTGACAATAGTGATAAAAAATAATTATTCTAATGAACCAATGCCTGTCTTATATTTAACCATGTACAAGCATGCTTAAATCGAACACAAATTGCCCTTCTCAATCCGGCATCTTTTGTTATGTCTTAATAGTTTTTTGAAACCTTAATTAATTAACTTTGTGCTATATACTAATTAAAAATTTATTCGACATGAAAATTAAACAGCTCGTTTCTTTAGTTTCAATTGCCGTAGTTTTGTTTGCTTCTTGTGGTCAAAGGCAAGTAAAGAATGATAAGCCAGAGCAAAAACAGGAACAAAGTGCTCAGGTTAAGTTCTTTAATCATTTTAAAACCCTTGAGGGTAAAAGTTTTTCGGGTAAAGAGGTGTTTGCAGGCGAAGGTGTAAGCAGTTGGGCCGATCTTGAGCTGGTTATGACTGTTCGTGAGTGCCACGATACTATAGTGTATATTCCTTTCAGGGTTGGCGAAAACACTTCGCGCACATGGATGGTGATTATGGAAAACGGGGAGAAGTTACGTTTTCGCCACGATCATAGGCATGAGGATGGTACTCCCGAAGACCTAACCATGTATGGTGGTTATGCGCTTGATGGTGGAACGCCCTTTAAGCAGATTTTTCCTGCCGATGAGTATACGTGTAATATGCTTGAACGAATTTGCGATAATGAATGGACGGTAGAGTTCTCCGAAGATTTATCTACTTATAGCTACTCGCTAAAAAAAGATGGGAACCTAGTAATTCAGGTTGATTTTGATTTGACCAAGCCATTATAAGGGCTAAACGAAGCCAAAAACGAAAAACCCGTTCAAGCTATTCTATGCAGCTGAACGGGTTTTGTTTTAACCTTAATTGGTTATATACAACGGGCCATCTGGACCAAGCGGAATTCCAAGGAACATCCAAAGAACTAGCAACAGAATCCAACCTATAGTTAGCATAACCGTGTATGGGATCATTGTCGAAATTATTGTTCCAATACCATATTTCTCATCGTACTTTTGGGCAAAGGTTACAATAAGAGCAAAATAGCTCATCATTGGAGTGATAAGATTGGTAACCGAGTCGCCTATTCGAAATGCCACCTGAGTTAAACCGGGATGGTAGGGAGGATCAATAAGCATCAACATGGGGACAAACACCGGGGCCATAATGGCCCACTTTGCCGAGGCGCTTCCCATAAACATATTAATAAAAGCCGAAAGTAAGATAAATGCAATAATTAGGGTTACTCCGGTTAAGCCAATATTCTGTAATGTGTGTGCTCCCTTTATGGCAAAAATAATTCCAAGATTGCTGTAGTTAAAGAAGTAAACAAACTGTGCAGCAAAGAAAACCAGCACGATGTAACCTCCCATTCCGCTCATGGACCTACCTAAAAACTTAGCAACATCCTTATCGTTTTTAATGGTTCCAACAATAATACCGTACACAAGACCCGGAATAAAAAACATAAGGAGGATGGCAATTATTATTCCACTGAAAAAAGGCGAATGCAAAACTGATCCGGTATCGGGGTCTCTTAAAATTCCGTTTTCAGGAATAATGGTTAAGGCAAGGCCAGCAAGGGTAATAATTAGCGCAAAACCAGCCCATCGTAACCCTTTCTTTTCTTTTGAATCGAGCTTTTCTATGGGGAGTTTTTCCGCAGAACCCTCGTATTTACCTAATCGTGGCTCAACTATGCGTTGTGTAACCCATGTTCCAATCACAGTAACTAAAAAACATGAAGCAAACATAAAGTAGTAGTTAACCGCTGGATTAACTACCATATCGGGCATAATCATTTGTGCAGCCGACTCCGATATACCAGCCAAAACAGGATCCATAGAGCCAATAAAGAAATTAGCTGCAAACCCACCGCTCACCCCGCAAAATGCTGCTGCTAGGCCAGCCATTGGGTGTCGGCCCAATGCATGAAATATCATTGCCCCAAGCGGAATAAGAATCACATATCCAGCCTCGGAGGCTAGGTGAGAGAGTATTCCGGCCAATACAATTGATGCAGTAATATATTTTGGGGGAGCGCTTAGAACCAGCGAACGAATCATTGTGGTAAATAAGCCCGAGCCCTCTGCTACCCCAATACCTATCATCACCACCAGCACATACCCTAAGGGTGGAAATTCAAGGAAATTGCTAATTAAATGGGTGTAAATCCACCTCACCCCATCGCCACTAAGTAAATTTCTGGCTTCAATTATTGTCCCTTCAACGGGATGTATGGCATGAGTGCCAAGTATATGGGCTAACCACGAAATAAGAACAACAATAATCGCCAGAAGTGCGAAAAGTGTGGCGGGGTGAGGCAATTTATTGCCAACAACCTCAATATAGTCTAATGAGCGTACAAATAGCTTAGATGCTTTCTCACGTATCCTTCCAACGAATCTTTTCATCTCAAGTTATTTTAAAATTGATATCGTTTAATTCTGATTACTGGTTCGGCTGTAAAAACTTATCCTCAGTTTCCTTAATCAGGCTCTCTTTCCAACTATCAGGGTAGTCTCGATTTTTTGGACTTTTAGGGAATCCCCATTCGTTTCTGAGGAATTTGCCGTTCTCTTCCTGCTTAATATTTCCATCGAGATATTTTATCAATAAAAAGTTGGAGAGCTCTTTCCATTCGGCAACGGTATTCTTAGCCGCATTGTGCGAGTAGTCGGTTAAGAATTCTACAGCTAATGCAGGGTTTTGCTTGTGAAGAAGCATTGCCGCCTCGTCAATTGCGGGTGTAAAGGCTTCAAACTTGTCGCGTAGCTCGGTTTGTTTTTTCCTAATATCAACAATGGCCCTATCGTAAAAGAGATATCCTAAATGCGATACGCGCTGAAAAGCCCAAAATGCAGCTGTTTCGGAGTAGGTTAGTATGTCGCCGTTTTCTTCTGAATGTGTGAATGGAACGTGGGTCATTCCCGCTGCATAGAATGGAACGTGAACGGTAAAGTTAGCATCGTCGAGCCCATACCAAAATATGCCACCAACAGGGTTTGGTAGCCAGCTGCGCATTTGAGCAACCCACGAGAAAGCCGTTTGCTGCGTTGCGGTTGTGCGCTCGTGAAAATATTTCTTGCCGTTGTACTCCCATGTCATGGGGCGCCAACGGTAGGGCAAACCGTGAGGGCCCGCACCAAAATCTTTGCTCATATCCAGCTCGGTTCCCTCCAAATGGTCGGCTTTAAACTCCATAAGATCGCGTGGGGTAAGCTTTCTGTTGGGCTTTATCCAAAGGGGCATGCGTGGGCCATCCTTTACGCCAGTTGCGTAATCCCAGTACTGCTGCATGTCGTCGTTCACATGGTTAAACATAGCCCAAACTCTAAGCTCGCAGAAACGGGCTGCGCCAAAGTCGAGTGGGGCGTAGGTGTCAGAAAAGCTAAAGTCGGTTCCATCGCCTTCGTAAAACCCCTGTTTTTTCGCAAAATCAATCACATCGTGGGCGTAAACCACTTCGATACTAGGATCGAAAATCTTATCAATATTTTTCGAGCTTATAGATTTAACGCCATCCTCTTTTGGAAAGGTTGTGATGCGAGCGTGGTTGGCATGCGCACTAACATAGCCATCGGGTACGCGCATGGCTACCCAAACTGCTCCCTTATTGGCGTTATATGTTTGTTTTGTTTTGCGGTCGGTTTTCATATCCATGCCCTTGCCAATAAGTTCAAGTATCCATACCTCGTTGGGGTCGGCAATTGAGTACGATTGGCCAGAGCTGTAGTAGCCGTACTCCTCAACAAGTTCAACCATCACCTTAAGGGCTTCGCGAGCCGTTTTTCCGCGCTGAAGACCGAGAAACATGATACTTCCCCAGTCAATTATGCCGGTGGTGTCAGATAATTCTCTTCCGCCATAAGTGCTCTCGCCAATGGTAACCTGATGCTCATTCATAAAGCCAATTACCTGATAGGTTTCGGCAGGGTAGGGGATTTGACCCAATGGTTTATTCGAACTTCTGTCGTATATGGTTTGCATTGCTCCTGCAGGCCATTTGGCTCGTTGGTAAAAGTATAGCTGCCCGTATCGAATATGCGAGTCGCCAGCATACGATATTAGGTTCGATCCATCGGTTGTTGCACCTTTTGTAATAAGATAGCTTGTGCAAGCTCTTGTTTCGGCGTACGTTACCGAGATTAGGGTAAGCGCTAAAATAAGTAATTTTCTCATATCTAGTTGTTTTTTTGATTTTTTAAATTAAAAAGCAAATATATAGCTGTTAGCACAAAAGAATGCAAACAAATGTCACTATGGCGTTTTTGATTAAGCTAGCTTATTCTTTTTTTGAATCTAGTAGCTTCTGAAGTGATAGCATATCGTCGCGATGCCGAGCCGCTTCAATAAAATCGAGTTTTTTTGCGGCTGTTTCCATTGATTTTTTAGCGGCTACTATAGCTTTTTGAAGTGCATCAGCTCCCATAAGCTGTACAACTGGGTCAGCAGCAATGTCGGGCTTCTGAGGTTCAACATAGTAGGGTTTTGCACCGCTCGTTTTGCCAACACCTGAACCAAGTATCGACTTTTGGGCTTTTACAATTTGCTGAGGCGTAATGCCATTGTCCTCATTATACTTAAGCTGCTTTTCGCGTCGTTTATTCGTTTGGTCAATGGTTAATTGCATCGATTTTGTCATCCTATCGGCATACATAATTACCTTGCCGTTAATGTTTCGAGCAGCACGACCAGCAGTCTGTGTAAGCGATCTGGCCGAACGAAGAAAACCCTCCTTATCGGCATCAATAATGGCTACTAACGAAACCTCGGGTAGGTCTAGCCCTTCGCGTAGTAGATTTACACCAACCAGCACATCAAAAACTCCGTTACGCAGGTCTTCCATTATCTTTACACGGTCAAGGGTTTCAACATCCGAATGGATGTACCGGCAGCGGATATCAAGTCTTACAAGATATTTAACCAGCTCCTCGGCCATCCTTTTGGTAAGGGTTGTAACCAAAACACGTTCGCCAATTGCCGCACGGCTATTTATTTCGCCCACCAAATCGTCAACCTGATCTAAGCTTGGTCGAACCTCAATTACTGGGTCAAGCAGTCCAGTTGGCCTAATAACCTGCTCAATAATAACACCCCCAGATTTTTCTAGCTCGTAATCGGCAGGTGTGGCACTTACATAAACGGTTTGGCCCACCAGATTTTCGAACTCTTCAAACTTAAGGGGCCTGTTGTCAATGGCTGCGGGCAGGCGGAATCCATACTCCACAAGGTTTATTTTTCTCGACCTGTCGCCGCCGTACATTGCCCTAACCTGGGGTAGGGTAACGTGGCTTTCGTCTATTATTGTTACAAAATCTTTAGGGAAATAGTCAATAAGGCAAAAGGGGCGGGTTCCAGGTTTTCTTCCATCAAAATAGCGCGAGTAGTTTTCAATTCCTGAGCAGTAACCCAGCTCCTTTATCATCTCCAAATCGTACTCAACCCGTTGCTTAACCCGTTTGGCTTCCTGTGGTTTGCCAATCTGATTAAAGTACTCGATTTGCTTACCCAGGTCTATTTGTATGCTAGCAATAGCATGATTAATGCGCTCGCGCGTGGTAACAAATATGTTGGCTGGGTATATAATGGCCTCATCAAGCTCCTCGATTAGCGTACCCGAAATAGGGTCGAATTTCTCAATACCCTCAATATCATCACCCCAAAAAAATATGCGATAGCCAAAGTCGCCATAGGCAGCAAAAATATCAACCGTATCGCCTTTTACGCGAAATGTACCATTGGTAAAATCAATCTCGTTGCGCGAGTACAAACTATCAACCAGCCGCCTTAAAAATGTGTTGCGATTGTAGGTCTGGCCCTTTTTTATGGTTATGGTATTGCTATGGAAGTCGTCGGGGTTCCCTATACCGTATATGCACGATACCGATGAGACCACAATTATATCCTTTCGGCCCGACAGTAGTGCAGACGTGGTGCTTAATCTAAGTTTTTCTAGCTCGGAGTTAATGGCTAAATCTTTTTCGATATAGGTGTCGGTAACGGGCATGTAGGCCTCGGGTTGGTAATAATCGTAGTACGATACGAAGTACTCAACAGCGTTTTCAGGAAAAAATGATTTGAACTCACCGTAAAGTTGTGCCGCCAAAGTTTTGTTGTGACTAAGAATTAGCGCGGGTCTATTTACCTGAGCGAGCACATTGGCTATGGTGAAAGTTTTACCCGAACCAGTAACTCCTAGCAAGGTTTGATAGCGGTCGTTACGTTTAATACCCTCCACTAGCTGTGCTATGGCTTCGGGCTGATCGCCTGTGGGTTTAAAATCTGAAATTAAATCGTAACTCATGCTAAAGGAAAGCTGTTTTGAGAAATAATTAGTTCTCAAAAATACGCATTTTTAGGCAAAGGTCAAGGTTGATAAAAGAAACTGCTGGGTATAAAAAAATGACGAGATTGTATTAGCCCCAATTATACATTCGAATAATTGGGGCTAAACTCTTTTTGCTTTAACCCAAAATTGCTGTTAAATTTATAAAACACATATTATATGTTTCAATATCAAGAATTTGCGTAATTATTTCTAATAACAAATTTGGTTCAAAAAACAGACACCCCCGTTTCCGTAGTAAATTTTTCTAATGCGCAGATACCTGCATACGAATTTCCGAATTCGTTTAGGGGTGGCGACCAAACACAAATGCTTAACTGTTTAGGAATAATTGCAACAATACCTCCTCCCACACCGCTTTTTGCGGGGATGCCTACTCTGTATGCAAATTCACCCGATTCGTTGTATAAACCCGATGTAAGCATAAGGGCATTAGTTCTTTTGGCTTGACTGATGGTAAGTATTTGTTCATTAGTTGAGGGAACTATACCATGGTTCGAGAGGTAAAGAAAAGATTTTGCCAGGCAGTAAGTGCTCATCTCTAGCGAGCAGGTAAGAAAGTATAAATCAAGAACATCCTCAACAGGATTGATGATATTCTTGCAGCTTTTCATAAAGTAGGCAAGTGCTGAATTTCTGTATCCTGTTTCCTTTTCAGAGCGAGCAACCTCTTCGTTATAGCTAATTGAGGTTTCATTGGCTGTTTTTTTTGCAAAGTTTAGCAGCTCTTGCTCTGGATTTTTGTAATGAGATAAAATAATATCAGAAAGAACAATTGCACCCGCATTTATGAAAGGATTTCGAGGTATCCCATTTTCATGCTCTAGCTGAACCAGCGAATTAAACGCGTTTCCCGATGGTTCTTTGCCAATTCGTTTCCATATATCGTTGCCTAAGGCCTTATGTGCCAGCGTAAAGCTAAGCACTTTCACTATGCTTTGTATGGAGAATGGGGTGTTGTAGTCGCCTATTGAGAAATGTTTGCCATCAATATAATGAAGACTAATAGCCATATTGTTAGGCGAAATTGATGCTAATGCGGGAATGTATTTGGCTACTTCACCTTTAGCTGCCAGCGGTTTTACCTCGTGGTAAATATTGGTAACCAGTGTTTGTATGTCCATATTTGTACTATTTAAGAATGCAAATTTACAATAGAATGCTATTGTTGCAATAGCCAATGCGTTAACTTTATATAAATTTTTACAATAGTTTGTTTGCCACCTATGATAATTAAGTGCTTTTGTATAATTTTGAAATCGAATAAGTGAAGTTTAGACTTGTAATAAGCTGTTTAATATAATTTCACTATTGTCCGGAGAATCCCTAATATTGATTACTAGATTCTTCACTCCACTGCGTTACGTTCAGAATGACAACATGTTAGATGTAAGAATAGGGGGCTTGCTGGCGGCTAAGCCGCCAGCAAGCCCCCTATTCTTATAAAACCTATTAAAATCTTGTCATTCTGAGCATTAGCGAAGAATCTCAAAAGATTTATCGGACAACAGTGATATAATTTAATAGATTTAAAAATGTGTTTTAAAAAACGATATTTTATCCTATCATTAATCGTTTTATCCCTTTTTAGCATTGCATTTTTTGCTTGGCGAGTATTTTCCGAAAAGTACTTATTTGGTATTGTGGGTTTGGTTTCTAATATTTCCCTTTTTGCACTTTTAGTTATAGTTCTTAAACAAAGAGACGAGTAGCTGGTTTACTAGTTATATACAAGTAGTGCATTGGCGTAATTTTCTCCTTTTTACCTAATAGTTTGCTGTTTTCAAATTCAATGGGTAAAGCGTCAGTTTTAATTTTAAAAATGTTTAATTATGATATTAATACTATCCCCATCAAAAACTCTATCAACTATTGAAAGTCAGGCTAGTATACAGCCAAGTCAGCCCGATTTTTTAAGCCGATCCGAGGTGCTAATTAATCGGCTTAGAGAGCTAGATGTAGAAGATTTAAGAGAGCTAATGAGCGTAAGCCAATCGTTAGCCACCCTTAATTTTGAGCGATTTTTGAAATGGCAAATCCCGTTTACTAATCAGAATAGCAATCCCGCTTTGCTCAGCTTTAAGGGGGATGTATTTGCAGGTATCGATGTGAAGGATTTTAGCGACGATGATTTTTTATTCGCTCAGCAGAATTTACGAATACTGTCGGGGCTTTACGGAGTGCTTCGTCCGCTCGATTTAATGCAACCCTACCGCCTCGAAATGGGCACCAAAGTTGAGGTTGAAAGTAATAGTAACCTATACGAGTTTTGGCGCGATACGCTTACTCCCTATTTCGAGGAGCTGCTTAGGCACGATAAGGAGAACACATTGGTTAACCTTGCTTCGAACGAGTACTCAAAAGCAATAAATTTAAGTAAGCTTAGCGGAACGGTTATAACCCCAGTTTTTAAGGAGCAAAAGGGGGATAGTTTAAAAACTATTGCAATTTATGCCAAGCGTGCGCGGGGGCTAATGAGCCGGTTTGTGATTAAGAATAGACTAGAGCAGGCTGAGCACCTAAAAACATTTGCCGAGGAGGGCTATGTTTTTGCTCCAGAGCATAGTAAAGGGAATACGTGGTCTTTTGTACGCTAAATTGCTTGGCAACTGGTTGACCTTAACCCGCATTTGCATTCATCTTTAACAAATTTGACGAATAATGCGGGTTAAAAACCTATTTAGCCTTACTGGCTAAAAGTTTTAGGTATATTTCGCGGCATGCCCAAGCGTCGATTGCAGCGTATTGTCGCTGTGCCTCGGTGTAAATAGGGTTCTCCCAATTCGATAGCTGCTGCGATTTCGACACCTTTTGTTCTAGTACTATTGCGGCTATTTTACGTAAGCTCAAGCACTCAATTCCGTAGTCTGAAACAATATTTTGCAGATCGATAAAACCAGCAGGATTATATTTTGCCACTTTTTGTAACCCACGATTATCATCGCGAATTGCAGCCCCAATTTTCAGAATGCTTGGGTTTTCTAAAACCGTAATAAGCTCATCGGGTATCCCAACCTCTTTCACCTTTATAAGTAAAGCTATTTCGTGGGTAGCTAGCTGTAAAAGGGCGATGCGGTTTACTTGTCCTTTTTTAAAGGCGGGCTTGGTCTCGGTATCGAACCCAATGATTTTTTCTTTTACTAGTGTGGGAATGTGTTTAATAAGCTCATCATGCGATGTTATAACAACAATTTTTCCGTTGTAAACGGCTTTTGGTAATTCGTTAATCTCTTCTCTTGTAATGTCTTTTTTAAAAATCATATCTATTTGTTATCCATTTCGTTCTGACGACGGGTAATAAACCAGTCGCTGGTATCAATATTATCGTTTTGTTCGCTTCCCTTTGGGCTTTCTGTAACCAGCTCTAAATCACTATATGCTAGCTGATGGATGGCTCTTATGGAATTGGCTAACCGTATTCCCCAAAAATCACCAAAGTTAAGCTTGCACTCCCATAGGGCATCATTAATCTCTTCTGCTTGCCCATTTTGGTATATCATGGTAAAATCTTTTAAATCCTGATATATATCGCACAGGTATTCGGAAAGGCTGGCTGCGAATTGATCATCTGTTTCGGCCGTTCGCTTGTCGAAAACCTCGGGAAAGGCATCGTACTGGCCTAAAAAGTGCTTGGTACGTTCGTGTAGCGCCATGTAGTGCTCCTCGGTAACATGTTTTTGGTTTACCTGTTCGTACATCGGGCTAGTGCTAGGTAGTAGCGATGCTTTATAGTAAAGCAGTGGTAAAAGGCTATTTGCTACCTGTATAAATTGCTTTAGTTTAAAATCGGTAGAATTCTCAATAAATGCGCAGTACTCTTTGGCTACTGCGGTAAACTCTACCACCGTTTTGCTAAAAACTAATTCTTTTATTATTGTCATATTGTCTGTTTTTACTGTATCCTAATTATGAACAGGGGCTAGCTTTCTGCATCGAAAAAAAGTGTGTAATAGTTTAGACCTTTATCATGGTCAAACCCTTTTTCCACCCTGTTGCGACCTCCATGAATGTATAGATGAAAGTTTTTATCGAGCTTTATCACGCTCTTAAATACTTTTTTAGCTTTCTTAGCGGCATTTACCGAAATGGTAAACGAGTCTTTCAGGTTACATCCCAACTCGGCCTGATAGCTGTCTTTATACTCCCTAAATTGCTCAACAACCTCAGGTTTTTTTATTATCTCCTCCTCAAATTCTTCCTGATTAAAGGCCTCGTTTTGGGTAAAGTAATCGCGGCTTTTATTCAGCATATCAACCTGTTCGGTACGGTCAACCGTATTATCGTCTTTTAAAACCTCTTTTACAAAATCTTTGCAAAGATTAATGTAACCACTCGTTTGGTAAAAGTCGTCCTCGCGGGGTTTGATGTTCAGGAACGACTCTTTCCAAAATTTGGCATCGTCGCTTTTGCTGGAGTTGTCAATGGCAACGATTTTGTACCCAAAATCGCGTTCGGTATTAAAAACAAGGCATCCTTTATCTATCTTTTTTATGTTGATGCCCTTGTGCCGCTCAACCTCAAACTTACTTTGGTCCTCGTAAACCTTAATAAAGGTGTCTTTCGTTTCCGATTTAAAGATTCCAACAGCATCTACCAGCTCGCCTTCAATAACACAGTCCGACATGAGAATTACGTACAATTCCCCATCCTTAATATTTGGGTGCGTACTGCATCTGTACAGATGGTTAGCAATGTTTCTCGATTGTTCGAGTAGGTTCTCTTGAGAGCTAAACAAGTTTGATGAGAAATTGTAAACCAGGTTCTCCTCTACGTCAGCATTATGTGAAAAGCTGTAGAACTCGGGCTGTTTAAAGGGCGAAACAAAAAAGTTTTTGAGTAGCTCAAGCAGATCAGAGTCGCTAATATGTACCAGCTCGTTAGCCAAAACCAGCTCGTTTTCGCGAACCGTACTCCCTACGCGGTGTATAGCCATTGCGGCAATTTTTGCTTCTGTAAAGTCGAACATATATTTTTTTTGCAAATGTAATGGTAATATTTGTGAAACATGAACATTCTGTTGCTCTTCAAGAAACTCTACCCCTCTTACTGGTTTTATCAAATAGTCATATTATACCCGCATTATTCATCATCTTTGTTAAGGATGAATGCAAATGCGGGTTACCCCCGACATGTTCGAGTCAAATTTTGGGTAACAAAATTGGTTGTGAGGCTTAGTCGCTATCGGAGACCCTACTTATTCGAATGAATAATTGGGGTTAAACTTTTTCTTGAGGAAAATCCGTATTCCTCCTTATTTTTTATAACTTTAAGGCACTAAAATAGTTATAAATAATGGTGTGTATACATAAGTAATTCGTCTATAGCAGTAAAGGTTTTTATTAGCAAAAACATTAGTTTTTAATCACTTAAAAAACATCCGCCTTGTTACAAAAGATATACTTATTTGTTGTATTGTTATGCTTGTCGTTAGCATCGTTTGCTCAAGTTGATGATAATGCTCAATTTGATATGGATGGTGAGGTTGACAAGGTTGAGTATGCTAAAAACTTACTAACTAAAGCCTATAAATATTTCGAGGAAAACGATAACGAGAATGCGATTAAGTACTCGGAGCTTGCCATAAAGGCATGCGAAGACGTTGGGATGCTTAATGATATTTCGGTTATGCTCTTAAATTTGGGCGAATTATACCGTATTGAAGGTAATTTTACGCAAGCGCTAAAGTATTTGTACTCAAGCTCCGAATCTTTTAAATCTTTAAAAAATGCTTCTGGTAAGGGAATGGCTCTAAATTTAATTGGGTCAATATATCGTTTACAAGGAGACTACTCGGGAGCACTTGAACATTATTTTAATGCTTTATCTCTTTTAGAAATAGCTCAGGATAGTATAGGGATGTCAAGCGTCTTGAATAATATAGGGGTTCTATATTTTTATCAGAATAATTATCCTAAGGCTCTACAGTATTACATGAACTCGCTTAACATTGGAAAAAAGTTGGGTAGGGAGTACACCGTATCAATTTCGTATATGAACATTGGTGAGGTGTACAAAAAAATGGGGAACTACACCGAAGCACTCGATTATTTTTTAAAATCACTGGTTTTAACTAAAAAGTATGAGGGCGATGATAAGGAGGGTGATGGTGTTGGTGTTTTATATAATGAAATAGGGTCAATATACATCGCTTTAGGCGACTACTACCTGAGCGAGAGCTACCTGTTTAAGGCCCTGGCTATATTCGAGAAAATAGGCAATCATCAGCGGCTTGCTGAGTGTAAAATTTATTTGGGTCAGCTAGCCTTTGAGCATGATAGTTTTAGTCAGGCCCAATCCTACTTCATGCAGGCACTAAATCATGCGAAAACTATTTCTGCTATCGATTTATGTGCAGAATCTCACAAGTTTTTAAGTGAGGTTTACGAAAAACAGGGCAGTATCCCTATGGCTTTTTCTCATTATAAAAAGTATATTGCTGCCCGTGACAGCATTTTTAATGAGGATAACATGAAGAGGATGGTACAAGCGGAAATGCTGTACAATTTTAAGAAAGAGCGACACCAAACCCAGATAGAACAAGCTAAGCGCGATGTTATCGCATACGAAAAAGAAAAGAGACAGCGTTTGTTACGAAACTTTCTCCTGCTGGTTTTGGGTGTTGCGCTGGTTGGGATGTTGATGGTGTACATCGCATATAAAAATAAGCAAAAGGCGAATATGAAGATGGCGTCGCAGCAAAATCTTATCCTTGAAAAGAACGAGGAACTTCTTCAGCAGCAAGAAGAAATTTTGGCTCAGCGCGATGAGATTGAGCATAAGAATAGAATTCTTGAAAAATCGCAACGGATAATTGAAGCTAATAACGATAGAATTATTAGTAGCATTGAGTATGCACAAACAATTCAGGAGGCAATACTACCTAATCCAGAGCAGCTAGGAAAGCTATTTCCTAACCATGCGGTTTTGTTTATGCCAAAGGATATTGTGTCGGGCGATTTTTACTGGGTTAGCAGTGTCGACAATCTGCTTTTTGCTGCCGTAGTTGATTGTACAGGACATGGTGTGCCTGGCGCGTTAATGTCTGTTATTGGTAATACTCTTTTAAATCAAATAGTGAACGAATGGCGCACCTATAGTCCCGCTTTGGCTCTCGAAATTATGCACAAGCAGGTTCGTAAGGTTTTAAAACAGGATACCACTTCCAACAAGGGGCATATTACTATGGATATATGCTTGGTGGCTATTGATTTAAAAGACAATAAGGCTACGTTTGCTGGAGCGTGCCGACCGTTGTTTGTTGTAACCAACGGAAGGGTTCAGAAGATTGCTGGTGATCCCAGATCGGTAGGTGGGTTTCAACGCGAAGATAGACGCTATTTTACCAATCATTACATCGATATTTCAAAGCCCGTTACTCTATACCTGACCTCTGATGGTTATACCGACCAAATGGACGATAATTTCAAAAAATTTGGGCGGCGTAGGTTTATTGAGCTGCTCCATGATATTGATGGAGATACATCGGAGATGCAGGAGCAAAAGCTGCTAAATGTATTGAAACAGCACCAACATGGGCAGGATCAAATAGATGATATCTGTGTTTTTGGTATTAAGCTTTAGTCAACCAATTTAGCATTATCGTTTTTTTAACCTAATGTTAGTAATAAAAAACCTTGATTATAGTGTTTCCTTGCAAAGGCTAACAAATTACCCCAGAGCCAATCAGCTCATCATCCGTGTACCATGCTGCAAATTGCCCCGATGCTATTCCGCGTTGGGGTTGGCTAAACGTAATGTACATTCCTTCCGCAAGTCGGTGAAGTTTAGCTTCTTGAAGTGGTTGTCGGTACCTAATTCTAACCAAAAAATCTTTCGACTCCCCAATTCTTAGCACTTTATCGGGCCGTACCCAATGAATTTCATCCTTTGGAATGAATAGCGCATCTCGATATAATCCAGGGTGATCCTGTCCCTGTCCAACGTATATAATGTTGTTCTCCACATCTGTCGATAGAACGAACAGGGGTTCGAGCGTACCGCCAACATTTAGCCCTTTACGCTGCCCTATGGTATAGAAGTGTGCGCCTTGGTGCGTTCCAACCTTTTTGCCATCACGGGGCTGGTATTTATATTCTTTCGAAATATCTTCGAGCGAATTACTTGTATCCTTTGAGTGGGCAAAATCTTTAGGTATTTCAATAATGCTTCCTTCTTTTGCCTCGAGTTTCTGCTGTAAAAAAACGGGCAAATCAACCTTGCCAACAAAGCAAATGCCCTGCGAATCTTTGCGTTGAGCAGATGCTAGTGCCAGTTCAACTGCTATTCGGCGCGCTTCGGGTTTCACCATATCGCCAATGGGGAATAGAGCCTTTTCAAGCTGCTGTTGGCTAAGCTGGCACAGAAAATAGCTTTGGTCTTTATTTGTATCAACACCTGCTAGTAATCGGTGTATAGGCTTCCCGTTTACGGTTACGGTGTCCTTACGGCAGTAATGCCCCGTAGCAACGTAATCAGCACCTAGCTCAAGAGCTGCATCCATAAACGCATCAAACTTTATCTCCCTATTGCATAGCACATCGGGATTTGGGGTTCGTCCGCGCGAGTACTCATCAAACATGTAGTCAACTACCCGTTTCCGATACTGGTCGCTCAAATCAACCATATGAAATGGAATATCTAGCTTACGGGCAACCATCTGCGCAAAGTTGTAGTCATCGTCAAATGGGCAGTCGCCTTGTAAAACGCCTGTAGTGTTGTGCCAATTCTTCATAAAAAGGGCAATAACCTCATAGCCCTGTTCTTTCAGTACATAGGCAGCAACGCTTGAGTCAACTCCACCCGATAAGCCAATAACTACTTTTTTCACAGCCAACAATTATTTTATTGAAACCACAAAATTACAAATTTTTATTTGATAGGGCTGCAAGAATAAGCCCTGCATTATTGAACTACTGTAATTTGATTATTGCGAAAGGTTATTTCTTTACTCTGTAGCTTCTTATCAAAGCGTAAATTGATATAATAAGTCAGTAGTGACCGAGTAAATTTTAAAAAAACGGGGTTACTCCTAAAAAGTTTCACCCCTTGTTGTAATTTTGTTTTTCCACAAATAAAAAAACAACATGAGCAAAGATAAAGAGATTCGTTTTGTCG